>JAMPIK010000010.1 GCA_023662865.1 Prevotella sp.
TGCTGAATTTATGATATTTAAAAATTTACCTCTCAAAAAGTGACGAACTCAGGAAGAGTAACATTGAGTCTCTGTATGAGGCGATTGTATTGGGGCTTACCCGCCGTTCATCTGACAGATAGGATGTGAAGAACTTGGTCAGATGCTTTGCAAAATCATTTGTATTCATCATTCAAGGTCGATTGGATAAATCAGATGGTCTCATTCAGTGCATTTAGTCTCGATTTCCGGATACATCGCAGTAGTCAATCGGACATACTTTTCAGTCATCCATACGGATTTGTGCCCCATATATACCGATAATATCGGCATGGACGTGTACAGGTCTATGCCGGCTCGAGACATGGCGGCAAGAGTATGTACCGCAAAGGTGTGTCTTAGGTCGTGTACCCGCGGCCCTCTTTGGTCACCAACATATTTTATCCCGCAGGAGGTGTATATCTTGCGGAACCGGGTGTAAATGCATCCGGCGGACATGCTGGAGCCATTGGGTTTGATAAAAAAAGGCTTGTCTGCCTCACCAATATGACTCAAAGGCATCATATCCCGATATTTCTTGTATTGTACGAGTACTGATACAAGGCTATCCCTTATTGGGATTTTTCTGTCCTGCCGGTTCTTTGAGTCTCGTATCAGCAGGATTCCGTTATCGGTGTCAACATCCCCGTTTGTCAGGGATAGTGCCTCGGATATCCTCATCCCGGTGGCATAAAGCAACCGCAGTATGGCCGGTATCACCATAATATTCTCATAATGGGTCTTCGGCACAAGGGTGTCTGCCTTGGACAGAATATCCGATATCTCTTTTTCGGTGAAAATATATGGAGTGAAGTCGCTGTTAGGGTATCTGGGAAGCCTTGGAACATATGCCTCGCCTCCATTATGTATTATATATCTTGACAGCTGGTTTATCAAGGCATATTTTGCATAGAGCGTATTTCTGCGGTCATTTATTCTGGTAGCCGCCCAACCGGAGATGATTTCTTCTGTCAGTACAGGATTGGTAACGCCTATAGACGCGACATATACATCCAGCTCCTTGAATACATGTTTTTGCGGCTCTCATGTTGTAGCCAGCAGCCTCCTTTATGCGCAGCAGCCCATTTATATATGGGGCAAACACGCTGGTGTATTCGATTTTAACTGTTCTGCGTTCCATAGAAAAAGCCGTCTTTTTGAATATAGAAACTATCGTCCACCGATGGCACCTCCAATGCACATTTTATCTGCTCTTTCATGTCTATGCGAAGATAGCTCATGGTGGACTGAGTGTTTCGGTGAGCAAGAACCTCAGAGATGGTTGGCATTTTAACACCATTTTCCAACATGGCACTTGCAAAACTGTGACGGAGCGAGTGCGGTCCGTGTTTCCGTCCTTCGATATTAACTCCCGACTCCCTAATACATGCTCTAATCCGTTGACTGCCTGTGGGCGCTTTCAGAGGATCATAGGGAGGGCGTGATGACAGGAAAATTCTGTCACTCGTGGAGTTTGCCCTCCCTCCTTGGATATAGTCTATCAATGCGTTTCCGATGTCCGGAAGAAGAGGGTATTCGGCGTATTTCTTGGTTTTATATGTGGTTATGCTTATGATGTTTGTGTCCCAGTTTATGTTTGAGAATTTAAGCCCTGTGATGTCTGAAATTCTCAATCCGAGTCTTGAGGCGAGCAGTATCATTGCATAGTTGCATTTCCCCACCGAGCTTGACCTTTCCACAGATGTTTCAATTTTTGAGATTTCCTCTGGTGTAAAGTAAGACGGCAGTCTCTTAGGCTTCGCACATCGGATTCTTTTCAGTGAATCCATTATGTCATTCTTTACATAGCCTTCCTGTTGCCAGTAACGGAACAACACCCTGATTGTCCGTAAAACACCATCCTTACTCATAGAGGGATGCGTGCCGATAAATTCAAGAACATGATCAAGCCTTATATCTTCCAGCGTGTCAATGCCGATGTCTGCAATGAAGTCATAGAATCGGTATAGATAGCATTTGTAGGATCTGATGGTTGCATCAGTCTTACGGATTCCCTTGGAGTATTGTAGGAAAGCTAAGATCTTTTTCCCGATATCTCCTCTGAAATCAGTCTCGGGAACACTGTAGCAAGTCTTCCTTATCCTGCCATACAGATACATATCGTCAAGGACTCGTATGCAGCGTATGGTATCCGCCGCCTCGTGGGGTGTCATACCCTCAACGTTTACACCTTCCAGATATGCCGCCCTTATTTCAGGGGAGTAGAGCAGTTTGTTCTGCCTTGACATATAAGGAAGTATTCCGTTTTCCCACTTCTGCCGATAACGGGTGGGATTTGATGTGCGACCCTGCTGCATAAAGTATTCGCAGCATTGGGCCATAAGGTCTTTAATTGGTATTCCTTCCATAATAATTATTGTTTGGATGTTTCCCCCATAATATAATATTATGTAGAAATATTATGTACAGTTGCCTGTAAAATCCTGCCAGTCAGTATTGGGCAACTCATCACAGTCAATCACTTCGCATAATCATTTACTGTGCATAAGCTTAATTTATGTATAGCTGTACATAAATTAAAATAACGATTGACAATCTCGCAAAGAAATGCCCCATCTCCGCAAGAATTGTCAATACAATGCTTGCCCAATATAGCCTCTCCCCTATATCCCGCCTCATCCAAAATCAACGAGACAAGATAATCAGGAGTAAAAACCTGACCACTATGTTTTACCGAATCAAACATCAACCGTTAACTTCTGTTTAATGCAAAATTACAAAAAATAAACAACCTCGTAAAAAAAATACCCCCAAAAAATAAAATACAATTCAGCTATCTGTCCGTTCCTATCATTTCTCTCATTCCGCTCATACCTCTCACCCCCTATCCCTCTTATTCCGCTCATACACCTGCCAGTTTTGAAAACAAGCCGTAAGAAGGCAAAGCCGTCTAGCCCGATGTTAACCGACGGCCTTAGCCGCCGGTACATCAACAGGCACAAACGCACCCCAAAGGGGTGCCGCCCACAAGCCCCCCCCCTTAATACCAAAACACTTCCCCAAAAAACAAGCAAAAGCGCGGCCACCCCAAAGGCAGCCGCGCTTAAATTCATGCGAAAATCTATTTACTTCTTAACAGCCGTATAAGTGTACGGAATAGTCGATAGGTCAAGAGTCACCTCATACTCACCCGCACCCGGAGCCGGCAGGTTAGAGCCGTTGAGCACCAGGTTACTGATGGAACCGCCAAGGTTGATGTCCCAGTTGTCGTTGGCGCGGAATTTCCATTCATCGCCTTCTGCAAATGTCACTGTACCTGTCCACTTCAAGAAGTCGTCAGAGGATGTCATCACTGTCTGTGCACCCCATGAGTTGAAGCCGCCAATCATACCGAGTGACTCAATCTTGGTGATTGTGTATGTGAGATCGTCAACGTTAACTGTGCAGTAGTACAGACCGGCTTCGGGAGCGTTCAGGTTACCTGCGCCGCCGTCGGTTGAGAGTTTGCCGTCTTCGCCGGAGTTACCGTAGTTAGTGCCGTTCCAATCGGGAGCGGAAGTGAACTTGAACTCACCGTTGAGATAAGCATAACCCTCGAAGTAACCCTTATCAGCGTTGTATGCCAGCAACTGGCTTGCACCCTGGTTCCAACCGTTGGAGTTACCGGGAGTATAGAGGTAAGACATTTTCTCGAACTTGTAAGTCATGTCAATCATGTTTACAGTAAGGATGAAGCTTCCGGCCTCTTTGATGCAACCGGCCTGTGCGTCAACGTCAACGATTGAGCCTTCAAGAGCTTCATCACCGTTGGCAGCGGGTCCGCAGATAGTCTTATCCCAATCAGCGGCTTCAACAGCTTCTTTGGAAGCAACTTTCCACCACCAGCCGGCAGCGGCTTCCTCTTCAGTGATTTCAACTGCAATAGTGAAGACGGGGTCATCGTAAACGCTCTGGTCAGAGTGTTTCATCGGGAACTGGGTGTCGAGTGCCCAACCGTTGCAAGTACCAATCAGGTAATAACCCTCGGAGATTTTGATATTGAGGGGGCAGGGAGTTACAGAAAGAGTCTTCTGAGCGAAATAAGTGTCGGGGTTGCCTACACGCACTTCCTGACCGTCACTCTCCAAGTAAGCCTCGAAGCGCACATAATTGTCCTTTGCAGCCGGGCTCTTGCCGAGCTTGGCGCGGAAATACTCGTCCCAATCGGCAGCCGGCACAGCACCGTCAACCACGGGAATTTGAATCTGGTCGCTGAAATCAGCCTGAGTAGCCAAATCCATAATGAAAGACACGTTTGTACCTGCCGGGATAGCTGCGGCCTCCTCATCGGTCAGAGCAAGCTCTATCACAGGGATTGTAGTGTAAGTGTATGTGCCGTCCCATTCACCGTCAACGAGGTTTTGAGTGGCATAGTTGTTCAGGTCAAGAGTTGAGCCCTGAATGGCGGATCCGTAGTTTACGGTGATACCGCCCGCGCTCATCACGGTCTCTTGCGGATTCGTCTGGGGAATACCCAAACCGGGATTCTCTTCGCAAGAAGAAAAGCCTAATGCAAGCAGAGCGGCTGAGCAGAATAATGCTATTTTTTTCATGTTGAAATTATCAGTTTTGTAGTTGAAGCCGGAGGTCATCACCTATGGAGGAAATTCCCTCCGGCTCGTGTTTCAAATATGCTTGCTTGTTTAGTCTACAATCTCAAAGATTACGGAAGCCTTCTTCGGGTTGGAGAGGTTTACAGTCATCTTCACTGTGCCGCCGGCCCAGTCAGCTACCTGCCATGAACCCTTGCCCTTCTCATCGCCGGCACCGCCAAGATAAGCCGGACCTTCGTAAACACCGTCGGTAAAGGAGATGTCTACCGGGTTATCCTCATCCTGAGCACCGATTGACCATGAGCTCCAATCACCAAGCTGATCGTAGAAGCGGAACTGGAACTCTCCGGCTGCAATGTAATAAGTGCCTTGATAGATGCGGCTTTCGATTTCGGTCTCGGTGAGTACCATATCGGAAGAAGCTACATCCCAGCCGGTGGGCTGACCGATTACCCAAATGTTGTCGGGGAGTTTCACCGCGAAGTAGGGCTGGACGCTTTTGAGCTCAATCCAGTTTGACGCGATGGTTGCATAGTCGCAACCGGCTACGGAGGAAATTACGCGAACGTAAACGGGTACCGCCTTGTTTGAGAAAGTTTCCTCGCTTACATAGCCGAGCTGCTCGCAAAGAGCAAGTGAGAGGCTTTCGCCGGGCACTGTGAAACGAGCGTTTGTATATTGTTCGGGCAGAGCCTTGGCATCGCTTTTGTCTGCTTTGGTAGCCACTTCTACTGTGTAAGTGGGTACGATACCCATACCATAGTCAGCTTGGCTAACTGAAAGCTCTACACCATCGTTTGCTGAAAGCACGTAAGTGTTGTCGGCAAGAGCGGGTGTATTGAGCACAAATTCTGTGGGTCGCTCAAGGCGGGGCTGTGTATCCTCCTTGCAGCTTGTAAAAGCCATGGAGAGCAGCACCGTGAGGGCCATCAATACTGATATCTTTTTCATTTCTATAATGTCTTGTTTAGAATATTAAGAATTAATAGCCGGGGTTCTGCTTCATGCTGCTGCCGTAAACGGCTACAACATTTGCGGGAAGCGGATAAAGGTCGAAGTGTGCGGGAAGTGCAGTACCGCCTTCTACGCCGCCTTTCCATGCCCAGAGGTAGGAAGAACCGGTGAATTTACCGAAACGGATAAGGTCTGAACGACGAGTCATTTCCCAATAGAGTTCGCGTGCACGCTCGTCAAGCAGAGAGTTGAGTGTAAGCTCGGCATTGTTCCAAGTGGGTACACCGGCACGTTTGCGGATAAGGTTTACATATTCGAGAGCCTCTGTTTGGTGGCTGCCCATGCGCAATGCGCTTTCAGCGGCCATGAGGTAAACATCGGCAAGACGAATTACAGGCACGCCGGTGTTGTGGAACTGGCTGCAGCCCTCGACATTGTATTGAGTCCAAGTGTAGCCGTCCTGGTTTTGTTCGGAAGCTGTTGTCACACCTGCACGACGAAGACCGGTAACCGGGTCAACGAACTTGGGCATTACACCGTTGGCATCAGCAGTGGCAGCTGTAAATTTCATACAAGCGTAACCGCTTTGGAACTCGTTGAAAGGAATATTCTGTTTGATGAAGCCGGCATCTTCGGTAAGCCATAGGTATGTACGTCCGTCACCGCTGTAACCGTTCACAAAGCTGAACTTGTCAGAGAGTTGCGGACGAGCGTGCATACAACCCCATGAATCGGTGGTACCGTACCAGAGTTGGTTCATGTAGCCGTCTACTACACTTGCATCTCCCTTGAGAATGTCGATATCGGCAGTTGCCATGTTCTTGATGGCACCGTTCACGAGGAATGTAGAGCCACCGTAGGGCTGAGTGTAGGTAGCATCCTGCGGAATGTACCAAAGGATTTCGTTCTGGTCTTTCAGACTACCGGCGGGAGCAAACATACGGTTGTTGCCGCAGAAGAGAGCAAGGTAGTCATTTGCAAGACCGGAATTCTCGAAACCGCCGCCTTTGTGACGGTTGATTACGTTCTGAGCGTGATCCCAGCACTTGTCATACATTGCAGTACCGGTGTACACCTCGGCATTGAGGTAGAAACGGCAAAGGAGAGCCTCGATACCGTCTTTGCTCAAACGACCGTAAATGTTGCTGTCTTGGAATTTTGTGAGGACATCTTCAAGGTCGGTAGTTACCTTTGTGAAGAGCTCTTTGCGAGTTGTCTGCGGAGGAGTGTCGCCATACTTCATGTCGTCCCAAGCTACACAACCGTTACCGAAGAGGTCGATAACATAATAGTAAGATAGATCGCGGAGAGCGCGAGCTTCAAGAATGAGCTGATCTACCTTGGCCTGCAGGTCGGCAGTGTAAGAGATGCCGTACTCGCCGGGGTTGGAAGCCAAGCGAATGAAGTCGTTGCAGACAGCGATGTGTACATACAGACGTGAGTAAGTACCGTAGATGGCTGCATTGGTGTTTGACCAAGTACCCCAACGGAGTTCGTCCACACCGCCATCGTTGTACATCCACAGACACTCATCGGTTGGGAACTCCTCAAGCATGAACATTGTACGTGACCACTGTGAAGTACCACCGTCAAGACCGGAGATATCGCAGTCGCCGTTAGGGCCTGTCTGGCCTGAAACTGCCAGTGAGGAGTAACATTTACCCATCACCTCGCCCAAGTACTTTTCAGGGTCTTCGGCGAATTTGTTGGGAGTCAGTTTATTGGGATCCTGGGGGAGTTGGTCGAGGTCGTTAACGCAAGCACCCAAACCAAGAGAGGCCACCAAAGCTGCTCCGGCAAAGAATTTGCTTATATATGATTTCATATCTTTTTTACTTTATAATCTTTAAGACATTAGAAAGTAGCCACTACACCGAAGGTGAATTGTACCGGACGCGGATAAAGGTCGGAGTCGATACCATCGGGAACCTCGGGGTCGATACCTTTATAGCGAGTGATTACGAACGGGTTCTGCACGGCACCGTAAAGACGGAGTGTACCTACATTGTTGCTGAACAAGTCGCGGAATGTGTAACCGAGAGTGATGTTGTCGCAACGTACGAAGCCGGCATTCTCCAAGAAGTAGTCTGAATAGTACTGTGAGTTGTTGAAGTAAACATCGGTATCTACGAGGTTGCGCAGAGTGGAGTTGGTGTAAGTGTTGGCGAGGAAGCTGCGTTTAGCGCGAATGTTGTTGTAAACGTAGTTGCCGATGCAAGCACGGAGCTGGAAGCCGAGGTCCCAACCTTTGTATGAGAATGTGTTGTTCCAAGACATTGTCACGGTGGGATCTACATGATGTTTGAACACGAGGTCGGCACTTGAAATCTGGCCGTCGCCGTTTTGGTCGATGTAGCAACCTTCAATGGGTTTGCCCTGCTCATCGTAAACCTGTTCGTAGAGAGCGAATGTGTAAGCGGGCAGACCTACTTTAAATACTTGGCAAGTGTTACCGGTAGCACCCATATCACCTTTGGTTACATAGTAGTTGGGGTCGTTGCTGGTGTTAAGCTTGGTAATCTTGTTAGAGTTCCATGCTACATTGAATGCAGTGTTCCATGTGAAGTCTTCTGTCATAACCGGCTTGGCGCTGATAGTAGCCTCAAGACCGAGATTGCGAAGAGTACCGATATTCTGTACCATTTCGTTTGAAGTGGCCGCACCGGGAGCTACCGTTACCTGAGCAAGCAGGTCTTTTGACTCGCGGAGATACCAGTCAAGAGCTACATTCAAGCGATTGTTCCACCAACCGAGGTCAAAGCCCACGTTCCAAGTAGTAGTCTGTTCCCATTTCAGGTTGGGGTTGTAGACGTTCGGATAGAGAGTCAGACCGTAAACCGGGCCGTTCTCGCCGTTCCATACGTTGGGATAGAATGAACCCTGAGTTGACTGAGTGTAAATAGGCATATAGTCAAAATAACCGCCAACTGCCTGCTGACCGGTGATACCCCAGCCCAAACGGAGCTTGAACTCGTTCATTGTCTCTGATACGCTTTCCATGAAAGGCATATTGTTAATCTTCCAACCCAAAGCCACAGCCGGGAACAGACCCCAGCGGTTGCCCTTTGCAAAACGTGAAGTACCGTCATCACGAAGAGTGAAAGTCAACAAGTAAGTGTCCTTGAAAGCATAGTTGATACGACCGTAGAATGACATGAGCATGAGGTTACCGGTATTCCAAGAGTATTTGGGGCTGTAAGTTGTACCTACTGCTGCTTCTGTGTCGGGGTTGTAATGGAGTACGTTACCTGTCATTGAAGGAGTAAGGAAGCCGGGAGTTGTGAACTCGTTTTCGTTCTGCCAGCCGTGGTCGTCCTCACGCTGCCATGAGTAACCGGCCATGATGTCAAACATAGACTGGATAGCCTCTACCTCTTTCTTATAGTTGAGGTAAACTTCCAACAGGGTGTTGCGGCGAAGTTCGTGTTTGAAGAAGTGATATCCGGCACCGTCTTTGCGGAGGTTGTTCCAAGCAGTCGGAGTGTTGGCGGCTATGTCATAGTTCTGCTCACCCTTTGTTACATCGTAACCCAAGTTCAAGTTTACGCGCAAGTCGGGGAGGAAGTGGAATGCGTAGTCGATTTGCAAGTTACCGTTTGAACGCCACATTGAGTATATGTTGCGGGGATCGGTTTGCTCGGCGAGGGGGTTGACTGTACCTTGAGTGTTGAAGTCGTGACCGGCAGTGGTGCTTGTGCTCCAGCCGTTGTAGAAGTAAGGATACATAGAGTTGCCGGACTCAGCCCAATTGTGTACGGGGCGAGTGGGGTCGCAGTCGAGAGCGAGGCCAAGTGCATTGGCGTCTTTCTGACGTACATAGTAACCTTTGGCGTTGGCGTTAATCTGGAGAAGACCGTCGAAGAAGCGGGGGTTCAAGTTGAAACCGGCTGTTACGCGCTCCATAGATGAGTTCTTCAAGATACCCTGATTGTTTGTATAACTACCTGCAACACGGTAGGGAAGGAAACCTACTGTACCGCCGACACTCAAGTTATAGTCTTGAGATACGGAAGTGCGGAGGATTTCGTCCTGCCAGTCGGTGTTGGCAGTGCCGAGTACGCTTGCAGCTTCTGAATCAGCACCCCAGTAGCTGATGATTTTTTCAGCAAACTGATTGCCATCGAGGAGCTTGAGAGTGTGGCGCGGAGTGTTGGCAGTAACAGATGCACTGAAGTTAACCTGCGGGCGGCCGGCTTTACCTTTCTTGGTGGTGATGATAATCACACCGTTTGATGCGCGGCTACCGTAGATGGCTGTTGCAGACGCATCTTTAAGGATAGTCATGCTCTCGATATTGTCGGGAGAAATCATACCGAGCGGATTCATTTCGCCGAAAGCGTCATTGGTCAAGGGCACACCGTCGAGCACGATAAGCGGGTCATTGGAAGCGTTCAGAGACGCACCGCCGCGGATACGGATTGAACCGGCACCGTTAGGCTTACCACCATCGGCAGTCACAACCACACCCGGGCTTGCGCCGGTGAGCAAATCCTGAGCGGAAGTAGAGATACCGGCTTCCACCTCGGAGGGCTGAATGAGCGCCACCGAGCCGGTTGCGTCTGATTTCTTCACAGTACCGTAACCGATTACCACTACATCGTCAAGGGCCGTAGAGTTGGCGGTCATCACGATGTTGATGTGTGTTTGGCCGTTAACGGCTACCTCTTTGGGGTCGTAACCTACGTATGTCACAACCAGAGTAGCGTTAGGGGCAACATTGAGTTCGAAGTTTCCGTCGAAGTCAGTTGCCGTGCCGTTTGTAGTGCCTTTCTCCATAATGGAGGCACCGATTAGCTCTTCGCCCGACTCATCGGCCACGTGTCCGTGGACGGTGATTTTCTGAGCTAAAGCGGGAAGTGTGAAGGCCAATAACATAGTCATTGTGACCCAAAACTTCCGATTCAGATGAAAACAAACGTTCTTCATGCAAGAATACAATTTAGTTTTACATTGGGTTATTTAAAAAATTAATTAATTCAAGGTGCAAGCCGGCGAATAAGGTTTCAGCACGCATACCGGCGTAGAAAGAGGTAATCGCGGCAAGTTTGCAAAGTTTATAACGCTGATTATCAGCGTTATAAACTTAATTTGCGCAAATTAAGTGCCGTCAGAAAATGTTATATTTAGTTAACACAAAACCAAATATGCCCCAAAATTAGTGAAAAAAATTGAAAAATCAAATAAAAAATGCCTTTTTTTAACATGGTTTGTTAACATTTTTAACATTTTTCTGATTTACGACCTCATGCAGAGAGTGCCAATTTGCCGGAGATATTATGAATCCACATGCAGTAAGACCGCGTGCGTAGCTACAAATTTAACTTTTGGGTTAAATAAAATTAAAAGTGAGGTGTTTTGGGGCGGAAGATTTGGAATTTTGGCCGGAAATGTGTAATTTTGCATTGTGTTTTTCATGGTATTAGATTTAAGGTTAGAGGATTAGTTGTCGTGAGACAATTAATCTTTTTCTTTTTTATTGGCAGGTTGCGAATTCCTGTGTCAGAGTTCGGTGACGGAGTCTGCGGTGATGTTTACCCAATCGGCATGGTCGGGGGTGTTGATAATCACCATTTTAAAGTATTTGCCGCCGGCGTTGAGTATTAACACTGTGACCGGAATGCCTTCGGTAATCCCTTCAAGTTTGCCGCCCTGCATTCCGTGAATTATTACGCGGCTAACTTTCGCGCCCTTCACATCAAGTTCATTCACCATACGCCGACACATCTCAACGGCGGTGTTGGCCGAGGCGCTTTTGTCTTTCTCCACCTTCACTGACATACCGAATGTGCCGTCGGGAGACTTCACTACGGCCTCCTTGGCGCTCATCTCCACCTCATTGTTGGCGGGTATCATCATGGAAAACCCTTGATATTCAAATTTGAAGAAACTGCCCTCAACAGGTGTGACCGACTCTTCAAGTATCCGATCGGGTTGTTGTGCGTGAACGGTAATCGGGGCAATTGCAGCTATGGCCAAAATTGATAAAAATATTTTTTTCATATTATTCTGAATATGGTTGACATATTTTGTTCTATGCTCGGGAGCAGATTTTCACCTCGCGTCGCACTCAACGCTCTGATTACTTCTTCAATACTGAGCAGCGACTCATCTGTCTCGGCAAGCAATTTGTTTTTCGGGGTGAGTGCAAGAGACTCCGCATTAAACTTCTCTCCATAGCTCACAAAGCATCCGGCTTGCATAAGCATTTCAAGTACAGAGGGTTTGCCGCGAAAGCCATGTATAATCCATGGCTGAACGGCACCGACAGCTTTGCGCATTTGCACAATCTCCCCTACTGTTTTAACACAATGGATTATCAAAGGTTTACCAAGCCATTCGGACAACTTGATATGATGCTTGAATATATTCACCTGCAACCACATGGGAGTGGCGCATTTGGAGTCGAGGCCGGTTTCGCCTATTGCCAAGACTTGAGAATCAAGACACTCCTTGTCCAATCGAGCTAACAAATCCGACGGGTCAACGGGGATATACCACGGGTGAATACCGAGGCTGTACGCCTGCCCGGGCATTAAAGACGCGTCCGGAGAGGTGGAAATCACACCCTGCGGATACGGTGCCTGTTTATGCGTATGACAATCTATCAGTCTCATTATCAAGGTACGGGGTCATGACCGCAGCCGCCCCATGGGTGACATCGCAGAATGCGGCGCACGGCGAGATACGTTCCCTTAATCGGACCATGTTTGTGCAGAGCCTCAAGGGCGTATTGGCTGCAAGTGGGGGTGAAGCGGCACATCGGCGGTGTGAGCGGGGATATACATTTGCGATAAAAATGTATCGGCAAACACAACACCCATATCGCCCCTTTGCCGATAGCTTCGGCGATGCCGCTTTTGGAATTATTTCTCTTCATCGGCATTTTCGGCTTCGGGGGCAAGTACCGTTTCCGCTTTTTCAAGCAACTTTATCATCTTCTTCTCAATGGCCGCATAATCGCGCTTCTCACCGCCCACATATAGGAATGCAATTTGCAGATATCTGCCTTTGGTGTCGGCTGAGAGTTTGTCTTTTAGATTATTGCGGTTAAGGCGGTAAGCTTCGCGAATGCGGCGGCGCAGCCATACGCGGTCCACAGCGTGCCGGAACTTCTTCTTGGGCACGGTAATCATCATCTGCAGTCGGTCCAGCGAATGAGGCAGGCAACCGTGAAACATCTGCAACATTTGCGCCTCGTCTTGGAAACGATAGAACATGCGCAACGGGTAGGCATACACACTCTCCCCGGAGTCAAACAGTTGCTCCACGAGGGCATGATGCCGCAGTCTCTCTCCTTTGCGGAAAGTGAGACGCCGAGCCGGAGTATCCGGTTGCAATATGTTGACGGTTTCATCGCTCATCAGAGTGCAAAGATACAGAATTAACCACATATACCCAAATATCAAAAAAAATATGTAAATTTGCAGATAATATTTGTTTTTGGGAATTTCTGTTATGGAAGACTACAACATACATCAAGGTGCCGCTGCTCCGCAAGGCTCTGAACGCGACATCGAGAAGGCTCTCAGACCTTTGGCTTTCAGTGACTTTGCCGGGCAGCCCAAGATTATCGAGAACCTGACAGTGTTCGTCAAGGCGGCGCGTATGCGCGGAGAGGCTCTTGACCATACACTCTTGCACGGCCCTCCGGGGTTGGGTAAGACTACCCTCTCCAATATCATAGCCAACGAACTTGGTGTAGGCTTCAAAACAACCTCCGGCCCGGTGCTTGACAAACCGGGCGATTTGGCCGGCATACTCATGAGCCTTGAACCGAACGATGTGCTTTTTATCGATGAGATACATCGTCTGCACCCCATTGTGGAAGAATACCTGTATTCAGCCATGGAGGACTATCGCATCGATATATTGCTCGACAAAGGCCCGGGAGCAAAAAGTGTGCAGCTAACCATTAACCCTTTCACACTTGTGGGAGCCACGACTCGCAGTGGCTTGCTGACCGCTCCTTTGCGTGCTCGCTTCGGCATAAATTGTCATTTGGAATACTACGAACATACTGTGCTTCAAGGTATTATACTCCGCTCTGCACGCCTGCTCAAAGCTCCGTGTCTTCCGGAGGCCGCTACCGAGATTGCTCTGCGTTCACGCGGCACTCCGCGTGTGGCCAACGCCCTGCTGAGGCGTGTGCGTGATTTTGCAATGGTGAAGGGTACCGGTGCCATTGACCTTCCGATAGCCAAAACGGCTCTTGAGGCGCTCAACATCGACAAATACGGTCTTGATGAAATAGACAACAAAATCCTGCTGACAATCATTGACAAGTTCGGCGGCGGCCCGGTAGGCCTGAGTACCATAGCCACAGCTTTGGGCGAAGACCCGGGTACACTGGAAGAAGTTTACGAACCTTTCCTCATAAAAGAGGGCTTCATAAAGCGCACTCCGCGCGGCCGCGAGGTGACAACCCTTGCCTACACACATCTGGGCAGACTCCGCGGCCCTCAACAGAAAAATTTATTCGATAATGTTGATAATTCATAACTTATGAAATTCTTACAGTTGAGTGCTGCAATGGCTCTCCTTGCATTGAGCGCACACGCAACCGCCCCCGTCACTTCCATATCGAGTGAGTCGCTGTGCAATTCGGACAGCGAAACATCAACCTCCCGGTGTCCGCAAAGATTAAAAATTGCCACCGAGGCCGGCGCGATTGTGATTACGCCTTACACCGATGATATTTTCAAGGTGACAACCTACCCGAAGGGCGACAACACACCGGCTCCGGTGAGCCAAAGCGCAGTCCTCCGCCCTACCCTCCCGGCCTCGGCACTGAAAATTTCTTCAGACGGCAACGGAGTTACAATATCCTCGAAAACCACCACTCTGAAAGTCAACCGAGCCGACGGGCGTATCTCGTTCTATGACAAGAGCGGAAAATTGTTGCTCTCCGAAGCCGGAGGTATTGACAACAACAATGCCAAGGATCGCCGAATTTCGTTTGCATACACCTCCGCCGGAGAGAAATTTTACGGTGCCGGAGAGCGAGGCCACTCCTTGACCCTTAACGGCGACACCCTTGAGATGTATAACCGTCAGAATTATGGCTATACCGGCTCCGATCCTCGTGTCAAGCAGATGAATATCACGGTGCCCTTCTTCACAAGCTCAAAGGGTTACGGCGTTTTGTTTGACGACCACACCAAGAGCACCCTCATAATGGGCGACCCGATACAATACATCAGCCGACAAGCCATAGGCCCGCTTTCTTATTACTTTATCAACGGAGGAGGCACATTGGCCGGCACCGCTTCCGGGTATGCCGCTCTCACCGGCAAACAAGGTCTGCCTCCTTTTTGGGCGCTTGGCTATATCACCTCCAAATACGGCTATCACAATCAAGCGGAAACACTCGGAGCCATTGACTCTCTGAGGACGTGTGGTTATCCCGTAGACGGTATCGTGCTTGACTTGTACTGGTACGGTGTGGAGACAGACATGGGCAAGCTCCAATGGGACAAGACAAAATGGCCCGACCACAAGAAAATGCTTTCCGACCTGAAAAAGCAGGGTGTTAACCTTATAGCTATTACTCAGCCCTACATCAATAAGATAGGTGCAATTGACAACTATAACTATCTGGTAGATAACGGAATGACAGTGCGCGATGCCGAAGGTAACAATCACGATGTGACTACCTGGGTAGGCGATGCCGGTATGTTTGATATAAGCAATCCGCAGACCCGGGAATGGTATTGGAACCGTTACCGCGACCTCACCGAAGACGGTATTGCCGCATGGTGGGGCGACCTCGGAGAGCCGGAGGTGCACCCCTCCACCATACGCCACTACAACGGCATGACAGCCGAACAGTACCACAACGTGTATGGCAACGAATGGAGCCGCATCATCTACGAAGGATTTCGAAATGAATTCCCGGAGCGCAGAATAATGCTCCTGATGCGCGGCGGCACAGCCGGATTGCAACGTTATAATGTGTTCCCCTGGACTACCGACGTATCACGCTCGTGGGGAGGCTTCGAGCCGCAAGTTAAGCTCATGGTGGGCTCCGGCCTGTCCGGCCTCGGATATATGAGCAGCGATATCGGAGGGTTTGCCGTTGACCCGGCACACCCCACCGACCCGGAGCTGTATGTCCGTTGGTTGCAGATGGGCGCTTTCACACCCATGCTTCGCACACACGCACAATTGAAGCCGGAACCGTATCACTATCCCAAGCAGGAGGCAATCACCAAGAAGTTCATTAAAATGCGCTATGAGTGGCTGCCCTACAATTACACGCTTGCTTACGAAAATGCCGCCAAGGGTTGGCCCCTTGCACGCCCTCTAAATTTCCACGGCGAAAACTCGGCTGAAAAGTATGCAAATATCTCCGATGAATACCTGTGGGGAGACAATGTGCTTGTAGCTCCCGTCATGACAAAAGGGGCGCGTTCCCACAAGGTGATATTCCCGGCCGGCGAGTGGATTGACTTCTACAACAATGCTCTCAAATACAAGGGCGGCACTACCGCCACCGTGCAAGCACCGCTTGACAAACTCCCCCTGTTTGTTCGTGCAGGCTCTTTCATTCCGCAATACACCTTGCCTTTGGAGAATGTAACTCAATATGACCCGGCGCATCTTACCATGCGTTACTATCCCTGCGACAAGGAGACAACATATGTGCTTTACGATGATAACCGCATCAGCCCCACAGCTCTGGAAGACGGCGACTATATGCTCACTACTTTTACCGGAGAAAAGACCCCCTCGGAAATCGGCATTAAAATAAAATCAGACAAAAATCCTGATTTGATTGACTGGATGCCCTCCGTGCGTAATATCACTTTCCAAATTGAGGGGGTACAAAAGAAGCCTTCCCAAATCTCCGTGGGTTATGACGGCAGTGTGTTGATCTACCGGGACGGAGGTTGGAAATACGATGCGAAGACCCGAGTGCTTACCGTAGATGTGGAATATCGCGGCGGCTACGCATACCTGCTCATTCGGTAATATACTTTGTGTACTACCTATAATAATCAGGCCGTTTTTTCGTTATTTATAGTATGAAACTGCGACATTTAATTATCTGTACTCTAACGGCAAGTGCCTTGGGTGCGAGTGCCGTTACTATAAATATTACCCCCGGCTCATTGGCCGGAAAGCTGTCGGCAACAGACAAAGCCGACAGCGAGCTTACTCTTACCGGAAGCATGGATATGCGCGACTTCAATACCATAGTCAGCCAAATGCCCGGATTGAAGAGCCTTGATATAGAGAATGTTACAATATCAGCATATGAGTCGGTAAAACCGGTGACCTCCGGTCCGATGCGTCATGCAGCCAACGAATTGCCCGAAGGTGCCTTGCTCGGACTGCAACTTACGGAATTGAAGCTCCCCTCTGCCCTCACGTCTATCGGTTCGGGAGCGTTGGCCGGCGGCAAATTCAAGGAACTCTCTCTGCCCGGCTCGCTCACGGAGGTTGGTGACAACGCCCTTTACGGCTGCACGGAGCTTGAAACTCTCACACTCCCCGCAACGGTGATCTCCGTAGGCACATACGCCCTTGCCGGCTGTACGGCCTTGGAAAATGTCGATTTGTCGGCTACACAAATTAAAGTTTTGAGTACTCGCCTTTTCTCCGGAGATACATCGCTTGCAAGCGTATCCCTTCCGGCGTCCGTCATTTCAATTGGCGAAGGTTGCTTTTCAAATACGCCTTCACTTCAAAGCTGCGCCCTACCCTCTTCGCTTGCCTCCATCTCCGTCAACGCCTTCACCGGCTCCGGCATTGAGTCTGTAAGCGTTCCGACGTCCGTAACCGAAATATGTGATTTCGCTTTTTCCAATTGCCCGAACCTCAAGTCGGTTTCTTTGGCAAATTCGAATGCGGCCCTTGGCCGTGGACTTTTTTTCGCCGACCCGGAATTTGTGACATTCACCGCGCCGGGGTTGCGTGAATTTCCTGACTACCTGTTTGCCAATGCAAACAAATTTGAAGCCGACAGCACATATACCGAGGTGGCGCACATCGGTGACTATTCACTGCGCGGCACCGGTGCAAAGACCCTGAAATTCGGATCAAGCCTCGTATATCTGGGCAATGGAGCCTTGGAAAATATGACAAGTCTCAACAAGATTGACGTCACGGAACTTGAAAGCAATGTCCCCGAGCTTGGCAATGAAGTGTTTGCCGGAATAAACCAACCCACAGTGGAGCTAAAAGTGGCTTCCGACAGCGAATCCGCATGGAAAAGAGCCGACCAATGGCAGCACTTCAAGATTGTTGAAGAGATAATCGCCGGCATTGACGGTGTGGCCGAGCCGGGAGAAGTGAAATGCCGTTTCTCCGGCACCGTGCTTCTCGTGGACAGCGATATTGACATCTCCCTTGTTGAGGTCTATGACCCCTCCGGAGCCAAAGTGATAGCTGAAAATCCGCGCTCCACTCATGCCGACATCGACACCTCTCACCTTTCGGCCCGCGTCTATATAGTTCGTGTTTACCTCACAGATGGCGATATGGCCACCTTTAAACTTATGCGTTAATGGGAAAGAACAAACTGAAAAAATTTGCCGAAATGGAGCAGTTCCCATGTGTACTGCAATACACTTTTGCTCGCTTGCAGCAGGAGGGCTTCCCCCTGCGGGGAAGTTGGGGCAAAGAGTTTTTCGGCAATGACAACCCGATAGTCTTGGAATTGGGCTGCGGCAAAGGAGAATACACCGTTGAGCTCGCACGCCGCTTTCCGGGCAAGAACTTTATTGGCATAGACATAAAGGGCGCACGTATCTATACGGGTGCCCGTCGTGTTAATGATGAGAAAATACCCAATGCAGCCTTTCTGCGAGCCGGTATTGAAAATCTGGAGGCTTTCTTTGCCCCTTCGGAGGTGAGCGAAATCTGGATTACATTTCCCGACCCGCAGATGCAGCATGTGCGCCGCCGTCTTACCGGAGCGCGTTTCCTCAACTCGTACACCAAAGTCCTTGCCGTTGCCGGCAAAGTACATCTCAAAACCGACTCCCCTTTTCTGTACACCTTCACAAGCCGGTTGTTGAGCCATAATGCTCTCCCGACTGATTTCAACACTTCTGATTTATACAATAATCGCCCCGCCGATTTACCGGATTATGTTACTGACATTCAGACATTCTACGAGCAGCAGTGGCTCGGACGCGGCAAGCAGATTAAATTCCTGAGCTTCTCCCTCCCGGCCGGGCAAGAACTTACAAACCCCGATGAATCGGACATTGAACGCGATGATTACCATGCATACCCGCGCGGTCTGGCTCGCGACCCGGGGCTTAACCTTGAAAATTTAAAATCATGACACTATATCCTTCTTTAATCACAGATATTCTGAAAACCGTTCGCTATCCGGGCAACGGCAAAAACCTCGTTGAAGCCGAAATGGTGGAAGACGATATTTGCATTGACGGCAAAAAGGTATCATTCTCACTGATATTCGAGAAACCTACTGACCCGTTTATCAAAAGCACCGTGCGTTCCGCGGAGGCGGCTCTCGAACATGCTCTCGGTGATGACATAGACATAAAAGGCAATATCACCGTGAAAACCGTGCAGCAGTTGCCGCCGAAACCGGCTCCTCTGCTGTCGGGTGTGAAAAACATTATCGGAGTAAGCTCCGGCAAGGGTGGCGTGGGCAAAAGCACCGTGGCCGCCAATTTGGCCGTTGCTCTTGCCGCGCAGGGCTACAAAGTGGGACTGCTTGATGCCGACCTTTTCGGCCCGTCGATGCCCAAAATGTTCAGCGTGGAGGGTGAGCAACTCTACATTGAAAAGGTTGGGGATAGAGACCTCATAGTTCCGGTTGAGAAATACGGCGTGAAAATACTCTCAATAGGCTTCATGGTAGCCCCGGACAAGCCGGTGCTTTGGCGTGGCTCCATGGCCTCCAATGCTCTGCGTCAGCTCATTGCGGATGCCAACTGGGGCGAGCTTGACTATTTCATCATTGATATGCCGCCCGGTACGTCCGACATTCATCTGACTCTTGTTCAGACACTTGCAATCAGCGGTGTTGTAGTGGTGAGTACACCTCAGGAAGTTGCACTTGCCGATGCGCGTAAAGGCATTGCAATGTTCCGTGATGACAAGGTAAATGTACCGGTTCTCGGCATTGTGGAGAATATGGCGTGGTTTACCCCCGAACCTCACCCGGAAGAGAAGTATTACATCTTCGGCAACGGAGGTGCGAAGCGTCTGGCCGAGGAACTCGATGTGCCTCTTCTGGCTCAAATTCCCCTCGTTGCCAACGTGTGCCAACGTGCCGACTCCGGCATACCGGCGGCTCTGAAAGACCCTTCAAAGCCCGATGAACCCAGAGCCGATGCGTTTGTAAGACTCGCGCTCGCCGTTGATGCAGCCGTAATTCGTCGTAACTCCGCTCTCCCCCCAACTCAAAAGGTTCAGACTCACTAACATACCAATATGTCAAAGTATATAAGAATATTTTGCGTTAACACCGGGGAGTACCTCAAAATCAGCGGAGGAGACACTCTTTCCGACATCTTGAAGTCCGTTAAGCTTGACTTTACACCGATATGTGCCAAGGTTAACAACCGCACCGAAGCCCTCTCTTTTCAAGTATTCATGCCCAAACAGATTGAGTTCCTCACACCGGAAAACCCCTCATCGCGTCGCGTTTATACGCGCTCTCTCTGCTTCATGCTTTATAAAGCGGTGAGCGTGGTGCACCCGGACACGGCGCTACGCATCGAGCACTCCGTAAGCCACGGCTATTACTGCTGTCTGCACCCTCTTGATACACCCCACAAAACTGTCCGGCCCGATGTGCCGCGACTGCTTGAATATATGCGGCGGCTATGCGAAGCGAACTTCCCCATAGAGAGACAAGAGCGCCTTACAAAAGATGTGAAAGAAATTTTCCACAAACAAAGACTCGACTCCAAGGTGGAACTTCTCGACACCACTCACGAGCTGTACACCACCTACTATACCCTTGACTCGCTTGCTGACTCATACTACGGCCCGCTCGCGCCCTCTACCGGGCATATCAATATTTTCGGCCTCATAGATTACGCCGACGGTATGCTCCTGCTTCCCCCGGACAAACAGGGTACTGCTCCGGCAAAACCGGTGGAGCAGCGCAAAATGTTTGAAGCTTTCACCGACAATCTGAGGTTCAATCGCGTGGTCGGGGTAAGCAATGCCGGTGAACTTAACCGTGCCGTGGAGCAGAACCGCTCTTCCATGCTCATCAATCTGGCCGAGACTCTTCACGCCAACGAACTCTCGCGCATCGCCGGCCGTATTGCCGAGTCCGGCGCGAAAGTTGTGCTGCTTGCCGGTCCCTCCTCTTCGGGTAAAACCACTACCTGCAAACGCCTCTCGATACACTTGATGGCAAACTTGCTCAAGCCTCAGATGATTTCGCTTGACGACTATTTCGTAGACCGGCATACCACACCCATAGACCCCGTGACAGGCGATTATGACTACGAGTCGCTGTATGCTCTGGACTTGCCGCTGCTCAACTCTCACCTGAACGACTTGCTCGCCGGAAAAGAAATCAACCTGCCCACTTACAGCTTCGAGTTGGGTGCACGTATCAACAAAAAACGTCCGCTCCGCTTGGGAAAAGACGACATCCTGCTGATTGAAGGTATTCACGGTCTCAACCCGGGTCTTACCCCGGAGGTGCCTACAGACAAGATTTTCAAGGTCTACGTCTCGGCTCTCACTACTCTCTCAATTGATGACCATAACTGGATACCGACTACCGACACACGCCTTCTTCGCCGCCTTGTGCGTGACCATAAATATCGCAACACCACAGCCACGGAGACGCTTCGCCGTTGGGCATCCGTGCGTTCCGGCGAGGAGATATGGATTTTCCCGTTTCAGGAGAATGCCGATGCCACTTTCAATTCATCGCTCCTCTTTGAGCCGGCAGTGCTCAAAGAATATGCCGAGCCGCTGCTCAAAAGTGTACCCCACGACTGCGAACAATATTCCGAAGCACACCGACTGCTGAAATTCCTTAGCTATTTCGCCCCCTTGACACCGGAGCAAATACCGTCCACCTCACTGCTCCGCGAATTCCTCGGCGGATCCTCATTCCATTACTGATGTCTGACAATATAGAACAACTACTCACCGATGCGGGTATTCGGCCCACATCAAACCGCATTTTGGTTCTGCGCCAACTTTTGCGCAGTGAAAATCCGGTATCGCTCTCCGACCTTGAAGAAGAACTGCAGACGCTTGAGAAAAGCAGTGTGCTGCGTGTACTCACCCTCTTGCTAGACAAGGGGGTGATACACTCACTTGAAGACGGTCGCGGCATAACGCGCTATGAGCTATGCCACGCCGACCATACTCACATAATGGACGAAATCCCCTCCGAGCAAGACCACGATGATATGCACGCGCATTTCTACTGCGAAAAATGCAAAAAGGTATATTGCCTGTCTGCAATCCCGACCCCCCGGCCTATCGTGCCGGACGGCTTTAAAGTGACGTCAATCAACTATATGTTGAAGGGCTTGTGCCCTAATTGCCGTAATCAGAGGTAGAGTTCGGGGCGATATTCGTAGCGGTCGCGCCGGTACTCAAAGTCTTGCGGTGAGGCTTTAAGGCGTGACGTATCGACTACCGGGTCATAGCTTGCGCAGATGTCTTCAGCTGTGACGGCGGGCCACGGAGTGTATGGTTCCGGCAGGTCAAGCACATTTATACCCGGCTCTCCCTGTTTCCCGGCAAGCGGCAATCCGAAATGGCGTGCAAGAGACTCGATAATCATGCGAGTGGCTCGCTGTTTGCCCTGAAGAGAGTATCCGGCAATATGAGGAGTGGCTATTTCGCTCTTTTCGAGGATAATCGGATTCAGAGCATTCGGCTCACCCTCCCATGTGTCGGTTATAAGGCGAATGGAGCCTGTCTGAGCGCGTTTGGCCACTGCATCGGTATCAATTACCGGCCCTCGCGCTGCATTCACCAGAATAGCCCCGTTCCGCATCAGAGAAACGAGATATTCATCTATCAAATGGAAGGTGGAATATTTACCGATTTTAGTCAAGGGAGTATGAAGTGTGATTACGTCACATTCGCGAGCGACAGTCTCAAGACTGACATATCCCCTACCCTGCCCGGCTTCCTCTTTGGGTGGGTCGCAAACAAGAACCTCGGCTCCGAGCTTTCGCCCCCAATCGGCCACTATGCTTCCCACATTGCCGCAGCCGACCACTCCGAGTTTCAAACCGCGCGGATTTACTCCGATATGCAAAAGAGAGCTCCACACATATTGCGCTACTGCCGGGGCGTTGCAACCGGGAGAATTGAATGTTGCAATGCCATGCGAAGCGCACCATGGCAAATCAAACTGGTCCATGCCGATGGTTGCCGTGGCGATAAATTTCACGCTTGACCCCTCCAATAGCGGTGCTCCGCATTTGGTTCGGGTGCGTATGAGCAATGCGTCTGCACCTTTTATAGTTTCAGGGCTGAAATCGTCCGGGTGTATATATGAAATTTGAGCATAAGGCTCAAGGCGTCCTTTCAAAAATGGAATGAATTGGTCTGCAACTATTTTCATAACAGTGTCAAAATAAAGATTGCAATTAGGGCCGGGAGTACAAGCACTGCGGGCAAATACGCTAATTTATGATGCGTGTTGGCGGCATAACGCGCCGTTTGCCAGCCCAGACACAAAGAGAGTGTTGTAGTGTAAGCAAGGATATTGGTAAAGTCGAAAAGCATATACCACACCATTGCAATGCCCAACAGGTTCAGGAATGAGTTGTATGAGCGTTGCTGTTGGCCGGTGGCTGATGATGTCATGGCATTCGATGCAGTCAGCAACAGCACTGCCAATGCGGTAATCCCCTCTCCCAACAGAAGATAAAAGAGCGGTGCGGGGGCAAGATAGCCGCTGAACAGGTTGGTGAGTATCGGCAACCCTATATCCTCAATGCTGACTGCTCCGAGTCCCCACATAATCCAATACGGGCATATGATACCCAGCAGTGCACCGACAAACTCTTTGAAGCGCATTGCTCCGATAAAGATTGCTCCGAGGAAGAATATTGGCATCAAAAGTACGAAGCCGTATTGAATCATTGAGCCCCATGAGAGCAGGGAGAAGATTACACATATGCCCTGGGCGGCATGACGCCTCCCGTAAAGGGCAAACAGCAGGTAAGTGCATATAAGTACCACTGCCGTCATAATCAGAGCCGAGGAGATACCCCGGTTTATCCATGGTATCGAGCCGGCCGAGACAATGAATGTCACGGCATAGACAAGCCCCGTGCCGGGCACTATTGAATAGCGGGCGTTTAACTGCACGCTCATCAGCACACACACAGCCATTGTGCCTCCGCAAATTGCCATGCTCAAATATGGGTTCAGTCCCCATTCATTGGCAGAGGGCAGGCAGGTGCCCAAACTGCCCAGCACCGGCACATCGCCGAGTATGCAGAATGAGCACCATGCCATTGCGGCATATGCAATGATGGCAATACACAGCCCTGCGGGACCTCCCAACAGGGCATTGGCCATATTTGAATTGCGTGTCAGCAACTTAAGAGGTCTTTGGCAATATCGCGGCGGAAGAAGCGTCCTTCAAATTCCACTGAGGCGGCAGCTTGTTGTGCTTTAGCGGCGGCATCGGCTATTGTTTCGCCGTAAGCCACCAGTGCCATTACGCGGCCGCCGGCGGTCAGTATGCTCTCGCCAAGCAGTTTGGTGCCGGCGTGGAAGCACAGCACATCGTCGGGTAATGTCTCCGGAAGAGTTACAACTTTGCCTTTCTCATACGAGCCGGGATACCCTTGGCTCACGAGCATAACGGCTACCGCAGCACGCGGATCCTCTTCTACCTGTTTGAGTCCGAGTGTCGAGTCGGCAATACCTTCGAGCAAGTCGATAAGGTCAGACCGCAGGCGCGGCATAACCACCTCCGTTTCCGGGTCGCCCATACGCACATTGTATTCAATTACGAAAGGCTCACCGTCCACATTCATCAGTCCGAGGAAGATGAACCCTTTGTAAGGCACTTGTTCGTCTCTGAGGCCGGCCAATGTCGGCTCGATGATACGTGTCTTCACCTTCTCCATGAACTCGTCTGAGGCGAATGGTACGGGGCTTACGGAACCCATTCCGCCGGTGTTCGGACCGGAGTCCCCCTCCCCTATTCGCTTGTAGTCTTTGGCTACCGGGAGTATCTTGTAGTCCTCCCCGTCGGTGGCTACAAACACCGAACATTCGATGCCGTTCAGATACTCTTCTATAACCACTGTGTCCGAGGCTTGTCCGAACATACCGTCAAGCATATCGGAAAGTGTGTCTTTGGCATCGGCAAGAGTTTGGACTATTACCACCCCTTTCCCGGCAGCGAGGCCGTCGGCTTTCAGCACATAAGGGGGTTGGAGGCTTTCAAGGAAGTTCATTCCCTGCTCGACGGTTTCGCGGGTAACGCTCATGAAGCGAGCTGTCGGGATGCCGTGGCTTACCATGAATTCCTTGGCGTACTCCTTGCTGCCTTCGAGCATGGCTCCTTGGCGTCCGGGGCCGATTACCTTTACCGGCGATGCGGCGAAAAAGTCGGTGATACCCTCTACCAACGGTACTTCCGGGCCTACAACAATCATGTCAATAGAGTGGCTTTCCACAAAGTCGGCAATTGCCGGGAAGTCAAGCGGGTCAAGGTCTACATTCGTACCGAAATCCGATGCGTTTCCGGGAGCTACATATAATTCTCCCAAACGGGGGCTGCGAGTGAGTTTCCAGGCAATGGCACTTTCACGACCGCCTGATCCGAGCAGCAATATATTGATTATCTCTTTCATATCTGTTTGGTTATCTTAGACACACTCTTATTCTTGTTCGGATTTTTTCCAACCTTTGCGAGAGCGCATTTTATGGCCTTCGGGAGCGAAACGCATTTCATTATTACGAGCTATGTCCGGCTCCTTCATTTTGGGTTTGGTCGGTTCGCGATGTTCCTTCTTGAAAGTTTTCTCCTCGCGAAGTTCTTTCTTAAAACCTTTGCCCTTCTCTTTTCTGAACGGCTTGTCTTCGCGGCTGTCTTTCTTAAACTCTCGGCGTTCGTTCGCGCTTCGCTTGTCCATACCCTTGTCATGTTTGCCGGAGCTGAATTTGCGTGTTTGGGAGCGCCATTCTTCGTCTGAGACACGATGCACTTTAGGCTTGGCTTCGCGGTGGAAGTCGGGGTTTGACACGCTGCCACCCTCTTTTTTGAAGTCTACATACGAACCTTCGAAGAGCACGTATTCGCGCATCTGACATTCAAGAGCGCCGTTCAGCACGGGGAAAGTGACCGAGGCTTTCAGCCCTATCTCGCGGAAATGTTCATCTTTATATCCGAGTATCCAAGCGTGGTAACCTTTGAAGTAGCGTTTCAGAGTGGTGCCTATCTGCTTGTACAGACCTTCGATATCGCCGGGGCGCAGACGTTCGCCGTATGGGGGGTTGGTAATCAACATGCCCTCGAAAGGAGGCTCTGTCCAGTCTTGAAAAGGCTTACATTCCAGCTCGATATAGTCGTCTACTCCGGCGGCGTGAATATTCTGTTTGGCAACGGCAACAGCTTCGCGGGCAATATCGCCGCCGTAAATGCGGCATGAAGGGTCGCGCTCCTCGGAGTCATCATTGTACAGCTCTTCAAACAGCTCCTTGTCAAAGTCCGGCCATGCCTCAAAAGCATAATTTTGGCGGAAGATACCGGGATTGATGTTTGCGGCAATCAGCGCTGCTTCTATCAGGAAAGTGCCGGACCCGCACATAGGGTCTACAAGGTCGGTGTCACCGCGCCACCCGGTTTTCATAATCAGGCCGGCGGCAAGTACTTCGTTGATGGGTGCCTCTGTCTGAGCCACACGGTATCCGCGTTTGTTGAGCGGTTCGCCCGAAGAGTCGAGCGAGATTGTGATACGGTCATCGCTAATGTGTACGTTCAGCTGCACATCGGCTCCTTGCAGGCGTATGGAGGGGCGGCGGCGATACTTGTCGTTGAAGTAGTCTACAATACCGTCCTTCACCCTGTATGTGACAAATTTGGAGTGGGGAAATTCCGCACTGTTTACTGTGGAATCAATGGCGAAAGTAGAGTCCGGGGTCATGAGGGAGTCCCACTCGAAGTCGCGCACAAAATCGTATAGTTCATCGGGATTTGACGCGCTGAATTTAGCTATCGGTTTGAGTACACGCAGAGCGGTGCGCAGGCACAGGTTGGCCTTGTAGAGCATGGCGTTGTCACCTTGAAAGGATACCATGCGGCGTCCCATTTCAACGTTTTCCGCGCCAAGGTCTATCAGCTCGTCGCGGAGTACTTCTTCAAGACCATGAAAGGTCTTGGCCACCATTTCAAATTTTGTATTCACTGTATGTTGTTTATGAATTTAGAGTGTGTCTAATAAAAAATGTTAACATCAGGGTCGCAGATGTGCCTCATATTTGAGGCTGCAGGTGAGAGAGCATAGCAGGCTATACGACTGAACCAAAGGCTCAAAGAAGAGGTGCAGCTGCGAGATAAATGCATATCTATATTTAAATTCTTCAATTTCATTGAATTGTATATGATTGTTAATTTACATATTTTTAAATTCCAACTACGGTGTCTTTTCGGCTGCTTTGACTTCTCTTTCCGGTCACATAGCTCGCTATGCTCCCTCCAAGATAAGCCAAATCAGCTCAAAAATACACTGCCCTGATGTTAACATTTTTTATTAGACACACTCTTGGAGCGTAGGTGTCTTAGTAGAAAGATATTTCTTTGGGTTCGTTGCCTTCCTGCACAGAGGGAGTTTCGGCCGCCTTTGCCGCTTCGCGGCGTTCGGCTTGCAGCTGGTCGGGGGTGCCCATCATGCGCATTGCAGTGGCGGTGTTGGTGTCGCGGTTATAGGCCGGGATTTTGTCGAACAGAGCAATCACCTCATCGTTGTCAAATTGCGATGGCTTGAGTACCACATACTTGCTGCGAGCCATCTCCTGATTGTGGGTCAAAATCTTGTCCTTGCCATATTCGGCGGCTATACGGCTCGAAATGTCTTCCGCGCTTTTCTTTTCTTTGTCCTGACGGCTGTTGTCCTCTTTGCGGGAGTCGGAGTTATTGTCAGCCGAAAAGATGATTGAGGTGTCCTTATTGTTTTTGTTATTATTGTTGCCGGAAATAGTTACATCAAAGCCGGAGGCCAAAATGGTCATTTTCACACGTTCGCCCAAAGACCTGTCCCAGCAAGCGCCCCATTTTATTTTGATACTTTTGGAGAGGTTGGCGCTGAACTGGGTGATTTCGTCCATTTCAGACATTGAAACCACATTTTCAGCCTCGGGGTTGCAGTACAGATAGAAGAGCAGACGCTTGGAGGTGCGTATGTCGGAGTTGCGCAGCAGCGGAGAGTTCAGAGCGTCTTTGATAGCTTTTGTGACACGCTTGTCGCCTTCGCCATAGCCGGTGGAGATGATTGCCGTTGATGAATTTTCGAGTGTGGCTCTCACATCTTTGAAGTCAGCGTTGATATACCCTTCGGTGTAGATGATATCGGCAATGGAGCGAGTGGCGTTTGCCAGAGTGTCGTCGGCCTTGGAGAATGCGTTCACCAAATTAAGATCTTTGTAAATCTCGGTGAGGCGTTCATTGTTGATAATCAGCAACGTATCGACATGCTTGCGCATCTCTTCGGCACCCTCGAGAGCTTTATAAATTTTGTGCTCACCCTCAAAGAAGAAAGGAATAGTGACGATGCCGACGGTGAGCTTTCCGGCCTCTCTGGCAATACGTGCCACTACCGGGCCGGCTCCGGTGCCGGTACCGCCACCCATACCGGCTGTGATGAACACCATGTTAGTGTCATCGTTGAGGGCGGCAGCTATATCATCGGCCGAAAATTCGGCTGCCGCACGACCCACCTCCGGGTCATCGCCGGCTCCCAAGCCGAAGTCGGGCGAGGAAGGGTCGCCCATCACAATGCGTTTGGGTACATTATTGTTTTTGAGGGCTTGCTTGTCGGTGTTGCAAACCATGAAAGTGATATTCTCAATGCCCTGAGAATACAGGTAATTAACGGCATTGCCGCCGCCACCGCCAACACCAATCACTTTGATTATGGGGCGTATGCGGTATTCATCATCGATGAAAGATGTGGGGTCGGATATTGTATTGTAGTCAGCCATTTTTTTCTCAGTTAATTTCCGGTTCGTCATCGTCATCTTCTTCTCTGCTGAAAATTCCGGCCAGACCGGCACTGATTGCAGTGAGGAATTTATTTCCGCGAGTAGCAAGTCGGTTAGGTCGTTTCGGCTTTTTAACCGGCTTATTGGTTTCTTCTCCCCCCGGAGTTTCCGGTTCCCAATAATCGGAATTGTCAACTTCGGGGAGTTCATTCTTGGGGAGTTCGAGGCAGTCAGTTGCATCTTTGGCCGTGCCGGCGTTCATTATGGCAATCACCTCGATAGTTTCGTAAGAGGGAGCTTTGGTATCTTCGAGCATTACATTCTCGGGCAGCGAGCCGCGACGCACTTTCAAGTCGCTTTTCTGGCGCAGCAACTCGCCCATCTGATTAAGATTGAAGCCGCCGCCTACGGTGATGATGCCGCCGGAGAGCTGTTTGTTGGTAAGCCCGGCGTATGTGATTTGTTCAATGATATTGGCCACCAACTCTTCGGAACGTGCCACAACAAGGTTCGACACATCGGAAAGGCGCACTCCGTTGATGTTGAAATTGGCTACATCGTCGGAGGCGATAGCCTTGCCGGAGTTGGATTTCATTTTCTCGGCATCTTCTTCAAGTATGGAAAGAGAAGAAATGTCGCGGGTAATATTGCGGGATCCCATGGGCAACACTGCCAGATAGTCCAAAACCCCTTTCTGATAAATCGAGACGGTGATAGTTTCGGCCCCCATGTCGACAAGCATACAGCCCAGTCTGCGCTCATCGGAGTTGAGAATGAGGTTGCCCACAGCTATCGGGGTAATGACAATGTCGGCTATGTCAATGCCCACTTTGTCGCTAATCACTCTGCGAATGTGTTTTGCCAAAGTGGGGCGTGCGGCTATGAGCTGATATTTTGCTTTTATGTTGGAGCCGGAATTCCCTATCGGGGATTTGATTTCGATTTTATTCAGGAGGTAGCCGGTGGGGATTGCGTCAAGCACTTCGAGCGAGGCGTCAATATGTGAGCGGCGTGCCTCATCGGCCATGCTGACAATCAAATCTTCGGTTATCTCGGTGTCTTCGGGCAGACTGCGGGAGATTTCGCGAGGGATATTGCGCAGCGAGCGGCCGGACAGGCCGACGTACACTTTGCGTATTACACGCGGACTTACGCCGGTACGGCTTTCCAATTTGTCGAGGATACGAGAGATGCTGTTGGCAGTTTCTTCAACGTTGTGTATTATGCCGTTGCATACACATTCTATGATGCGCTCCTGCTCAACGGCGATTACGTCCAGACGGTTTGTAGACGTGTTGTACCGCCCCACAGCTCCTATTATCTTGGAGCTGCAAATCTCTATGGCGGCTATATATCTTTCTTGACTCATGAGTGGGTGGTTATGATGTGTTGGGGAGTGATAGTGTTTATTGTTGAGGAGAAGGAGAGGGTTGAATTTCTTCTGTTTCCGGCCCCTCTGTCGGTTTAGTTTCGTTTATAGCGGCTTCATCTTCAAAGTCTTCCACATCGTCGGGATTGATGTTGCTGTGGCGTGCAATAGTCTTGTCGGCGCGTGTAGCCACAATTTGTCCTTTGAATTTGAGCGAGATGGTGTCGTAAGTGTTCCAGCCTTTGTAGGGCATTACTTTGCGGTACATCAGCAGGAGTTTTTCAAACTTGGCGGGCATGTCAGAAGTGTCGCCGAGGTTGATGATGTGTCCGCGTATGCGAGGCACAAGCATGATGTTTGCCGGCGAGCGATAATCAATCATTGTGATGAGCTGACTGAGCAGCGGGTCGTTTTTGATGTAGCGCACTACGGGCAATGCGCCGGAAGCCGGCATCTTGTTGGTGAAATGCCCTTTCACAATCGGCAGGTCTACAAAGTATTCGGCACCGGCATCCATGCGTTTGCCGTCTTTGTTTATATAGTACGAACCGGCCGGGGTGAACACGCGTGCCTCCGGCACTATGGGGGTTACGGATACCAACAGTTTGCCTTGGGAGGTGCGTACCACTTCCACATGCTCGAAATTGTTTACCCCGTTCAAGTGTCTCTCGAGCGAGTCGGTGTCAATGGCGTACAGAGGGGTGGACGCGAATTTTGCCGGTATGTCGCCCATTTCGGAGAGCACGGCTTGCGGTTTAAGGAAGTCCGGCACACCGGGGGATGCCGGGCGGATATCAATCTCCACTCCGGTGCAGTTCCGTTTCTGTACAGCAGATGATGCCCACTCTGAAACTATTACAGCGTAGGCAAGCAATGCTATGAGTATCAACCACTTGGTTAGTGTGCGCGACATTGGTTACTTGTTCAGGAGTATATGTTTGATATCGGGAAGCAGCACATTGATGTCAGCGGCTCCCAGTGTCATTAGAATGTCAAAGTTACGAGTTTTTATCAAATCAAGCAAATTTTTGCGCTCTATTAATGATTTTTGCGGTGATTTCACATCGTTTATTATTATTTGCGATGTGATGCCGGGGATTGGCTCTTCGCGTGCCGGGTAGATTTCGCACAGAATTGTTTCATCGGCTTCGGAGAGGGCATCGGCAAATTCCGGTGCGAAGTCGCGTGTGCGCGTGTACAGGTGCGGCTGAAACACAACGGTAACTTTGTGTCCAGGATACAGAGCTTTTACAGAGGCTATAGAGGCTTTCACCTCGGCGGGGGAGTGGGCGTAATCGTCTATGAGGACAGTGCCTTGGCCGGTAGGGTAGTCCTCCGGACGAAGCCATATCTCAAAGCGGCGTTTGGGTCCCTGAAAGGAGTGGATTCCTTCCGCACATTCCGCCGGCGTGGCTCCGGCGAGCAGCGAGGCGGCTATGGCGGATACTGCATTATCTATATTGATATCTACCGGCACGCCGAGTTCTATATCGGGAATGAGCAACCCTTCCGGGCCGACAAAGTCGAAAAAGAGATGTCCGGGGGTATGGCGCACGTTCCGCGCATGATAGTCAGCCGAGGGGTCTGTTGCCGAATAGGTGAGGATACGTACTCCTTCTTGAGTGCGAGGTTTCAGTTTCAATCCGGTATGCAGCAGCAGGGTGCCTCCGGGCTGAATGAGCGATGTGAAATGTGCAAATCCTTCAAGATAGCCGGCCTCATCGCCGTAAATGTCGAGGTGGTCGGGGTCAGTGCTGGTCACTATGGCTATATAGGGGAGCAGTTGGTGAAATGAGCGGTCGTATTCATCGGCCTCAATTACAGAGTATTCAGCCCCCTTGTCAATGATAAGGTTGGAGTTGTAGTTGCGCAGAATACCGCCTAAAAAAGCGTTGCATCCTACATGAGAAGTGTGCAGGATGTGAGCAATCATTGAGCTGGTGGTAGTCTTGCCATGCGAGCCGGCCACACAGATACCCTTGCTGTGGCGAGTGATGCGTCCGAGCAGAGCAGCGCGTTTTATCACCTCGAAACCGCCGGTGCGGAACAGCGTCAGTATATGATTGTCGGAAGGCACGGCCGGGGTGTACACTACCAGAGTGTTCTCCGGATTGCGCATATCGGCCGGAATGGTGTCGGTATCATCGGTATAAGTAATTACTGCACCCTCATTTTCAAGAGTATGAGTGAGGTCAGAGGGAGTGCGGTCGTAGCCGGCCACTTTCGCGCCGTGCTGCATATAGTATCGTGCAAGGTTTGCCATGCCGATTCCGCCGATACCTACAAAATATACCTGATTTTCTTTCATCTAAGGAGTTGTTCTATCTTGTCGACAATGATTTCATCTGAATGGGGGAGAGCCAACTTTTTTATCTCCCGGCTCATGGAGTCAAGGAGGGGATTGTCTGCCATAGTCGCAAAAATAGTGTCGGCGAGTTTGGCGCGCGCCTCGCTGTCGGGCACTGTAATGGCCGCGCCGCGGTCGGAGAGTGCCCGGGCGTTTTTCGTCTGGTGGTCTTCGGCCACATTGGGCGATGGTACTAATATGCAGGGCTTTCCGAGCAATTCAAGTTCGCTGATTGAGCCGGCACCGGCACGACTTACCACCAACGTGGCGGCACGATAAGCAGTAGCCATATCGGTAAGAAACTGAGTGGCGACAACTCCTTTCATCCCTTTTACCGCCTTGATGCCGATATCGCCGTAAGCCTTGCCGGTTTGCCATATGAGTTGAATGCCGGAGTCGGCAAATCGTGGCAGTGCGGCTTGTATGGACTCGTTCAGGGTACGTGCCCCCAAAGAGCCTCCCACTACCAAAACCGTCGGAATATCCGGTTCCAGACCGAAGGATCGGCGTGCATCGCCCTCGCTCTTCCGGCAGTCAAGGATTTCCTTGCGCACCGGGTTGCCGGTGAGTACAATCTTATCTGCCGGGAAGAAGCGCTCCATATCCGGGTATGCCACGCAGATTTGCTTTGCTTTCTTGGCGAGCAGCTTGTTGGTGACTCCGGCATATGAGTTCTGTTCTTGAAGCAGGGTGGGAATGCCCATGCGCTGTGCACTTTTCAGGGTAGGGCCGGAGGCGTAACCGCCTACACCTATTACAGCATCCGGTGCGAACTCTTTTACTATGGCCTTGGCGCGGGAGAGCGACTTACGCAGTTTGAGCAATACGGAGAAGTTCTTGAGGAGATTTTTGCGGTTGAAGCCGGCTACCGGAAGTCCTTCAATGGGGAAACCGGCTGCCGGCACTTTTTCCATCTCCATGCGCCCCTGTGCGCCGACAAAGAGAATGTCGGCCGCCGGCCAGCGGCGTTTAATGGCTCCGGCTATCGAGAGGGCGGGGAAGATGTGGCCACCCGTTCCACCGCCGCTTATTATAAATTTTGGCTTGTCTTTTCTCATCTTTTATTGTTTGTTCTTTTGGGGAGATGTTTCCGTGGAGGGTATCATCGACGGGTTCACACCGGTGTCGCCGCTGTCTTCCACAGCCTGTTTGAGGGCAAGGTTGGCATCTTGATTCTTGGAGGAACGCTGAATGGCGTATTTGCTCACAGAGAGCATCATGCCCATGGCTGCGCTCATCACAACGATGGAGGTGCCTCCCTTGGATATAAAGGGCAATGGCTGGCCGGAAACGGGTGCCAAACCTACCACAATGCACATGTGTATCATAGCTTGCACCACAATGAGTGTGGCACAACCCGTTATCAGCAGTGCCGGGAAGGCTTTGGTGCATTTGGCGGCAATCACACCGGCGCGAGCTAACAGCAGCAAGTACAGTATCAGCAGGAATATGCCGCCCACAAAGCCGGTGTCTTCCACTATAATAGAGAAGATATAGTCGGAGTAGGCCAAAGGCAAGCGTGCACTTCCGCTGGAATTGCCCGGACCGTTGCCCAATATGCCACCGTGGGCCTGGCTCATATTTGCGAAGATTACCTGGCGGTTATAGTCGGTAAGTGTATCTTGTGGAGTAACCCCCTCCAAGAAGCTGGTTATGCGGTCTTTTCTCAGGTCGCTGCGGTCTATATCGCGGTTTATGCCGTCGGCACTCACTTGTGTACTCATTTCGGTAGCAGTGCCTTCATCGCTGTTGTCGGAGAATTTGCTGGAATACACCATGAACCCCACAGCTCCGAAAAGCACCCCGATTATCAGAAGCTTCCTGATTTGAGTACCTCCGATTATAAACATGGCCACAGCTACTGCAAAGATAATCACGGTGTTGGTAAGGCCGTTGGTGTAGAGCAATGCAGTGAATACTCCAAGGATTATCAATGACCATATGATACCCTTGTTGGTGACACCATGGAGCATCTGGTTGTTACTGATGATGCGTGCAAGTATCAGCACAAGAGCGAGTTTGGCTATTTCCGGGGGCTGTATGGTGAAGCCGGCCACATGTATGGCACGCATGGCACCGTTGGCCACAACGCCGTGGTGGTTGGCGTAGAACACAAGGCCGATTGATACTATCGTTCCGAACCATGCCAGCTTCTTATAGTACTTGTAATGAATGTTTTGCATAAGAAGTACCAGTCCGAGGCCGATAAGCAGGAACATTCCGTGGTCCAGCAGCGGGCCGTAAATTTTCGTCGCTCTCACCTCCGAGCTCGAGGCGCTGTACAGCTCCACTACGGAGAAGAGCAGAAGCATCAGATAGATGCCCCAAAGGTATCGGTCGGCACGAAGGCGTACACGCGAACGCTCCTCAAGCCCTTTGAGCTTGGCGCGGGCGCGGCGCAGCGACTCATGCACATCTTCAGCAGCTTTCGGCTTGCCGGTTTTCCCTTTTGTTTTGGGTGGATACTCGGCAGCTTCTTCGCTCTGAAGATGATCATCGTAGGTATATTCCACGCTGATACCCGTCACATCATAGTCGTTTTTTTTCTTTTTACGCGGACTCACTTAAACAAGCTCTTATTTGAGATTTGCAACGGCTTGCTTAAAGAGCTCGCCGCGCTGTTCGTAATTTTTAAACAGGTCAAAAGAGGCACAGCAGGGGGAGAGCAGCACCGTATCGCCGGCACAGGCAAGTTCCCGGCATGCTTTCACCGCATCTTCAAGTGTATGGGTGTCAACGGTTTTAATGCCGCGGTTACCCCAGAAGTCGAGCAGTTTCTTATTGTCGACTCCCATGCATACTATGGCCTTTACTTTCTCACGTACAAAGGCTTCAATTTCTGTGTAGTCGTTCCCCTTGTCTGTACCGCCGAGTATCAGCACAGTGGGGGTTGTCATGCTTTCCAGTGCATACCAAGTGGAATTTACGTTGGTGGCTTTGGAGTCGTTTATCCAAGTCACGCCGTCAACCTTTCCGGCAAATTCAAGACGGTGCTCCACACTTTTGAAACTTCCCAGAGCCTTGCGTATTACTTCCGGGGCGATATCAAGCTTGGAGGCGGCTATTGAGGCGGCCATGGAATTGTAGAGGTTATGCAGCCCTTTGAGCGAAAGCTCGGCACGCGGCATTTCCCATGCTTCTTGTTTGGTGTTGATTATCATATTGCCGTCTTGTGTCCATGCGGCCAAACCCTCGGCTTTAAATTCGCTGAAGGGGAGCATTTCGCAGGTAGGGGAGAGGGTGGCAAGTTTGGCCGCAACTACCGGGTCGTCTTTCCAATAGATGAAGGCCTCGGAGGCTTGCATATTCTGCATGATGCGGAACTTGGCGTTGACATAGTTCTCCATTTTGTGATCATAGCGATCCATGTGGTCGGGGGTGATATTGAGCAGGATTGCTATATCTGCCTTGAACTCATACATGTTTTCAAGCTGGAAACTCGACAGCTCTATCACATAATAATCATGCCGTGTTTCTGCTACTTGCAGGGCAAGGCTTTTGCCTACATTTCCGGCAAGACCTACATTGAACCCGGCATTCTGCAAAATATGATAAAGCAGTAGGGTAGTGGTGGTTTTGCCGTTTGAGCCGGTGATGCATATCATCTTGGCATCGGTGAAGCGTCCGGCAAACTCTATTTCCGAAATTACCGGAATACCTTTCTCCGTAACGGCGCGAACCATGGTGGCGGTGGGCGGCACGCCGGGGCTCTTTATTACTTCATCGGCGTTCAGAATTAGGTCGGCAGTGTGAGGCCCGGAGTGTTCGTAATCAATGCCGTATTTATCAAGTACTTCCAGATATTTGGGAGCAATTTTGCCCATATCGCTCAAGAAGGTATCGTATCCTTTGGTTTTGGCGAGTACAGCGGCGCCGACTCCGCTTTCTCCGCCTCCGAGTATTACTATTCGTTTCATGTTATCGTATTTTGAGAGTGATGAATGTTATGGCGGCCAGCAGTATGCTGACAATCCAGAAGCGAGTCACAATCTTGGACTCCGGGATGCCGTGCTTGGGATACGGCCACAAGCATTTCATGTTCGGGTCTGCATCTTTCTGGAAGTGGTGGTGAAGCGGTGTCATCTTGAAGATGCGCCTCCCCTCGCCATATTTCTTTTTGGTGAGTTTAAAGTATGCAACTTGCAATATTACAGAGAGGTCTTCAATAAAGAATACCAGACACAAAATCGGTATCAGCAGCTCCTTGCGTATAAGAATTGCGAATACGGCCAGTATGCCTCCCAAGGTGAGGGAGCCGGTGTCTCCCATAAACACTTGTGCCGGGAAAGCATTGTACCACAGGAAGCCGATCAGGGCGCCCATGAAGGCTCCCGCATATACGGCAAGCTCCTCGGAGCCGGGTATGTACATGATATTCAGGTAGCCGGCATAGATTACGTTACCGCCCAAATAGGCCATAATGGCCAAAGCGAACCCGGCTATTGCTGAGGTGCCGGCAGCAAGGCCGTCAAGGCCGTCAGTGAGGTTCACGCCGTTGCTGGTGGCTGTCACCACGAATATTACCACGGCCACGAACAGCAACCACCCGGCAGTTTGTGCCGCATCATCGCCCATCCAGCTTGTGAGCCACTGATAATTGAAGTTGTTGTTTTTCACAAACGGGATTGTGGTTTGCGGTGTCTTTTCGGTTTCGCCGGTATGCACAATCTCCACCTGCTCCGTGGCAGTCGGGGTGTTTTCGATCACAATCTCACGGTTTTCTACCATAACCACTTGAGGCGAAAGCCACATGGTGATACCCACAATCAGACCCAATCCTACCTGACCCGTGATTTTGTACTTACCTTTAAGTCCTTCTTTATTATGATATTTGAGCTTGCGATAGTCATCAAGAAAGCCGATTGCACCCATCCACAGTGTTGCCACAAGCATCAATATCATGTACACGTTTGTGAGATTGCCCAATAGCAGGCAAGGCACTATTATAGAGAAGATTATGATGATACCTCCCATAGTCGGCGTGCCTTTCTTCGCCAATTGTCCGGCAAGCCCGAGGTTGCGCACCACTTCTCCCACCTGCATTTTCTGCAAGCGGTGAATGATTGAGCGGCCCGCGAAAAGAGCTATCAGCAGACTCAAGGCGAAAGCAATGCCGGTTCGGAATGTGATATAGTCAAACAGCCTTACCCCGGGAATACCGGAATTTTGCAAGTTTTGAAACAGAGCGTATAGCATGGCTCACTTAGTTGTTAAGTCCGACATTGAAAGCATCGCGTACCACTTCGCGGTCGTCAAAGTGATGACGTACGCCGTTGATTTCCTGATATGTTTCATGCCCCTTTCCGGCCACGAGCACTACCGTGCCGGGCTTTGCCAATGCAATTGCGGTGCGTATGGCCTCGGCACGGTCTGTGATGCAGAGAGTGCGAGCAAGTTCGGCTTCCGACAGACCGGCTTTCATGTCGTTGATAATAGCATTCGGGTCTTCGGTCCGGGGATTGTCGGAAGTGAGAATGAGTCTGTCCGAACGGCAGGCGGCTTCGCGAGCCATCATCGGGCGCTTGCCGTGGTCGCGGTCGCCCCCGGCTCCCGTCAAAGTAATAATCTCTCCCTCCGAGCCTACAATGCCGCGAATTGTGTCAAGCACATTCACCAAAGCATCGGGGGTGTGGGCATAATCCACTATGGCTGTTATTCCGGCCGGTGACTGAATGGTCTGGAAGCGTCCGGACACGGGTACCAAGCGGCTCATATTTACGAGTACCTCCTCCGGATTGAACCCGGTGAGGATAGCCGCTCCGTAAACGGCGGTGAGGTTGTAGGCGTTGAAGCGCCCGGTGAATTGCACTTCCACTTCCTTGCCGTTGAGCGAGAGCAGTGTGCCGTCAAGGCGCGATTCAATTACTTTGCAGCGGAAGTCGGCTGAAGTGCGCAGTGAGTAGGTGTACACCCGAGCCTTTGTGTTTTGCACCATGAATGCCCCGGCCTTGTCATCGGCATTTATGAGGGCGAAAGCCTCGCTGTCCAAGCCGTCGAAAAAGAGCTTTTTGGCACGCATATAATTGTCTACGGTGCCATGATAGTCAAGGTGGTCACGTGTGAGGTTGGAGAAGATGGCCCCGGCAAATTTAAGGCCGGCAATGCGCTGTTGCACAGCGGCGTGTGAGCTTACCTCCATAAAGGCATAGTCGCACCCGGCCTCCACCATGCGAGCAAGCAGTGCGTTGAGAGTAAGCGGGTCGGGGGTGGTATGAGTAGTGGGGATTGCCTCTGAGTCAACGTAATTGCACACGGTGGAGAGCAATCCGGCCTTATAGCCTTCCATACGCGCCATTTCATACAGCAAGGTGGCGGTAGTGGTTTTTCCGTTGGTACCCGTCACTCCCACAAGTTTGAGCTTGCTGCTCGGGTGGCCGTACCGGGCCGAAGCCAATTGGCCGAGAGCCTTCGCCGTATCGGCTACTTTAATGTATGTCACGCCTTTCTCGAAAGCCGAGGGCAGCTGCTCACAGACTATGGCGCCTACATGAGTGCTTGCCACTACCGGGATATATTTATGACCGTCGGTAGTCACTCCTTTCACTGCCACAAACATCCCTTCTTTCTGTACTTTCCGGGAGTCTGAGTCAAGGCTTACTATATTTTTGTCGGTGTCTCCGATCACCTCGAGCACCTCTATTTCACGAAGTAAATGTGAGAGTTTCTGTATCATTGCAGTATCTGTTGTGTTCATATTATTTCCAAGCCATCCACAGCGAGCATTTCTGTCCTTTGGCCAAAGGAGTGCCGGCGGCCAGGCTCTGTTTGGTCACAAAGCCGTTGCCGTTGATACGCTCTACCGTGATACCCTTGTTTTCAAGAGTACGCACAGCCGAGGCTATATCCATGCCGCTCACATCAGGTACGGTGCCGGAAGCACTTTTATTCACTTTCAGTTGGCGGGCATTGGCTATATCCAAAGCCTGTTTCACGTTGTAGGTGGCATTCGTCTCCGAACCGTATAGTTGTGCGGTTGATGCTTTCTTTGTCGCTGTGTATGAAGTGCTTATGTCGTTAAGCAGTCCGCGAGAATGCATTCTTAGTGCAGTGTTTAGAAGTACACCGCCGGAGGCGCGGGCTGCAGAGGCTACATGCGCATCTACCATCATGAGTACAATGCAGCTGTATTTCGGATTGTCGTAAGGGAAGAAGCCGCAGAAAGCGTATCTGCGTTTGGACTGGTCGTACCCTTTTCCCTCGATATGGGGAATGGCCGTTCCGGTTTTTCCGCATACCACCACGCGGTCGTCTTGCAAGGCGCGCCCGGTGCCGCGCTTGCCCCATACCACATCATACAGGCACGAACTTATCATCTTGGCATGCTCGGGGGTGCACACTTGTTTGCGTATGTAGCTGATTGGCAGGATAGAATCATGCCCATCCTCATTGCGCAGGGCGCGCACAAGATGAGGTCGTACCATCTTGCCTTTGTTGGCAAATGCGTTATAGTAGGCCAACGTGTAGAGTGGGGGTATGGCGGTATTATAGCCGTAAGCCTGACGCGCAAGGTCGAGATGACGTGCTGTCATGGTTATCGGTTTGCCGTTTTTGTATGCTACCAAGTCCGGCACACGCGGAGTTGTCTCACCGCCTATTCCGGAATTCATCGGCTCGAAAAAGCCCAGTTCGGCCAGACGGCGACGGAAGCCTTGCGGGTCGGAGGCATACTTGCGGAAGATTACACGTGCTATGCCGGTGTTGGAAGAGGTCTCGATAATCTCTTTCATGGTCTTCACGCCTCCTCCGGCGTGGTCGGACGTGCGCATGAAGGGAGAACAATCTTCCGTGGCGTATTCGCTCTTGATGATGCTGTCTTCAAAAGCTACCATCAGGGATATCGGCTTCATCACGGAGCCGGGCTCAAAAGCCTGCACAGCGCGGTTCATGGCTTCAACGTATTCTCCGGAAGTGGAGTCGCGTTCCACATTACTGATAGCCTTAATCTCGCCGGTAGCCACTTCCATCAGCACGGCGGTTCCCCAATAGGCATTCAGCGAGTCGCACATATTCAGCAGCTCGTTTTCAAGAATGTCCTGAAGATCAATGTCAATGGTTGTCAATATGTCGAAGCCGCGAGTGGGAGGCACATCTACCCAGTCGCTCAACCCGTTGGTAAGGGCTACTTTGCGTGCTCTGCCCGGCTTGCCGTACAGGGCTTCGTCAAGAGCCATTTCAAGCCCGGCATATCCTTTGATGCGGCCGGTCTTTTTCTCTTCGTACACACGGCCTATGCTCAAGCGTGCCATATCTCCGAACGGATACACGCGAATTATGTGTTCTTCCTTGTACAGCGGGCATTTGTGTCCGTTTGATTTTATGTCTTTGAAGAATGGGAAGTTGCGTATCTTTTCGTAATCCTCAAGAGTGAGTTTATTGCCGACGGTTGCAGTGCTTTTGCGTTCTTTGAGGGTTTGGATTTCAAACTGGGTGTGAAACAGGTGTCGCCATGAGTCCTCACTGTTATGGTCTATGGGGTGGTCAAGCCCTTTCACGCGCGGATAATACACATCGAGGGAGTCGGCCAGCGAGTCAATGGCTGCCCACTCTTTGGGTTTGAGCTTGGTGAATTTAGGGTGGCGCAGGTCAATACGCGCATCGTATAAGGTGCGGTTGCAAGCCAGGATATTTCCGTTGGAGCTAAGGATTGAGCCGCGTGTGGGGTATATGATTGTCGTGTCGGCCATTTCGCGCGCCGCACGGGCGTTCCATTCCTTCGCCTCCAATATGGTGGTCACCGAGAGCTTGGCAATGATACCGACACAGCCTAACAAAAACAAGAGTACAATACAGCCATAGCGAGCCATAATGTGTTGACGGTTATTCAGTTTCTTCTTGCTTTTCTTCTTTTTAGTCATGTGAAATCAAGGATAATTTAAGTTAGTTTTTCGAAATTACGTAAGGGGGTTGCTCTTGATAGTCAAGGTTCAGATGTTTCTCTTTCAGGAGTTTGCGCATTTCGTTTTCACGAATTAGCGACATGTATTTCGCCTTTTCGTTTATTTCAATGCTTTTGCTTTGTGCGAGTTCTTTTTCAAGTCTCTTTATCTCCTGCATTTTGGTTTGGTTGGTGTATCGCTGGCCTATAAGAGCTATTACAATCACGGTGGCTATCAGAATAAACCAGCCGTGGCGCTTGAAGAGCTCAAGGCTTACCATGCGCCCGTCAATGATATTGCGGACACTGCCGGAGGCTCTCCCTCTTGGTTTGTTTGGCTTTATACTATTGGCAGTCATTTGGTTATCAGTTAGCTTGTGTTAAATCATCGGGAGTGAAGGCAGCCACTCGCAGGCGCGCACTGCGCGAACGCGGGTTTCGTTCAATCTCTTCCGGTGTAGGGGCTTGCGGCTGCTTGCCTATCGTAGTCCATTGGCACAGATTGCGTCCGTAAAAGTCTTTCTCCACTATCCCTTCCACATTGCCGGACCGCATAAAGTTCTTCACCATGCGGTCTTCAAGCGAATGATATGTGAGCACCACAAGGCGTCCGCCCGGATGGAGTACACGCTCTGTCGCTTTCAAGAAGTCGGCAAGTGCTTGCATCTCCCCGTTTACTTCAATGCGCAGAGCTTGAAACACTTGTGCCAATTCCTTTTTCTGTTGTTTGGGATTGAGTACAGGTGTGAGTATCTCAAGCAGTTGCCCGGTGGTGGATATGGGAGCGAGGTTGCGCGCTTTGAGCAATGCTTTTACAATAGGGGAGGGGCGTTTCAAATCGCCGAATGTGCGCAACAATGAGGTGAGATGCTCATCGCTGTATGTGTTCAGCACCTCCCGGGCCGTGAGGTTGCCGCTTTGGTTCATCCGCATGTCAAGGGGGGCATCCGCACGAAAAGAGAAGCCGCGCTCGGCTGTGTCGAAATGATGAAACGAAACGCCCAAATCGGCCAGAATACCGTCTACTCCGCCTACCTCATAATAGCGCATAAAGTTGGCAAGGTATCGGAAGTTGGAATGTACGAATGTAAACCGTGTGTCGGCAATGCGATTGGAGTAAGCGTCCATATCCTGGTCAAAGCTGAAAAGCCGGCCTTCTTCGCCTAATGCTTCCATAATGGCGCGTGAATGTCCGCCGCCGCCGAAAGTGGCGTCCACGTATGTGCCGCCGGGTTTGATATCAAGCCCCGCTAAACACTCCGACAGCATCGCCGGGATATGGTAAACATTCTCGCTCATATTTAACACCTTGAAATTCAGATGTTTATAGACTATGATTTTCTGCTGCACGCCTCCGGGACTCGTCCCCTCAGAGCGCGGCAGCAGTCACAACCTGTTTTTCAGAGTGTAAAGTTAGTCAAAAATGTAAACAGTTTACATATACAAATCCAACTTTTTTTTCTTTTCCCGTAAAAAAGTTATCTACACCCCGGCAAGAGTCCTCTCGTAAACCTCCATAATTCTACCGGGAATATCAGAATTTTTAAATGAGGAAGAGTGCTTAATACCTTCTGCGATAAGCTCTTCTCGTTTACTCTCGTCTGTGAGCAAGATGCGCAGGATTTGTGCCGCTGATTGCACATCGTCCGGATTTACGTACATCGCCCCTTTCCCTCCGGCCTCTTCAAGGCATGAGCCGGTCGCGGCAAGGCAGGGAGTGCGTGAGCACAAAGCTTCAAGCAGCGGAATACCGAACCCCTCATAACGCGACGGATAGGCGGCAATTCGCGCCCCTTGGTACAGCCCCGGCAGGTCTGTAAACGGTACATTCGACAGTATTTTTAACCTATGCCGCACGCCCGATTTATCAGCCTCACTGATAACCGTTTGGAGATAGTCTGTGGGTCGCCCTACAAGAACCAACTCCACCTCTTCCGGCAATGCGCTGAGCGCACGCACGGTCAGCACTGCGTTTTTACGCCGCTCGATGCTCCCCACCTGAATGATATATGGTTGAGTAAGGTTGTATTTTTCAAGCAGCCGAGACAAACGCCCGGCTTCCCACAGCTCCCGAAATATATCGTCACAGCCCTGATACACAACGTCTATCTTGCTCTCGGGTACATCGTAGTATTCCATTACATCAAGCTTTGTACGCTCTGAAACGGCAATGATGCGCGAGGCTTGACGGCATGACCGGCCGTATTTAAAATCGTAAATCAAACGGTCTGCCGGCTTATAGCAGTAGGGGAGACGCCGATAGATTACATCGTGCATTGTCACAACCGCCGGCACACCGGAGCTTGGTATGTTGAGAGGCAATTCGTTAGACAAACCATGGTACAATTGCACCCCTTCCGGCTTAAGCAGCTTGCTGATTTTGCACGAACGCCACAAAGAGCCCCCCAAAGGCGTTTTACCCCGATGTGGCAGCCGCAAGGTGACATTCGGCAATTCGCGCACCTTTTGCCAGCGGGGATTCTCATCATCGCGTGGGGCATACACCCTCAAATCCATTTCCGGATAATTGACCGCCAAGCTCTCCAATACCAACCGCGAGTAATTCCCCAGACCGGTCATATTCCGAACCGCCCGCTTACCGTCATATCCAACAACCAACTTCATATTCTCAGTCCTTCACATAAATCTGTCTCTAAATTCAAGCTGCAAATTTATTAAAATTCCTTGATATTACACGCGAATATCTAAATTTTAAATTCTCCCGCGTTTAAATAATCGATTTTTAAGGGTTAATAATCAGTAAATCACTATAATATATCTATTTTATTATTCCATGAATTTGATTGCAATTAAATTTTAAATCGGGGTTGTTGCGGTGAACTCAAAAAAAATCGCTATTTTTGTGAGTTTTTCTGTGGCAGCTTCTTTGCCGCACGTTATTTTTCGGCCATGATTGAATTTCAGACTTTTGATGTGGAAATGCCGGCACTTGATTTCTCGCTCGTGCGCATTTGGATTGAGCAGGTGTGTCAGTCTCACGACCGCTTGCCCGGAAACCTTGTATATCAGTTCTGCTCTGATGAGCATATCCTTGAGGTGAACAATCAGTTTCTCGGCCATGACTATTTCACTGACATTATCACTTTCCCTTACAGTGAGGGTACACACATAAGCGGCGACATACTTATATCGCTCGACACGGTACGTTCAAATGCTCGCGAAGTGGGGGAGAGCTATGACAGAGAATTACATCGGGTGATAATTCATGGTGTGCTTCACCTTTGTGGTATTGACGACAAAGGCCCCGGCGAGCGCGAAATTATGCAGGCTCACGAAGACGCCGCTCTTAATCTTCTTGATAATCTCAAAAATCGGTTATGAAATTTGATTACGATGTCATAGTAATTGGTGCCGGACATGCCGGGTGTGAGGCTGCCGTGGCCGCTGCAAAATTGGGCGTGCAGACTTTACTCATCACTTCCGATATGAATCGGATTGCGCAGATGTCTTGCAATCCGGCTGTGGGAGGCATAGCAAAGGGCCAGATTGTCAGAGAGATAGACGCACTTGGCGGCCAAATGGGTATCGTTACCGACCGCACTGCAATTCAATTCCGAATGCTGAACCGGAGTAAAGGCCCGGCTGTTTGGAGTCCGCGCAGCCAAAGCGACAGAACGCGCTTCTCCGATGAGTGGCGTCGAATACTCGACTCAACTCCGGGGCTTTATATTTTTCAAGATACAGTAACCAAGTTTAATTTTGATAATCAGGGAGATAAGCCGAAAGTCGCCGGACTTGTGACTGCATTGGGCGTAGTTTTCAAAGCGAAGAAAATCATTCTCACAGCCGGGACTTTCCTTGGTGGTATCATGCACTTCGGTCAGACTCAAATTGAGGGTGGCCGTATAGCCGAGTCTGCCAGTCATGGCCTTACCGAACAATTGGTGGCCTTGGGTTTTACAGTTGACAGAATGAAAACCGGCACCCCGGTACGTATTGACGGCCGTTCAATCGATTATTCTCAAGTGCAAATTCAAGAAGGAGATGATAAAAGCATGGAGGACAGAGATTTTCATAAATTCTCCTTCTTGCCGGAAGTGCAGCGCATGTTGCCGCCTCGCCCGTGCTATATTTGCCATACTAACCCCAAAGTACACGAAATTCTCCACAGCAACCTTGACAATTCGCCGTTATATAACGGTCAGATTAAGTCAATCGGACCGAGATATTGCCCGTCGATTGAAACCAAGATAGTAACTTTTGCCGACAAAGAAAGTCATCAACTCTTCCTCGAACCGGAAGGGGAGACAACGCAAGAATTTTATGTAAACGGCTTTTCCTCCTCAATGCCATGGGAAGTACAAATCAAGGCGCTTGAGCAAGTTCCCGCTCTCAAAAATCTACACGTTTATCGCCCCGGTTATGCTATTGAATACGACTTTTTCGATCCCACACAACTTACTCACGACCTCCAAACAAAGCTCATGGACGGGTTGTATTTCGCCGGGCAGGTGAACGGAACTACCGGTTATGAAGAGGCGGCGGGGCAAGGGCTTATGGCAGGAATAAACGCGGCTCGCAGTGTTAAGAATTTAAATCCGGTTGTGCTTTCGCGCGAGCAAGCTTATATCGGAGTGTTGATTGATGACCTCGTAATTAAAGGCGTAGATGAGCCATATAGAATGTTTACAAGCAGAGCGGAATATCGTATCCTCCTCCGTCAGGACGATGCTGATATGAGGCTTACTCCTCTTGGTTACGAAATTGGACTCGCAACCAAAGAGCGTTACGATTTTATGCTTTCAAAAAAGCAACAACGCGACAACCTGCTTGAGTTTTGCAAAAGCTATAAAGTGAAGGCAGATTCAGTAAATAAAGCTCTAACTCAAATCGGTTCTACACCGCTTAACGGCGGTATAAGGCTGATTGAACTCCTTTCACGCCCCGGCGTTGATTTCTCAATATTGACACCATGTCTGCCTGCTCTTCAAAAGCAGATAGCACAAATTGAAGAGCAACGAAGAGATGAAATAGTGGAGGCGGCAGAAATTCTGATAAAATACAGCGGCTACATAGAGCGAGAAAAACAACAGGCCGATAAAATAAGAAGGTTGGAATATGTGAAATTGCCCCGGAACTTTGATTACTCCACGATCAACGCGATAAGCACCGAGGCACGACAGAAGCTCGCAAAGATACGTCCGGCTACCATGGCACAGGCATCACGCATCCCCGGAGTATCTCCGGCAGACATAAGCATATTGCTGCTCTTGCTTAACCGTTGATATGTTTGTAACTTGCAAAATATAAAGCGAGTATATAAAATTTGTTCCACGTGGAACATTTTCTGTTTCTAAAATATTTTAAACTTAAAATTATAGATATGAACCTTGAAGAACTTAAAGGCTACATTCGCGACATTCCTGATTTTCCTTCAAAAGGAATAATGTTTCGCGACCTCACAACCATGATTAAAAACGGTGAGGCTCTGCATACCACAAGTCGTGCTCTCTACGACTTATATAAAGATAAGGGCGTAACCAAAGTTGTGGGGATAGAATCTCGCGGATTTATCTGTGGCTCTATACTTGCATATGAACTTGGCTGCGGTTTTGTCCCGGCTCGTAAGCCGGGCAAGCTTCCGGCTGTGACAATCAAAAAATCATACGCCAAAGAATATGGTGTGGATATGATTGAACTTCATTCAGACGCAATCACCGAAGAGGATGTGGTTGTGCTTCATGATGACCTTCTCGCAACCGGAGGTACGATGAAAGCGTGCTATGAATTGGTGAAGAGTCTTAACCCCAAAAAGATTTACATCAATTTCATTGTAGAACTTACAGCCCTCAAAGGTCGCGACAATTTGCCCGAAGATTGCGAAATTACCTCACTGCTCACATATTGACATATAATAAACCGCACTTTTTTGCGTTATATAGTAGACGGTCAGTTCATCTGTGTATGAGCTGACCGCAAGTATATTTTTTTAGCTGCGATGTCTAATAAAAACAAAAAATCAGGGCATAAACGAATAGGGGAGTTCTCGGTTCCGGTAGTGGGTAAAATTGAGAACGAGGTTGCTGTATCTTCCGATGAAAAGGGAGTGAATACGGTATCTCCTGATACGGAAGATTTATTGCAAGTCGGTCGTCAAATAGAGCATGGAGCAGAAGTGCCGCTTGAGATAGCCGACAAGCGCAGTCGTACCGATATTTTCTATAATCGTCCCGGACCTCTGTTGCGTGAGAAGATACTTTCCCTACCCGATGAACCGGGAGTTTATATGTATCTCAATCGCGATGGAAAGGTGATTTATGTAGGTAAGGCAAAGCGCTTGAAGCGGAGGGTGTCGTCATATTTCAATCGCCGACACGACTCGAATAAAACCAATCTCCTTGTTCGCAGTATAGCCGATATGCGTTTCGTTGAAGTCTCCACCGAAGAAGATGCATTGCATTTGGAAGATGCAATGATTAAGGAATATCAGCCACATTACAATGTACTTCTCAAAGATGACAAATCTTATCCGTGGATTGTGATTACCAACGAGCCGTATCCGCGAGTATTCCTCACGCGCGATAAGGGAGAAGTGAAGGGGAGATACTACGGTCCGTATGCAAATGTGAGCAGCGCGAAGGCCGTACTTGATTTGATACGCGAAGTGTTCCCGATACGCAGTTGCCGCCATTTCATCGACAATGATTTTATTAATCGCGGCAAGATACGCCTTTGTCTTGATTATCATATCAAGAAATGCGGCGGTTGCTGTTTGGGCATGGTGAGCACCGATGAATACAGCAGTTATATATCGCAGATACGAAAAATCTTAAATGGCGAGACTACTTCCTTACTTCGCTATTTACGCGATGAAATGGCACTTTTAAGTGCTAAATGGAAATTTGAGGAAGCGCAGGAGCTTAAACGGAGATATGAACTCGTAGAGAAATATCAGGCGAAATGCACGATTGTTCCTCCCGATGAACACGAATATGACATCTTTGCCTACGATGAAAACGACAAAGCAGCTTACATCAACTATATGCACATACGGCATGGTGCCGTGGTGAAGAGTCTGACGCTTGAATACCGAAAGCGTATGGACGAAACAAAAGAGCAGTTGCTAAGTATGGCTATCGGCGAAATAGAACGCAGATTTGAATGTAAATTCGGCGAAGTCATCGTGCCTTTTGAACCTGATATGCAATTTGAGGGTGTCAGCTTTATTGTGCCGCAACGAGGGGACAAGAAGAAACTGCTCGGCGTAGGGCAGAAGAATGTGACGCGCTTTAAATTGGATAAAGAAAAAGAAGCCGACAAACGCGACCCCGAACAGGCTGTAACACGACTCATGCAGCGCATGAAGTCCGACTTCCGGCTTACCGAAGAACCGCGACATATCGAATGTTTCGACAACTCCAACATACAAGGTACGAATCCAGTAGCCAGCTGTGTAGTATTCCGCAACGGCAAGCCCTCCAAACGCGATTACCGGCATTTCACGATTAAAACAGTGGTGGGAGCTGACGACTTCGCTTCAATGAAAGAAGTACTTCATCGCCGATACACGCGCTTGATGGCCGAGGGAGAAGAATTGCCGCAGTTAGTCGTAGTCGACGGCGGCAAAGGACAGCTGAATGCCGCAGTCGAGGCCTTTGACGAAATGGGTATACGCGGAAAAGTTGCGCTCATCGGCATTGCAAAACGTCTGGAAGAGATATACTTCCCCGGCGATCAAATACCGCTGTATATAGACAAAAAGAGCGAGAGCCTGCGAGTAGTACAGCACCTGCGCGATGAGGCCCACCGCTTCGGCATTACCTTCCACCGCGATCGCCGTTCAAAGGGGCAGGTTGCATCTGTACTCGACACAATCAAAGGGATTGGCCCGAATACGATTTCCTTGCTGATTAAGCAATTCAAGAGTGTGAAAAGAATGAAACAAACTCCCGAAGATGAGATTGCAAAGGTGGTAGGTCCGGCCAAGGCGCGATTGATAAAAGAAGCGATCGGTTCTGAAACTCCTGATAATCAACAGGATAGCGTTGGATATGCTAAACAGTTATGAATGAGAAAGTTAAAGGTATAGTACTCAACAAAGTGCGCCATTCCGACCGGGTCAATATAGTGGGAGTGTACACACCCGGTATGGGGCGCGTGTCGCTGGTGATGAATGTAGGTACCGGGGCAGGTGCGCGAAAGACGGCTGCGTTGCTTATGCCTTTGGCGCAAGTGGAATTTGAATGTGCTACGGGCACCGGTAAAGAGTTGCTGCGACCTCGCGGCATTGCCTTCTCTCATACCTACAAGACAGTCTACTTTTCTCCCGTGAAAAGCTCGCTGATGTTTTTCCTTGCCGAGTTTTTAAGCCGAATATTGCGGCAGTCCGAAGGCGATGTACTGTTGTTCAGATATATAACCGAAAGTTTGCAAGCTCTGGATTTACTTCCGGCAGCTTCGACAGCCAATTTCCACATAACCTTTTTAAGCGGATTGGCCACATTCATGGGAATTGCCCCGGACATTGAGGGTTACAAAGAAGGATGCCTATTTGATATGCGAGCCGGAGCATACAGCATGATGCACCCCGGTCATAACGATGTGTTAATCGGTGAGGCGGCGCGAATGCCTCTGTTGTTGAACCGGCTGAACTATGCAAATATGTCGCACTTGAAAATGCACCGTTGTGAACGCGCTGCAATGCTCGATGGCATACTTCGATACTGGTCGATACACTACCCCGGCTTGTCCGGCATGAAGAGCACCGAAATCCTTGCCGAACTCTTTTTTTAAGAGACCGCATGATAAAATCCTTAAGTAGAACGTTATATAAATATAACCTGATTAAGAGCTCTCTGTATATAGATAGAAATTGAAAGTATGAATAAGGGAAATAGAAATAAGAGGATGCGGAAGACGGAGTTGGCTTCCCGTATCGTTGCGTTCTTGCAACAACAAGATAAACAAGCATTTAATTACAAACAGATTGCTTTTGGCATAGACGCCGCCTCGCCGGCCTCGCGCATGGATATCATCAATGTGCTTGATGAGCTGTCCGCCGCCGGAGAAATTGCCGAGATTTCTCTGGGTCGATACAAGGCAAAGAGTGTGCGCGGCAACGAGAGTGTCGGCACATTTGTGCGCCGTTCAAACGGCAAAAATGCCGTGATAATCGATGATGAACCAATCATGGTGGCCGAGCGCAACAGTATGCACGCGCTCAACGGCGACAAGGTGAGAGTGGTGATTTCCGCAGCTCGCAAGGGACAGGATCCCGAAGCAAAAGTTGTGGAAATTGTTGAGGAAAAAGATCAAGTGTTTATCGGCACATTGAAAGTGGACGGCAATTACGCTGCCCTCGTGACCGACTCCAAATTCCTCGCCGCCGACATAATTCTGCCCAAAGGCAAACTGAAAGGAGGCAAAGATGGCGACAAGGCGATAGCTCGCATTACCAAATGGAATGACGATGAGATGAACCCGCGCGGCGAAATAGTCGATATCCTTGGCCACAAGGGCGATAACACCGCCGAGATGCACGCCATTCTCGCCGAGTTCGGATTGCCATACAAATACCCGACCAATGTAGAAAAAGCGGCAGCCAAGATAGACGCCGGTATTACACCCGAGGAGGTGCATCAGCGCGAAGATTTCCGCAGTGTGACCACCTTTACCATTGACCCTCGCGATGCAAAAGACTTTGACGATGCACTCTCCGTGAGACGTTTGGCCAACGGCAACATTGAGGTGGGAGTGCATATCGCTGATGTGACGCACTATGTGCGCCCCGGCTCCCTGCTTGACAAAGAGGCACAGAGCCGTGCCACTTCCGTGTATCTCGTAGACCGCACGGTGCCGATGCTCCCGGAGCATTTGAGCAACGGCATTTGCTCGCTGCGCCCCAATGAAGAGAAGTTGACATTCTCCGCCATATTCGAGCTTGACGCCGATGCAAATGTGGTACATTCGCGCATTGGCAGAACAGTAATTCTGTCAGACCGCCGTTTCACTTATGAAGAGGCTCAGGAACGCATCGAGACCGGCAACGGTGACTTTGCCAAAGAATTGGAAACGCTCAACGAGTTGGCCAAGAAATTGCGGGCCAAGAGGTTTGAAGACGGCGCCGTAGACTTTGACCGTGCTGAGGTGCGGTTTGACATAGACGAGACCGGCAAGCCGATTGACGTGTTCTTTAAAGTGGCTAAAGATTCCAACAAACTTGTGGAAGAATTCATGCTGCTCGCCAACCGCACCGTAGCTGAATACATCGGCAAGGAAACAGTGCGCCGACAAGGCAAGAAAACCTCAAAAGCGAAGGCGTTTGTATACCGTGTGCATGACCAACCCGATGATGAAAAGCTCGCCAATCTTGCACTTATCGCCTCGCGTTTCGGCTATAAGGTGAAGACCGACGGCAGTTCGCGCGCCGTAAACAAGTCCATCAACAATCTGCTGCGCGACATCAAGGGCAAAGGGGAAGAAAACCTGCTTGCCATGCTTGCCATACGCTCCATGGCAAAGGCAGTGTACACCGCCACGAACATAGGCCACTACGGGCTTGCATTCGATTATTACACACATTTCACATCTCCGATACGCCGCTATCCCGACATGATGGTGCATCGCCTTTTAGCGCGTTATCTCGCCGGAGGTCGCACCGTGGATATACAGAAGTTGGAAGACCAATGCAAACACTCCTCTGAAATGGAGCAATTGGCAGCCAATGCCGAACGAGCCTCAATCAAATACAAGCAGGTGGAATATATGCAAGAGCGCATCGGAGAAGTGTATTCCGGCACGATATCGGGTGTTACGGAATGGGGTTTGTATGTAGAGCTTGACGACAATATGTGCGAGGGGCTGGTGCCCGTGCGTGACCTTGCCGATGACTTCTATGATTATGACGAGAAGAATTATTGCCTCACCGGGCGTAAACACCACACCAAATACACGCTCGGCGACAAGGTGAAGGTGCAAGTAACCCGCGCCGATTTGGAACGCAAACAGCTCGATTTCGCACTCATGAGCGACGATGGCCAACCCCTGCGCCCGCGCCGCGCCGAGCAAAAGGCCACCGGTACACGCGGCAAAAAAGGCGCATACCGCCCGTCCGGCGGCAAGCACGGGACCAAGCGCAAGAACCGCAAGCACTGACCCGCCTCTCGCCCGGGACGATAAATTGCACATAAGTGGCTGCTCAATTTAAATTAAACAGCCACTTATGTGCATTATGAGTTACACGAAGAATTATCAACATATTGTGTTTGCTACCAAATCTTGCAGACATACGGTTCCGGAGGCCTCAAAACGCATTATGTTGAAATTCATTCATGAGTTGTGTAAGAGTGAGGGGTGGTATCTTGTACGGATTAACGCTTATCTGAATCATGTGCATGTGCTTGTTGATGTGCCGGTGACAGTGCCGGTTCCGGATGAGGTAAAGCTAATCAAGGTACGCACTGCTCAAACGTCTAAGAATCACCAGGAATTTCCATGTTTTGAAGGGTGGGGTAAGAGATATGGGTCTTTTCCTGTGTCGCATTTTGACCATCAAACGATAAATCGATCGGTTAACATCAAACGAGGCATCGTTGCTGCCCTCATAGCGTATACATCGGCAGCAAATTATCAAATTTGCTAATTTAAAAAACTTTCATTAACTTTGCATCGTTGTTAATAAGGACATTATATGATAGTAACCTTTGAAGAGGAATATCTGCGCCAGTTGTACGAAGATGGCAAGTGCAAGGATAAGAAGCACCGCTATCAGCCGGACATAGTGCGTTGCTATCAGAAGACAATAGGCTTTTTATTGTTTGCTGAACGTATTGAAGATTTATGGAAGCAGAAATCCTTAAATTACGAAGTACTCTCCGGTGATAAAAAGGGACGTTCTTCCATACGAGTCAATGACAAGTATAGAGTAGAGTTTACAGTACACATCAACGAGAATGAACCCATATTGACTATCTGTAATGTTGTTGAATTGTCGAACCATTATAAATGAGTACAAATATGATAACACTTCCGGGCGTTGACCCTAAAATGATAGCAAATAATCTTATTCCGAGCAAACCAATTCATCCCGGTGAATTGATTAAGGACGAGATAGAATACAGAGGCATCTCACAAAAAGATTTAGCTGCCGAGATTGGGATGCCGGCCTCTGTGCTGAATGCAGTGCTTAATGGGAAACGTGCTGTGACCACCGAATACGCACTTCTTTTTGAGGCGGCATTAGGTGTTGATGCAAATATTTGGCTAAGGATGCAGACAGCTTACAATATGCAGGTTGCCAAATCAGACCCGTCGTTTATGGCACGTATTAACCGTATCCGCAATGTGGCTGCATTTCTCTAATGATATGAAAACGACTTTGCATACCACTACTGCCGACAACTGCCGGATGCTCGCAAGCGTAACAACCCGGCAAAAGGCAACCGTTCATGTTAGAAGTTGAAGAGGTCTTTGATGGAGGCGTCTTCTGCATCGGAGTCGCGGTCTTTTTTCAGGAAAAGGCTGAAGAATTTGCTCGGACGGCCCGGTTTTGAACGGCGTTTGGGGCGCCCTTTGGCTGCCGGCGGTTCCGGGGCACATTCGCACTCGTCGTATTCTTCGGGGGCTGCTTCGGTCATGATGCAAGGAGGCTCTGTGTCTGCCGGTTGGAGTATGCCGCTTTGCAGGGCTTTGCGCTGGAAGTTGCGGCGGTCGTAGTTCTTGCCGGTTATTGCTTCATAGACCCTTTGCAGCTCCGTGAGCGAGAATATCTTGTTGAGCAGCTCGAAAGCTATCGGTTTGAGCCGCAGAATTTCGGAGAGACGGTGCCGGGCTTGTGTGATTATTTCACCGTGGTCAAAGGCTGTGGGTGGCAGAAACTCGATGTCAAACCATTTGGCGTCTGTGGCATCATCTCCGGCACACAGTTGGTATTGCTCCGGACGCACAAGGGCTATGAAGGCCACGGTGACGACACGCTCGCGCGGGTCGCGACTCACGGTGCTGAACGCCTTAAATTGTTCAAGATATACCCCCGTAAGTCCCGTTTCTTCCCTTAATTCGCGAGCGGCTGCCTGTTCGACAGTCTCGTCAATGCGCATGAATCCTCCGGGCAATGCCCACGAGCCTTTAAACGGCGGAAGTCCGCGTTCAATCAGAAGTACTTTAAGCGCCCGGCCGTCAAAACCGAAAATCACACAGTCGGCTGTGAGAGCCGGGTGCGGGTATTTGTAACAAAAATTCTTTTCTTCGGAAATCACGATGCAAAGTTAACAAAAGTGTCAGAGATAAGCAAACCCCTCGCTGAAAGCGAAGGGTTTGCTTGATACTTATGAGAGAATCGGATTAAAGACCGAAACGGAAACCGAACTGAGCAAGACCTTGTGCACCGAAGCCTATTTCAGCGAACATGGCTGCGTTGCGGCTCAGGTCAACCTGCGCACCGAGGGGCGATACTTGGAATGCGAAGTAGCCTTTTGAATAGTTATCTCCGTACTTGGGCTGCATGTAGCTGATGTCGGCACCCAGACCCACATGTGCATACAGCTTCACGATACTGTTGCGCCAGTATTCATAACGTGCATTGAGCATGATTACGTGGTATGCCACATTGCTGTGCTCCGGGCCTCCTTTTGTTGTAGCGGAAGAGAATGAATAGGAGGGACCGATCCAGAATTTGGGAGCTACTTTGAAGTTTACTCCGGCTGTTACTGCACCCCAAGCGGTGTTAACGCCGTGCCAACCGTCTTTCATATCCGTGGCATCCATTTGAGTGTAACCGCCGTAACCTATTTGAACTTCCGCTTTTTGAGCCGATGCCGTAGCGGGGACGGCGAGAGCTGCGAGCATGACAGCACCGAGTAATGTATTTTTCATAGTTTTACACTTTTTAGATTTTTTTTATACTTGAAAAACGCAGTTACGCAGGAAATGTTCAAAAGGATTATTATTTTTTGATGATTTTCCCTCCGGGAGTAATATACATACCGGCGGGGAGTGCGTTTATTTGGCTGTTTGAGGCGTTCCCAAGCACTTTTATGCCTTGGAGGTTATACACGTTTGTTGGAAGTGCTGAAGCAGTGTCAGCGGCTTCAATCGGCTCTATTCCGGCTTCTGCCCCCCATTGCTGTTTGAGCCATTCCGTTTTATAATTGATACTGTAAAGCACTGCATCGAGTTTTTCTCTGATATCGGCATTGCCATATTCCGGCCAACGCTTGGCGTCAAATTGTGCGGCAACGTAAATTTTGTCTACAAATTCTTCAAGTTCCTTCTTGATGCGTTCCGGACCGAAACAGAGATACCACGCCCATATTTCTTTTACTTTGGCTTGAAAAGCCGGAAATTGATAAATTTGGCCTATCCATACTTGGTGAAAGGGGGAATTTTGCCAAATGAAATTTGCATTATGGCCAAAGGCATTGCCGAAGTCCCATACCGGGCCGAAGAGCCATTTGTTGCCCTCGCCTCGGTTGCGATTCAGATAGCATGACCCGTGGAAAGATTCGCAATTGCTTACAATCTCTTGTGTAATGTAAAATCGAGCGAGTATGTCAAAGTCTACAAGTTGGCTGAGGACGGTATTGTCTCCTTGATTGTCGGCGCAGTACACGGCGTTGTCAATCTGCTGCATGGCTGTTTGCAGATATGTTTCTTGCTCAGCGGAGAGTTCTTCGGGGGATTTGTAAGTAAACCAAATCGGAGAGCTTGCATTGCCGTTTTCAGGCACGGTGATGTGCGGGTCGGTGTCATAGTTGTCAATCTCCACGAGCCAGCCGCCGTCCACGTCTTGTGTGGCGAGGTCTTCTTGCTCTATAATATTCACACGGTCTTTTGCCACACGGATATTTTCGGTGAGGAAATACAATCCGCGATAGCCACCATTGAGTACGAGTTCTACGGGTTCGGATTTCGGTGTCCATGGCATACCGAGCATTTCGGAGAGCGCAAAGCCCGATTCGTTGCGCAGGAAGCCGTCATTGTCGTCGGCATGGGCAAGGAGTACGAAATGCTTGCTTGAAGGCATGCCCATGAGCGGCTGTTTATCTGCGAGTTTCAGGCGGTAAGGCTTTTTTTCGAAGCCGGACCAAGAGTAGTTGCCGCGTCCTTTAATTTGAGTGGAGAGCGGCACCTCTTTTGATCCGATTGCCTCCACTCCTTCCACACCCATAGGGTCAAGCCACCATGTTGCGTTGAGGTATTTTTCTTTGTCCACTATCGGGGCGGAGTTTTCGGTATTGATGAAAAGCACCGGGAGAGTGCCGCTCCATGCCGTAGGTTTTTCGCCGCCGCCGCCAAAGTTCATGTACATATTTCCGAGGTCTACAATTACCTTGATTTTAGATGCTTGCGGAGCCTTGATGTTGGGAGCAACGGTCTTTTTATATATACGCAACCATCTGTCCAACACTATTTTGCCGTCAATGGCTAAAGTGCCTTGGTCAAATTCGCTCCAACCGTTGCCGGTAGTGCCTTTCACGGTTGATATTTTGAATTCAAGATTTTTAGAGAAATCGATTTCAAGAGTGTAAAGACCGTCTTCATAATTAAATACGGCGGGATTGAGGGGATCCCACCCGTTAAAACCGCCGACGGCATAGAGAGGCTCTTGAGCATTAGCGTTATATAGACCTGCAATCAAGAGGATAATCGAGAGTAAGAATTTTTTCATAGTTTATAGGTTAAAAGGATTGTCCTTTATAGAAACAGAGAGGGCGAGCAATTTGTTTTTGCTCGCCCCGCCGATAAGGTTGTTTGTGGTTTATTTTACTTCCCAAGTTTCTTTTGTGCTGATAATCATGTCGCGAAGGTTTTCCCAGTTCTTTTTGGCTTTCACCTCCTCAACCTGATGCTGCACTTCGGCTTCGTAAGTGAGAGCCTCCACATCGCGGATTACACCGATAGCCAGAGGCAAAGACTTGCCGTCCATCATGGCGAGCTGCTGATGCAGGAAGTTCTCTTTGGTGTGTGCATCGTGAACAAGCACATCATCAATGGTGTAACCGTCCTGACCTATGGTCACGGCTTTCAGTCCGAAGCCGTCTTGCACAAGACCTTTTTCATTGTTTTCGCCGAAGAGCATTTTCTCGCCTTGACGAAGGTGAATGGTGTGATCAAAACGCACATCTTTGCCGGTGAGGCAAGAGTGTATGCCATTGTTGAAGATTACGCAGTTCTGCAGAATTTCCACCACGGAAGCTCCTTTGTGTCGGGCAGCGGCCACGAGCACTTCGCGAGTAGTGTCGAGAGCTACGTCAATACCTCTGGCAAAGAAGTTGCCGCGAGCGCCGAAGCAGAGTTCAGCCGGGATAAACGGATCCTCGGTAGTGCCGTAAGGGCTTGATTTGGACACGAAACCGCGGTCGGAAGTAGGGGAGTACTGACCCTTGGTAAGACCGTAGATTTTATTATTGAAGAGCAACATATTGATGTCTATGTTGCGGCGAACGGCATGAATAAAGTGGTTACCGCCGATAGCCAGGCCGTCACCGTCGCCGGAGATTTGCCAAACTGTAAGCTCCGGGTTGGCTGTTTTTACGCCGGTTGCGATGGCTGCGGCACGGCCGTGGATTGTGTGCATGCCGTATGTGTTCATATAGTAGGGCAGGCGAGAGGAGCAGCCTATACCGGACACTACAACCGTTTGATGAGGAGCCACGCCTAAGTCGGCCATGGCTTTATGCAGCACATTGAGGATAGCATGGTCGCCGCACCCCGGGCACCAGCGTACACTCTGTTCGTTTTTGAAGTCTGTGGGCTTGAAATTATTTTCCATGGCTGATGATTAGTCGTTTAGAATGTTTTTTACACCGTCAACAATCTCTTTTACGAGGAAAGGCTGACCCTCTATTTTGTTAATGCGGCGAATGTCGCGGCCATGCATTTTGCTCTGCAGATAGTCGGCAAACATACCGGTGTTAAGCTCGGCCACGATGATATTGTCGTATTTGGTAAGCTCTTCGAGGGCATTTGCCGGCATAGGATTAATATAACGGAAGTGAGCAAGAGCCACGGGTGTCCCGGCAGCGTTGAGTTCTTCGGCTGCGGTGAGCAGATGTCCGTAAGTGCCGCCCCAACCTACAAGAACAGTTTTGGCAGAGGTGTCGCCCTGCAGTTTGAGAGTCGGGATATCGTTGGCTATGCGTGCAATTTTCTCGGCGCGAGTGCGTACCATTTTCTCATGGTTGGCACCGTCGGTGGAGATTACGGAAGTATTGAAGTCTTTTTCCAGACCGCCTACACGGTGTTGGAAACCGGGGGTGCCGGGAAGTGCCCAATAGCGTACAAGGTTTTCCGCCTCGCGAGAGTAAGGCTTCCAACTTTCGGCTACTTGTTCAGGATTGATGAAATGAGGCTTGATTGCCGGGAAATCTTCTTCTTCCGGTATACGCCATGCTGAAGATCCGTTTGCTATAAAGGCATCGGTGAGCAATATAACCGGAGTCATGTGTTCCATAGCTATACGAGCCGCTTCAAAAGCCATTGTGAAGCAGTCGGTGGGAGAAGCGGCGGCAATTACACACAAGGGGCTTTCGCCGTTGCGTCCGTAGAGAGCTTGCATCAAGTCAGTCTGTTCAGTCTTGGTGGGCAGACCGGTAGAGGGGCCGCCGCGCTGCACATCGATTGCCACGAGGGGCAGTTCGGCAATCACGGCCAAACCGAGAGCTTCGCTTTTGAGGGCGAGACCCGGGCCGGAGGTTGAAGTGACAGCCAGATTTCCGGCAAAAGACGCACCGATGGCGGAGCATACACCGGCTATTTCGTCTTCCATTTGGCAAGCCTTCACGCCGAGGTCTTTGCGCTTGGCCAGCTCATGAAGAATGTCTGTTGCGGGGGTGATGGGATATGAGCCGAGGAACAAGGGGCGACCGCTCTTTTCGGAAGCCATGATAAGCCCCCATGCAGTGGCGGTGTTTCCGTTTACATCGGTGTAAATACCCGGTTTAACAGATTCAGTCTCAATGCGATAAGTAGACATTGAAGAGTGAGTGTTGTGGCCGTAGTCCCAACCGGCGCGAATTACTTTTGCGTTGGCTTCATACACAGCCGGTTTCTTGGCGAATTTAGCCTGCAACTTGCGCAATACGGCATCCACATCGCGGTCGAAGAGCCAGCAGACGATACCGAGCGCGAGCATATTTTTGCACTTCATGATGCTCTTTGGATCCATGCCGGAGTCTTTGAGAGTCTCCCTGAGCAAGGTAGTCATCGGCACAAGCATCACGCTGTTGGGGTCAATTCCAAGCTCGGAAATCGGGTCTTCGGTTTTATATAGAGCCTTTTTGAGGTCAGCATCGCGGAAAGTGTCGGAGTCGCAGATGATAATACCTCCTTTTTTAAGGAATTTGAGGTTGGTTTTGAGCGCGGCGGGGTTCATGGCCACCAATACATCGGCTTCATCACCGGGGGTGTGTACATCCTTGCCGATATGCACTTGAAATCCGGAGACGCCGGAAAGGCTTCCCTGCGGAGCGCGAATTTCAGCCGGATAGTCCGGAAACGTTGATATTTCATTGCCTTCACCGGCACTGACGTTAGAGAAGATGTTGCCTGCGAGCTGCATACCATCGCCCGAGTCGCCGGAAAAGCGTACAACAACCTGATCTAATGTTTTTACATTGGTATTTTCCAACATAATATGTAGTAGTGTTAGTTATTTGTTACATATATAATAACCTTTCCGAAAGTTGAGAACCTGCGGAAAAACGGTGCAAAGTTAGCAAATTAATTATAGGTGAACCAAAAAAAGAGGATAAAAAGTGTATGAAACAAATATTTTAAGCTATCCTAATTCGTGATTGATAAAAAAGTCGTAATTTTGCAATCCGAGACCATGTCTTGAGAAAAGCAGTAACCACAATGAATACCCGCGAAATTACACCCGAAGAAAAGTTCCGGTTAGGCAAGTCGCTTAACGGGGAATGTGACTATGTAATGCCGTGGGAGGTAATGGATAAATTCCTGGATTTGGGGCAGGTAGTTGAGTTGGAGAAGTGGGAGAACCTGGTGTCTGCCGGCGACATGATAGCCGATGTGTTCATAGCTTTCGACGGCATATTGCGTTGTTGGTATGTAGACGAAGACACGGAGCGGACAGCTTATTTTTCCGGCTTGCCTACCATAATAATCAATTATCACACATATTACGCCAACCTGCCGGCCTTTTACAACATTCAGGCCTGCACTGAGGCGAAGCTGCTGCGCATACGCCGCAGTCTGTTTGACGAGCTGATAGCCAACAGCCATGAGTTTGCTCGATGGAATTTGCGTGTCTCTCAAAACCAACATTACTATTTTGAACGCAAACAAAGGCTTAACACCGGGCAGGCCATAGACAGATATTTGAGTCTGGTGAGAGCCTTGCCCAACGTTATGAAGCGTTTGCCGTTGCACATCGTTGCTTCCTATTTGGGGATTAAACCACAGTATCTAAGCCGCTTGAGAGGCATGGTGCATAATAAATCCGGCGCGGGAGGCGAGACAATTGTCGACCCAAAGGCGGAAGCAAGAGCGGCACGCAAAGTCTCCTCAAAAAAGACGAAATGATTTTGTAATGAACGATTACTCCCCTCAACACGTTCATAACATATATAACCCTAAAAACTACTGTATATGGACAGATATCAAGAGGCGCTGGCCGGAAGCCGTGTGCCCGTAAGTGAAGAAGTGGTGAACGAGGCCGTTGCAAAAATTGTGGAGAAAGCCCCCGAATACGCAAGCCCCGAAGTTTATCAGTTCCTTTTCAGTTCAATCGACCTGACAACTCTCTCAACTACCGATACTCAGAAGAGTGTCGCTAAATTCACACAGCGAGTAAACGACTTTGACAACGACTATCCGCAGTTCAGGCCGGTAGCGGCAATATGCGTATATTCCAACTTTGCCGAAGTAGTTAAAACAAACCTTGATGTGCCGGGAGTGGATATTGCCGTAGTAGCCGGCGGTTTCCCTTCAAGCCAGACATACACAGCCGTGAAGGTGGCGGACTGCGCATTGGCCGTGTCAAGCGGTGCAAGCGAAGTGGACATCGTGCTTAACCTCGGTTACTTCTTCGATGAAAACTATGAGGATATGTGCGATGAAGTTATTGAACTCAAACACACCGTCAAAGATGCACATCTGAAAGTAATCCTTGAAACCGGCGCACTCAAAACGTATGAAAACATCAAGAAAGCATCTGTATTGAGCTTATACAGCGAAGCAGATTTTCTGAAAACCTCCACCGGAAAAATCTACGAGGGAGCCTCTCTGCCCGCCGCATGGATTATGTGTCGGTGCATCAAGGAGTACTACGAAAAAACAGGTCGCAAAGTCGGCTTCAAAGCCGCCGGAGGTGTACGCACCACCGAAGAGGCTCTCAAATACTACGCAATAGTGAAAGAAGTGCTCGGCGATGAATGGCTCACCCACGACCTGTTCCGCATCGGCGCCTCCGGCCTTGCCAACGCCCTGCTCTCCTCCATGACCGGCGAAGAAACCAAATACTTCTAACCGAAAACCTCATTAAGAGTGTGTCTAATATAAAAATACTGGTGTCCCGTCTGTTTTATATTGTTTTTGAGTATATAGGTATTATATATAATGTGTAAAGGAGTTTGAGGGAGTAATGATCGGGTAGTAATTTGGATGGTCGTGGAAAATTTATGAGTTGGGATGGTGGTGGTTCCAAGAAAATTTTGTAATTTTGTGATGCAGAGTGTGTAGGCTTACTGATGCAGTGAACCGGCTTCGCTCTGCAAAGACATATTATACAAGAAGCGTTTTTGCTTTGTCCTACTATCGAAATCGCCAAATTTCAATCAACGAGGGCTGAGCAGTCACAAAACGCTCCTTGTCTTGCCGTGTCATATCCACTCCCCGGCAAGGGGAGTGCCGATATATCGGTCAAGGCGTGGGAGTGGACTGTTTATTCGTTGAGAGGCGTTTGGCGATGCCTGATAGTGATAAACTGAACATCGTTCCACGTCTTCTTTTTATCCCCATTTTAAAGGTTCGGCACAAGGGAGCGCACCGACCACCCCACAGGCTACTGTATGATTCATATCGGCCAGCTGATAAAAGAGGAGTTCGAGCGCAACAAGCACTTGGATATAAACGGGTTTGCCTCGCGGCTCAACTGTAAGCGTGCCAATATCTACAATATCTTTGGTCGACCCACTATCGACACTGCGCTGCTCTATAAAATTTCGCAGGCTCTCGACCATGACTTCTTCTACGACATATCATGTCGGCTCAAAGAGGATGCCGGCGAAGAGCTGGATGCCAAGCAGGACATTTATGAGCAGATAATGCGCACTATAGGGAAGCAACTCACCCGCCAGCTGAAGCGAGTGGATGTCACCGGGAGACCTTCAGGTCGTTATCAGCTCAACACATATAATAATGAAGCATCGCCACTGCCGCCATCCCGCTTCAAAGTGTTTGTGCAAGCCGGCGAGGACGAGGATGTTGTTCCCCACATCCACGTAGCATCCATTGATGAAGGGTTTGAAGTACGCTTTACTATAAGCGATGACTATTCCGATCCCAAACTTCTGCCTGTCAAAAATTTCGGTACAAGAAAGCTCGATGACAAATTCGAGGACATCCAAGAGCGAACATGCAAATGGCTATACGATTTTGACGGCCACAAAGCACACCGCACCATCCCCGGCATAAAAAACTGCGAATACGCCCTCATCATCTACCGCACCCTTAACCCAGTGCCCGGAGCGTCAGCCTTCGAAATCTAACAGAAATTGGGGTAAAAAACGATGCAAAATCAGCAATAATTATGAGAAGTCTAAACATTAGGTACAGAGTATCTAAACATCAGATATGCTTTTATTCTGCTGATGCAAATCATCCTATGTAAATTTGCAAATCGTTATCACGCAGATTATACTGAAAAAGCCTTTTAACCCTTTAAACATTAATATATGGCAGCAAAACACTATACCGTAACGCTCACGGTTCGCCAACCCCAACTTGAAGCCGGAAATTGGGTAGAAGTGGAATCAACATCTGCCGCAGGCCCCAACCTCGTAGAAATACGCAATGCCTTCTACGACAAATACGGTGTGCAACTGATGAACGCCAACATGAGTTGCTTCGAAATAAAATAGTAAACAAACAGTTAACTATCAATATGGCTCCCGAAGATATTAACATAGAGGATATTCAACGATTCTATAATTCTGATGCATTGCATAGGCTACAAAGTCTTATGTGTCGCGAATCGTTGTTGGAAATATGTAGAATGCGCACGTGGGAAACTGCTCACAGTGCCTTTCTTAAATGGCTTTTTACAAATGAGGAGTTCAACAGGTTGCCACTTTCTCCGATAGTAACCCTTCTCCGTTTATATGCAGCAAACGCATATATTCAGGACTCACCGAACAAACAGTTTGCAAAACCGGAACTCTTGGAGAAACTATTATCCGGAGGTATTAAAAGCGTTACAAGTGTTGTTGGTGGAGTTGAATTATCAACCAGTAACAAAAGGAGGATTGACATTCAACTGTCATTGAAATATTTAGACAATTCAGTACAAAAAGAGATTCGGATATGTGTTGAAAACAAGATGTTTTCAAAGGAACACACGGACCAGTGCGCTGAATACTATAACCATTACGAGCAATTATCAGATAACATCCCGACATTGTTCATTTTCCTATCCCCGGATAGCAGTAATGTAACGAAAGATCCGCACTATGTCCACCTCCTTTATCAAGAATTATACGACAGTGTATTATATCCCCTATACAAACATTATAGAGGACACCATAGCAAACGAGCAATATTCTATCTAAAAGAATATATGAACAGTTTAACATCAATCAATGAAGATTATAATCCAATTGTAATGAGCAACGAATATAAAAATTTGTTAAAGCAAATATACGAAAACCACAGAGACCTATTCTTTGAGGTCATAAACGAATGTGGCACGGATGATGAAAAGAAGGCTGTAAAGGCTGCCACTGGAGGAAACATCGTGTACGCAATCAGCAATTCAACTACAGGGAATGCTGAAAGTGTTTCCGGATTTACAAAAATGGCAAGGAGAGTGGTGGAATTACTTCTTCAAAATAATATTCCAGTCTCAGAAATTAACACCAAGCTTGGCAAAGTTAACATCACCGGATTTGATTCAACTGTTGCAGATTTGCCGGAGAATAAAGGTGCATCATCTCGTTATTCACGTCGTCCTATCGAAGATGAGCAAACTAATACCCCTATTCTGTATGTAAGCAATCAATGGAATAGGGACAAGGCAGACTTGTTTATCAAAAAAATTGAGGAAAATTACCCATTTATCTCAATAACACAAAATATCTCGAAAGAAGGTTAAAAAACTTATTCTAAGTACAAAATATATGGACAAGCGTAAAGAGATGACTGATTGGCTGAAGGCTAATCCGGGGAAAAGCAAGCGCGACTGGCTGCTCGAGGTGCGTTGTAACTCCAACGCTGACAGAGAAGCTATGGCATATCTGCTTGACAAGCTGGATAAGGCAGATATCAAGTATGGTATCTGTGTGGAACACTCTAACTACCATAAGAGGTATCAGGTTGTCCCGATGAATGAGAGTGAGAGATTCTTTTTTGACTTAACAGTCACTCCGGAAGTTCCCAAAATGGCCATGATTGTCGAGACCGATATGCCTGAAAATGCACTCGGACAAGTCACTAAGGATAAAAATGGCGAAGAAATACCCGAGGTAGCTTATCGTTGGCTTCTCAAGAAGTGGTTCCCAAGCTTCAATATTGATGCACAGGATGAAAAAACACGCAGTAAGTTGCTTTGGGAAGACACGAGCGGACTGTTTGGTCAATACAGATTCTTTGACTGGAAAAACAAAGATTTTGTTGACGAGTATGTCAGCCGTATCGTAAGACTTCGCGGATAATAAGAAACTTATCGACTATGCGGAATCTGAAGGATGTGCTGATTGAAGTGGCTAACCGAATGGCTGATAAGGCCGTCGGCTGTAAGGCGAAGACTATTGTGCTTCGGCTTGACTCGTTGGTAGCTTTTGATGCCGCTGAAGATTTTCTGAGTCATATGCCGGGAATAAGCGAGGTTTACGGCACGCCCGAACAATGGCTGAACAGCAAACATGACGAACCGGTGAAGTTGCTCCTAACCCACATTGACGACAATGATATGGAAATGGGGCTATATACCGAGTTGCAACGTTTAGCCAAGGAGCAGAAGGCTGATTTGGTGGTCTTGGAGATGCTCTCCGATCTCAAGGATGAGGATTTTGTGGATGCCGAGGTGATACCCTGCCTCACTGAACGGGCACTGACTGTGGGCGAACTCTACGAGATGCTCGATGACCCGGAGATTGCCGACAAAATCGCTGTTTACGAGGATTATGGCGGCCATGGAGTCACATTCGCGAAGCCTGATACGCGCCGCCCGGTGATTTCAAATCAGCACTTTACTTCTGTCAGCCTCGAAGCCGGCATCAAGGAGAATGTATTCACTGTCAGAGAGTTTGCCGACTTTCTAAAGCAGTTTGATAAAAACGCGTCCTTGTCGATAGCCGGAAAAAGAATTATCACCGGAGTGGACACCTACTATGGTAACGTAACGGCAATGTCCACCCTAAAGGCATCCGGGATAAATCTGCTGTCAGGCATGTACCTGCGAATATTCAAAGAACAAATTAAAGACCTATAATACACAAATATATATGGCATTTGATTTCAATAGTGTAGAAGATACCGAAGACTTTGAGGAGAAGACAGCAGAGCAGTTTAGTCTCGCTCCTTATCTCAATGCATTGGCTGGGATTGGCGATGACACCTACGAGGCTGAAATTCTCGAAGTGGAAAGGGTAGAACTCGAGAACAGTCACGACTTTTCTACCGAGAAAGTTAAGGCGGTCATTCAAGCTAAGGCAACCCAAGATGGCCTGGAATTGACAACCATCTATTTAGATGCTGTCAACAGGACATTCGGCTCACAAATCACAGTCAAAGGTGCTGAAAACGTGGCTCGGCTGTTGAGATACTTCAAAGTAGACCTCGCAGACATCCCTAACCTCATGGACAACTTTTTCGAGGCATTGGGTGACTACGGCTGTGAACACGGCTTCATTGATGCTTCCGACTACAAACATTTGCTCGTAGAACTCGATATACCCTTTAATGAAGAAATTAGCAAATAATCTTCTCCAGAGAAGATAGAAATAATAATACGTATTTTAAACATGACAAACGAAGAACTAAAACAACGACTGGAGGAAATAGCTTCCTCAATCGAAGAACTGCAAGAAGAGAATAAAAAACTTGCTGTAGACTATGGTGCCCAAGCAATCATAGAGCGAATGAAAGAAAACAACTGTGAAGCCATATATCTTCGGGACGCCGAGGACGAAGACTACTTTTGCACAGAAGATTTGTGGTTTTCCACCGATGATGGTCGTGTAGCCGCAAAAGTGCTTAAGCTGATCGATGGGAAACTTTTCGTGGTGTATACCACTTTTGAGGAGTGGGGGAATAGCTATGAGGGCAGTTGGGAGTACGATGATGAAGAAACTACTGTGGAAGTAGATGAAGAAGTAAGTAAGAATCTAATATCTCAGATACTACCGGCGTTTTTAGATGAAGATGACGCCTTATTCACCGACTTTCAAGAACCAGCATAAGGCTTGATATCGGTAATCTTTTGGGTGGCTGTGGCATTCGGAGCATGGTATATCATTGACTCCGAATGGTGCACACCTACAATCACGATCATTGTGGTCGTTGTGCTCTTCGCCCTCAAAAGATTGTGGAAATATCTGCAAGGATAAGCACCTGTACAAAATCATGCGACTGAGCGTCTAAACATCAGAGACGAATTAAATTCTCCATGCAAGGATATTCATGTAATTTTGCCTCCAAGAAATGAAAGTGGTTATGAGGGACACTAACAAACATGAAGAAAAGTTGCAAGGTCTGAGATTCCGGTTGTGGAATGTCGCGGGCGAGGAGTATATGGATAAGGAGGAATTCATGGAGATTGCTCAGCGGCGTCCGCAGGTGGAGGCTCTGAGTGTATATCGGCTGACGGAGTATTATCAGCACTCCGGTACTGCCGAGGGATACTTGCAAGACGACGAGACAGAGGAGTATTACGCACTTCTTCTTAAGAGCTACACCTACTTCTCGAGCTTTGAGGAGGCTGAGCGTTCGATTGCCGAGAAAGTGGAGTTTCTGAAGAAGTATCCCAATGCGGCCTCAGTGCAGATGATTCTCGTGGAGCGTATTGCCCTCGACCGTCCCGGCTTCCCGCAGCCGATGGAGTGGCGAATGTATGACAAGGATGGGCGTCTGCTTGACCGCTCGGTTTATACCGCTACCGACCATTCCACTGAACCTCCGTATGCGTACTATTACCTTGGTCGCAAGCCGGAGGAGATTCGTTTCAAGCCCGGAGACATTGTGGAGGTGATGGGGCGAGAGGATGAAAACTCACCAACACGTGTGACGCTCGCCCGCGTTCTTTCTTCACCACTCACCATTGAGCAGGTCTGGGAGAAGAAAAAGGAACTTCTCGATTGCGAAGATGACGATGATTTCGACTCAAATCGTGACAGTCTGCGCAGATTTTATAATCCCACGCTTCATGATAGTTATGAGATAATCACTCAGGACAAGGAGATATTCGTTGACTCATGCATGGTGTTTGCTCCGGGACAAAAAATTCCCTCAAAGGCTTTGCGCGAATTGGCTCACGAGGTAAAGCAACGTGAGGATGATTTGCACGTCATAAAGCGCATGGAGCAGTATATGATGGAGCACCTCGATGAGCGTGTGACAATCCCCGTGCGCAAAACCTCCAACAAGCGATTCGGCCGCTTCGAAAAAGACACCGACAAAGATATTAACAAGTGCTTGTAGCGCGTTTTGAGACACCTCGATAGTAATTTTGCAGTATGAAGTTTTTACTAAACATAGCACGTTGGGTTCTGACACCACTCCTTTTTATAGTGGCCGCCATTATCTTTCTGCTGCAGGACATCTATACTTTTGTGGTTGATGGCAGCCGTCCGAGTTATACCACCAACTACACCAAGATGCAAGCCTTAGCAAGAACAAAATCAAAATAAATCTACTGAATAACAATGTCAAAGAAACTCCAATTAAAACCTGATGAACAGTTGTTTGTCACCAGTATCCCTCTGCTGCTTGGGCATAGGGATGAGATACTGGCATCACCGGAGATGGCCAGCGTGGTTGTCGGAGTTTCTAATGGATTGGCATATTCAGGGGCGTTCAAACCGGCGACGGTGGGCACGTATCTTGAGTGGTGGCGCAGTGCTCCCGAACTGGCTCACGACAAGAATGAGCGCCTTATTTGGAAGATAGCCGGCAGTCAGCTTTCGGGCGCTCATGCTTGTCAAGCGGCAGATGAGACCGGCAACTCTCACCCGGCTGAACTGAAAGATCAACTGCTGGCGGTGGTACGCAGTTTCCTTGATGCCCGGCATTTTCAACCCTCAGAGATGACTCTAACCCAACTAATAGATAAGTTAAGCAATGGATAAACTGAATATCGACGAAGTGATGGCATTGCAGATGCTCGGGTGGCCGGTTGGCAAGATTCGCAAAACCGATCTCTCGGCTTTTGAGCGCGAACTTGACGAGAACCCCGAACTTGAGGAACTGCTCGACAAGGCCGACGATATCCTCGACCGTCAGGAGGGGATGGGGATTGTGAGCTTGTCGTGTCACGACGCGGCGTTCCCCAAGCGACTCCTCGCTATCGGCGAGGATTGCCCGGCTGTGATTCATTGCAAAGGTAATCTCGAGCTGCTGAAAGCCGAGAAAGCCGTTGCTATTATCGGTGCACGCGCAGCCGACAAGGAGGGTAACGCCAAGGCTTACGAACTCGGCAAGCGGTATGCTGAAGATGGTTATGTCATTGTCAGTGGCTTGGCTCTCGGATGCGACGCGGCGGCCCACCAAGGTTGTCTGAATGCCGGCGGTGGCACAATAGCCATTGTGGGCAACGGTCTCAACATCTGCCATCCGCACGAGAACAAAGCCCTTGAGCAGCGCATACTCGACAACGGCGGACTGATGCTCTCCGAGCAGGTGATAGGCGTAAAGGCCAACCCCTCGCGATTAGTCGCTCGCAACCGCTTGCAAGCAGCTCTCTCGCAAGCCGTCATCCTCGCCCAATGTCCGGCACAAAGCGGCTCGCTCCACACCATGCGCTTCGCCCGCCAATACCGCAAGCAATCCCTCGTTGCCACCTTCCCCCGACGCACCCCTACCAATGCCGGCAACTACTCCCTCCTCGACCAAAACCTCGCAAAACCAAT
>JAMPIK010000011.1 GCA_023662865.1 Prevotella sp.
TCCCTGATATTCGGCTAAGAAATTTTCAAACACAGAAATTTGCAGGTGCCCCTATTTACGCCATACAAGGGGGGATGGGGATTAGTCGTTGGCGTGGTCGGAGAGGTAGGCGGCGAGGGCTGCGGGCATTGAGCGGTGTTTGGGGGTGGGGGCTTCAATGTCGAGGTGCAGTCCGGCGTCTTTGATGGATTGGGCTGTGTTCACACCGAAGCAGGCTATTTTAACGTTTTGCTTGTCTTGGTCAAAGTCTGGAAAGTTCTTGAGCAGAGACTTGATACCGGCGGGACTGAAGAAGATAAGCATGTCGTAATCGAAGGGCTCATCGGGGGTGAAGTCGTTGCTTACCGTGCGGTACATAACGGCTTGCTTGTAGTTTACCTTGTGAGCATCGAGCTCCGGGAAGGTGTCCGGGTGCATTTCGGAAACCGGGATAAGGTATTTTTCTTTGTTGTGCTTGGAGAGCGCGGCGAGGAGCTGAGCATCATCAAGCTTTCCGGTGAGGCCAAAGGAGATTTTACGTTTGCGGTAAACGATATATTTTTGGAGATAGTTCGCGATGGATTCGGAAGTGCAAACGTATTTCATAGTATCGGGGACCTTGAAACGCGTCTCTTGCGCGAGACGGAAGTAGTTGTCCACGGCTGTTTTTGCTGTAAAAATAACTGCGGTATAGTCAGCGATATTTATTTTTTGCTGACGAAATTCTTTGGCAGTAAGCCCCTCAACCTTAATAAAAGGACGAAAGACGAGTTCGACGCCGAATTTTTCGGCAATATCAAAGTAAGGAGATTTGCCGGCTTCGGGCTGAGGCTGAGAGACAAGAATTTTTTTGATATTCATTCTTATTTTCTTTATACTTATGCAGTAATTTGTGTGTTTTAAAAATATAAATGCTTGCGTGAAGTATTTGGAAATGATGTGAGGAAAGCGTGTGAAGTCAGAACTGAAGGTTGGCCAGATGCCAGATTAGAACCAGCGGAACGATTTCAACACTGCAAAGATAGTATAAAAAAAGGAGAAAATAGGTGGAACGGCCTGAAAAAATTTTAATACCTTTAAGAATAAACAAAATTCGGGATAAAAAGTAAATAAAAGCGGCGCAGACAAGGGCAACAAAGAGGGAAGAGGGATAGAAAACGCCAATTACAGCGAAGAGCATCAGCACCGGCCCGGTAAGCGCCACACCGGCTTTGAACCCTTGTATCCACCGCGAGGCCCCGGAGGGAGAAGTGAACGAGTTGCCGATGATTAAATATACAATCCATTGGAAAATGAAATAACCGGCGCTGACAGCGAGGCATTGCCATAGGTCCGGGGGTAATTCGCCGGAGGAGAGCGGGTTGTTTGACTTAAAGAAATTAACGGCGCAAGCGAGGAGCATCCCGGCGGCTATAATGGAAATGGCAATTAGCAGTACGGAGAAGGTGGTCTCTCGGAAAGTGTCGGCAAAGAGGTTTCGGCGTTTCGGGGAGTCAATCGCTTCGTGCAAGAGAGAGCGCAGATATTTGAAATTGCTTCTGAATCGGAAGGCAACGAGCAGGAAGAGAACTATGACACCGAGGATAATCCAAGAAGAAATGTCGGAGTGAGCCGGAATGGAGGAGGAGCGAATGGTGCGGACTTCGGTTTGAGCCGGGCGGTCCAGATGTATTTTGTAAGCGGGAGCGTGCGATGCGGCTGTAATACCGGACGAGTCGGAAAGAGAATCGGCTTCGGCAACGGAGGGAAGTTGCTTTTTTACATTCTTCTTTGAGGAGCTTTCCGCAGACTTTCGGTTTGAGGTTGAGGAAAGGGCTTGTTGCAACATTTCGCGGTCATCGCGGAGCTGTTGGTCCGTGACAATATCAATGCGTTGCAACTCTTGCGCAGCTGCCGGGGCGGCCTGCGGTGAGGGGTGCGGAGCGGAGTGTATGCTGTCAGATACAAGTGTCATTTCTTCAACCAGTTAGCTTGTCTGTACCAATCAATAGACTTGGAGATGCCTTGTTTAAGGTCTGTTGCGGGATTGAAGCCGAAGTCTTGACGGGCGGCACTGATGTCGGCGCACCAATTGCGCTGTTTCATAATGTGGTACTTGTCGGGATTGAGAGTCATAGGCTTGTTGCGGAGTTTGCCAATAAATCCGCTGACGGTGCACACGCATTTGAGTACCCATATGGGGGCAATAATCGGGAGAACATGCTTTTTGCCGAGCTTTTCGGCTACGAGGGTTCGGAACTCCTTTTGAGTGTATGCCCGGGGTTCGGAAATTATATATTTTCTGCAGACGGGTGCACGGAGCAAAGCATCGTAGACGGCATTTGCCAAATCCTTAACATAAATAAAAGTGAGCATCTGCTTTCGGAAGCCGACGGAGAAGTCCATCCCCTGCGCTATGCTTTTGAACATCAGGAAGTAGTCTCGCTCATGAGGTCCGTAAATACCCGTACATCTGAAGATTATGTAAGGCACACCGCTGCTTTCGAGGCATGTTTCGGCTTTTAGTTTGGAGGTGCCGTAGCGGGTGTCGGGGTTGGGAATCATATCTTCGCGGAAGGGGGTATATCCTTTTTCATCGCCTTTGCCCATTACGGAGAGCGAACTCATGTAGAGGAGCTTCTCCGGCATCATGTCCGCCTGTTTGAGGGCAGAGAGAAACGATTGGAGACAGTCGTGGTTTATGCGCGAGAAATCCAAGAAGTTAAGTGCTTTGGTAGCACCGAGGTTATAAACGATATAGTCCCACTTTTGGCCTTCGGGGAGAGCTTCTTTCAGAGCCGGGGCGAGAGAGTCCGGTTGGTCAAAATCAAGAACGAGGAACTTGATGTTCGGGTCTTGCAAAAATCTGCGGGAGGTAGACTCTCTGACGCCGGCCCATACTTCAAATCCGCGGTTCAGACCTTCTGCAACAATGAAGCCGCCGGTGAAACCGCCGGCACCTACAACCAATACTCTTTTCTTTGTATCATTCATAACAGTTCCATTTTATAACCTTGGGCGAGGAGCCATTCAAGGGAGGAGGGGAGAGCCGTCCGGAGTTTGTCAATGCTTTTGAGAGAGTCGTGAAATACGATAATCGAACCCGGACGGGTGTATTTCATCACATTTGCGAGAATACCGTCGGCATCTACTCGACGGGAATAATCGCGTGTAACCAAATCATACATCACAATACGATAGCGTTTTGCGAGTGTGCGAGCCTGGCGAGGGCGGAGCCAGCCGTGAGGAGGGCGGAAGAGGGGAGCGGCATTGCCGGAGGTAATCAGAAATTTTTCGGCTTCGGCAATGTCATTCAGGTAAGTGCGAGTCGTGACTTTTGCTCCCTGCAGGTGGTGCATGGTGTGGTTGCCGATGCTGTGTCCGCGTTCGGCCACTTCGTTGACGAGGTGCGGATAGCGCCGTGCATTGTCGCCCACCATAAAGAAAGTGGCTTTGACGTTGAAACTGTCGAGGATGTCGAGCACCAGGGGAGTGGCTTGTGGAATAGGGCCGTCGTCGAAAGTAAGGTAAACAGAACGACCGCCGTCACCGGAATTCATTCTGAACAGCCCGTCGGGAACAAGGGCTCTGAACAGGCGAGGCGGTCGTTCTATCAGCATCAGACAAGCTCTTATTGTTGAGAGTCAGACAGAGCTTCAAGGAGTTCCGGGTGTTGCTCAATGAACTTTTCGCTCATGCTGTAAGCGCGGTCCATGTCTACTTTGCTCACGTTCTCATATCCGGAGAGCATCTCTTCGGTACCACCGAAGCTGAGGAACATATTGAGAGTGATGAAGAAAGTGGAGTCAGTCTGACGTTCAATTTCGGAAGTGAGCGCGTACTCCTCGGGCGATTTGCCTTGCAGCTCGACAACCACCTCCGCCATTTTAGCCAATTCCTCGGCCATGGTTGCCAGCTCTTCCGGGGAGTAATTCCCGACAGCGGAATCGGCAGCGGAGTTGTCCGTGCTCTTGGGTGTAGCATAATTGCAAAGCCTGTCGAGCATCTTTTCGGAGAAACCGGCTTTCTTTACGGCGGCGCGGGTTCTCTCTGAAATGTTGAGCGAGAGCATCTGCTCCGGATTGAGGTACACGAAGTCGTTGTGCAGCGAATAATCGTAGGCATTATACAATACAACGAGCTGATAGTATGTATTCAAAATGGTGGCGTTTTCGGTGGTGAGTTGCGCATCGATTTGTACATAGCCCTGTGAGTCAACGTATGTGCCGAAGCGGTCGGCGAGGCTGAGAGCGTAGTTTACATTGTTTTTGAAACGCGTCAAGGCGCCTTGTAAAATTTGCAGGCCTTTTTCAAGAGCTTGCTTGTCGCGGGTTTCAACGCCGAGATGACACCAGGCATCGGCCAGCATATATACGATATTGAACTCGGCCGGGCGTACGGCATCACCGAGGCGTTTGTCGTAAATGAGCAGCGACTCTTTGGCACGCTTGAACTTCTCGGCGGCCTGTTTCTTCATGCCCATTTGCTCGAAGACAGCACCTTCGGTAGTGAGCTGACTTGCGATATAAATTACCGAACTACGTGTGGCGTAGAGCATACGACCGGCAGTCTCATCGAAGTATGGAGGTTCCTGATAGTTGTCAGAGCCGCCCCAAAGGTATTTCTTGACAATGTCGTAAGTAAGGTCAGTGTCAGTGTCGCGGTTAGCTTCGTAAGGCACGAGCTGGAAAGCCATACCTGTCTGGCGCACATAAGGGAGGAATTGCTCATAGTTCTCCGTGCCGACAGTGCATGCCCAATAGATGGGGCGTTCCCACCCGTTCGCGGCATTGGTTGCGATAATGTCGTACATGAGCAACTGGCCGAGAGCCATTGAGCGCAATTGGAGCGGTATCTCATGGAGAGGGGTGACTCCTTCCGGCACGAGGCCGCGTTTGCGCACGGTTTCTTCGTCTATCGGGATAAATGTGTTGATATGCTTGAGCGAAGTGGCAAAGCCTCTTTCAGTGTCAAACGAACCATCGGTGTAAATCTCTTTCAGAGTCTGTATGAGCGAGACACGCTGATCTGCCAACTTGGCGGCATCTTCGTGATAATATACATAATCCAAAGCACCGTAGGCATAGTCTTCGGGAGCGGCGGTGAATTTCACCGGGGGCGCATCGTAAGTCTGCATACGCTGCTGATTTGCATACCATTCGCTGTTTAGATAAGAGAGATTTATAATCTTGACATCGGGGCGCACACCCTCAACCTCTTGCGCGTACCATAGGGGGAAGGTGTCATTGTCGCCGTTGCAGAATACAATGGCATTCGGTTCGAGCGAGTTGAGGTAGTTTATGGCATAGTCTCTTGCTGCATAGCGGTTTGAGCGGTCGTGGTCGTCCCACGTCTGCGATACCATTTGCAGCGGTACAATCAAGCCTATGAGCGAAGCCACAACGGCAATTGTCAGATTCTGACGACCGGAAACAAGAGCCTTGGCCGGAATATCCGATTGCTCGGCGGCGATTGCTTCCGGCTGCTTTTTCTTATCAGCCCCGGCCAGGAAATGACGAGCGATGTAGTAAATTGCGGCCACACCCATACCAATCCAGATTGCGAAAGCATAGAAAGAACCGGCGAAAGCGTAGTCGCGTTCGCGAGGCTGCAAAGGAGGCTGATTGAGGTAAAGCACAATGGCGATACCGGTCATGAAGAAAAGGAAGAACACTACCCAGAACTGCTCGATGCCGCGTTTGCCTCGGAAAGCTTGCCAGAGCAGGCCGAGCAGACCCAACAGCAGCGGGAGCATATAGAATACGTTGTGGCCGGGGTTGTCCCTGCCGTATTCGGGGGGCAGGAGGCTCTGGTCACCGAGGCGAGAGTCGTCAATGAAAGAGAAGCCGGAAATCCAGTTGCCCGCATCAAGCTCACCCATCTGATTGCAGATGTCGTTCTGCCGTCCGGCGAAATTCCAGAGGAAATAGCGCCAGTACATATGATTGAGCTGATATGTGAAGAAGAACTCCATGTTCTGTTTGAACGTGGGCTTGTGTGCTATCACCGCCGGATAATAGTAGTCTTGAGTGTTTTGGTTATATTCCGGCTCCATGCCGAGCAGCTCCGTTGGCTCGCCGGTAGTCTTGTCGACGGCGGAGACAGAGACAAGTTCAGACTCTGATTCAAGGCCGGGCACCCATACGGAATAAGCCTGTTTGTGAGAAGGAACACGGCTGTGGATGCGCGGCAGCAAGATGTTGAGCTCGGGAACCATAACCGGCTTGGACTCATAGTCGTACATGGCGTAGAAGTCGCCGGAACGTTTGGCGAGGTTCTCGGCATTTTCGAGTTCAGCCTCGCTCAAATAGCCGCTCATGCCTTTAACCTCGGCGTTGTGCTTGCCTTTGGCATACAGCTTTTTCCCTTTTTCGGTGACGAAACCTTCATTATTCTGAGCATCGATGCCGTATTGATCCACTCCGTCGGAGACGTATTGTTGCTCCTGACTGTCATAGGTGTAGCCGTAGAGCAGGGGAGTGTCGCCGTATTGTTCGCGGTTCAGGTATGAGGAGAGGTCGAACACATTGTCCGGGGCGTTTTGGTTCATCGGCGTATGCGCGTTCGAGCGTATGAGGATAAGCGCGTACGAGCTGTAACCGACGAATATTACGGCCATGCTCCACATTGTGATATTGAGCCAACGAATTGAGCCGACATTGAGGCGTTCGGCGGCTTTGTAATTAGCGGAGCGTGCATCGACAAGGAAGTTGAAAGCGATTATGTCGACAAGCACGACGGCTAACCAAAATATGCGTGAGCCCCATGATGCATCACCGCCCATTATCAGGAAAACGACTGCTGCGGTAATCACCGCAAGGGCGTTGACGAGGATTTTAAGACCGGGGGTGACGGTGAACCTGCCCGTTTTGAAGAACAGCCATATCAGGCCGGTAACCATTACAATAAACAGGGTTACGCCCAAAAATATTCCCGAGCCTATGAACAAGATGCCGGACAGCAATACGGCTGCACTGAAAGAGAGGATTATGCGTCCGGCGGAGCGGTTTTTGTACAGCTCAATGAGTGCCCACACAAAGCAACCCACAGTGAGCAGTGTGTAGATAATCAGGCCGGAGTTGAAGGGGAGATGGCAGGTGTTGACTGCAAAGATTTCAAACCAGCCGGCTACTTCAATGAAGCCCGGCACGAGGCCATACAGCACAAATACAATAATCGCAAAGCCGATAAGCAGGGCCAATAGGCTCTTTTTTACATTCATATGCGGAACTTTGCGGTAGCAGTAAACAAGCACTATGGCCGGGATACAGAGCAGGTTGAGCAGGTGAACGGCTACGGAAACGCCTATCACATATGCAATTAAAATGAGATACCTGTCGGAATGAGGCTCATCGGCACGGTTTTCCCATTTTAGTATTAGCCAGAAAACCAGAGCTGTGCAGAAAGAGGAGAAGGCATATACCTCACCCTCGACGGCGGAGAACCAGAAAGTGTCAGACCATGTGTAAGCCAACGCGCCGCAGACACCGCTGCCCATGATTACCAGATACTTGGAGAGGGTTAGCTCCGTATCGGAGTCGGAGACAGTGAGCCGGCGTACGAGATGAGTAATAGTCCAAAATAGCAGCAATATGGTAAGGGCTGAGAGCAGACCGCTCATAGCGTTGACCATGAGGGGGACGAGAGTGGGGTCGCCGAAAGCGAAGTTGGCGAAGAAGCGTGCGGTGAGCATGAAAATCGGGTTGCCGGGTGGGTGTCCGATTTCCAATTTGTCTGCCTGAATAATAAACTCGCCGCAGTCCCAATAAGAGGCTGTGGGTTCAAGGGTAAGCCAATAAGTGATTAGTGCGATGATGAATACGCCCCAACCGGTCAGATTGTTTACCAGATTGTATTTGCGGGATAAGACCATAATTCTTCTGTTTCGCGGACGAGCCGCAGTTCAAACCGCGAAGTTACAAAAAATCGGCCAACTCTCAAAATCAAGCGGCGAATATGTTGGTTTTTAGCTCCAAACGCCGGCAAACGCCGGCGATACACTCTTGATAAAGTTAGCAAAACATCGTCCTACCGGGACTCAACTATCATATTATCAACGCACCCCCGACTTGCATCGGGGATGCACTCATAATGACGCAATTACGTAACTGCGTTTTTCAATTCTTTCAATAACAGGTGCCCTGACGGACGCCTTCCGAAGTTGAGGCCGGTGAGGATTATTTGTACAGGAAGCGTTTGATTGACTTTTTCGGGGTTTTCTCAAACTCTTTCTCCACGGCTTCAAAGTCGGCTATGCGTTCGTATGCCGCAAGCGATTTGTTTACGCGTGCTTTCAGCTTTTCAAGCAGGGCGGGTATCTTGTCTTCGGTGACTCTGCGCTCTTTCATGGTGTCTTTGTCGAGGAATACGAGCGCTATGAGTTTGCCATCGCGGTCTACCACCAGACTTTCGCCTACGAAAGGCATGGCATTAATACGCGCTTCGAGTTCTTCGGGGTAGATGTTTTGGCCGGAGGCTGAAAGAATCATTGTTTTGCTGCGTCCGCGCAGGAACAGAGTGCCGTCGGGGGTACGTGTACCCATGTCGCCGGTGTGCAGCCAGCCCTCTGCATCTATCGCCTCATCGGTGGCTTTCTCGTTTTTGAAATACCCCTTCATCACATTCTGCCCGCGAACAAGGATTTCGCCGGGTATGCTCATGGGGTCGGGACTGTCAATGCGCGACTCCATAATGCGCGGCAGTGTGCGTCCGGCAGACCCCGGAATATATTCGCGCGCATGGGTATAGCTGATCAGCGGCCCGCATTCGGTCATTCCGTAACCTACTGTGTACGGGAATTTTATCATGCGCAAGAATTCTTCTGTGTCCGCACCCATGGCTGCACCGCCTATAATGACTTGGTCAAGGTTCCCGCCGAGGCTTTCCATGAGCTTGGAGCGCAGTTTGCGTTTCACAATACCGCGAATGCCGGGGATTGAAAGCATCTGTTGCATTTTTTGGGTGCTGAGCAGCGGTTCGATTTTTCTGCGGTAAATTTTTTCAAACACCAGAGGTACGCTCAACAGAATGTTCGGTTTTACTTCTGCCAGAGCTTTGAGCAAAATGGCCGGTGTCGGTGTCTTACCCAAAACAGTGACGTGCGAACCGGCGGCAAGAGGGAGCAGCAGGTCAAAGGTGCAGCCGTAAGCATGAGCCATTGGCAGGAATGTAAGCACTCGGGAGCGAGGGTAGTGCAGCCGTTTGCTTAGTCCGAAGACTACATTGCCGGCCAAATTCCAACCGGTGAGCATTACCCCCTTGGAGAAGCCAGTGGTGCCGGAGGTGTAGTTGAGCACAATCACATCGTTGTTGTTAACTTGCGGGTAATGAATGTCTTCGGCGGTAAACCCTTGGGGATAAACGTTTGCGAATTTGTCGCCGAGCTCATCAAGCAGTTTCTCCACTTTCTTTCGGTCCTTGGCTTCAAGCAGTTCCGGCCGGCTCAATGAGAGCACAACCTCAACGTGTTTCATTTTCTTGAATTCCAGAGCTTTCCAATGCTGGTCATCGGTCATGAGCAGCTTTGCCTCACTGTGGTTTATAATGTTTGTGGCATCTTCGGCAATGAAGTCCGGGAGAATCGGCACCACGGTAGCGCCATAGGTAATCACGGCCATAAATGCTTCAATCCAAACATCGGTATCTTTGGCATAAATGGCGATTTTGTCGCCACGCTTCAACCCAAGTTCGGAGAATAGTATGTGCGCACGCGCCACATTGGCAGCCAAATGCAGGTAGCTTTTGGCACCGGGGCGGCCATAAAGGGAGATTGCGGGCAACTCGGCATTCTGTCGGAAACTCTTTTCGTAAAGTTTAATGAAATTGTCGGGGTATCTATACATCTTAACTAATTTATCAAATACGGAAAAACGGGGTTGTCAATACATAACAATATAGCCCCTTATTTATAATAACCAATTACACGGCAACAAAGTTAGTTGAAAGGGCTAAAAAATACCAAAGGACATGAAAAAATAAAGATACCATACCGTTTCCGGTACAGTACCTTGTGTCTTCCTTGTGCCAGGAATTATTACTTCTTAAGAGCAGCTGCAGCCTCGTTAGCGGCATCCTGCATTTTGTCAGCTGCAGCGTTTGCAGCGTCAGTTACTTTGTTAGCGGCATCTTCAGCAGCTGCTTGTACGTTTTCAACAACAGTGGGATCAACAACTGTTGTGTCGATTGCAGTTTCTGCGGGGAGAACGTTAGTGTCTTCGATGATAGTTTCTTCTTCTACTACCATTTCTTCAGCAACTACTGAATCGCTGTCAGCGGCTTTGTTGTCTTTGTTGCAAGCTACTGTGAAAAGGGCAACAGCAGCAATCATTGAAAGTGCTACTTTCTTCATGACTTATATTCTTTCTTTGTCTGTGTCTGTCGGGCGCCCTTGGCAGACAAGGTTGTTGATTGTTAAGGGAGATGCCGGACGCCTACTGCGAGCGCAAATGAGAGCCGTAGTTGGCATCTCCGAGTTTAAATCTTTGCAGCGCAATTCCACATGAACTTTGAAATTGCGCCGCAAAGTTAAAGCAATTTTTATTAACCGCAAAAAAAATCGGCAAAAAAATTTTTTAACTATGACGGCTTATTTGGCTGCTTATTTGGCTGCTTTGTAGAGCACTGAGGAACCGTCTGCAAGGGTGAAGTTTACGAGGTAAATGCCGGGTGCGAAACCTACAAGGCTCACTTCGGGATTGGAAGTATGTGTGCCATAGAGCATTTTGCCATCGTAAGTATATATGGCTATTTCAGAGACAGCGTTGCCGCGCAGGGCAATGACATCGCCGTTGCGGACTATTTGAGGAGCTTCGGCTTCGTCAATCACTTCTTCTATACCAACGGGCAGTGTGCCGGTCTTCAAGCCTTGGAAGTACATAGACACGGGGAAGTCTCCCTGTTTGTCGGCAAATACGGCTTCGGGCACACGTATCATGATTTCATGCTCGCCGGCGGGAAGCTCGCCCAATCCGAATACTCGTGTGGGAATGTCTGCACCCGGACACCAGTTGGAATATCTGATCCAATATTGTTCTGTCTTGGCATAAGTGTCGTAGATACCGTTGGCTTGTGTGTTTACATAACGGTAAGGTTCGCAGTTACGGCCACCTTTCCATGTAGCTATCAGTTCACCGTCAAAATAGAGCAGGTGTGTGCGAGGATTGTATTCCTCTCCATTTTCATTGGCACCGTGGTTGCTCATAATCAGGGTGATGTTTGAGTCGGATACGCCGCCTTCGGGCACTGTGAAACGGTATGTTTTTGTAGTTGTGCCTATTGTGTCTGTTCCGAGTTCGGAGTAGTTGTTCATGTTATGACCCTTGAACTCCGGTTTTTTCATTACGATAGGCACGAGGATATGGTCGTTCAGCGCGGGAGCGGGATCGTCGTAGCAAGTGAAAGTAAGGGTGCCGGCAAACACATCGTTTCTGTCTTTGCAGCCGGTGATTTGGGTGTTTGCGGCGTAGGGGATGCCAAACAGCTCATACTCAAGCCACAAATCGTATTTGGCACGCAAATCGCTGTCGCGCATAATCATGCTGATAAGGGAGGCATCGTAATGATAGTTCACGCTGTCCGGGTATTTGTTTTTGTTCATAAACGGAGTTATGAAGCGGGCGAGCTCTATGCGCTGCACCTTATATGGGTCGTAAGTTGTTTCTCCTTTGGGTACGAGTGCGATCGAGATATTACCGATACGGTCATAGTTGTCGCACAGGGGGTTGATTGTCACGTCCAAATCCACTTGTTCGCCGAACCAGTTGAGAGCGGCATCAGTGAGGGGCTTGGCATAGAGATAGTTGGCATGGCGAGTAATGCCGTCGTTAACGTCTTTGTCGAACACATTTTCGTTGTAGCCGTCGTAGAATACGGTTTTGTCGAACGGTTTAAACACACGGTAGAACTCCTTGGCGCCGTCGGCAAATGCCGACAAAGAAGCGGCTGCGACTAAAATTAAGGTAAGTAATGGTTTAATCATCTTTATTACAAATCATTAGTTAATTTCGCCACAAAAATAGCAAAAAAAAATTGAAACACCAAATCCGCAATATCTTTTAACTTACGTTCAGGAGCGAAGATAAAAAATGTGCCTGCTTTCGCAAGCAAGCACACCGAATCATATTTTAGTAACTTAAACTTTCAAAATTATGCAAAGTTAGAATTCGCAATTGCCCGGATAACGAGGGAAAGGAATTACATCGCGAATGTTTTGCATGCCGGTTACAAACAGCACAAGACGTTCAAAGCCAAGGCCGAAGCCGGAGTGAGGCACTGTGCCGAAACGGCGAGTGTCGAGATACCACCACATATCTTTCATGGGTATGTGCATCTCCTCGATACGAGCCATGAGCTTGTCATAGTCTTCTTCGCGCTGACTGCCGCCGATGATTTCACCGATTTTCGGGAACAGCACGTCCATAGCGCGTACGGTTTTTCCGTCATCGTTGAGCTTCATATAGAAAGCCTTGATATCTTTCGGGTAATCGGTAAGGATTACGGGCTTCTTGAAGTGCTTCTCTACCAAATAGCGTTCGTGTTCGCTGGCCAAGTCCACGCCCCAGCTTACGGGGAATTCAAATTTCTCGCCGCTTTCTTCAAGAATTTTGATACCCTCGGTGTACGGAAGGCGTACGAAGTCGTTGTGTATCACGAATTTGAGTCGCTCTATAAGCTCTTTGTCGAACATGTCGTTGAGGAACTGAATGTCATCGGCACAATGCTCAAGTGCGTAAGACACGCAATATTTGATGAATTCCTCAGCCAAATCCATATTGTCGGTAATCTCATAGAAAGCCATTTCGGGTTCAATCATCCAGAACTCGGAGAGGTGGCGCGGTGTGTTGGAATTTTCAGCGCGGAATGTGGGGCCGAAAGTATATATACAGCCGAGGGCTGTTGCACCGAGCTCGCCTTCAAGTTGTCCGGAAACGGTGAGCGATACCGGCTTTCCGTAGAAGTCCTGAGTGTAATCTACCATGCCGTTCTCATCTTTGGGCAGGTCGTTCAGGGGCATTGTGGTAACCTGAAACATTGCACCGGCACCCTCGCAATCGGAGGCTGTGGTGAGAGGGGTATGAAAATAGTAGAACCCTTTGTCGTTGAAGAATTTATGAATGGCGAACGCCAATGCGTGGCGAATACGAAGCACCGCGCCGAAAGTGTTTGTGCGCGGACGCAGATGTGCCTTTTCGCGCAAAAACTCCAGGGTGTGTCCTTTCTTTTGCAGGGGGTATTCCGCTGGGTCGGCGGTGCCGTAAATCTGCAGCTCGCCGGCTTGGATTTCCACATTTTGCCCTTTGCCCTGAGAGGCTACCAGTTCGCCTTGCACATGGATTGAAGCGCCGGTAGTAATCGGCTTGAGCTCTTCTTCTGAGAAGCGGCTCAGGTCAAAAACAATCTGTATATTTTTTATTGTGGTACCATCGTTGAGGGCAACGAATTGCACGTTTTTGTTGCCGCGACGAGTACGCACCCAACCTTTAACATCTACAGTGTTACCTGCGAGAGCTTCGCCCTCAGAGAGCAACTGCTTGACTGTTATGCGTTTTATATCTTTCATAAAAGTGTCTGTCCGGTTTTGTTATTCAAATTCGCCTTTGCGGAGATAGTCCACCTCTTCCTGAGTGAGGTAACGCCAACGGCCGCGAGGCAGGTTCTTCTTTGTCAGACCGGCGAAATATACGCGGTCCAATTTTGTGACACGATAGCCCAAAGACTCGAAAATGCGGCGCACGATGCGGTTGCGGCCGGAATGGATTTCAATGCCGGCTTGGTTTTTGTCAGTATCTGTTACATAGCTGATTGCATCGGCATGTATCTCACCGTCTTCAAGCTCGATACCATCGGCTATGCGCTGCATATCTTCTTCGGCGATATCCTTGTCGGTCCACACATGGTAGATTTTCTTCTTCACATATTTGGGGTGAGTGAGCTTGGAGGCCAGGTCGCCGTCGTTGGTCAGCAGGAGTACACCGGTAGTGTTGCGATCCAGACGCCCCACGGGGTAGATGCGTTCGCGGCATGCGTTGTGTACCAAATCAAGCACTGTGGTGCGGCCGTTGGGGTCATCGGAAGTTGTCACGCAGTCTTTGGGCTTGTTGAGCAATACATAGCACTTGCGTTCGGGAGTAACCACCTTGCCATCGTATTCCACAATATCGGCGGCGGTAATCTTTGTGCCCAACTCGGTAACCACCTCGCCGTTCACCTTAACCAAACCGGCTACGATGTGTTCATCGGCCTCACGGCGTGAGCATACACCGGCTCCGGCCATGAACTTGTTGAGACGAATCGGTTCGTTGGGGTCAAAATCGTTTATCACGTAATCAATCTGCTTGGGGCGCGGAATGAATTGCTTTCCGGGACGCGGTTGGAAACGGTTCTGTCCGGGACGTTTGTTAAATCCGCCCTGCTGCGGACGTTGCTGATAGCCGCCCTGCTGATTGTTGTGCTGCTGATAACCGCCCTGTTGCGGACGCTGCTGATAGCCGCCCTGCTGATTGTTGCGCTGCTGATAACCGCCTTGTTGCGGACGCTGCTGGTAGCCGCCTTGACGATTGTTGCGCTGTTGGTATGGGCGTTGCTGCTGATAGCCACCCTGTTGCGGACGTTGCTGATAGCCTCCCTGCTGATTGTTGCGTTGCTGATAACCGCCCTGATTGTTGTATTGGCGCTGCTGATAGCCGCCTTGGGGGCGCGGACGCTGTTGGTAGCCGTTTCGGTTGTTATTGTTATATTGACGCGGTTGATAACCGGCGTTTTCGCTGTTTGGCCGGGTGTGCTCTGTGTTAACCTCGGTTGCCTCGGCGGCATTTTCTTCTCGTTGACGGTACGGGCGCGGTTGATACGGGCGTTGTTGGTATCCGTCATGCTGCGCACGCTGCTGATACGGGCGCTGTTGGTATGGGCGAGGTTGATACGGTCTTTGCTGTCCGTACGGCTGTGCCGGACGTTCCCCGGGAGTAAATGCCGGACGTTCCCCGGAATAATTCACTTTGTCATAGCGAGCTTCGCCACCGTCAGCGCTTGCTGCGGGGGCGGCTGATAGTCCGATACGCGGACGTTTAGGTTTCTTTTCGTCTTCCATTGTATATTTCAGGAATGTATTTTTTTCGTGCAACATCTCTGCCGCAGTTTGTGAAATTGTTCCCCTGCTGTTCTAAATATGAGTGCAGATGCTTGTAATTACGAGTGCAAAATTAATAAAAATATTTCATAATAAAGTTTAAAAAAGCCAAAATATGACTAATGTGTTTGTAATATGCTGAATATCAGTATGTTCAAATCTTGGGTGTTATGATTAATTCGGAGAAATACGGCTTTGATATTTAGTTTGTGCATTACGCTTTTTTTTCGTAATTTTGCACAAATATTTGTCTGTCAAACACCATATATATGGATAACTCTATAACAGTCAACGGCTTGCGCTTTACTCCTTATCTGTCTGCGTCTGAAATTAACGCACAAGTGCAGCGTGTGGCTTCTGAAATACGTAAAGACTTGGAGGGGAAACGTCCCTTATTTCTGTGTGTACTTACCGGTGCATTTATTTTTGCCGCCGACTTGGTACGCGCGGTCGGCATTACCGACTCTTCTGTGGCCTTCGTGCGTTACGCGAGCTATGAGGGCACTTCCTCTACCGGCATCGTGAAACAACTGATGGGCGTGGGCAATGAAGTGGAAGGCCGACATATCGTTATAATAGAAGACATTGTGGATACCGGGCTCACCGCACAGCGCATGATTGAAGACCTTCGGAAGCGCAACCCGGCGTCAATCCGCTTCGCCTCATTGTTGCACAAGCCGGCAAGCTCGAAAACCGGATATGTGCCTGATTATGTGGCATTCTCAATCCCACCCAAGTTTATCATAGGCTATGGCCTCGACCTTGACGGCAGTGCAAGAAACCTGCCCGATATTTATGTACACGAAGACGATGTAGAATAATCCATAAAACAGCTATTATGTTAAATCTCGTAATTTTCGGCGCTCCGGGCAGTGGAAAAGGCACCCAAAGCGCAAAACTCATAGATGAATACAGCCTTTACCATATATCCACCGGAGAAGTGCTCCGTGCCGAAATAGCTTCCGGTTCGGAACTGGGTAAGTTGGCCGACAGTTATATCTCAAAGGGCGAGCTTATTCCGGATGACTTGATGATACGTATTCTTGATGATATTTTGGAAAAGCATCTCAAAGATCGCGAGGGTATAGTGTTCGATGGTTTCCCCAGAACCATAGCTCAAGCGGAAGCACTCACCGAACTTCTTCGCAAGCATGACACAGAGCTGCATGCCGTAATTGGCCTTGAAGTGCCGGAAGAGGAGCTCATTGACCGCATGATAAAACGCGGACAGCAAACCGGCCGCGCCGATGATACTCCCGAGACAATCAAAAATCGCCTGAATGTATATCGCAATCAGACAGCTCCTTTGCAGCAATATTACAAAAATATCGGCAAATATATTCCGGTAAAGGGCAGCGGAGTGGTAGATGAGATTTTCAACGACATTGCCGAGGGCATACATAAATCTACCGGCGTACAGGCTCGCACCAAGAAATAATTCCGGTAAGGGTATACAGAAAAGCTCCAAACACCCACGGCTTTCGCTGCGTATGTTTGGGGCTATTCTCGTTGTCTTTGCGGACACTGCGGACGCTATGGTGTGATATGGGGTCTTATTCGGGGCGGAGTTGAATGGCGAAGCCTCCTCCGGGTGCCACTTTCTGTTTCAATTTGCTTTTGTTTGTTACTTTCACGGTGCGTATGCGGTAGGCTTGCTGATTATTCTGATAGTGGGCATCGGGTGCATCTTCCCAGATTGTTGCTGTATATTTCTTGCCGGGTGTCAGGAATGAGAGGTCAATGTTGGCTGTGCGGCTTTTCTCATCGGTGACACCTCCTATATACCAGTCATTGCTGTTCTTATCAAGACGCGCCACTGTGATATACTCGCCCGGCTCCGCTTCAAGCCATTTGCTGTCTGCCCAATCCAGAGGCACCTCGCGTATAAAGCGGAAAGCTTCCGGGAAACGTTTGTAATTTTCCGGCAAGTCCATGGCCATTTGCAACGGGGAGGCCATGGTGACATACAATGCCAACTGGCGAGCCAAAGTGGTTTGCCCTTTTCCGGTTTTGCCTTCTCCGTAGGTGCTCAAGTCCGGCTCAAAGAGTCCCGGCGTATAGTCCATCGGACCTCCTTTCAGACGTGTGAACGGAAGAATGGTGGTATGTTCCGGCGGATTGCCGCCCATAGACTCGAACTCGCCGCCTCGTGCCGACTCCTGGGCTATCCAGTTGGGATATGTGCGGCACAGGCCGGTGGGGCGTACAGCCTCATGGCTGTCTACCATAATCTTATGCTTGGCAGCCTCTTCCGCCACATATATATAATGGTCTACCATCCATTGGCTTGAATGATACTCGGAGCGGGGTATGATATGCCCCACATAGCCGGTTTTTACTGCCGGATAATTATGGGCGTTCATAAACTTGAAAGCAGATTGCAATTGTCGCTCATAATCGGCAGCGTTGGCCGCCGTCTCATGGTGCATAATCATCTTCACTCCTTTGGAGTTGGCATATTGCTGAATTTCATCTACATCAAAGTCCGGATAAGGCTTGTCGAAAAGAAATTGCCGGTCTTTTACCCACCCGGCCCAGTCTTCCCAACCTTCGTTCCAACCCTCCACAAGAACACCGTCAATGCCGTTGGCCGCCGCAAAGTCTATATAACGCTTAACGTTCTCCGTATTTGCCGGGTGTCTGCCGTTTGAGGGGAGTTTGGAATAGTCTGTAATCCCGGGCTTGGCGTTGTACTTGTCGGAATAGGCCCATGTGCGATCTTTGCCTACAAACATTTCCCACCAAACACCTACAAACTTCATCGGCTTAATCCAGCTCGTGTCTTCAATCGCACTCGGCTCGTTAAGATTGAGAATAAGCTGCGATGCAAGAATGTCCGGCGCGTTGTCTGCAATTATGACAGTGCGCCAAGGCGTGCTGAACGGAGCTTGCACATAGCCACGCACCCCATTGCGATCCGGGGTGAGATGAGCTTTCAGTGTCAGAGTTGCCGTGTCTGCATCCAAAGCCATGGCCGGATAACCTTTCAGTGCAGCCTCGTGGATGTTGATATAGAGGGAGCTGTCATCGTTCTTTGCCAACAGGGGTGTTTGCACGGCCAAGCCGGGGATGCCGGAGGCTTCGGTATGGTTAATGCGTTGCATATTGCTGCCTAACTGACTCATCGGGGTAATGGTGTACAGACGCTCATCGGTGTCATAGTCGCCGGGGATACAGAACAGTGTGAGGTCATCGGCCAAATTAAACTCGGTCAGTTCATCGCTCATAGCCAAGTAGTTGACATTCTGCTGCTCCGGTATCTCATATCGGAAAGCCACGCCGTCATTATATACCCGGAAACGGACAGTCAGCTTCTTGCCATCGGGGGTGACAAGCTCCACGGGCATTTCGTTGTAATGGTCGCGAATGGAGGCAAACTCACCCCATACCGGTTCCCAAGTGGAGTCATATGTATTGATTTTGCCGGGGAGCATAGAGCTAACGGTTGAGAAGTCAGCCTGTTGCGACTTGAGACCGAGAGTGCTGTTGTTCAGCACCGGCTTGCCGTTGAAGCTGACACTGTACACAGGGTGACTATCGGCATCAATGTCTGTTATAACCGCTATATGTCCGTCAGGCGATGTAATCTTTCCGGCGGCATATGCTGCACATGCACAGCTGCAAAGCAAGATAGCTGATAAGGTCTGTTTCATTTTGATGTACTTTTCTGAAATTGGATATATTTATAGAACGGAAGAATACCTCGTTTTCGTGTAAAATCGGACGGCATAAAAACAAGAGACCCCGAACGTGAGTGCTCGGGGTGTCTTGTTTATTGTATTGGAAATCGGGTTATTCTCCGGGTTTGTTGCGGTACTTTGTGTCGGGATAGACGGCATCGTTCTCGAAAGGCTGTCCATGTGCCGAACCATGAGTGTTCTCGTTGGCATAATTGGCATCAGCATGAGTTGCAACAGTCGGTGCGCTTGCTTTCAGAATATCTGAATGGCGAGCTTCCGACATCAACTCGCGGGAGACATGGCAATAACCGCCGGGATTTTTATCGAGGTAGTCTTGATGTTCATCTTCCGCCTCATAGAAATTTTTGAGGGGAAGTACCTCGGTGACTATCGGCTTGTTGTACTTTTTCTGCAATCGGTCAATAGCCTCAAGGGCGGTACGCTTTTGTGAGTCAGTAGTGTAATATATGCCGGTGCGGTACTGACTGCCGATGTCGCCTCCCTGTTTGTCTTTTGAAGTGGGGTCTATGCTGCGCAGGAAGAAGTCGAGCAGCTTGCTCAAATCCACCACGGTGGCATTATACTCCACCTCGACGCCCTCGGCGGCAGCAGTGTTTCCCGTTTTGACATCATTATATGAGGGATTGTTCATGTTGGAATTCACATATCCAACACGTGTGCGGCGCACTCCGTGCAACTGCTGCAGAAGGTGCTGAGTGCCCCAAAAGCACCCGCCGGCCAATACTATTTGCTCAATTTGAGCTGAATCTGTGGTTTTCATAGTTTTAATATATTTTTATGAGTGTCCGTCGGTCAGCTGACACTCTTGATTGTAGCATGAATATTTGCCATGGCAATGGCAGCCGAGGCGGCTTCCGTGCCCTTGTTGCCGAGACGCCCTCCGGCACGCTCTTGCGCCTGAAGCAGATTCTCGGTGGTGACAAGCCCGAAGATTACCGGTGTCTCGCCCTTGGCGTTAAGCAAGGTCACACCTTGTGTCACACTCTCACATACATAGTCAAAGTGAGGTGTCTCACCGCGAATTACACAACCCAACACAACTACGGCATCCGGCTTAAGAGTGTTGATGGCAAAAGCCGCGGCATTCACGAGTTCAACACTTCCCGGCACACGGATAACCGTGACATTCTCTTGAGGTACGCCTTTGAGTTTGAAAGCCTCAAGTGCGCCTTGCAGCAAAGAACCGGTAATGTCTTCGTTCCAGGTAGCCACACACACCGCGCAGCGGAACTTCCGGGCGTCTGCCGGAGTGGCTACCTCATAATTTTGGTTTGCCTCGTTTGTCATTTCTTGTTCGGTTTCTTTGCGGTAAGTTTATGAATGAAGGAACGCCAACGCGGTTCTCTCTCCTTTTCATTATTGAGCACTTCGAGAAGAGCCAAAATTTCCTCTTCAAGTTCAATGGTTTCAAGGTTGATGGCGTGAGGAAGTACGGCGGTGAGAAGGCGGTGAGCACGAGGGTGCATGGAGCGGACTCGCAGCATAATCTCAGCCATCTCAATGGTCATCTTCACTTCCTTGCGGCTCACCTTCCCGGTGCGCTTCTTGCTGAACTTTATCGCCTCGGCAAGGAATTTGAGTGCGGCGCGGTAATCTCCGCTCGATGCAAGGAGTTGAGCCGTTTTTCGCATTGAATCAACAAGTCGGTCGGTGGCTGCAACCATGCCGGAGGTTACTTTCTCGTACAATTGTGCAGTAGCCGCCTGTTGGCTTGCGAGCATGTCAATCGTCTTTTTGCGAGAGCGCAAAATGCGGGTAGACAGCTCCATAGCCAAGATATGGTAAGGAGCAAATCGTTCGCTGTCTACCTTGAGCAGAGCTTCAAGCACTCTGAACAAGATTTCCAACTCCTTCTCGCTCTGTTTGTAATCTTTCAGAGTATAGTGGAGCTCGGTGATGTCGAAAAGCACACCGGCAAGCATAGCGCGAAATTCGGTATTGTCAAAGTCGGGAAATTCGCGCATGGAGCGCATTATTTCCACCGAGCGTTCGTAGGCATCGATGAGCTTACCTTCGGCAATAAGATCGCGTACTGTTTTGCGGCAGGTTTCAGCTTCGCGCAGTATGGTGAGTTCCGGCGAATTTTTCTTGAAATCCTTAAGGTTTAGAGGAATATTTATATGTGTCATATCTCATGGGTTATATTAATATAATGCAGAAAAGCTCATTTTGTTTGCAAGAGGTGCTACATCCGGCTCGACTTCTCACCAAGATACCCTCCATGATGACGCAATGCGTATTCCGCTCCGGTAAAACCTATGGCCTTCATTGTGGCAACAACCAGGACATCTCCAATCACCGTCATGGCCGTTGTGGAGGTGGTGGGCGTCAGTCCCAAAGGACACACTTCAGCAGCTCCTCCGGTGCTCAGGCATACGTCTGCCAGCCGGGCCAGGTCGCTTTCGGGATTTCCGGTAATCACGATAGCCGGAGCGCCGGGGTTGAGACGGCGGGCGAGTGTGATGAGTTCCACTATTTCGCGCGTTTTACCAGAATTGGAAATCAGCAGCAACACATCATCGGGGCGCATTATTCCGAGGTCACCGTGTTGAGCTTCACTGGGGTGAAGGAATACGGCCGGTGTGCCGGTAGAACTGAATGTTGTGGCAATATTCATTGCAATCTGTCCGGCCTTTCCCATGCCGGAAGTGATGAGAGTGCCACCGCGGCGATGCACGTGTTCCGAAATCAGGCTCACCGCTTTGGTGTAAGCCTCGCTTACCGGAATGGCTGCTACGGCACGGCTTTCAGCTTCCAATATTTCGCGCATTACTGCCTGCACATCAGGCAGTTGAATTTCTCTGCTCATAATTTACCTCCTTCGTAGGCTGTTATTCCTTTAATCCATTTTTGCGGCATCGGCACAGAGTGCTTTGTCTCCGGGTCTATTGACACCATTATTGTTCGGCATACACTCTTTACCTGACCGGTCTTTTTGTCGGTAATCATCTGAAAGAGCGTAAAACTGCGCTCGCCGATATGCTCGCATTTGGTGAGCACTTCAATTTCCGTGCCGAAGAAAATCGGGTTGATAAATGCGCAATCCACATTGGCCACTACGCTTTCCACACGTTGCCAATTAATTTGGCCGCCTTCCACAGCTTCCATATAGTAAGCCTTTCCCGTGTCGTAAAACGAGAAATAAACAGTATTATTCAGATGTCCGAGAATATCAATGTCATTAAATCGAATTTGCAAATCTACATGATGGCGAAATTCATTTATGCTCGGCAAGTCTTCAACCTTAATTTTTGGCATTATATAAACACTTTTAGAAAAAACGTATCTCGTTAAGCACATCAGCCCCGGCAGCCCGGTTGAGAGCAGCTAGCAGGTCTGCTTTGTGCATATTTAATTCTTGTCTGATTACGGAGGATGCAATCTGCACATACAGCACTCCGGAGTCAACTCGGCGCGCTGTAGTCTGACGGTTAATCATCGGCCCGACCACTTGCGGCCATGCCCCCAGCGCACGGTGCATGAGCAAGGAGCTCTCCATGTCCCGGTCTTTGAACAGAGTGCCTATCACCTCTTTTATATGTTGAGGGTAATTCCTTTTCATGAGCCGCTGATTGGTTTGTATTCACCGTCCGCCACTTCAAAAAGTCGTTTCTCGCCGGTGAAACTTGATAATACGGCGTCCATGTTCTCGCGTCCGGTGTCGGTTATGAATATCTGGCCAAACACTTCCGAGTCTCCCACCACTTGCATGATGTTGGCCACACGCGAGGCATCTAATTTGTCGAAAATGTCGTCAAGCAACAAGAGCGGCTTCACACCGCGGCGCTTGTTAAGACACTCATACACGGCCAGACGCAACGCTATGGTGAAGGTCTTGATTTGGCCCTGACTGCCGAAGTGTCGCAACTCGCGCCCACCGAGTTTCATGGACAAGTCATCGCGATGTATTCCCACAGATGTATATCCCAATATGCCGTCGCGAGCCCGGGCTTCATCAAGGGCCTGCATAAGCGATTTGCTTCCCATAATACTCTCATACTCCAATGAGGGAGCTTCGTCTACTCCGGCTATACCCCGGTAGTAGTGACAGAACGGCTCTCGCATACTGTCAGCCCAAAGGCTTCTGCGCTCGTATATTGTCTGCGCTTCGCGTACCAACTGCTGTTCGATGCCCTCCATGAGCAATGCATCGGTCACCCCCTGCTTCAACATTGAATTGCGCGCGGTCAATGCTTTGCCATAACGGATAAGAGCTTCCAAATAGAAACCGTCAGCCTGCGAAATCACCATATCCGTCAAGCGTCGGCGTTCATCGGGACCGCCGGTCACAACATAATGATCCTGAGGGCTTACAAGAACAATCGGGAACAGTCCGATGTGTGCCGACATGCGCCTCTCTTCCTTGCCGGAACGCCGCAGAGTCTTTCGGCGCGGCGGTACATATCCTATGCTGACGCTCTCGTTGCGGTCTGCATCCATGGCATATTCGCCGCGCACACTCATAGCTTCGGCACCGCGCCGCAACACTTCCGCATCGGGCAGGCGCAGGAAGGAGCGTGTCATGCTTAAGTAATATACAGCCTCAAGCAAATTGCTCTTGCCCATGCCATTGGCACCGACAAGACAATTCACTCCGGCGCAAAACTCTACCTCTGCTTCGCGAATGTTCTTGAAATTTAATATGGAAATATTCTTAAGCCACATTACAAAATTATGCAAAATTAGCCAAACTTCCCCAAACTGCCAAATCGCAATTTTTCAGGATTTGATTATGAAGCGGGAATGGCTGATTTTGCACAATTTGTTTCCGGGGTGGCTGTCATGCGTTGTTGGTTCTCCCTTTCTCTCCGGTCAGACCCGAGCAGTTGGAGCAGTCGGCGCAATTTGTCAGCGAAGAAGAGTTGGAACAGTCGTTGCAGCCCTGACAGTTAGAGCAGTTTGAACAGTCAACGCAGTTTACCAGATTTGAAGAATTGGAACAGTCATTACACCCCATGCAGTCTTTGGAGTTGGAGCAGTCAATGCAGTTTACCAAAGCAACGGAATTTGAGCAATTCTGACAGCCGGAGCAATTCTTGCAATTGGTACAACCGGTGCAGTTGGTACAGCCGGTGCAATTTATACAGTTGCGGCAGCCCGAACAATTCTTGCAGTTTATATTGCCGAACTTGTCGGGCTTTACGGGCTTACCGTTGAGCGTTACCTTGCCATTATTGTAAACAATTACCGTGTCTTGGCCATTCTTGTAAACTTGCTTGGCAGAGGCATCGTTGCATGAAGAAGCAACCAGAGCCAAAGCAGCGAAAAGCGTAAGAAAGAATTTTTTCATATTTGTCAGTTTTTATAGTAGAGAAACGCTTTAATTTCAACAACCGTCTACGCGTGATTGTTCAATGTGCGCCGGACAACTACAAGGTCGGGGCATAGAGGGCCGCACGCGCCAGATGAAAGGCTTTGCGGGCATCAAGGCTTCGCAGTGCGTATTCGTAAAGTGCTGCTTTGGCCGTGTAATAATCAAGTGCGCTTAATGTGCCTTTTTCGTATCCCAAATCAAGATATTTTTCCCGGTTGGATATTGCATCGGCATAAGCTTTGTCATATTTGTCGGCCACATCAAGCAGCAGCTTGGCATTATCGTATTCACTCTGTTTGGTGAGGACAAACTGCTCGGAGGCGGCGTCAAGGCTTAATTGAGCGGCAGCCGCTTGTGCTTTGGCGGCCTTTACGCGGCCGGAGTTCCCCCACAACGGCAAGCTGAAGCCTACTTTCGCGCCGTGATAATTGTCGTTTTTCACCAACTCATTCACATAACCGACTGAAAACTCCGGCAAACCCTCTTTTTTTCGAAGGTTGACCTCCTCTTTCGTCTTGTTTATATTTGCTTGTGCCGACAAAAGTTCGGGAGCTACAGGGGCTGCCGCAGAAAGCCACTCGTAAAAAGAGACGGGCAGCAATGAGGCCGGCCATGCGGTGGGCAGGTTGGAGGGGAGGCTTCCGTTATTGAGAATACGCAATTTTGCCTCGGCGGCTGACAGCGCAAGTCGCGCTTGTGCCAAATCGCTCTCAGCGGTGAGATTGCTTAGTACGTTCTCATTATATATATGATACGTAATCACACCGGCGTCAAGACTTTGTCGGGCTATTTCAAGAATATCGGCTCGTTGCCGCGCATACTTTGTAAGCTCTTCAACAAGCTGATATTGATACACATACTCAATCAGTGCGTTCTCAACCTGCAAGGCAAGTTTGGAGCGTTTTGCCATATAATCGGCGTCAATGATTTGATTTTCAGCCCGAGCCGCCCGGCGGCGTGCACCGGAGAGGGTGGCGAAATCAAACCCTTGTGTAACCTCAACATTGGTCTTGTTCGGAACATCAGACGGCGAGCCGAACATATATGACACGCCAACTTCGGGATTGGCAAGCGTCAAGCCGGAAAGATTGTCAAGTTTGCTGCTTTCCGCTGTCATGGCAGCTGAATGAAGTGAGCTGTTATTGCCCAAAATTTCATTCATTAGGAAAGGGAAAAGCGACCCGGCAGACGTTTTGGCGGCAAATAAGGTCGCGAAACCTAAAAATGTGGAAATTATGAATTTGCGTTTCATGGCGCAAATATAGTGCAAATAAAATGCAACTCAAAATCAAAATGCCCTAAAATTTAGAAATTTAGCAATTAATCGTACATTTTATTGCAAAACTCGGATAATAAAAGAATAATAGAGTCGGGTGTGCAACCGCGATGCGGTTGGAGTGAGTGCTGTAACCGCACGAAGACTCGTGCCTTTGGCACTCGCATATCGTGGGGTTTACGTTGTGAAAGCGCTCCGCGCTTTATTCTGCTATGTGCATTTATCTACCGGCTGAATCGCGGTTGCAGGGTGAGGCATTTGAAAAAAAACGGGGACGGTTCATGGTTGTGAACCTCCCCCGGAGTTGGATTGGAATAGAATGGTTTAGTTTTAGTGTTGTTGCTTTGTCAATTATTTCTTGCGGCGGCGTACTGACTTTTCGGCAGAGGAGTTGGGCGCGTTGGGGTCGCTGCTTTGCACTTTCGACCTTGCCGGCTTCTTCTTGCTTCGTGCCGCTGTGCTTGTCTTCTTCTTGGTGGTGGAGGCTTTCCTCGAGCGTGCTGAGTTTTTGCGTGTGCCATCGTCAACACGCTCGCTCACAGCTTCCGCTCCATCGGCTGAATCAACATCTTCGCCGGAGGCTTTTGCCTCTTCAAGCTCTGCAAGGCGTTCCTGCTCTGCGAGGTATTCCTCACGAGAGGGTACCCAAAGGTTTTTGTCAAAGGCGCGAAGTCGCTGCTCTATGCTGTCTTGTGCCAGTTTGAGCTTGTCATCATCGGGGAACATTTGTGTCAGCGCCAAGTTGCGCATATTCTGTGTCTTATAGATGTCACCTTTGTAAAAGCCGAGGTTGAAGTAGTCGTCAAGACTGTAAAGGGGCAGGTTGTTGTCATCGGTAAGGAAGACGTATTGCTGTGCCAGATAAGGGCGCAGTTGATCAAACTTCACCCAGAACATGGGGTAGCGGTTTTGGTCGCCGAAGTCGCCGTACTTGTTAAGCACCGGGCAAATTGCTTCCACACGCGTCTTCATCTCGTTCGAGCGTTTGTCGAATTCCCATTTCTCGATGATATAATAGTTGAGCACCTGATTGGTTGGCACATCGGCTTCTTCTATGGTGATGCCGTTGCGGCCTCCGCTGTTTTGGTAATATATACCGAAACGGTCAAGCATTTCCGGCACGTTAATCTGATACTTTTCGGTAAAAACTTCGCGGCCGTCAAGGAACTCGTAAGCCGGTACCTTACCCTCTACCACGAGGCGGAGGAGCAGGCGGAAAAGGTTCTCTTTTCCGTCTATCACATCTTCGGGGAAGTACAGCGGAGCATTTTCATCTTTGCTCAGGTCGATTTGGCGGTAAATTACCCTCATCCAAGCGAGGTCAGCATCGTGCGGCTCTTTCGTATCGTAAAAGTTTTGCATACGCTCGGTGATTTTCACCCCGGCATCGGCTTCGGTTTGTCCGCGCTTTTTGCGGTCTTTGCCGGAACGACGGGTCACTCCCGAACCGCTTTCCACCTGAGCCATGGCTACTGCTGTTGCCATAAGCAAGGTGACAGCTATTATTTGACGTAATATCTTCATCATCTGTGAGTTTTTGAGGGTTAGTTAAGCGATACCTGAATCGGGGGAACATCGCGAGTTATACCATCTGGTCCTTTGGCTTTGATGTTGCCGATAATAAACGTTTTACCCGGTTTCAAATTTTTGAATTGGTCTTTCTGACGAGCTGAGAATTGGGAGCCGGCACTGTTCTCCGGTATGGCATTTCCCATTTGGTCAAAGACTATGGTTTGGAATGAGACTACCTGGTACTGTATGTCAAGTACACCATCGTCGAGGGCTGCACCCACACCGGTTGCACTCATAAGTTGTGCTTTTGAGATGCGGCGCGGCGCACCTTTGTATTGCAACGTGTTGCCGGAGCCGTCTTTAATCGGAATGTATGCCAACGGGTCGGGCAATTTACGCACTCTGAATGTCATTGAACCCAGATTGGTTGTGCCGCCGTTCATGTTGGCTGTTACGGAGATTGTAGCCTCCTGTCCTACACCGCTTGAGCGAGCTATCCAAGAGTTGCCGTTGCGAGTGAGGGTGCCGTTGGATATGGTGGCGTTGATTGAACTCATAGGTATACCCGGAGCGGATATGCTTATAGGGTTGTCAATACCTGCATAAAGCACATTCATCATTGTCGGGGATATGGTTACCATCGGCTCCATTACAGTGTACGAAGACTTGAACGGAAACTTGCCGAGAGTGCCGTCATGCTTAAACACCTCAATGTAACCGGAATACTCATGTTCTCCAATACCGGACGCGGAGAAAGTGTATTTCCCGCCGCGTATTTCCCGTCCGCCTACATACACACGAGGTCTGTTGGTAGTGTCTACCGCCGCGAGAACGATGTCAGCTTCATACTGACCGCCCTGCATCAGCATTGTAGTGCGAGGTATCACAAACGCGCTGAGCTCGTTGGCCACCATTGAGCCGGGGGGTATGATATCGTCCAAGCCGTTCTCTCCGTAGGAAATAGAGCTGATTACCGATGAAATTGCATCGCTTTCGCTCTGGCGCAGGTTGTTCTGCAAATGAGTGAGGTAAGTAATGGCGGCAATAGCCGGCATATTCTCAAAGTTTGAAATCTCCCACGGTGTTTTGGTGGCGTTGCCGTTTTCATCGTAAACCACTGTGCTCAACATTCCGGCCACGGCCTTCTTTTTCTCCGGGTCGTCAATGAGCGAAATCATAAATTCCCGGTAGAGGTCAATGCGTTCGCGGAGCTTCTTGCCCTTTTGTGTAATGGGGTCGAGCATTGTCACCCCCGAAGCCTCAAGGTCATCGCGGTTTACGAGTTTCATGTAGTCCGCATTGGGTCCGTCAGCCTGTTTGGCTATTTCAATTTTAAGTTGTTCTATATCTTTGAACAAGGCGTCTGTCTGCTCCTTCACCTTGACTCCCTGCTCAAACCACGGTTCCACGACATCGGGGTTTTCGCGGTACAGGTCTTCAAGGTAGCGGAAATGGGCGCGGTTCTTCTCGGTCATATTCTTCGAAGTGCGCTGCAGACCGGTCTGCACCTGAGAGAAACCGTTGAGCACATCGCTGCTGACATTCAAAGCCAACATGGCAGTCAACACGATATACATAAGGTTAATCATCCTCTGTCGGGGAGACATCCTTGCTACATTGTTGCTTCCTCCGGCCATAAGTGCATTATGTGTTTGGGTTCGCCTGATTTGCGAACGGGTTTTCAACAGAGCCGCCGGCGGGTACTTGGCCGCCGCCCATCATGGGGTTGTACATATTGATGGTCATGGCTGTAATCATCTTCTCATATACGGAGTTAAGCTGCTTCATGTAACGAGCCATCTTCTCCGTTTCTTCGCAATAGCGTGAGCTCTCGTTGGCACTCTTCTCGTACATATCGCGAATATCTTTCAGTCCGCGGTTCACACGGTCTATGCTGTCAAGCTGTGAGGCAATGCTTTTGAGCTGAATTTCATAAATTGTGTTAAGCCCGGAGACATTGCGGTTGAGAGCCTCCATTTGCTCCACATATCCGCCGGAAGACTGCTGAATATTCTCGCTGTTCTCGGTAATGGCGGAATAGGATTTCAGCAGGGTAGTGCTCACAGCATTGAGCTGTTCGGTAGTTGCGCGCAGAGCATTCATCTGCTCTGCAATCCCGGCAATCCCTTGCAGATAATCCTGAGTGGCGGTTGTGAGTTCGGCCATTTGTGAAAGCTGGTTTGAGGCCGCCGCCAGTTTCTGAATGCTGTCGCGCAACGAGAGGGTGTCTTCCTCGCTCAAAGCCAACGAAGGTACAGCCGGAGTAGCCGGTTGAGGAGCGGTATAATTATCATAATCAGGGTCAGTACCCGTCATTTCCATACCGGTGCCGTTTTCAAAGTCCGGGCGGTCATCGGCATTATGGCTGTCAAGCACCGGGAATACCTCTTCCCAAGCATATTCCTTCGGCGGCCGGTCAAAGGCCGTGAGGATAAACATTGCAATCTCGGTACCCATACCGATACAAAGCAGTGTGCTGCCGCCGGGCAAGTGGAGGATTTTGAACAGTGCACCCCAAATTACGATGGCTGCACCGATAGAGTAAGCGAAGTTGAAGAAGCGCTGACCCTTGCTGCCGTGCAGAAAGCGCTCTATGACGTTTCCGAATTTTCTGATTTTTCCCATTGTGAATATATGGTTCTGTTATTGGGGTTACTTTCTGTTTTTATTTTTTGTGCCGCGAGCAAAGCCTACCTGGCTGCGAACGTTGCGGAAGCCTATGTATGAGCGTTGCTCGTTCTGGTATTCCCACTGGCGAAGGTCGGAGCGCAGGTTGTGTGCCACATCTTTCCATGAGCCGCCGCGCACGATTTTGCGCTTCATCTTATAGGGGTCTTCCAAAGCCGCATCATAGCGGTACTCCGGGTTCATGTCCGAGGTGAGCTTGTTGATTGACTCCGTGTAAGCAGTGGAGGTCCATTCGCTCACGTTTCCGGCCATATCAAAGAGACCGAAATCGTTCGGCGCGTAGGTGCCCACTTGTGAGGTAATAAGGTGTCCGTCTCGTATAAAGTCGCCTTCGAGAGGCTTGAAGTTGGCATAGAAGCAACCGCGTTCGTCCATGGGCAGAGTCTCCTCCCAGGGGTATGAGCTTTCCGAATTTCCGGCGCGAGCTGCATATTCCCATTCAGCTTCGGTAGGCAGACGGTATGGCTCGATATATACACCCTCTTTGCCGAGAGAACGGCGCAGGAAGTCGGTGCGCCAATTTGAGAAAGCGTTGGCCTGCTCCCAGCTTACACCTACTACCGGGTAGTCGTTGTAACCGGCATGAGAGAAGTACATACGGGTGTACGGCTCGTTGTAAGCGTTGTCAAAATCGTTAATCCAAGCCGTGGTGTCGGGATATACATTAACTATATATGTATTGAGGAAGTCGTATTCCCCGGAGAGCGGACGGCTCACCGTTTCGCGCACAATGCGGCCTTCATCATCGAAATAAGCGGTATCTTTGCTTATTGTGGGCAGCTCCATGTCTACCGGGTTGTCGGTGTTGTAATCACGACGGGTGGGGTCAAGGCGATTTTTGCGCTTAGCTGCTGCCGTGTGATTGTAAATCTCATAACGATAATTGAGCTGGGTGGGGTCAAGCTCGCGGCGTCCGGTAATGGGGTTGGTGCGGTATACACTCTCAATGGCACGCTGCTCGTCTTCGTTGGCATTTCGCCATGGAATGGCTTTGTTCCAGTTCAGGTAAGGCTTGATGGGATTCCCCTCTTTGTCTTCCTCAATCTTGAACTCCTCGTTGCCTCCATAAGCCGGGTCGGCCAAGCGCTCGCGGATAATGGAATCACGCACCCAAAACACAAACTGTTTGTATTTGCTGTTTGTCACTTCGGTTTCGTCCATCCAGAAAGCATCGACGCTCACACCGCGAGGGTCTGCTTTAATACCCCAAACGCTGTCGTCTTGTGCCGGACCCATTTTCCATGCGCCGCGGTCTACGAGAACCATGCCGTAAGGAGTGGGTTCGGAGAAGGACGTGCCTCCCACACCGGTGACTTCGCCGCCGGCGGAACTTGAACGAGAGGACATGCACGAGGTCAGAACCAATCCGCCTACAAGCATTGTGCCTACAAGCAGCAACAGGTTGCGTCGCCCGGCGTCAAGGGTATGCAAATATCTTTTAAGTGTTTGTTTCATATCGTTATGCGTGTGTATGTTGCGTAATTCTTTTATGATTATCTCCGGCTCGCTTACATAAAGCGAATGGAACGGTGTTTGTTTTTGTTTTGTTGGTTAAAGTTGAGTTTCAGCGAATAGCCGGCCACAATCTCATGACTGCCCGAGGAGGCTTTGGCAATCGCTGACAGCGGATACTCATAGCTGTAACCCAAATAGAAATTCTTGTATTCAGCGCCCAAACTTACGTTTATGCCCGACTTGTATCGGTAGCCAAGGCCGAAGCTGAATAATCTGTTATATCGCGCTCGCAGGTCTACTTGGCCGGTGAAGTCAGTCAAATCGGTCATGACGATAAGAGAGGGCTGCAATTCAAATAACGTATTTTTCAGCGGAATATTGCTTCCGGCGGTAAAATAGAGCGTTCTGTCAAATTTTACATCGTATTCTTTGGTCTCGTTGCTCTCCGTTCCCTCCACACTCATGGTAAGTGTGGGAGCAAGCAGATGCCGCCCGGAGATACCCATGTAAAATTTCGGGTGAGTGTACCAAAGGCCGGCGCTGAAGTCGAACCCGTTGCCCGAAAGGTCTTGTGTGGGTATAGCTTCATCGGTGTCGTGGTAGTCATCGCCGTCAGGGAGTTCCACTTCGCTCCCTTTGAATTTGGAGTTGATATATGCGCCTTGCACACCGATACTCAATTCCCCCTTGAAGAGTTTGAGCTTATATGATGCCTGCACCCCGAGGTCAAGATTGGAAAACAGACCGATACCTTCCTGCATGAGAGCCACACCCACACCGATGCGTTTGTTGCCGATTTTCACCGGCATATCGGCAGTTCCGGTGAAACTTTTCGGAGCGTTGTCAATACCAACCCATTGCAAACGAGCACCGCCGCGTATACGCAGATAGTCGGTGCTGCCGGTGGCGCCGGCGTTGTAAAGGGTGGGCAGTTGGTAATATTGCGAGAAAAGAGGGTCGGAATTCTGCGCGAACACACACACCGAAGCCAAGACGGCCACCGCTATGACAATCAATATTTTAAAGAGTTTAAACATTGGATTTATCAGTGCTTTATGTGCGTTATTCAAAATAGAAGGTAAGTACAATCATGTTGTTTTTAACCTTGGAGAGCGACTCGGTAATTTTCATCATTGCCGGGTCATCGGCCAAGTCGAGACGGTCATGTTTCAACACGTCGGAGAGTCCGAAACAGAATTTGATTTCCGGGTTCAGCTTAAAGAAGGGCAGGTAGAAGTCGCAGCCCATACCTATGGTTAAGTATGTGTCGAAAGGTTTGAACTGCAGAAAGTCGCTGCGCTTCTTGCTCACATCAAGCGAGCCCATGATGCCTGCAGTTACGTACGGACGCACATTCTTGTACCTGTCTCCCGAAATTTTCAAATCGAGAGGAAGTACCACATACGCGCTCTTCACGTCTTGTTTCTCTATTGTGCCGGAATTGTGCTCAATGAAATGTGCCGTCTTGTTGCCGAAATACATACCCGGGCTGAACCTGAGATTGAAATACTGATGCAATCGCAAGTCTGCCAACACGTTAACGCAAAAGCCGGGGCTGTAAGAGGGAATCTCGGCAAACCAATTCTCCCCTTCGGGCGTGGTGTAACCGTTATGCGTAAACTTCAAATCCTGAAAATGCATACCTACCGAAAAGCCGAGATGCCAACGCTTTTGGTCGGCATATAAACGGTTGCCCACAAAGTCGTTGCGCTGCGCTCCGGCAGCAAAAGCCGTCAACACGAAGAGCAACACCAAGGCAAAACGGCATTTGCTTATACAATTATAATATGTGCCTGAAAATAGCTTCATTACTAAAATAACGACTTAAAGCGGTGAATATTGTTAAAAAGTTGCGGAAAATTTTGCAGAGTGAAGAATAATGACTAATTTTGTGGCGCAAAATCGGGGTATTTATGCCTAAACAGCGGGCTTGATGCTTCTAATTTGCTTAAAATCAAAGAATTAACAACCGGTCTGAATGGTTTCTAACCCTTTGGGACCTTTATTTCACAACCATAAAATATGATTATTGTACCTGTAAAAGAAGGCGAGAACATCGAGAAAGCCCTTAAGAAATTCAAACGTAAATACGAACGCACCGGCATCGTGAAAGAACTCCGCAGCCGTCAGGCGTTTGAGAAACCCTCTGTAACCAACCGCAAGAAAATGATTAAGGCGGTTTACGTTCAGAAGCTTCGTCAGGGCGAAGAGTAAATCCCCTTTCGGGAACAGACAGATACACAAGGACGGCAAGGCAATCTTGACCGTCCCAATTCTGTATACAGGAACTCGTATATAGGAGCGCAAGCCTCTCGGCTTGCGAATATCGGAATTGACATTCCGTTAAATCAAGGAGAGCAAGCCTTCCGGCTTGCGAAATCAATGCCTTATCGCGATTCCTTATCGCGATAAGGCGATAAGGAACGTCTTATATTTGGGAGGTTGCGATTTTTTTTGTAAATTTGCAGTTTAGGAGTGGCAGGCAGACATATGTCCGCTCTTCAATAACCCGTTAATTAGAAAAATTATGAAACCGACAGAACGCCTTTTGGCCGAAAAATTACTGCAAATCAGAGCTATCAATCTTCAGCCGTCCAATCCGTTTACATGGGCTTCCGGCTGGAATTCACCCATATACACTGACAATCGTCTGACCCTCTCGTATCCCGATATCCGATCCTTTATCAAGGTGGAGTTGTGTCGTATCATCTTGGAAAATTACCCGGATGTGGACTACATTGCCGGAGTTGCGACCGGTGCGATTGCAATGGGTGCTCTGGTGGCTGACACATTGAATTTGCCTTACGTATATGTACGTTCCACTCCCAAAGATCATGGCTTGGAAAACCTGATTGAAGGCAACCTCAAACCGGGCAAGAAAGTGGTTGTAATTGAAGACCTTATCTCAACCGGTGGTTCTTCGTTGAAAGCTGTGGAGGCTATCCGTGCCGCCGGCTGTGAGGTGATAGGTATGTGCGCTTTGTTCTCATACGAGTTCCCCGTGTCCGTGAAGCGTTTCCGCGATGCCGGCGTGCAGCTCATTACTCTGTCAAACTACTCCGCAATGCTTGAAGTAGCTCTTGAAACGAACTACATTCGCAAAGAGGATCTCGAGACTCTGAAAGAATGGCGCAAGGATCCGGCAAACTGGGTGCCCGGCAGTATCAACATTGAAGCATAATATATGGCAACGGAATATAAAAGCAAACCGACAATTCTGGCTGCGCCGATAGAAAAAGTCTACGGTCGCTTCTCTAATTTGGAAAATCTCAAGAACTTGATTGACAATGTGCCGGAAGATAAATTGCCGGCCGATAAGCTTGAGCAACTGAAGAAAATGGAGGTTACACCGGACAGCATTACGGTGCAGGGCGGTCCTACCGGTGCTGTCACCCTTGAGGTGGTGGAGCGCATCGAGCCTTCTCTCATCAGCTTGAAGCCGGTGGGCATACCGATGGATTTGCAGATGCAGCTGCGTTTTGAAGACCTCGGCGCCGAGACACAAGCTACTGCGGCAATAGTAGCCGACATTCCGATGATGCTCCGCCCGATGCTGAAAGGCCCGTTGCAGCAGATTGTAGACCAATTTGCCGCAATGATGGCTGCAATCCCGTTTTAAGGCAGGTTCTATAAATTGAACGCTGCGAAATTGTTGAATTAATAAAATGCAGGCTTTCGGCTGATTTTGGCTGAATTTTGGCTGCTTTAATGCTTTGTTTCGGTCACAATGCTTGCATTGTTCCCTTAGCAATACCTTAAATCAGCCTAAAATTCATCTCAAAATCACCTCAAATCAATTTATAGAACCTGCCTTATCAGAATGATAAAATTCCCCGGAATTAGAAAGATGTGTGTCACAGCGTGTGCGGCTGTAATGCTGCTCACGTATGTGGCGTGCGATACTACCGATGATGAGCGCATCCCGGCTTATCCGGTACAGATTATGCTCAACAACACCGGGTTGTGGCACACCTATGGAGTAGCCGGCTTTGGGGAAAGCCGCGAGTTTATACGACAAAACCGAGTGCCGTCAAACTTCCAGTTTCTTGAATCTACCTATACCGGCTATGGTGGTGTACTTCTGATTATGGGTATGAACCCATTCAGTGCCGGAGATGTTATTCCTTTGGCATACGATTTATCTTGTCCGGTAGAGTGCAAGGAATATATACGCGTCCATATAGACCCGGAAAGCCTTGAAGCGGTATGTTCAAGCTGCGGTTCGCATTACGATGTGACAATGTCCGGTGGCAGTCCGGTAGCCGGACCGACACTCACCGGCAGCGTTAAGTATGCGCTGCAACGCTATTCCGTGTTCCCCTCGGGAGGGGGCTATGTGATTACTCGCTGAGCGATTTGAGAATTGATTATGGAATATCTGATATATACCATACTGAAAGCGTTTGTAATAGGCATTGTAATTTCAGCGCCCATGGGGCCTGTGGGAGTGCTCTGCATACAACGCACTCTTGACAAGGGCCGGCAAGCCGGTCTGTTTACCGGTATCGGAGCAGCCATATCAGATTTGTTTTATTGCATAATTACTGCATTTTGCCTTTCATTCATAGAGGAGTTTCTGACCCGCAACCAGAACCTTTTGCAATTAATCGGTTCTTTGGTATTGGTTGCATTCGGTATTTACATATTCCGCAAGAACCCGGCAGCCGACTTGCGACGTAAGCCCGAGGGAGGCACATCTCCCCGAAAGGATATACTTACCGGGTTTGCCTTTACAGTATCCAACCCACTGATTATTTTCCTGATAATCGGTCTGTTTGCTCGTTTTAATTTCTTGGGTAAGGATATAATGTTCTATCACCACATCGCCGGATTTATCTTTATTTTTGCCGGGGCACTCTTTTGGTGGTGGTCTATCACGTGGATTGTAAATAAGATACGCGCCCATTTTAACCTGCGCTCAATGTGGCTGATTAACCGCATTACCGGCACAATCATTTTTATTTTCTCGGCTGTGGGAATAATCACGGCAATCACGGCAATGCTCAATCTATGATATGTCACGCCTTTTTCTAACTTTCGCTCTGCTTGCTTGCTCGTTCGAATCGATTTGCGCCGAATATATTTACATGGGTGGCAGTCACACGTTTGAGAAAATGGGCACGGACAACACAATTCTGCATCTCTCCCACACAGAGTCGGCAATGCTCCCCGTGCATATCCCGGCTTACCACACGGCGGCTTTCTCAATTATTACCGATTCACCTCTGCAAAAATCCGCAAGAGGCGGTATCAGTATTCTGCTGACAACTAATGAGACTGACACAGTGCGACTCACAATAACCGCTGCATCGTCAGCAGATAAAATATACAGTGATGATACTCTGTCCATTACTCTGAACCGAAACGCATATAACGATGAACCGGCTGTTGCTTCGGTGCCTAAACAATTGCATGAAACGGATACCGGATTTTCTCTCTGCCTTGATGAAAAAGGGTACACAAAATTGTATGCCGGACATAATTGCGAGGCTCTGTTATGGGCAAGCCCTGAACCGCTTTGTGTCCCTGCAGAGCTTCAATCAGTCGGAGTTGCTGCCCCGGAAAATACTGAGTTGACTGTAAAAAGAGCCATGTTTGTTAGTGCACCAATACAGGGCGGCAATGGTATGCAAGCGTTTACCACACAGGAAGTGGAGCAAGCGTTAAACGCAGCCGATGACCCATACTCCGGGTATTGGACATTGCTTGATTACTCTCTTGATAACAATGTGTTGCGCACCGGCGGAGACTATATGCTGGCACTCATTCCCGACATGTCCGACGGTTATGATATTGTTTACAGCGAAGGAGCCGGAGTCAATCCGGCGGCGTGGCAGCCCGGAACTTTGAAAGGACATCTGACCCCGACAAGGCTCGCCGGAGTGTACCGTATACAATGGATTGACGCCGAGCAAATTCCCCTGCCGGAAATCGGCACACTGCAATTTTCCGGCATTGACCTGTGTACGGTATCATTCCCTTATCTATCCTCAACCTTTAGATTGCATCGATTACGTTAATATACTATGAAAGAAACGATTAAACATCTACGCGCAGAGCTAAGCGAGATTTATCCCCGTGGGGAGGCTGAAGCCATAATCAGACTGATTTTCGAGCACTTGAAAGGTTGGAAGCCGGTAGACATTGTATTGAATGAAGACAAACCTCTGTCCGAGTTTATGCGCGGTAAGGTAGACGCTATTCTAACTCGCCTGAAACGGCATGAACCTATTCAATATATCATAGGTGAGGCGCGGTTTTACGGACTCAACTTCAAGGTAGACAGAAATGTGCTTGTGCCGCGCCCGGAGACGGAGGAGCTTGTGGAAATGATAGTGCGCGATGCAGCTGAAAGGAGCGATTTGCGCGTACTTGATGCCGGAACCGGCAGCGGCTGTATAGCCATTGCTTTGGCTCGCAATCTCCGATTTCCCCGGATTATGGCGATTGACATCAGTGACGCCGCTTTGAAGATAGCCGCAGAAAACGCCGAAACGCTGAAATGCAATATTTCATTTATAAAAGAAGACATGCTTAATCTTCCGCCGGATAATGATTGTTGGGATATATTAGTTTCCAATCCGCCGTATATAGCGCAAAGCGAGGCTGCGGAAATGGATGCGAATGTGCTTGACTATGAGCCGCGCAGCGCATTGTTTGTGCCGGACAATGACCCGTTGAAATTCTACAAGGCGTTGGCACGATACGGTCGCGAAGCCCTCACCTCCGGGGGAAGAATATACTTTGAAATCAATCCTTTGTATGCCGACAATCTGAAAGCCCAGATGACCCGCGAAGATTACAAAAACATAGAGCTTCATCGCGACATACACGGCAAAAACCGCTTCCTCTCAGCTACAAAATAAATTAGCGACAAGCCGTTCAAAGCTTGCCGCCAATCGGTGTGATTAATAATTTTTATTTATGCTTTGCAGTGTTCGGGCTTCTCGATACCGAACTTTTCGCGCAAGTGGGCAATCATGTGGCGAGTCATGCCATCGAGGTCGTATTCCGGTTTCCAATCCCATTCGTTGCGTGCGCAGCTGTCGTCGAGGCTGTTAGGCCATGAGTCGGCAATGGCTTGACGCAACGGGTCGTGCTCGTATTCCATCTTGAAGTCAGGGATATATTCCTTAATCTTATTGTAGATGATTTCCGGGTCGAAGCTCATTGAGGCAATGTTGAAGCTGTTGCGGTGTACCAAACGCTTGGGGTCAGCCTCCATAATCTCGATGGCGGCGCGAAGAGCGTCGGGCATATACATCATGTCCATGAAAGTACCCGGAGCAATGGGGCATTTGAAAGTCTCGCCTTTCACTGCAGAGTAATAAATATCTACGGCATAGTCTGTTGTACCGCCGCCGGGAGGAGCTACATAGCTGATAAGGCCGGGGAAGCGCACCGAGCGAGTGTCAACGCCGAAGCGCAGAGCGTAATAGTCGCTGAGCAGCTCGCCGCTTACTTTTGTCACACCATAGATTGTACGCGGACGTTGCACAGTGTCCTGCGGAGTGTTATCGCGCGGAGTGTCCGGGCCGAATGAGCCGATAGATGAGGGAGTAAACACGGCACACCCTTTCTCGCGAGCCACTTCAAGAGTGTTATAAAGACCGCCGACACCGATTTTCCATGCCAATTGGGGCTTGGCTTCTGCTACGGCAGAAAGCAGTGCAGCAAGGTTATAGATAGTATCGACTTTGTATTTATCAACAGCTTCGGCTATCTGTGCCGGGTTGGTGATATCTACGAGATGAGCCGGGCCTGACTCCAAAAGTTCACCCTTGGGTTCGGCACCGGGTATATAACCGGCTACGATGTCACCGTTGGGATATGTTTGGCGCAGCTTCATGGTAAGCTCTGTACCAATCTGGCCGGTAGCGCCGATGATTAGAACATTTTTCATTTTATTTTGGCAATAGTTTGTTGTTATCTTTAATTGTGCAAAATTACAGAAAAACTTTTAAACCAAGCTCAAATCCGTCTTAAAAATAAAGAAAGCCGGTTGGAATTTTTTGTCAATTGTTCAGTTTGAGCAGGGCTTTGGGCAGATTGTCGATGATGTCGGAGGCTGTCATGCCGAGTTGTCCTTTCTCTTGCGCGGCCATATCTCCGGCCAAACCGTGTATGTATGCGCCTACAACGGCGGCTGTCTCCGGTTTATAGCCTTGGGCGGTGAGCGATGTGATTACGCCGGTGAGAACGTCTCCGCTGCCGGCGGTTGCCATGCCCGGATTACCCGTGGAGTTGAAATATACTTTCCCGTCGGGACGAACGATGGCTGTGTAATGCCCTTTCAATACAATAATAAGATTATAATATTGAGATTGTTCGATGGCTTTAAGCAGACGCTCTTCATCGCTCTCATGCTCACCGAAAAGTCGGTCAAATTCTCCTTTGTGGGGGGTGAGTATGCTCATGGGAGGAATAATAGACAGAAGTTGCGGTCGTTTGGCAATGCAATTCAGTGCATCGGCGTCAATTATCAGCGGCGCAGATGCATTTTTCAGAAGTCCTTCAAGTGCGTTGACCGTATCATCGTAAGTCCCTATACCGGGTCCCACTCCCACAGCATTGTGAGCATGGTGCAGACGCATGTCCGAGATTACGCGGTCATTCTTATCCGGCTCAAACATAGCTTCGCACACGCTGCTTTGCAGTATCTGCATGCCGCAACGGGCTGAATGTACGGTGACCAAGCCGATCCCGGTACGCATCGCGGCACGGCTGCACATTACCGCCGCACCCATCATCCCCATAGACCCGGCCATAATAAGTGCCGACCCGCAATCACGTTTATTTACGAACTTGCCGCGAGGCTGCAACACGCGTTTCACATTTTTTTCTTCTACAAAAAAGAAACGTGTGGGGGTAGAGCGTATTTTTGCCTGATCCAGCTCAATATCAAGCAGTTCCCATTCGCCAACTACATCTGCCATCTCTTCGAAGAAAAAGGCGATGCGCGGGAAGGAAATGGCCAGTGTGAGCCGTGCGTGTATCATGTCGCGACGGTTGGCATTGGCGTTCCATTCGCCGAACATACCGGAAGGCACGTCAATTGATATCGTATAGGCCCGGCTTTCATTGATGTGATGTACCAAAGATTTAAAACCACCCTCCAAGGGCCGCTTGAGGCCGGCACCGAACAGACCGTCAAGAACTACATCGCTCGCACCGAGTGTAGGGGGAGTAAAACTCTTGGTAATCTCAATGAAATTTACATCCTGATTGGCTATAAGCTTATTACGTTGCTGCTCGCAATCGTAAGAAAGACGGCCAGTTACGTTAAACAAATATATTTCAAGCCGTTTAAATCCCTGTTCAAGCAACATTCGCGCCGCAGCCAGCGCATCGCCGCCGTTATTGCCCGGGCCGGCGATTACCACAATTCTTTGAGTGGGGAAGAAACGTGAAATTATCTCGTAACTGACAGCCGAGGCAGCTCTCTCCATTAATTCCAGAGAATCAATGGATTGTGCCTCGCAAGTGGCGCGGTCTATTTCGCTTATTATATCTGATGAAAATATCTTCATTGTAACTATTCGGGGTAAATTACCACAAATTTACAAAAATTACACGAAACTGCAAAACACGAGTTTCAATTTGATGATTTTACCTTTAACCAATCAGTTGAAACTTTGCATTTCCACCAGACGTCGGTATTGAGTGTCGGAGGCCATGAGGGAGGCGTGTGTGCCGCGCTCTATGATACGGCCTTCATGCATTACGCAGATGAGGTCGGCTCCGGCTATTGTACTCAAGCGGTGAGCTATGACTACGGTTGTGCGTCCCTGCATAAGGCGTTCAAGAGCTTCTTGCACAAGGCGTTCGCTTTCGGTGTCAAGGGCTGAGGTGGCCTCATCGAGGATAAGGATTGCCGGGTCTTTGAGTATAGCGCGGGCTATGCTGATGCGCTGTCTCTGACCGCCCGAGAGCCGGCAACCCCGGTCGCCGATGTTGGTGTCGTAGCCTTGCTCGGTGGCCATGATGAAGTCGTGAGCATTGGCTATCTTGGCGGCACGTTCTATTTGCTCATCACCGACATTCTCCACTCCGAAAGCTATGTTGGCGCGAATGGTATCGTTGAAAAGGATAGCCTCCTGATTTACATTGCCCATGAGAGAACGGAGATCGGCGGTTCTGAGCGAGCGTATGTCAGTACCGGCAATTGATATTGAGCCCTTCTCCGGGTCGTAGAAACGAGGCAACAGGTCTGCCAAAGTACTCTTGCCCGATCCGCTTTGCCCTACAAGAGCAACTGTCTGCCCCGGCATTATGTCAAGGTCTATGTCTTGGAGTACCCTTTGTGAGTCGTTATAGCTGAAGTCCACTCCTTTTATGCTGATTGCCGGGATGTTTTTATCCGCAAGCGAGGGGAGCTGCTTGGGGGAGGCGGGGTCTTTGATAGGGTTGTCGGCTTTGAGTATCTTGTCGATACGCTGCATTGAAGCCATGCCTTTCTGAATTGAGTACCCGGCTTTTGAAAGCTCTTTGCAGGGGTTGATGATGGAGTAGAAAATCACCATATAATATATGAAGTCTGGAGCGGTGACGCTGCTGCCGCCGGAGAGGATTAACGTGCCGCCGAACCACAGGACAATGGCAATTGCCGTAGTGCCGAGAAACTCGCTCATGGGGTGTGCCAAAGCGTAGCGTCGCTGTATGGAGTTGGAGATGCGGAAGAATGTTTGATTTTCGCCCTCCAATCGGTTTTTCATTTTGTTTTGTGCGTTGAAAGCTTTGATGATGCGCAGCCCGGAGAGTGTCTCTTCCACAGTGGAGAGGATTACACCCCATTGCTGTTGGGCTTCAAGGCTCTTGCGTTTGAGACGTTTGCCCACTTTGCCCATCACCAACCCGGCGAGCGGAAGCAAGACAAGCACGAAGACTGTCAGCTGCCAGGAGACAAATATCATCATGCCCAGACACACTACAATCATAATCGGGTTCTTGAAGAGCATATCAATGCTCGACATAACCGATGCCTCGATTTCTGTGACATCGACTGATATACGCGACATTACATCGCCTTTGCGCTCATTGGTGAAGAAGCCGAGGGGCAGAGAGAGTATTTTGGAGTACATAAGGTTGCGGATATCGCGCACCACACCATTGCGCAGCGGAATGATAAAGTATGCTGCAAGGTAGGTGGTGCCGGTTTTGAGCATTGTCATCACCACAAGCAGCACGGCGAGTACTGCAAGTGCAAATGAGGGTCCGTAACTCTCTATGAGCCGTTGGTTGGCGTAATAAAAGTTGTTCATTGCCACCTCCTTGAAAGAGGCTGCTCCCCAAGCCATGAGTTCGTAATGCTCTGTATTCATGCGGAAGAGCATTTGCAGAATGGGGATAATGAACGCAAAAGAGAAGAGAGTGAGAAATGCGGCCAGAACATTGAAAATAATGTTCAGAGCCACATTCCATTTATACGGCGCCACGAAGCGGCGCATCAGTCTGAAGAAATCCTCCATCTGTTATCTTCTCTTTTTGGATTTTTTCTTTGTTTGCGTCTGCTGCTGTTTGCCTTTCTTTGATTTGCCGGTGGCTTGCTGCTTTGTGGGTACATTCAGTTTGTCGCCGGGGTGGAGCATATCCCCTTTGAGGTTGGGGTTGGCTTTGCGCAGCTCCTCCACGGTGGTACCATTGCGCTTGGCAATGTGTGAGAGGTTGTCGCCGCTTTTTACTTCTACCTGAACGGGTTGCTGTTGCTTCTGCTTTTGCTTGGACTTTTTATTATCCTTCTTGGCTGCGGCCTGTTGTTGAGTCTTGGATTTTTTTCCGGATTGTTTTGTCTGCTCCTGAGCAAGTTGCTGTGCTTCGGCTGCTTGCTCCTTCTTGGACTTTTTGGCTTTTGCCTGAACCGGCTCGACGGTTTGGGCGGCGGGTTGCTGCTTGGTTTCCTTCACAACCTCTTTTTTAGTCTCCTTTTGGGCTTCCTGTTTAGTTGCCTTTGGAGTATCTGCCTTTCTGTCTTTTTTAGAGCCATTTTTGCTTACTGCCGCCGTTTCCTGACCGGGAATGTAGATTTTGAGTTGCTGCCCGGTGCGCACGGCATTGCGGCGCAGGTTGTTCCACTCCTTAATCTGGCCTTCCTTCACACCATATTGTTGCGCGATGGAAGCGAGTGTTTCGCCAGAAGTCACTTTATGAGTAAGCGCATCCTTACCGTTGGCGCTTGCTGCTTGCCGTTTCACCATAGCCACTTCCTGCTCGGCAGCGGCATCGTTTTCCGATGATGCCGGCTCGTAAGCTACTGCCGGTGCATTGTCGCCCGGTTCAACAGTCTCGCGATGAGCGTATTTCTCGGCCTCATGGGCAAAAATATCTTTTTCGCTGACTATGTAAGCGTGTACTTGTTGCGAGGGGAGAATGAGGAAGTATGGGCGATCGGTTGCTGCCGGGATTACATCGGCGCGGAATTGTGGGTTGAGGATACGCAGCTCCTCCACCGGGATATTCAGAACCTCTGATATTTGATTGAAGTGCAGACGGTTATATACGGCCACAGTGTCGGTGACTAACGGCTTGGTAGCAAGCACCGGCGAGATGTTGTGGTCTTTGTGGTAAGTCATTACATAGTTTGCCGCGATAAACATCGGCACATATCCGCGAGTCTCCGGGCTGAGGTATTTGTAAATGCTCCAGAAGTCGTGGCTTTTGGGGTCGCCTCCGGCTCGGCGCAGAGCTTTGTTTACGGCTCCCGGGCCGCAGTTGTATGCTGCTATCGCAAGGCTCCAATCTCCGTAAGTCTCATAGAGGTCTTTGAGGTAGGAAGCCGCCTTTTCGGAGGATAGGTAAGGGTCGCGGCGCTCATCTACAAGCGAGTTGATTTCCAAGCCGAGCCCTTTGCCGGTGCCTATCATAAGCTGCCACAATCCGGCTGCGCCGCTGCGACTCACGGCATTGGGGTCGAGGGCACTTTCAATCACCGGCAGGTATTTGAGTTCAAGAGGAAGCCCGGCTTGCTCGAGTGCTTGCTCGAAAATGGGGGTATAATACAGACTAAGTCCCAGAATGGCCGCCACTTGCTCGCGTCCCTGCTTGGTGTAACGCTTTATATAGTCGCGCACAATTTGATTGAAGGGCATTTCTATAATTGTAGGCATGGCGGCAAGGCGAGCCTTGATGGTGGCATCGGAAACTTCCACATCACCCACTCGTGAGTAGCGGTCATCGGTGGCGGTATAGTTTTTGAGATACCAGCCTTCGAGCAGCTTGCGGGTGTCTTTTTCAAAAGTTTCGGGAAAAACTATGGAGTTGTCGGTAATGCTTTCTTTGAGCGTAAGCACGTTGGGCTTGGCGGCGAAAGAGGGGAGTACTGCCGCCGCTGCAAGAAATGTTGATAAGAGGATGCGTTTCATATTCATTAGTTTGTAAGACTCACCGGAGTGAGTCTCGTGTCAAAAAGTGAATGCCCAGTTCAGCCCCATTGCCGGGCTGTTGGGCTTGCCCGGTTCCGGGAATACTGTGGGTTGTATGTCAAGAGAGAGTTCGGGAGAGATATCGAAATGAGCCATCGTGGCATCAACGTATGCGTCTACCATGCATAGCAGGTATACCCCTACCATGCAAATAATGCACAGCTCGCGGTTACGCCGATAGTAATTTTTGCGGCTTTTCAGAATGTTTTGCAGCCAAGCGCGGTCAAGGTCTCCTTCCAGAGTGGTCGGGGGAAAGAAGTTCATGTAGCTGTTGGTGGAGGGGTCGGCATCGAGCAAGTCGGTATATGCTTGCGCGTAATCGTTGAACTGGTTATTGTTCCACGCCGCGCCGTATCCCAGCCCCATGAATCCGGCCACAATAATAGGTAGCTTCCAGTAGCGGCGGTTATATACCTGACCGAGGCCGGGGCAGAGAGCCGACAACCACACGGCGCGTGTGGGGTCGGGGTTGAACGGGCGTTTAAGCCCGTATTCCGGTGAATAGCCCGGCGCACGCACTTCCACGAGGATACTGTCACTTTCTTCGCTTACTACCTTCAGATTGGGGTCTTCTATAAGCAGTTCGCTGTCAAGGATTTCGTTGGGCTTTACATTCTCTTCTTCCTCACTCGCAGATGCCGTAACCGGCTCTTGCGCAATGAGGCGGGGCGGAAGCAGGAAAGCCATACAGAGTATTGCAGCTACAATGCGTGTAGCCGCTTTTCGCTTGCTGATTATATGTGATAGTTTATCAATCAACCGATTATTTCAGTTTTTCAAAAAGAGCAACAAGTTTCAGCAGTTCGTCATCGTTGGCGAAGCGCAGTGTGATGGATCCTTTGCCGTCCGGTTTGCGCGAGAAGCGTACCGGGGTTGAGAAATAAGACTCCAAATCGCGGCGAAAAAAGTCGTAATCATCAGCCTTTGCGGTGGGAGCGGCTTTCTTTTTGGGTATTGCCGGCTTCTCTCCGCGTTCGGCGGCAGCCTGCATTTCGCGAGCAAGGTCCTCCACGCGGCGCACGGAGAGTCCTTCGTCCAATGTGTGCTGATACAGTTTCAGTTGATGTTTGGGGTTTTCAAGAGTAAGCAATGCGCGGGCATGGCCCATGTCAATTCGTCTGTCGCGCAGGCCGAGCTGTATTTCAGCCGGCAGGCGCAGCAGGCGCAGGTGGTTGGCAATGGTGGCGCGTTTCTTGCCCACACGCTCGCTGAGCCTGTCCTGTGTGAGCTTGTATTGGTCAATCAGTTTCTTAAAAGTGAGGGCTACTTCTATTGCATTGAGGTCTTCGCGTTGAATATTCTCGATGAGTGCCATTTCGGTAATCTCGGCATCGGTAGCGGTGCGCACATATGCCGGCACACGTTCCAGTCCGGCACGCTTGGCGGCACGCCAACGGCGTTCGCCGGCGATTATCTGGTAGGTGTCGTCATCGAGTTTGCGCAGCGAAAGGGGCTGGATAATGCCCAATTCGCGTATGGAGGCGGCCAGCTCATCGAGGGCTTCCTCATCGAAAGTGGTACGCGGCTGGTCGGGGTTCGGGCTGATGAGCTTCAGCTCGATGTCGTTTATTTCGGAAGAGCCGGAAGTCTGAATCTCATTCATCGAGATGAGCGAGTCCAGACCGCGACCCAGTGCATTGCGTTTTATTGCCATTGGTTATTTTTTGGTTTTATTACGAGCAATCAGCTCCTTGGCGAGCTGACGATGAGAGATTGCGCCGCGGGAGTCCGGGTCGTACATGGTAATCGGCAACCCGTGGCTGGGAGCTTCGGATAGCTTGATGTTACGCGGTATGACGGTAGAGAATACCATGTCGCCGAAATGCCCTTTCAACTCCTCATAAATCTGGTTTGCCAGACGCAAACGCGCATCGTACATTGTCAGCAGGAAGCCTTCAATGTCCATATTGGGGTTAAGACGGCTCTTTATGATGCGTATAGTGTTGAGCAACTGGCTGATACCCTCAAGAGCAAAATATTCGGCCTGCACGGGGATAATCACCGAGTCGGCAGCCGTCAGTGCATTGACGGTGATAAAGCCCAAAGAGGGGGAGCAGTCTATGAGGATTATGTCGTAAATATCGCGTACCGAATCAAGGGCATGGAGAAGTACCTTTTCGCGTTGAGGCTTGTTGATAAGCTCCGTTTCGGCACCGACAAGGTCAATGCGCGAGCTGATGAGTTTGAGCCCCTCCACACAAGTGTCCTGCTCTGCACCCTTCATGGGGTATTCGTCTACAAGACACTCATATATTGACGCTTCGGCAGAGCGAGGGTCAATACCCAGACCGCTCGTGGCATTAGCCTGAGGGTCAGCATCTATGAGGAGCACTGTCTTGCCAAGTTCGGCAAGACACGCAGCCAAATTGATTGAGGTTGTGGTTTTTCCCACACCGCCCTTTTGGTTTGCTATGGCTATTATTTTACCCATAAGAAATTGTATGTTTCAAACTGCAAAGTAAGCAAAATTTCCGCAAATGCCAACTCAATCAAATCTTAAAGCGTGTTAAAATGTATATAACTTTTGTAAGCAGTTGAAAGCCAGACTTGTTAAAGACTTTAAGGCCGTTGGGGGAAGATGTCGGCGCTGATGCGGTCAGTGGCTCCGAGTTTGGATTGGATGTAGCTCGCGGCGGCCTTGCCGGACTTTGCGCGCAGGTCGCTGTTCATCAGCTTCTTGTCCATCAGGGCGGCGAACCGGTTGGCATTCTCTACGCTGAAACCTCCGCCGGCTTTGATAAGCTCACGTGCTTCAATAAATTTGTCGTGCCGCGGCCCGAAGACTACCGGGATGCCGTAAACGGCCGCTTCGTTGATGTTATGTATTCCGGTGCCGAAACCGCCTCCGATGTATGCCACATTCGCATATCTGTAAGCCGATGAAAGCAGGCCGAAGCAGTCTATTATCAGGCAGTCAGCCGAGTCAAGAAGATTGGGATTGCTCTTGGCCTCACATAAAAGCACTGTCTTAATCTCCGGCGCGAGGCGTTCTTTCATATCTTGCAGACGCGCCGTGTCAAATTCGTGAGGGGCGATAACAGAGAGCATTGTCCCGGCGCGAGATTTAAGCCATGGGAAGTAAACATCTTCATCGGCACTCCACGAGGAACCGGCTATGAAAGTGAACCGTGTGCCGCCGCGAGTGAATCGGTCAAGTTCCGGAATTTCGTGTGTGGATTGCATTATGTCCGTGACGCGGTCAAACCGGGTGTCGCCGGCAACTGTTACCGCAGTTACACCGATACCTTTCAGCAGCTTGCGGCTATCCTCGTCCTGTACATATATATGAGTGAAGCACCGCAGTGAGTCGCGGAAATATCCTCCCCATTTCTTGAAGAAAGACTGCCCGGGTCTGAATACGGAAGAGATGAGATATGCGGGAACGCTCCGATTTCGGAGCAGTCGCAGGCAATTTCCCCAAAATTCATATTTCACGAAAATGGCCATGGAAGGGTTCATCACATCAAGGAAGCGGCGCATGGCTCGCGGCGTGTCTGCCGGGAGGTAAACTATGCAGTCCGCTCCCGGCCAGTCTTTGCGCACATTGTAGCCGGAAGGGGAGTAGAAAGAGAGTACTATCTTTTGCTCCGGGTGTTCGCGGCGCAGACGTTCCATGAGAGGGCGTCCCTGCTCGAATTCGCCTAGGCTGGCGGCGTGTACCCATATCGGGCGGTCTGTGTCCGACAGCGTGCGGCGGAGTGCCGACAGTGTCCGGCGACGCCCGTTGAGCATGGCTCTCGCTTTGCGGTGTTTCACCGAAGCGATGTGCATCAGCCCTTGATAGATGTGTATGCAGGCGGTATATATGCCGCCATATATATATTGTAAAGGATTAAACATTTAAATTCCTGTTTTTCGGCTGCAAAGGTACGAATTTTTCGGCAATGGAGGAGTCGGCAAAATATTTTTTGAATAATTTTCGGAAGAATGGTTGTGTTTTACAAAATTTTCATTTAAATTTGCGCCCTAAACACAGGGCTGACTTATCAGAACAGAACAGCTTTGCATGTGCGCAATTAATGTACTAATCACAATAATAACTTATGAAGAAATTTTACTCAATTGCAATGTCTTTGCTGCTGGCCGCCATACCGGCATTTGCGCAGACAGCTACTTCGGGTTTGACTCTCACACCCAAGAAGCACGCTAACGTAAATCCGCTGCTGTACCAGAGCAGTGTGAAGTACGAAGCCCCAAGCACTATGCAGAAGGCTCAGAAAAAGGCCAACGCCACCAAAATGACTCTGGGTTACTGCGCCGAAGACCCCTACACCGCTTACGGTCTGGCTCTTACAGGCGAAGCCGGTCTCGGTATCTGCTTGACCAAAGAGAAGATGGCTCAATTTGTCGGTGCGAAGATTACTCAAATCAACTTCTGCTCCCCGGTGAACGGCACATTCGCTCAGCAGGGCATACAACGCAATACCATCACTTCCGGTAAAGTGTATATCATGGATGCCCTCAACGGCACTCCTCTCTGTGAGACTGACGTAAAACTTTCCACCGAAGGTTTTGCTTGGAACAATGTTACCCTTTCCACTCCTTATGAAATCAAGGGCGACACTCCGATTTATTTGTGCGTTGTTCTAAAGAACGTTACCGCCAAAGACTATATCTTTGATGTAGACGGTTACGCAGCCAATCCGAATGCTTGCTATGTATATTCACAATGCACCGGTGAGGTAAACGGCGACAAGCTTGTGACTTCCGACACATATCAGTGGGTAGACATGGAATTTGTATTCGGCTCAAACTTCATGGTAACAGCTACTGTTGAAGGCGACAACCTTCCGCAGAATATGGCAATGATTGGTGATGACAGCTATGCTCCCACAGTTCAGCCCGGTCAGCCCTTCACTTACGCTATCGGTGTGGTAAACCAGGGTGCCAACCCCGTAACCGATGTTGACGTTGAGTTCACCATCGCCGGCGAAGCTGCCCAGACGGCTCACGCCAATGTAACCGACCTTAATGGTGGCAGCACTCCCGTGAATTATGATGAAATGGGTATGGCTCTTACACAGTTCACTTGCGCAAAAGAGGGTATGGAAATACCTTTCACCGTAAAAATCACCAAAGTAAACGGTGTAGAAAACGCACTTGAAAACTCATGGACCGGCACATTGCGTTGCCTTGAGACCGGCTATGTACAGAAAGTGGTTTGCGAAGAGCTCACTTCTGCAAAATGCGGTTATTGCCCGATTGGTATCACCGGTTTGGCCATGACAAAAGAGGCTTATCCCGACCGCTTTATCCCAATTGCCGTTCACGGTCCTTTCAACGGTGCAGACCAAATGAATGTATGTGCAGTTTCCGGTCCGTACTACTCATTCTTACAAGATGCAAATGCAGCCGCTGTTGCACAAGGTCAGCAAGGTGCAGGTGCTCCCACAAGCTATATGAACCGCGATTTCAATAACAACGTTTATCCTCACCCCCAATATCTTGAAGAATACATGGAGTCTGTGGCAGGTGCCATGACTTCTGCTGAAGTTACAGCAAAATTGGCTGCCGTAGATGGCAACAGCGACGCCCTTGCATTGGATGTTGAAGTAAACTGCTCATTTGACACTCCCGGTAAATATGGTATCACTTACACTTTGGTTGAAGACGGTGTAGGTCCTTACAATCAGACTAACTATTATGCAGGTCAGTCCGGTAACTATTATGGTTGGGAAAAACAACCTTCAAGTGTGCCAACTGTCTATAACGAGGTAGCTCGCCGCGGATCAGTATGTGTACCCGAAGCCGCTTCATATATTGAGAATATGGAGAAGGGTTGCAACTACAAGTATTCAACTCAGGTAAATACTCGCTATGTGACCAACAAAGAGAACGGCAGCATCGTTGTAATGCTCGTGAACCGCGACACCAAAGCTGTTGTTAACGCCGCTTCTTACAAGTTCTCAGACTTCGTTGGTATCGAAGGTGTAGAGGTAGACAAAGAGGCAGCAGTTGCCGTAGGTCTTCAGGGTGCAATCCGCATGATTGAAGCCGGCAACATCTTCACAATTGATGGCCGCGCAGTAGCCGCCGGTGTACAGGGCATGGTAAATGTACCCGCCGGTATCTACTTGGTTGCAACTCCCGCCGGCAATGCCAAGGTGGTAGTTCGCTAAAAAAACGACTAAATAAAAATAACCCGAAAGGGGGTGTGTCATAATGCTTGGCACACCCCCTTTTTCGTAAATGCCCACCCCCTATTAGTCTCATACCGTATGGAGGGGGTAGCCGGCCGGTTGTGATACCTTGATGAAGTTATAATGTCGGCCTTCGGGACATGAAAAAAACACTGAAAAAAGGGTATTGTCGGGAATTGCTGCCGGCAGTAATTTTGTATCTTGAAAAATAGGATTACAACTAATTATTATATATGAGACTACATTTACTGAAATCTTTTGGTGTGGCTGCTTTGGCAATTGCTTCATCGGCAATTCAGGCTGCGGCAATTGACACACCGCAATGCAAAAATCTTGTTCCCTTGTCGGGAGAAAATCAAGTCATCGGCACTCGCCGGGCTAAAAGCACTGCTCCACAGGGTGAGGCTGTAACATATACACGAAATGCCACCTATTTCGGAATGGGGATGTTTGGCGTCACCATGGGTATGTCGGAGAATTATGCCACCGATATAATCTACGGTGAAGGAGGACGTGTGTATATCAAGGCACCGCTTTCTTATGACAAGTTGCCGATGAACGTATATATGGAGGGCAGACTCGAAGGTGACAAAATTACCGTGGAGCTTCCGCAGACATATGCCGCTGACAGTGAAAATGTTTATCAGCTCCACCGCATGAAGTATGAACTGACCGATGAGCAAGAGCAGAAGGGATTGTATTTCATTGAAACCGCAAACGACAGAATTGTCTACACTGTGAAAGAAGACGGCAGCGTGGTAATGGAAGAAGCCGATTACTTCAGTGAGGAGATTGAACTCCCGAAATTCATACTCGGCCTAGCCGACATAAACGGCAACTGGGTGGGATACGGTGACTGCAATCAAAACTATGTTCCATTCCCTGACAAAGTCACTTATATGCCGGAAGGCATTCAACCGGAGAAAATGCTGATGATTCACGATGAATTCGCAGCTCTGGTGGTAGACATGGCAACTGTTGACAAGAAAGTATACGTGACCGGCATGAACGAGTATAACCCGGCGGCCTGCATAGTAGGTGAAAAAGAGGGGAATACTGTTGTCTTCCCCACCGGACAGTATATCGGCATTGATGAGTATTGGCGTTCGTTCGACTATTTCCTGGCGGCTCAATACGAGATGGGCTATGACCAATATGCCGGAGATATGCGTCCGATGTTGGCGGCAAAGGAGAGTCTGCAATTCATCTGCGACCCGGAAAGCAAGACAATGACAACCGACGGCACGGCAGTGGTAAACTTAGGCAATGAAGATTTATCGTATGTAAACCTTTTCAAGGAAGTACGCTTCAAGCCCTACAACAGCGAGGCGGAGCCGGCTGCTCCCATGAAGCCGGTATTCGACATTGTAGATGAATACAATCCTGAAGAATATTACGGCTATGGAAAGGTGCGATTCCTGCTCCCCATGCTCGACATCAACGGTAACCTTTTGGACACCGACCGCCTCTATTACAATTTCCTTATAGACGGCAAACCTTATGAGTTCAAGGCTGCCATGTATGAGGAGCTTGATAAAAACATCACTGATATTCCGTGGGGCTTCTGCGACACCGACTCTTACGGCGGTTACGACTTCAAAGCCTCAACCATTACCAATATTGTATATTTCTATGAGCCGGAGCTCGTGTTTGACGGTCACCTCGGCTTGCAGCTTTTCTATAAAAAGAACGACGGCGCAGTCTTGGCAAGCGAACCGGTTTTATACAGCACCACCGGTGTGGAAGAGATTGCCTGCGAAAGCAAAATCGTTTCGGTAGAATACTATAACCTTCAGGGTATAAAATTCGTTGAACCTCAGCCCGGTATGTGCATGAAAGTGACTCGTTACGCCAATGGTGCGAAAACCTGCGAAAAAGTAATCATCAAGTAGACACTTTATTATGAAGAAGATATCATTCCTTATTATGACAATCATGGCGGGAGTGTCGGCTCTTATGGCAAAGACCTCTCTGACTATGACTCTGAACATAGACCATGCCGACAGAGTAAATGTAAAGTACATGGACTTGAACTATAATACAGTTGAAGTGACCGACCTGCACGACGGCGACAATGAATTCACCATCGAGGTGGGCGACTGGTCAAAATCGGTGGACATTATAGCCAAAGAGGGCTATGGGTTGGCTTCATGTACATATCAAAACCCGGACAGCGAAACGGCTTCCGAAAGCCCGATTACTTACATGACCTCTTCATATTTTGATGCATCTGCCGACCCCTCCACCAACGGCGCCGTATGGACGGTAAAGACTTTTGACTTTGCCGAAATGCGTACGGCAACTGTGCAGACTACCGTTGACGATGCTTCAAGAGTAATAATCAAACGCCCGGCTTCCAATACGGAAGTCAGGGTAGAGAACGGCATAAACAATATCACATTCATTCCGGCCGAGGGTGAGAACACCAATGAGAGCGTGTTCACCATAGCCTCAACCGAGTGGGACAAGCCACTGTATAAAATTCTGCTCAATGGTGAGCCGGTAGACATCAACACAGCCGATGATGAGGGGATTTCTCTCAAAGACGGCGACAAGCTCGACATCAAAGCCAACTATCCCGACATTGATATCCCGGTGAAATTTACTTATAGCGAGACGGCTCGCGGGGTGGTGAGTGGCATTGAGGTAGACGGCAAGAACGTTGACTTCAACGGCGATGAGCTTATTGTAAAAGCCGGAAGCAAAGTGCAATTCAGCTATGACGAAGAGCGTTATCAGGTGAATGAAATCCAAATCAACGGGGAGAAACCGGAATATCTGTGGACTCCCGTTTCTCTCGGCATAGTTGCATCTGAAACAACGGTTGCCATTGATGCCGACAAACTTGAAACATTCAAAATCTCCGTGGATATAAACGATGCATCACTGCTTAAATTGCAGGCTTTCAAAACAGAGTCAATATACTATGGAGGCATGGAGATTGAGCTGTACACCGGCTTGAACGAGAATGTCGAAATCCCGGTGAACAGACCTTATTTCTCCGTTACACCCAAGACACGCGCCTCTCTCAAGCAGCTCTTTGTGAACGATGAAGAAATCAAGCAGCGCACCGAAACCGACTATTACGGCTCGACTTACGAGGAATGGCCGTTCCCCCTCACTTTCAAAGACGGTGATAAAGTCAAACTCATCGGCAACGGCCCGCAAAGAGACAAGCAAGCTGTGGTGTATGTAGATGCCATACCTCAAGGCTCATTCGCTTTTGATTTCAATATAAACGGCTATGTGCCGCAGCTCAAGGCCGGTTACAACTTCGTGGCTTTTGACTCCAACCCCGATGACAAAATCGGCGACCTTCCCTTCAACTTCATGCTCAATTATACCCCGATGCAGTCATGGCTATATCTTAACGGAGAATCGGTTGAAGCTGCCGCACACTCCGACTATGCTGACTCTTATGTATTGAAGGAAGTTGCGGACAAGAGTGTAATCAAGCTCTTTACTCTTGAAGAGCCGCAGCCTCTGGCCGTGACATTGAAAACAACCGGAATCAGCAACGACAATGTGAGCATGAGTACCGACTATGTCACTCCGACCAGTGATTTCAGCGCACCGATTAAAGTGCTTCCCGGAACATTCGTCTCACTGAAATTCAACACAACTGAGAAGATGACTGTAACGGCCAACGGCAAGGAACTCCCCCCCGATGAGGCCGGAGAATACACCCTGACAGCCACCGAGCCGCTTGAAATCAGCGCCACTCAGACAGTAGGCGTCATGACTGCCAATGCCGACGCAGACGCGACCTTCAATGTCTACAATATGCAAGGCATCTGTGTGCGCAGCGGTGCCACACAATCCATCTTGCAGTCGCTGCCCAAGGGCCTGTATATTATCAAAGGCAAGAAAATCAGATTATAAAATAAAATATTTTATGAAAAAGACAGCAATTTTTTACGGCTCAACCTCCGGCAATTGTGAGGGAATAGCCAACAAAATCGGAGATGCTCTCGGGGTAACCGACATCTTCAGCGCCTCACAACTTGATGCGGCCAAAATCGCAGAATACGACAATCTTCTTCTCGGCTCTTCCACATGGGGTTGCGGTGATTTGCAGGATGATTGGTACGATGGCGTGGAGTTGCTCAAATCAAGCAATCTCGCGGACAAGACAGTGGCTGTCTTCGGTTGCGGCGACTCCTGCGGTTTCAGCAATACATACTGCGATGCCATGGGTACAATTTGGCAAGCTGCAAAAGAGGCAGACGCAAATCTGATTGGGGCAGTGTCAACCGATGGTTATTCATACGATGATTCAACCGCCGTAGTCAACGGTAATTTCGTGGGCCTCGCGCTCGATGAAGACAATGAGAGCGACAAGACAGATGAGCGCATTGCAGCATGGGTTGAAGAAATCAAACCTCTGCTCTGAACAGCCATAAATTGTTAATGTATTAGAAATGAGGGGTCGGACAATCGCTGTCCGGCCCCTCAAAGTATATTATTAACTTCTTATTTCTCAGGCAATGCGGCAAGCATTTCACCGGCGGTGAGGCCGGTTTGCGGGTGTGTCCAACCGGGGGCTATCTCCTCAAGTGGTTTGAGGAAGAAGTAGCGAGACGGCAATCCCGGGTGCGGCAACTTCAGCTCGGGAGTGTCAACAACGATATCGTCTATGGCTATAAGATCAATGTCGATTTCCCGGTCGGTGTAACTGCCATCGGTATTTCTGTGTGAGCCGGAGGAAATGCTTTTCTCAATGGCCTGCAACTTATGCAATACCTCAATTGGAGTCAAATCCGTTTGAAACATCAGGCAAACATTCAGAAATTTATGAGGGCTTTCAAAGCCGTGGGGTTCAGTCTCCACGGTGTGACTCATTTCCAAATTTCCGAATTCGCGCATCACAGCCGCCATAGCCTTTGAGAGGTTCAGGCGGCGGTGACCCAAGTTGCTTCCGATGTTGATTATGGCAAACATCGTCAGAGAGTTTTCTTGACAGCAATCTCTTCGTAGGCTTCAATCATGTCGCCGACTTCGATATTGTTGTAGTTCTGCACGGAAAGACCGCATTCAAATCCGGAAACAACTTCCTTGGCATCGTCCTTGAATCGTTTGAGGCTGCCGAGTTCACCGGTGTAAACGACTATTCCATCGCGGATTACGCGCACCTTGGAGGTGCGTTTAACCTTACCGTCACGCACAATGGCACCGGCAATGGTGCCCACCTTTGAAATGTGGAATGTCTGCAAGATTTCGGCGGTACCGGTAATCTCCTCGCGTATTTCGGGCGAAAGCATACCTTCCATTGCATCTTTCACCTCCTCAATAGCTTTGTAAATTACGGAGTACAGACGAATTTCCACACCCTCCTTCTCGGCTTCGCGACGAGCGGCTGCCGAGGGACGCACTTGGAAGCCGATGATAATGGCATCGGAGGCGGCGGCAAGAGTGACATCGCTTTCGGAGATTGCGCCGACACCCTTATGCAACACATTCACCTGAACCTCGGGAGTGGAGAGCTTGATGAGCGAGTCGGAGAGTGCCTCGATAGAGCCGTCTACATCGCCCTTTACAATGAGGTTCAGCTCGTGGAAATCGCCGAGGGCTTTGCGGCGGGCAAGTTCGCTCAGACCAAGACGCTTTTGAGTGCGGTTGGCAAGCTCGCGCTGCAGTTGCTCGCGTTTGTTGGCAATCTCACGCGCCTCTTGCTCGGTGTCAAGCACGTTGAAAGTGTCGCCGGCTGTGGGAGCGCCGTTCAGACCGAGGATAAGCACCGGGGTGGCCGGTCCGGCTTCTTCCACACGCTGGTTACGCTCGTTAAACATTGCCTTTACCTTACCGAAGTGAGTTCCGGCGAGAATTACGTCGCCCACACGTAGAGTGCCGTTCTGCACGAGAACAGTGGCCACATAACCGCGTCCTTTGTCCAAGGAAGACTCTATGATTGAACCAATTGCGTTACGGTTGGGGTTGGCCTTGAGGTCAAGCATTTCGGCTTCAAGGAGTACCTTGTCCATGAGTTCTTCCACACCGATACCTTTCTTGGCGGAAATGTCTTGACTCTGATACTTGCCGCCCCAGTCTTCCACGAGGTAGTTCATTGCGGAGAGTTCCTCCTTGATTTTGTCGGGGTTGGCGGCCGGCTTGTCAATCTTGTTGATTGCGAAGACGATAGGCACACCGGCAGCCGAGGCGTGGTTAATAGCCTCAATGGTCTGAGGCATGACATTGTCGTCTGCCGCCACAATAATAATCGCAAGGTCGGTTACTTTCGCACCGCGAGCACGCATTGCGGTAAATGCCTCGTGGCCGGGGGTGTCGAGGAAAGTAATGTGTCGGCCGTCGTTGAGCTTCACGTTGTATGCACCGATATGCTGGGTGATACCGCCGGCCTCACCGGCAATCACGTTGGCCTTGCGGATATAGTCAAGCAGTGATGTCTTACCATGGTCCACATGACCCATCACCGTGACAATGGGGGGACGGGGCATGAGGTCTTCTTCGGAGTCTTCTTCCACAGTGATAGCCTCGCTCACTTCGGCGCTGACATATTCAGTAGTGAAACCGAATTCTTCGGCTACAATGTTGATTGTCTCGGCATCGAGGCGTTGGTTGATACTGACCATCAGACCCAGACTCATGCAGGTGCCGATAACCTTTGTAACGGGCACTTCCATGAGGTTCGCAAGGTCGTTGGCCGTCACAAATTCGGTAATCTTGATTACCTTGCTTTCGGCAGCTTCGCGACGTGCTGCTTCCGCTTCGCGGCTGTGGGCTTCTTCGCGCTTCTCCTTACGCCACTTCACACTCTTCTTTACAGTCTTGTTGGTAAGGCGGGCGAGAGTCTCTTTTACCTGTTTCTGTACATCTTCATCGGAGAGTACCACCGGTTTGGGAGCATTCTTTCCTTTACCGCCGCGCTTGCCGCCGTCGCGGTTCTTGCCGCCCTGATTGTTTTGATTCTGGCCGCCGCCCTGACCGTTGTTTTTGGGTCTGCGTCCGTCAAATCCGGGCTGTGCCGCCGTTTTTTCCACATCGACTTTTTCTTTGCCGATGCGTTGGCGTTTCTTGCGGTTAGAGGAGTTTTGGTTGTTTTGACTGCCATTCTGACCGTTGGCGGCGTGTCGGCGCTCCTCTTTTGAGCGCTTTTTGGGGCGTGTAGTCTGATTCAGAGCGGAAAGGTCAATGCTGCCCACCACCTTGAACTGCGGAGTCTGTGCATTTGTAGCCGGGCGGAAAATCTCGGTACGACCTGAGTCTTCGGCCGGTTTCTCCTCCGGTTTAATTACTTTTTCAACCGGTTTTTCAACCTTTTCCGGCTGTTTGGGCTGCTGCGGCTTCGGTTGCGGTTTCGGCTCTTCTGCCGGCTTCGGTTGCGGTTTCGGCTCTTCTGCCGGCTTCGGGGCGGGTTTGGGTTCCGGCTTGGGCGCCGGTTTAGGCTCCGGCTTTGGAGCAGGCTTTACTTCCGGCTTGGGTTCCGGCTTTTTTTCAGCCGGTTTCGGAGCGGAAGGAGGCACCACGTTGCCTTTGTTGTCAAGCTGAACTTTACCTACTACTTTCGGGCCTATGGGAGTTGCTGCCGTGGAGACATTTTTCTTCTCTTCCGGCTTGGCCGGTTTGCGAGGTGAAGGACGGTTTGTTTGTTCTGCCTTCTGCTTGAAATCCTTGTCCTTACCGTATTCTTTATACAGGAGCTCAACGGCGGAGTCATCGATACGCGCATTGGGATTATCGTCAACCTGCACATTATGTTTGCGCAGAAAGTCCGCTGCGGTGCTTACTCCGACATTGAGTTCTCTTGCTATTTTACTTATTTTTGTTGGCATTTATTAGAGCTTTTGAATGATGAATTAAGAATGTTAACCTTGTGTTGGGAAATGGTAACATTCTGTCAGTCTTCAAACTCCGAGCGGAGAATGTTGAGCACGTTGTCAACGGTGTCTTCTTCGAGGTCTGACTGCTGTATGAGGGCATCGCGGTCGGCATTAAGCACTGCTTTTGCTGTTCCGAGGCCGAGGTCTTTAAGTGTTTCAATAACCCAGGGGTCTATTTCGTCGCTGAACTCATCAAGGTAGATGTCTTCTTCTCCCTCATCAATGTCGCGGTAAACGTCAATGGTGTAACCGGTAAGCATTGAAGCCAGACGAATGTTGTAGCCTCCCTTACCGATAGCGAGACTCACTTCATCGGGGTGGAGGAACACTTCGGCTTTGCGCTCTTCTTCGTTCAAACGGATAGAACTTACCTTTGCCGGGGAGAGGGCGCGTTGTATCATGAGCTGCGGATTGGAGGTATAGTTGAGCACATCAATGTTCTCATTGCGTAACTCGCGTACTATACCATGGATACGCGCACCTTTCACGCCCACACATGCACCCACCGGGTCAATGCGGTCATCATAGCTTTCAACGGCGATTTTGGCTCTCTCGCCCGGTATTCGCGCTACTGTCTTGATTGTGATAAGGCCGTCGTGGATTTCCGGAACTTCCTGCTCGAAGAGGCGGCGAAGGAAGCGTTCATCGGTGCGGCTCACAATTACTTTGGGGTTGCCGTTGGGGTTGTCAACGCGTTTCACAATGGCGCGAACCATGTCTCCCTTATGGAAGAAGTCGGAAGGTATCTGCTCTTCTTTCGGCATAATGAGTTCGTTTTGCTCTTCGTCCATGAGGAGCATTTCGCGTTTCCATATTTGGTGCACTTCGCCTGTAACGATTTCGCCTTCAAGTTCTTTGAATTTGGAGTAGAGCGCGTCTTTCTGCAGGTCAAGAATCTTGCTTTGCAGGGTTTGGCGTAAGGTGAGAATGGCGCGACGTCCGAATTTCTCGAAGAAAATCTGCTTTGCAACCTCCTCGCCCACTTCGCACTCCGGGTCTATTTCGCGAGCATCGCTCAGGCCGATTTGCATATCTTTGTTCTCTACTTCGCCGTCGGGCACAACCTCAAGGTTCTGGTAGATTTCGCAGTCGCCTTTATCGGGGTTCATAATCACATCGAAGTTCTCATCAGAGCCAAACATTTTGGCAAGCACGTTGCGGAAGCTTTCTTCCAGCACGTTAATCATGGTCGGCTTGTCGATGTTCTTCATTTCTTTGAACTCGGCAAACCGGTCAACCATGTTTACGTTTTCTTCTTTCTTAGCCATTATATATAATGTGTTTAATGTTATCAAAATTCAATAAGGGCATTCACTTTCTTCACTTGTTCGAAGACGAAATGCTCTTGTATGGTGCGCAGTTCCGGGCGCTTCATGCCCGGCTCCTTCACCTTTGTCTCAACGCCGAGAGTAAAACCGTCGGCATTTGCATCATCAAGTATCCCTTTGAGCTTACGACCATCGGCGGTGAGCACCTCTACCTTATTGCCCACATTCTTAATATATTGCGGAAGCACCTTAAACGGCGCGGTGAGTCCGGCGGAGCCTACTTCAAGGCTGTAGTCTTCCTCATCGCGCGGGAAGGCCTCTTCGATCTCGCGGCTCAATTCGCAGCAGAAATCAATGTCAACATTCTCGAAGCTGTCAATTTCCACTACTATATCGTTGGAAGAACTCACCTTTACATCTACAAGAAAATAGTCTGTTCCGGCAAGTTTGTCCTCAATAAATTTCTGTATTTCGTTCTTGTCAATCATAATTTTTTTCAATATGTGTCGAGCTATACCGCCCGGCTACGGATATATACAAAACACGCACTGCACGACATCATTCCGCTCCGTGAGCATATGGAAAGTGCCGCGCTACCGTGTGTTAAGATGTTGACATACAAGCTGATGTAATTGTACTGCCGACACCCCGGTATTCAAAATTCCGGAGAAAACAAGCACGCTCCCTCCGCAATCCGATGCAAAAGTATGATTTTTTTTGCGAGAAATCAACTTTTTAAAACATAAATTATTGTTATTTAAGATTAATTAACAATTAAAATCAGAGTCTTTGCACTTTCGGCGAAAAACGTGGTCAAAATTTCTTTTTTATTGGTCATCGCTCAACTTTTATGTATTTTCGCGTGTCTTAATAGAAAAGATATCTCCACTGTAAACAATAACCCGAATGACACGCTCTCTATACATACTGTGTATCTGTTTGGCCGCGGCTTTCCCATGCGTTGCGGCCGGCTCTGTTTCGCTTGACTCATGTCGCAACATGGCGCTCAAGCACAACAAGTCCCTTATGGTGGCCAACGAGAATATCACCGGTGCCGGATATGCCCGAAAGGCGGCAAAGGCCGCTTACCTGCCCGGCGTGGATTTCTCCGCTACTTATATGTATAATCAGCACAAAATAGCCCTTCTTGGTGCAGACGCGAAGTTGCCTACCATGACCTTCAATCCGCTCACAATGAGCTATGATTACAATATTTTGACAAATCCTCTTGACGGCAAACCGATACTTGACCCTAAAACCGGCACACCGATTCCCACAGAGGTGGCCGTTATTCCCAAAGAGGCGATGACTTACGACATTCATAATGTTGTGGCCGGAGTGTTCACCGTCACTCAACCGGTGTATATGGGTGGTGCCATTCGGGCTATGAACGAGATTACCAAATATGCCGAACAGCTTGCAATCTCAATGCGAAATTCCACAGTGCAAGATGTGGTATATTCCGTTGACGAGGCTTATTGGCTCGTTGTCTCGCTTGTGCAGAAAAAGAAACTCGCCGAGAGTTATTGCAGCCTGCTCGACTCCTTGCAGCACAACGTATATGCCATGTACGATCAAGGAGTGGCTACAAAAAGCGACTGCCTGAGTGTAGACGTGAAAGTGAACGAGGCGGCGGTGACGCGCACCAAAGTGGACAACGGACTCTCATTGGCACGCATGGCACTGAATCAGGTATGCGGTGTGCCGATTAATGAGACCTTTACCCTTGAAGACGAGCAACTTGAAGATATCCCCCTCCCTCCGGCAAGTGTTGACACCGATGCGTCGGGAGTGTATGCCCGACGCCAGGATCTTGCCTCGCTGCGCCACGGCATCAGTATTCTTGAACAGCAGGAAAAACTCGCCAGAGCGGAGATGCTTCCCAAAGTAGGTATAATGGCGGCGTGGAGTTTTTCAAATCCTAATACAATTGACGGTTTTGAGAAACGCTTCGGTGGTGGCTTCTCCGTAGGCGCTACCCTCACCGTGCCGATTTGGCATTGGGGAGGCAACTATAACAAGCTGAAAGTAGCCGAGTCCGCCACTCGTGCCCAACGTCTTCAGCTTGAAGATGCGGAAAGCCTCGTAGATTTGCAGGTGAGTCAGGCACGTTTCAAATTTGAAGAAGCATACAAAACCCTTGACATGACACGCTCCAATCTCAAAGCCGCCGACCAAAATCTGCACAACGCACAGTACGGATTTAAAGAAGGCGTGCTGACCACAGACGATGTAACCGCTGCCCAAACAGCATGGTTGCAAGCACACTCCGAGGTGATTGATGCGGAAATCGGGTTGCAGCTCTGTCGCGTGTATCTCAGTAAAGTATTAGGAACAATGCCATATTAACACATACAGCCATGGAAGAGAAAGACAAAAAAGATATTCAGACCCCGACGGCTCCGCTGCCTACCGAAAAGCAGGTGTGCAAACGCGAGAAAGGGCTTATAATAGCAATACTCATTGTAGTACTCGCAATAGCCGCACTGGCAGTAGTCGGCTTCATGCGCATAAAGCCGGCCCCCGACACTGTTCAGGGTCAGGCCGATGCGGAGGAAATCCGTATTTCCGGCAAGCTGCCCGGCAGGGTTGTGGAGCTCTTTGTGCAGGAAGGGCAGCAGGTGCATGAAGGGGATACTTTGGTGCATATCCACTCTTCGCTCATGGATGCCAAAATGGAACAGGCTACCGCCATGCAGCAAGCCGCCACCGCCACCGACCGCAAGGTGGATGCCGGCACGCGTTCGCAGATTATCAATTCGGCTTTCAGCGTATATCAGCAGGCACAAGCCGCGGAGGAGATTACCCAAAAGACTTATCAGCGCATGGAGAACCTCTATAAAGAGGGGGTAGTTACCGCCCAAAAGCGCGATGAGGCAAAAGCGGCGTACGATGCCGCCGTAGCCGGTACGCATGCAGCCAAAAGCCAGTGGGATCTCGCTAAGGCCGGCGCGCAAAAAGAGGATAAGGAGGCAGCGGCCGCCATGGTGAAAGTGGCGCAAGGCGGTGTGAAAGAGGCTGATGCCATGCTTGAAGATCAGTATCTTCTCGCGCCCTGCGATGGTACCATAACCGTAATTTATCCTCATGAAAGTGAGTTGGTAATGACCGGCGCACCAATCATGACTTTGCAGAAAGCCAACACTTACCTCGTCTTCAACGTGCGCGAGACTCTGCTCAAAGATGTGAAAGACGGCACGGTGATTAAAGTGAAAATTCCGGCTCTCGACAAGGAAATCAAGGCGCAGATATATTACATTCAAGACATGGGCTCATATGCCAATTGGCAAGCTACGAAAGCCACCGGCTCATTTGATGCCCGCACATTCCAAGTGAAAGCTCTCCCCACCGAGCCGGTAGAGAACCTGCTCCCCGGCATGAGCGTATTGTACCAAGGTGTAGACAAAAAATAAGCAAGCCATGAAAACGGGATTTCGGGCAATATTCATGCGTTCACTAAAACAGTTGGCTTCACGCCCACTGTATTGGTACGCCATGTTTGTGCTTCCGCTCTTCATAGGGTGGTTCCTCACCGATGAGATGAAAAGCGGTTTGCCCGAAAACACTCCGACCGCCATTATTGATAAGGATCGTACGCACTTGTCGCGGCAGGTGACTCAAACACTCGACGGCATGCAGCTTGTAAAAATCACCGAAGCGTGCGAGTCCTACTCCGAGGCTATGGATAAGATGCGCTCCGGCGACATTTTCGGTTTCTTCCTGATTCCGGAAAACTATGAAGCCGACCTGCTCGCCGGGCGTGCGCCGGTAATCTCCTTTTACACGAACATGACCTACTTCGTGCCGGGTACTCTCGCTTACAAAAACTTCAAGACAACGGCCGTGTATACCAAGGCCGGAGTAGTGATGCAAGTGATACAGACTGCTACCGGTGCAACTCCCAATCAGATAACGCCTCTGCTCAATCCGGTAAACATCGAAGGGCATCCGATAGGTAACCCTTGGCTTAACTATTCATATTATCTGTGCAACAGCTTTGTGCCCGGTATTCTTCAGCTGATGGTAATGCTCACGGCGGCATACGCCCTCGGCGAGGAGATCAAGAAGCGCACCTCCGTGCAGCTTATGCAGATGGCCGGCGGCTCGGTGCTGAAAGCTCTCACTGCCAAACTTATGCCGCAGACCTGTATATGGAGCTGCACCGCCCTGCTCATGGAGGCATGGCTCTTCGGTTACAATCAATATCCGATGAACGGCTCGCTGCTGTGGATGACCATCAACACCGTGCTCCTCGTGCTTGCATCGCAGGGCATGGCCATACTTGTGTTCTGCGCTCTCCCCTCGCTGCGTATGGCCGTATCCGTGTGTTCGCTTATCGGCATACTTACATTCTCGATAGCCGCATTCTCATTCCCGGTGGAAAGTATGTACGGCGCGGTGGGCATATTTTCATGGATTGTGCCGGTGCGTTATTACTTCCTCATATATGCCGACCAGGCGCTCAATGGCATTGACATCTACTTCAGCCGTTGGCACTTCATCGCATACTTCGTGTTTATTTTCGCTCCTCTGCTACTGATATGGCGTCTGAAAAAGGCATGGCTGAAACCAATATATCTCCCCTGACAAAATATGAAAAAGATTTTAAATGCCATATCAATTTGGTTTCGCGCTTTGGGCGAGTCGTTCGCCTTGGAGTGGAAACATATATGGAAGGATCAGGGTGTAGTCCTCTTCTTCCTGTTCCTGCCGTTGGCCTATCCGGTGATATATTCCCTTATATATAATCCCGAATTGGTGCGCGATGTGCCGGTAGTGGTGGTAGACAACGACAAAACAGCCCTCTCCCGCGAACTCACACGCAACTTTGATGCCACGCAAGGTGCACATATCATCGGTTATGCCGCCGATATGAGCGAGGCTCGGCAGGCACTCAACGAGCACGCCTGCTACGCAATCATGGAGATACCTCACGGCTTTGAGCGGAACATAGGCCGGGGCGGCGCCTCCAAAGCAATGCTTTATTGCGACATGAGTTTGCTGCTGCGCTACCGCTCGCTCTTGTTCTCCGCCACCGACCTCTCACTGGCCATGAGCGCGAAGATACAGGCTGCCGACATTAAAGATTTGGGCGCCGCCTCCGTAATGGCCAAAACCGACCCCATGCCGATAAGAGCTGCCTCGTTGGGTAATTTGCAAAGCGGTTTCGACTCGTTCATTATGCCCGGCGTGCTGATTCTCATATTGCAGCAATGCATTGTGCTTGCGGTAGGCATGATGGGCGGCGGCCGGTTCGAGACGGCAAGAAAAGGCATCAACCCCGTCAATGCAATAGGAGGTTCCACCTTTGTCTCCATGATTGGACGCATGGCCTGCTATATTGCGATTCTCGCCCTGCCCATAATCTGGCTTACTCATTTCGTGCCGCTCGTGTTCAAATTCCCCATGGCCGGGGATATGCTCGACATCTTCTGCTTCCTGCTCCCCATTGTGCTGGCAAGCATCTCAATAGGTTTCATAGTGCAATGCTTCACCACCGAGCGCGAGGCCATAATGCTCATATGGGTAGCCACGAGCGTGTTGTTCCTCTTCCTGAGCGGCCTGACATGGCCGAGATATGCGATGCCCGAAGGGTGGAAATTTATATCCGACCTCATTCCGGCCACGTGGGGTGTGAACGGTTTCATATTGATGAACGCCAACGGAGCTTCCATTACCGATGTTGCCCCCTTCTACCACAATCTGTGGTATCTGACCGCCGGCTATTTCGTAGTAGCCTGGGCTCTGCATCGCTTCTACCTCCGACCACACCTTCGCCGACTGTCTCGCAAATAATCCCGACTAATAGGGTCAGGTTTCATACTCCTTGAATACATACGGCATATCCGTAAATATTCAAGGTTCCGTTTTTTTTAACAAAACGTTAACGTTTATACTCTAATATTCACACACTTTGTTGCGTTATATTTACGAAACTAATCAAATTGACAAGTTCTGTCTTGATAAAGTTTTTTATCGTTCTATTCCTTTCTGATGAGAAATAATTACTACACTTATAATGCAAAATACAATATGCTGTTCTAACTTCATAGTTTTTTTACCGCTCAAGGCCTGCTCCGCATGACGGAGACTAGCCGCGAGTTCTAAGCCATGGCTACACAGTTATAATTTTGGGTTATATACATTAATAATTTCTATCGCCCCTCACAGCGTGCTTGCGTCTGTGGGGAGAGAGCGGGGAGATGTCGTGAGACACCTCCCCGTTTTCCTTTATTTTACACCGGCGTACCGCTAAAAATCACTACAATAAGCCCGGAATTCTCGGCAAATTTAATTTCAGGGAATTATATGTTAAATAATGTCAAAATATGTTAATACAACTTTGCTGTGTTTGCTTTTTAATTTTAATTTATTTATTTTTGCAAAGTGTAAACTATTTAATAAACAATAAGTAACTTGAATTATCATATTGTGAGATGTAAATTTAGCCTGAGTATATTTCTTATTGCACTACTATGTATAATTATTAGTGGGTTGGAAACTCGTGCGATATCGCCAAACGGTCAATTAGATAATTCTGAAATTCTAAGAATTTCAAAAGAATGGCTTCAAAAGGAACATCCGGAATATCAATCAGCTAAATTCTTTGTCCCTGAATTACATACTAACTTTTATGGGACACATACAAATCCCTGTGTTAAAAATTTTATGTTTAGGGAGGATAT
>JAMPIK010000012.1 GCA_023662865.1 Prevotella sp.
AGCATTTCATTCGTAACGAAAAGGTCGTGGGTTCGAGTCCCACTCGCGGCTCAAACAGGTAAATGGACGGCAATCAATTGTTTAACGCAGTTGATTGCTTTTTTGCTTTTTATACAAAAAAGACATATGTAATGTATACCAACAATCTGTTGGCTCGTTTTCAAAAGATTTGTCAGGATGATGTATCTGCTTGATTTTGGCTCGTATGGTTGGATTTGGAGTGCCGGGCGGTCATTTTGGTTTCGGCGGGGTTGGGGCAGGGGTGCCAGAAGCGGGCGGAGGTCAGGGTGTCGGGGAGGTATTGCTGGTCTACGTAGTGGCCGGGGTAGTCGTGGGCGTATTTGTAGCCGTCGTGGTAGCCGAGTTCTTTCATTAGCTTGGTGGGAGCGTTGCGCAGGTGGAGGGGTACGGGCAGGTCTCCGGAGTTGCTCACTTCGGCGAGGGCAGCATCAATGGCCAGATACGCGCTGTTGCTCTTGGGGGAGGCGGCGAGGTATATGGCACATTCGCTGAGGATTATTCGGCCTTCGGGCCAGCCGATTTTGGCGAGGGCATCGAAGGTGGCGTTTGCGAGGAGCAGGGCGTTGGGGTTGGCCAGGCCGATGTCTTCGGCGGCGAGGATACAGAGTCGGCGGGCGATGAATTTGGGGTCTTCGCCACCGGCAACCATACGTGCAAGCCAGTAGACGGCTGCATCGGGGTCTGAGCCGCGGATGCTTTTGATGAATGCGGAGATGATGTCGTAGTGCATCTCTCCGTTGCGATCGTAGGCTGAGGGATTTTCCTGGAGTCGGGCGGTGACTATCTCGTCGTTGATAATCAGTGGTTCGCCTTCGGGAGTGGACTGTTCGAGAAGGTCAAGGATGTTCAGGAGTTTTCGTGCGTCACCGCCGGCGTATCGCATAAGGGCATCTGTTTGCTCAATGCGGACATCGCGAGCGGAAAGCACTTTGTCTTGGGTGAGGGCTCGGTGCAGGAGGGTCTCCATCTCCTCTTTGCCGAGGGGTTGGAGCACATACACTTGTGAGCGGGAGAGAAGGGGACGTATTACCTCAAACGAGGGGTTCTCGGTTGTGGCACCAATGAGAGTGACGATACCTTGCTCCACGGCACCGAGCAGGGAATCTTGCTGGCTTTTGGAGAAGCGGTGTATTTCGTCGATAAAGAGAATGGGTCTGCCTTTGGCGAAGAGACTTCGGCCATCGGCTTTACATCGCTCAATCACTTCGCGCACTTCTTTCACGCCGCTGCTTACTGCGCTTAGTGTGTAGAAGGGGACGTCGGTCTGCTTGGCAACGATGCGTGCAAGGGTTGTTTTACCAACTCCGGGTGGGCCCCAGAGAATGAAGCTGCTCACTTTGCCGGTCTCAATCATGCGGCGCAGCACTGCACCTTGGCCTACAAGGTGAGTCTGCCCGATGTAGCCCTCGAGAGATGAGGGGCGGAGACGTTCGGCGAGGGGAGCGTGGTTCATCGACATTGCAATGTAAGGATAAGGGTGTCAAGGTTTATGTCGACAAGGGAGTCAAGTGTGATGTCGGCATTCGGTTCAATGGCGGTTCTGCCGAGTGTGTCGGTCATACCGATGGTGAAAGCACCGGCGGCTTTGCCGGAGGCAAGGCCGGTGAGGGAATCTTCAATTACGGCGCAACGGTGAGGGGGAACACCGATTTTTTTTGCGCCGAGCAGGTAGGGGTCGGGAGCCGGTTTGCCATGTTTGACCATTTCTCCGATTACGATGACGTCAAATCGCGGGAGGAGGTCGGGCATTTTGGAGTCGAGTTTTTTCATTTTCTCGGCATCGCTGCTTGTTACCATGGCAACCGGCACTTTTCGGCTGTGCAAGCCGTTGAGGAGCTCACGGACTCCGGGCATATAGGAGAATGTGAGTTTGAGCTCTTCGGATACACAGTAGTCAATGATGGTTTGGTGCAGACTCTTGTCGAAATATTTGTCAAGAATGTTGGCAAGAGTCATTCCTTTTATTATGCGTGGGAAGTCCGGCACGCCGGTGGGATACATTTCGTCTACCTCGGCCCAGATGCGAGTGTACTGCCTTTCGGAGTCGATAAGTACGCCGTCGAGGTCAAAAAGTACGCCAATCGGCGAGGGGTTGTTTACTTCTTGCTTTGTTTTGCCCACGTGTCTTTGAGTCCTATTGTCTTGTTGAATATGAGTTTTTCATCGGAGCTGTCGGGGTCTACGGTATAATAACCGAGGCGTTGGAACTGGAAGTGGTTACCGACTTTTGCATGCACGGCGAGCCAGGGTTCGATTTTCACACCATGACGGATTTTCAGGGAGTCGGGGTTGAGCATATCACGGAAGTCGCCCTCTTCGGCAGAGGGGTTCTCTACGTCGAAGAGACGGTCGTAGTCGCGCACTTCAACATCAATGGCGGTCGGCACGTTTACCCAGTGAAGGGTTCCTTTGACTTTGCGGTCAGCACCGGGCAGGCCGCTGCGTGTTTCGGGGTCGTATGTTGCGTAAATCTCTTCAATTTCGCCTTCCTCATTTTTCTTCACGCCGGTGCATTTTATGATGTATGCACCTTTGAGGCGCACCTCTTTGTCGGGAGAGAGGCGGAAGAATTTCTTGGGGGGATTTTCCATGAAGTCCTCACGTTCAATCCAGAGCTCGCGGCTGAAAGGCATTTCGTGAGAGCCGGCACTTTCCTGTTCGGGGTTGTTGTCCATGAGCATTGTTTCCGTCTTTCCTTCGGGATAGTTGGTGATGATGAGTTTGACCGGGTTTTGTACCGCACTTACACGAGTTGCCGTTTTGTTGAGGTCTTCGCGGATACTGTGTTCAAGGAGTTCGATGTGGTTGAGTGCTTCGTATTTGGTATATCCGATGCGAGCGACAAAGTCTTTGATAGATGCCGGGGTGTAACCTCTGCGGCGCAGACCGCAAATTGTCGGCATTCGGGGGTCGTCCCAGCCGTTTACGAGGCCTTCTTTCACGAGAGCGAGGAGTTTTCGCTTGCTCATCACTGTGTAGGTGAGGTTGAGGCGATTGAATTCAATCTGACGCGGACGGTAGGACTCATCGGCCAGTTCGTTTACGAAGTAGTCGTATAGCGGGCGGTGAGGCACGAATTCGAGTGTGCAGATTGAGTGTGTGACACCCTCGAAGTAGTCGCTCTGGCCGTGAGCAAAGTCGTACATAGGGTATACTTTCCATTTCTCGCCGGTGCGCCAGTGTGGAGCGAAGATAATGCGATACATGATGGGGTCGCGGAAGTGCATATTGTCGCTTGCCATGTCGATTTTTGCTCGAAGCACCATAGAGCCTTCGGGAAATTCGCCGGCGTTCATTCTGCGGAAGAGGTTGAGGTTTTCCTCTACCGGGCGGTCGCGGAATGGGCTGTTCCGGCCGGGTACTGTGGGAGTGCCTTTCTGCGCGGCTATCTGTTCGGAGGTCTGCTCGTCAATGTAAGCCTTACCTTCTTTAATAAGGCGTTCGGCAAGGTCGTAGAGTTTCTGAAAATAGTCGGAGGCGTAATAGAGTCTGTCGCCCCAGTCGTAACCGAGCCAGTGAATGTCGCGTTTTATTGCTTCCACGTATTCCATATCCTCCTTTTGAGGGTTAGTGTCATCGAAACGGAGGTTGCACGTGCCTCCGAATTTTTCGGCAGCCCCGAAGTCCATGATGAATGCTTTGGCATGGCCAATGTGCAGGTAGCCATTGGGTTCGGGCGGAAAACGAGTATTAAGTCTGCCACCGTTTTTTCCGGCTTCGAGGTCGTCTTTAATAATTTGCTCTACAAAGTTCAGGCCGTCGTTTTCGGTTACCTGTATGTCTTCTTTAATATCTTCCATCATGAGAAATTGTGGTTTTTATGAGTACAAAGTTAATACATTTTTCGGGGATTGCAAGGGTAAATATTTTATCTTGTTGATTTACAGATGTAAAAATGTTTGAATTAACTTTTTTTAACGTTGACAAACAGAGGATATGCAGACACTCGCAAGCCGGGGGCTTGCGCTCCATGAAAAAAGGTCGAAACCCCAAAGGTTTCGACCTTTTTTAGTTTTATGAATGGTATTTATTCAGCGTCTTCACCGAGATCAACGCCCGGGATAGGTACGGTGATTTCATTGTTGTGAACACGTTCTTCCAAAGGCACGCAGTAGCGCCAGCCGGCGTTGCGGGTAACGGGCACTTTGGTAGCCAAATCCGGCGGAATGTTACCGGACTGTGTGTTGCCGGCTTCCCAACCAATGCGCTCCATGGGGATATTCCAACGTTTGAGGTCGAACCAGCAGAAACCTTCACCCCAAAGTTCAACGCGACGATAGAGACGAACCTCATCTATGAGGTCTTGACCTGTAGCAGTACAGTTGTAAGAGGGGTTGTAGTTTTTGTTGATTTCATTGAGCAGAGCCTGAGCCTCGCCTGTGAGACCGAGCTCTGCGCAAGCCTCGGCTTCGTAGAGGTACATTTCGGTAGCACGCATGAAAGGTATCTGGCACATTTGATTGTTACCGGTGAGACCATCACACCAGAATTTCACTTGTGCACCATCGCGGAGTACATAAGAAGCCTCGGTACCGGCACCTGTACCGTTGTATGCAGCGAGACCGATGTTGTTGTAGTCATTCTGACGTTTGTCAAGCCAAGTACGAGCGGCGTTAACGAGAGCAGGCGCAGTGAACTGCTGGTTAACGGCGTTTACAGCGCGAGCGTTGTATGCGAGTTTTTCATTTACACCCACGAGTTTGTCAACAGTCATCCACCAGTCGCGACGTTTGTCAGTTTCGGGGATTTGACGGTAGAGCGTGATGTTGATACTGTTAGTGTAACGACCGTTGATTGCACCGTAGCTGTTGCATGCAAAGAAAGTACACCAGTTACCGTAAATCATATTGTCGACATTGTCGAAAGAGGGAGCCCACATCCATTCGTTGTCGTTGAATGAGTTGTAACCGCTCATACCTTCATTGACAGTAGCCAAACGATAGCCTTGACGTGCTTTGTTTGCCATTTCGCGACATTTAGCCCAGTCGTGTTTCATAGCAGCTACACGGGCATAAGTACCGTAAGCAGTGTTGAGGGTGGGTTCGTAGTTGAGGACGCGTTTTGTACTACCTGCTTTTGAGAAAGCTTCAATAGCATTGTTAAGGTCGGAGTACATTTGGTTATAAACCTCGTTGGTTGTAGCAACGGCTTTGTTATCGGGTTCTCCGATAGTAGTGCGCAACACGATTGAAGAGAGTTGCTCACCATTCTTAGCATCTTCCCAACGAGGACCGTAAATCTGCATCAGACGCCAGTAGCAGTGTGCACGCATGGCATATGCCTGACCTTTTGTGAATTCGCGTTCTTCCGCGGGACCTTCGGCATTATCAATGTAGTAAAGCAACTCATTGAGCTGGCCGATGATAGCGTAAGTGTACAACCAGCAAGAGCGAACCCAAACGTAAGTACCTGTGGTGAAGCAGCTCGGTTCTTGGTTATAGAGAATAATCCAACCCGGAGATGCATCGTACATAAAGTTCAAGTAGTTGTCAGAACCGGGCAATTCGCCCAAGTAATAAGACATACCTGTCTCACCCTGCCAGAAACACTGTGGGGGAGCAAACAGTTGGTTACTGTTAGGCACACACATTGAAACGACAGCACCGAGAAGAGTCTGACGTGCTTTGTCGGTTGTGCTTGCGATTTGGTCAGACTGTGTAACACCGTGTACGGGGGTGTCGAGATAGTCGCTTGCGCAGCTTGTCATCATCAACGCGCCCAGACCAACCAACGCGGTATTTTTGATTATTTTTTTGATGTTCATTTTTAATTCTATTTGAAGTTGTGTCTGTTCTTTTTTCCGAGGGGACGTCAAACCGTTCCCTCGGAAATGTCATGTTAGAATTTAGCTGTGAGTTGGAATGAGAACACGCGGTTAGTCATGAAGCCCGGAGTAGAAGAGTCTTGCATACCGGACCAAGTCTGCTGCGGGTTGAGACCTTTGCGACCTGCAACTGTGAAGAGGTTGTCAACAGAGAAACCTACGTTCACATTTTGGAGCTGGATAGCGCGTACCCAATTCTGGGGGAGGTCATAGCTGATGTTAAGGTTCTTGAGCACGAGCCAAGAAGCGTTAGTAAGCCAACGATCCGATACAGCGTTGTTCTGCTGAGAATCTTGACCATTGTTTACGGGCACTCCGTTGGGGTCGATACGGTTGGGGCTGTCTTCAGTCATGCCTTCGGGTATACCCGCCCAGGCCTCAAGAACGTCTTTATGGTATGCGGAACCGATACCGTTAACAGACATCAAGCTCTGATAGAATGAGTCAAAGACTTTACCACCGAGGCTGTAAGTGAAGAGGAAGCCGAAGTTAATGCCTTTCCAAGAGAGTTGAGAACCCACGGAACCATAAACGGTAGGCATTGCGGTGCCATGCCAGCGGCGAGTAGCGAATGAGTTGTCGGTAGTATAGGTTTTGCCGTTGATTTCAACGAGTGTGTTTTTGGCATTGCTAACTTGACTCTGCCATTCCTTCTCAAGCTCGTCGGGGGTGTAATCGTCTTGTGAATTCAGATAGTAGAAGTACTCATCTTTGTTGAATTCGTACAGAGATTTACCTGTCATTTGGTCTACACCGGCAAATGTGGCGAGATACCATGAGTATTTGGAACGACCAACAGACCAACGTTGTTCTCCGTTGTTGATGTCACGACCGGCAACCGGGAGACGAATTATCTTGTTCTTGATGAAAGACATATCAAGAGAAGCGGTCCAATTGAAGTCTTCGGTGTGCATGATAATACCGTTGAAAGAGAGCTCCCAACCGCGGTTTGCAATCTTACCAATGTTAGTGGGGATTGTCATAGTAGCACCTTCGTACATTGTTGTACCCAAGGACCAGGGAGTAGCGATAGCGTAAATCAAGTCATCGGAGGACTTGTCAAAGTATCCGATAGAGAAGTTCAAACGGTTGTTGAACAAAGTACCTTCGATACCTATATCAAGAGTGGCTTGTGCTTCCCATTTCAAGTTGGGGTTACCCAAAGTAGCTCTGTACATCATAGCAGTACTTGAGTAGTTGAACTGACCATACAGCGAGTTGTAAGACTGAGCGGGGGCTGCAAGGTAGTTACCTACGGTACCGTAGCTGAAACGGAGTTTAGCATAGTTTACCCAGTGGAGGTTTTCCATGAATTTCTCTTTTGAGAAGATCCAGCCTGCACCGACGCTCCAGAATGTACCCCAACGGTTGTCTTTGTGGAATCGGTCTGAACCGTCGCGACGAAGAGAACCTTCGAGGAAGTATTTGTCGTTGTAGTTGTAACGAGCACGGCCAAGGTAAGACTCTGTGCGACCTTCACCATAAGAACCGGAGGGAGTACCGTTTGTTTCAGTGAAGTTGCTAATTGCATAGTAGTTGTCTTCAATCTGGTTGGTCATGTTAACACGCTGAATTGAAGAATAGGCGTTTGTGTTTTCGTGACCCAACACAACATCAATAGAGTGCATATGCTCATCGTTGCCATACTGGTGATACCAGTTCAAGTTCTGCATGAATGTATGAGTGCGTTCTTGACCTGTGGCAGTGTTCAAGCGGCCCATTGGGTATGCGTCACCAATTACTCTGTTCTGATATTGATATTGTTCTTGGAAAGAACGAGACATATTACCACGGAAAGTAAGTTCAAACCCATAAGGGAGAACAGCAGTGGCGTAAGCATTTGCGTCAATGAGAGAAGCAGTACCCTCATATTGATTCAGGCGCATTTCCCAACCAACGTTACGGTTGTTGTTGATAGGCAGGCGACTCCAAACGGGTTTGCCGTCTTCGCCATATACGATATTACCTTCTGCATCGTGTTCGTAGTAAGGAATTATGGGAGAGTAGAACTGAGTTGAGAAGGGGTTAATCATAGTAGATGTACCTGTACCTTGGTTAGCTTCAGAAGTAGTGTAGTTTGCGTTTACGTTAACACCTGCACGCAAGTAGCTTGTGGGCATAACATTAACGTTGAAACGGCCGGCGAAGCGCTCAAAGTCTGTTTTGAGGAGGTATCCTTTTTCGTTCAAGTAGCCGATAGAAGCGAATACATTGTATTTTTCTTGAGCGGCTGCGATGTTCAAGTTATATTCCTGACGAAGGCCTGTACGAGAAACAACGTCCCACCAGTCAAGGTCGGTGTAACCGGGATACATTGTAGCGACAAGCTTTCCATTCTCGTCAAACACTTCATTAGCCGGAGCGTTGTATAGGTTCTGACCTTGCAAGTAACCATTGATAAAGTTCTCTTTGAGGTAAGCGTTTGCAGTGGCACGATCCGGATATTTGGCCGACTGAGTGGACATGAGTTCGTTGGCTTTTGCCTGGAACATTGTCTCCATCCACTCGTTGGTGTTCAGACGGTTGTATTCGGGAAGACCGCGAGTGTACATACCTTCGCGAACTTGCAGGGTAACTTCGGCTTTGCCTATGCCTTTGGCTTTTTTTGTAGTGATGAGAATGACACCGTTAGCACCGCGCACACCGTAGATTGCGCAGGAAGCGGCGTCTTTAAGTACTGTCATTGACTCAATGTCGGCAGGGTTGAGGTCGGACATGTATCCGTTGTAGATTACACCGTCAACAACGATTTGCGGAGAAGAACCGCCGGTAAGAGAGCCGACACCGCGAATCATGATAGAAGGTTCGGAACCGGGGGCGCCGGTAGTAGAGTTAACCTGCACACCGGGGGCGTTACCTTCAAGAGCTGTGGCAACGTTTGTAACGGGGCGGTCGGCAATTTCTTTAGAGCCAACCACAGCAACGGAACCGGTAAGGGATTCTTTGGTAGCTGTACCATAACCGATTACGATAGCCTCGTCGAGAGTAGAAGAAGTAGGTGCGAGCTCTACACGGATTGAGGGGCCGAGGTTAACCACTTGTTCTTTGTAACCGACAGCACTGATGCGTGCTTTTTTCACGTTGTCGGGTACGTTGAGAGTAAAATTGCCGTCAAAGTCGGTAGCCACACCTTGGCCGCCTCCAATGGGCATCACTGTTGCACCGATGATGGTTTCACCGGTACCCGCGTCAACAACCAGACCTGTCACGGTTCGTGCCTGCACTTGTGCGGCACAAACCACGGCAGCTACGGCCATTGAGGTTAAAAACAGTTTTCTCATACTTGAAATAATTTAGTTAGTTTAGTTTGTTTTACTCTTTTTTGGTGTGTTTAACTGTCTGTTCAATTTAGATTGAATAGCCACTTACGCACAAGATTTTTGGTTTTAACCGTCAAAATCCCCTTCTCCCGGGGTCGAGGCGAAGAGGTTTTTTAACAGTTATTTAGAGATATAATGCCCGATTCGCAGCTTTATATGTTCGCACATTTTGGGGGTATCTTGCTTGGCTTGCTGCTGCAATGGTTTGATATCCTGTTTGTTGAGCTTCTTGGTGAAGCGTTGTGTAGTGCGGTTTTCCGGCTTAGATCCAGGTGTTAAGGTCTCTAAACGAATTATAAATTATCGCAAAGTTAACATTAAATTTTGAAAATGCAACATAATTTTACGAATTTAACATTTTGTTAACGCGGTTTGGAGGGTAGTGTTTGGTATAAATATGCTGATAGATTGCTTTGTAATTGAATATATCAGTATAAATGAATAAATATTATAGAATGATACCTTAAAACGGGTATGTTAAAAAATCTTAAAAAATCTTTTTTTCTTGGGTTGGTTGTAATGAAGTAGCCCCAAACACCCACGGCTATGCCGCGTGTGTTTGGGGCTACGCATAATCGGTGTGCTTCGCACACTACTTGCAAGCCGGAGGCTTACATTCCTTGGTTAGTAGGCGGTGTAGGTCAGGGAGGTGTAGTAGTTGTTCATGCCGGAGGCTGAGGGGCCGTAGCCGTAGGAGAGGGTTATGTAGCCGGTGTTGCCTCCCGCCCACCAAGTGGCTGTGGGGCTGCTGTTGGAGTAGGCTACGTCAACGGGGTTGCCGTAACGTGCGGTGAGCTGGTTGTAGAGGTTGTAGTACATTGCCTGATCGGGTGTGGCTGACCAGTTGTAGAATTGTGTGCCGTTCATCAGGCCGTCGTTGTATTGCACCATCACTTCGGGCCAGAGGAAACCGAGTTGGCGTACGTTTGTGAGGTAGATAGCGTTGTCGTAGTATCCGGCTATGTTATATCCGGCGTTGAACAAGGTGTTGATGCCGGCATCGATGAAAGAACCGAATGTGAGGCCGAGGATTGTGCCGATAGATGGTACGGAGGGGAGGACGCGGACGTATCTTGGTACGGGGGGAGCCCAATATCTGATGCGGTAAGGATTTGGAGCGGGTACTCCCCAATAGCCGCCGCCGGGGCGTGGAGGCCGGTAGCCGGGGTTGCGGTAATTGAAATGCGGGCGAGGTGCGGAGGCCCAACCGCCGGGTTTGTGTACGCTGTTGCCGCCGGGATTGCCGGGGCGGCCGGGATTAGTCGGACGGTTTGGCCGGTGGGGCGGGTTTATGGAGTGGTTGTTTCCGGGACGGTTAGTTACGGCACCGGTTCCAGGTTTATGATTGTTGTTGTGATTGGGTCGTGTTGTGTTTCCGCCTGGGAGCAGGTTGGTGTTTGGCCTGGGCTGCTGAACTGCGGGGCGGGTTGCGGAGTTGTTTGTCGGGCGCAAATTTGTGGCGGGGCGAGTGGTGGCCGCAGACGGACGCGTGGTGCCGCCGGGGCGTGTTGTTTGCGTGGGTCTTGTTGTGCCTCTGTGTTGGGGGAGGGTTTCGCCGGGGCAAAGAACGGCTGCTGTCAGCATTGTGGGTATTAAAAGGCGTGAAAGTCGGTTCATTGTTTTATTTTTTAATGAGTGTCTGAATATAAGACAAATAATTCGGGGTTTGGTTTAATTTTTTGGTATTATATAGTTTATATAAGATATATAGTAAATCGCCTTTTTATATAAAGAGGTCGCGGGCTCTTTTGGAGCTCGCGACCTTGGGGGATTAGGGGGAGGGTTGCTTATTTAGCTACCTTTGTTGCTTTTACAGTGCCGTCGGCTTTTACGGAGCGGATGATGTACATGCCGCTTTCGGGCTCGCTGTTGAGGCGCTGACCCTGGAAGTTGTAGAATGAGCGGCTAACAACGGGAGCGTTGCTTTCTTCAGTTACTACGTCTTTCACGCCGAGAACATTGTGGTCTTCATTGCCAACTGCCGGAAGCATTTCAACTTCCATCCATTTGTTGGGTGTGTTGTGGAAGAAGATATCTGCGGTAGAGTTACCCCAGATGTAGTAGTCACCGGTCATGGTGGTGCTGAATCTGAAGTTGAAGCCATAAGTTTTGTCGCCAATACCGATTTGAACTTTGCCGGGCATACCTGTCATGCTATAACCTTCGTACATACCGTGGAAACCGTCTTGCGGGCCGGGATAGCTATAATAGTAACCGCAAATAAGTTCATAGGGTTTGGGTGACTGCTGCAGGTAGGAATGGCCGTCTTTTTCTACGAATTGGTCATCAGTAAATTCAGGCATAGTCCAAGTACCATAGGGGAATTGTGAATTTTCGGGAGCCCAAAGAGCGCCGGAGAACCATACATAGTGAGTAGTTGTTTGGAAGTTATAAGAGCTGCCTACAGTACCCATGGCATCGGGAAGTTCAGTGTCAGAGTAAGCGCAGATTTCCTCACCGGCTTGGTTGATTGCATTATAACCGGAAGTAGCGTCGCAGAAAGAGATGAAGTAGTAGTTGAGAGCGTGGTCGGGGAAAACTGAGTAGTTCATTGCCCAGTCATCACCGGATTCCTGACGGCCACCATTGAAAATGTGAACTTCACCTACAGTATCCCAGTGGATGTCGGAGAATCCGAGTACGACACCTCCACCGGAGAAGTCACCTTCGAAAGAACCTACAACTGTACCTGATCTATTTAAACCGGTGTTGAGAGTTGTGCTGAATTCCATTGAATATTCGCTGGCAGCTTCGTCAAAAGCAGTCCAGTTAAGGCTTGTAGCACCTGTGTAGTTGATTTTACCATCGGCAATTACAGCACTCTGCATATAGCCTTTACGTCCATTGGGAAGAGTATAACGGTCTTCTTCATTCTTTTGGCCGAAAGCTTCATCACCTACGATAGAAATAGTAGGATAAATTCCGGGGAGAGCATAGATTGTGGGATCATAGTTTTTTTCGTCGCAGAATTTAATATAGTCTTCCCAAGACATACTCTTACCGGCTTTGTCACCGTAGAGTTCTTTTGCTGCGTCCATATCCAAAATGCCGGTTTCTTCATTCACGCAGTCCAAGGCCCCATATGCCGGCCACATAAGGTAGCACTGGAAGAATGCTTCATTTGTTCTTGATTGGAATGTGACGATTACCCTGTAGTAAGGAGCATACTCAAAGGGAACGGGTCCTTTGTCGTTTTCAAGCTCCCAAGCACCGAGATTAGCAAGAACTGATGCCCATTCTTCATTAGTGTTTTTGTCTTTGATGCGCAGCATACCTTCGGGAACTTCGATTTTTTCAAAGTTTGAAGACTTTAGCTCATCAAGAGTGTAGTGGCGCATTGTTCCGGGTGCAGGAGAAAGAGATTGATCCGGCACGCGATTGGGCACGATGGCCATCGCTGAGGCTGCCATTGTGGCAGCTGCGAGAAGTGTAAAAATCTTCTTCATGTTGTTAATATTAATGTTTATATTGTTTAAAAGTTTTAATCGATATTGTTTGTCAGTCAATCTGTTGAAAGAAAGATGTCTGCTCAATGATTAAACTGAAAAGAGCGTTTAATAAGGATTGGAGGAATTGTTGCAGAAGGCAAAAGAGCGTATTGAGCAATCAATTTCCGAGCGCAAATATCTGAATAATTTTTTACATGACAAAGAAAATTATTCAAAAAAATTTTTTTCGGAATAAAAATTTGCCTTATTCCGGGACGAGATTATCCGCCGGTGCTGCGGTGCGGTAGGATAGCGGGAGGGTGTATGAGAGGGAGAGAGTGAAACCGAAATGATTGTCGCGTGCGCCATAGCCGGGTACATACCAGGGGCGAGAGGCTTTGCCATCGGAGCATGAGAAGAGGAAGCGGTAGCGGAAAGTCCAGCCGAGGCTCCATTCTTTGAAGAGGCGCACTCTCAGGCCGGCGAGGAGCTCGCCGTAGAAAGCGGTTGCTTTTTGACCGGAGATGCTGAGGTGTTGGTCTTCTCCCCAGTAAGAGTCGGGGATGGTGATGTCCGAGAGAGACCATGCAAATGAGCTGAAACCGGCACGCAGACCGGTGAGGAGCTTATAGTCGGGGTTGCTCTTGTAGAGGAAATTGTAGTCAGCACCGATTTTGGCGTAGAAGGCCGGGGAGCTTTTGTAAGTGTAATTCAAGCCATCGGGGGTGTTTTTTGCACCGCCGAGGCCGAGTTCCACGGTGGGGAAGAGCCAATTCCACATTGAGAGCGAGCTCCAGATGTCTGCGCCGCCGTAATGCTGACCGGCGAGGACGAGAATGCCGTCGGCGAAGTTCAGACCGAACTCGGCGGCGTAGAGTTTGGGGTAGACGGGACGTGAATTTGTCTTGTTGGAGGCAACGGTGTCAAGAGTGGCAAGGAACAGCACCGGCTCGTCAAGGGCATTGCCGTGCTTGTCGTAATAGTGGAGAGTAGGGGAGGCCGGCTTTTTGTCATCGCTCTCCACCGGGGTTACCTGACGCTGCGCGAGAGCGGTGAGCGGGCATAGTAGAGATACTATATATAATATGAGAGAGTATTTGATCATTGAGAGCGAAGGTAAATGAAAAGGTTCTGCCCCGGAGTGTTGTCGATTACACCTGCCGGGCATGTCACGGAGTCGACAAAGTGAGTGGTGTGGGCTATCTCCCGCATTGTGTATTTGTAGAACACGCCGCAGTCTGCCGACTCAAACCGTGGAGCGGGGTCGTATGTGAATGTGATTGTATCAAAAAGCTCTTCGGGTATCTTGTTGTATCTAAGTACGAAAGAAGTGGTGTGGCTATCGTTGTTGAAAGGGAGGTACGCCTGCGCGGCATTGTAGACGGATAGCACGGAGTCAGCCGGAGCACCGATTCCGGCGATGCGCAGAGTGTCGAGCATCACGGCTTGCGGAGAGGATCCGGAGGACATGAACGCGGCAATGGGGAGCGAGTTGCGGTTGTCCTCGCAGTCGGAGCTGTCGCAAGCACTCAACAGGAATGCCGAAGCAGCCAACACGGCGATGTATGCCGAATTTGCGAGTGTTTTCAAAACTCTTCGTTTATTTGATATGAATTTCTTTCGGCGGAGTTGCGTGTAATCAATTCGCCGATAAATCCGGTCATGAAGAACTGGGTGCCGATTACCATGGCCGCCAGTGCCAGATAGAAGTAGATTGAGTTTGTTACATAAAAATGGTATGAGTCAGAGCAGACGGATACTATCTTGAGAATCAATACGATGAAGACAGAGAGGAGACCGAGCAGGAACATGAGTGAGCCCAGCAGGCCGAAAATGTGCATCGGTTTGATGCCGAATTTACTCTGAAACCAAAGGGTGCCGAGGTCGAGGTAGCCGTTCACGAAGCGGTCGAGGCCGAACTTTGTCTTTCCATATTTGCGTGCCTGATGATGCACTACTTTCTCGCCTATCTTAGTAAACCCGGCATTTTTCGCCAGATATGGGATATAACGGTGCATATCTCCGTACACTTCAATGTGTTTGACTACCGACAGACGGTATGCTTTGAGCCCGCAGTTGAAGTCGTGCAGGTTTTTAATGCCGGAGACTTTTCTCGCCGTAGCGTTGAAGAGCTTGGTGGGGATAGTCTTTGAGAGCGGGTCATAACGTTTTTTCTTCCAACCGCTTACCAGGTCATATCCTTCTTGTGTAATCATGCGGTACAGCTCCGGGATTTCGTCCGGTGAGTCTTGTAAGTCAGCGTCCATGGTAATAACCACGTCACCCTGAGCTTTGGCAAATCCGGTGTTGAGAGCCGGGCTTTTGCCATAATTTCGGGAGAAAGAAACGGCGTGAATTGCCGGATTTTTCTCGGCCAATGAGCGTATTACCTGCATTGAATTGTCGGTGGAGCCGTCGTTTACGAATATTATTTCGTAAGAGAAATTATTTTGAGCCATAACACGCTCAATCCAAGCGGTAAGCTCCGGGAGCGACTCGGCTTCGTTATATAAAGGTATTACAACAGATATATCCATATTTCTTCTAATAATGCGCAAAGTTACAATTTTTTTTAAACATTTATGTAATCGTTTGGGTTATAACTGAAAATATATTTTATAAAACAAGACACTATGAAACACAATCTGACTAAAACATGTGCCGCCGCTTTTATGGCAGTAATGGCAATGGCAAGTATGCCGCAGGCTGATGCGTGTACACGCGTGTTATATAAAGGAGATGAAAATCTGCTGATTGTAGGTCGTTCGCTGGATTGGAAAACACCTATACCGACTAATGTATATGTATATCCGGCCGGAATGGAGAAGCAGGGCAATGTGCAGGAGAATGCCGTGAGGTGGACATCGAAGTATGGTGCTGTGTACGCAGTGAGCTACGATGGTGGCGTTACCGAAGGTATGAATGAGAAAGGGTTGGTAGTCAACGGATTGTTCTGCAAGGGTACTGTTTACTCCAACGAAACTACATTGGACCGTGCCCCCATGTCGCTGGCCATGTTCCCGGCATGGCTGCTGGACATGAATGCCACGGTAGACGAATGCGTGGAAGTGCTCAAGAAGCATGAATTCAACATCAGCGGCGCCACATTCGACGGAGGAACTGTCTCCGCTCTGCATTGGGGCATTACCGACGCTACCGGTAAAACTGCCATTCTTGAGTTTGACAACGGCAATGTGAAGATATATGAAGGCGATGATATACGCACACTTACCAATGATCCGCAATGGCCGGCCATGCAGGCAATCAACGACTATTGGAAGAAGAAAGGCGGTGAACATACATTGCCCGGCACCGTGTCCAGCCCTGACCGATATGTACGCGCCGATTTCTTTATCCACAATGTAGGCACAACTGGCGATGCCGATCTTGGCGCCACTATTTGCCGCACTGTGATGATGAATGCTTCCGTGCCTTACCAATACACACCCGAAGGCGATCCGAATGTCAGCTCAACGCAGTGGCGCAGCTTCTCGAATATTCGCGACAAAAGATATTATTTCGAGCAGGTAACTAACTCCGGTTTCTGGTATATTGACTTGAATAAGTGTAACTTAAAGCCGGGTGCATCGGTTATGAAGCTGTTTGTGAACGAGTCCGGGGCATATACCGGCGAGGCAAATAAATATCTGAAAAAAGTTAAACCCTTTACCCCTATGTACTAAAATGTACATATAGAAAAACCGAAATGTTAAAAAGTTTTCGTAAATTTGTGGGCTTAAAGTATACCATGATGAAATCAAAAACTATATATATGGCGGCTGCGAGTGCAATGCTCGCAGCTGCTGTGGGATGCAGCTCTACAAGGCAACAGACCGTTGAGACCGGCCAATCCAAATTGACTCAAATCCCTGTAATCGGATCTTCGGTAAATGTGATACCGAAAGCCATTGTTTACCAAACAACCGGCGATAACGCAATGGATCTTGTGCCTATTACTCTAAGTGCTGATGGTAAAAGTGTAGTTTCATACCCGGCACCCTCCGACCTTAACGAGGGTCAAACACCTATTAATCTCGGTGACGGCTGGTGGCTTGACCGCCGAGGTATAGGTCCGAATACGGTGTTTACCACTTACACATACGAACAATATGCCGCCATGAAGCAAGCCCCTTCACCCAAGGAACTCCTTGAACATATCGACAAGAATGTGCGCATCTCTCGCATGGTGCAGCTGCCTATTACGATAAACGAGGCCGACTCGGACCCGGCAGTGGTACGCGCATATACCGAAGGCGGGTTTGTAGATTGCAAAGAAATAATAATCAAATAAAATTATAGATGAAAAAAATTCTTTACACGTTAGCGATTGCCGGACTGTTCAGCCCGGCGTTGTCGGCACGCACCTTGAGTGTTGACGAGGCAAAAGCCAATGCCGCGGCGTTCGCAACTCCGGGTATGCTTAAATTACCGGCACTGCAAGGTTCGGACTTGCGTCTTGCCGGCACAATTCAAAATCAAGGGGTGACTACCTTGTATCTGTTCGCCCCGTCAACAGACAAAGGCGTAATTGTGGCATCAGCAAGCAGCCTGACACCCGCTGTGCTGGGTTATGCCGACAGCGGCTCATTCAGCATGGATGCCATGCCCCCGGCAATGCAGGCCGTGCTTGAGCAATATTCCGCAGAAATAGCAATGGCCGAGGCCGGACAGACAATGAAAGTCTTGTACAACGCGCCGGCAGAGCGTCAAGCTATCGAGCCGATTTGCAAAACTCAGTGGAATCAGAATGCTCCATACAATGACTTGACCCCCGAACTCAGCGGCCAGCATTGCATGACCGGATGTGTGGCTACTGCTATGGCGCAGGTTATGAAGGTGCATGAATGGCCGGCGCAACACGGCGAAGGCTTTGTCAGCTATATGTGGAATGCCGGGGCGCAGCAGTTGAGCTATAATCTGGCCAACTCCACAATGGATTGGGCAAATATGCTGAATACGTATGACTCCGATGCCACAGATGCACAGAAGCAGGCCGTTGCCTCACTGATGCGCGACTGCGGTTATGCCACAACAATGCAGTATTCTCTCACCGCCAGCGGCACAACAGCCGTTTCAATCCCCGTGGCTTTGTACTATAATTTCGGATATGATGCCAACGTACACACCCTGCAACGCGTGTATTACACCTTATCAGAATGGGAAGATATCGTTTACGGTGAACTCGCGCAGGGTTGTCCGGTGATGATTACCGGTGTAAGCAACGATCAGGGCGGCCACTGCTTTGTGTGTGACGGTTACAGCTCAGATCGCTATTTCCATATCAACTGGGGATGGGGCGGTATGTCTGACGGCTATTTCCTGTTGTCAGCCCTTAACCCCGAGACTCAGGGCATCGGCGGTTCTACCGGCGGCTTCAATAATGGCGTGAACATTTGTGTAGGTATTAAGAAGCCCGTTGAAGGTTCTAAATTATTCACCCAAATACTTGGTGAAGGCAATTTTACAACCAATCAGGAGACGTACTCAACTTCCGATTATGTGACATTCAGTACCGAATATTTCACCAACACTTCCATGGAAACCGAAAAAGGCAGCATGGGCGTGAAACTTACTGATGCACAAGGAAATGTTACATACATCAAGGAGCAAGGAGCTTTCAACCTCGATTCATATTATTACATTACAAACTATCAAATAGCGGCAAGCGAGTTCCCGACAAGCGGCACATATACAGTGACCGCTGCATGGTTTAACACCGAAACTCAGGAATGGCAAGATGTAATGTTCCCGATTAATGCCGCAGGCTCACTTACCCTTACCGTAGAAGATGGGCAGCTCAACTTCGCACAAATTCCGGTAAATGCCGATCTTGAGGTTACAGATGTGAAGCTCCTCACCGATATTTACACCAATACCAATTTCAAAATCAGCGGTAATCTGGTAAATAACGGAACTGTTGAGTATTATGGAACTGTACTACTTGCTCTTTTAGACGAGAACGACGAGGTGAAGGCTACTACAGATCCGTTTAATGTAGATGTGGAAGGCGGAGTAAGCCAGTCTCTCGAAATGGTTGCCAAATTCCAACGCGCACCCTCAGCCGGTACTTATAATCTTGTTTTCGCCACAGCCGACGGCAAAGTGATTTCAGAGCCTCTCCCGGTAGACCTTACCGCAATAACCGGAAGAACGGCGGTGTCCATAACCAATCTCAGAATGACAAGCGGCAACGGAGGCAACCCGGCTACCGTACCTTCTAACAATGTGGCTGTTGCCGGTACAGTAAATTGTACTGCCGGATATTTCAACAATCTGATTACTGCATACATCTTCCCGCAGCGCGGAGGCAATTCCCTTGGCACAGTGGGTGCTGAAAATTTCTTTATCCATGCCGACAAGTCGCAGGATTTTGAATTCAAGGGTTCTTTCGGTAACGGTGTGGAAGGCACAACATATATGATTGCATTCTTCTTCAACAATACCCAAATAGCCAATGCTTCAATCAATTTTGTACTTGGTGAACCTACAAGTGTGAAAGTGATTGAAACTCCCGAGAAAGTGAAGATACTCCGCAATGGCAATATCCTCTCGATTGAGGGCGCGGACAATGCAGTGGTAGACGTGTACAGTGCAGACGGCTCTCATGTGATGCACGCAAACGGAGTGAATGTCGGTATATCCTCTCTTGCTCCGGGTGCTTACATCGCAGTTGCCAACACTCCGGAAGGTGTGGTAATGCTGAAATTTGTTCGATAAATCCTGAATTCAACTCAACAAAAAAGGGTCGGCTTTAATGAGCCGACTCTTTTTTGTTGGTGAAAGTTATTGTTATTTTGTAGTCATGATGTTGAGAATCAAGCGGTCCGTTTCGCGCATGGCATCGCGGCCAATGCTTGTAAGGTTGTGAATGGTGCGGTCTACGTCTTCGCTTACTATACCCTCGTTGCAAGTTACACAACGACCTTCCATAGCCAGAAGTGCACTCATCAGGGCAGTGCTTACGCCGCTTGAAATTTTCATGGCGCAAGAGGGTTTTGCACCATCGCACACCATGCCGGTGAGGTTGGCTACCATATTCTTAATGGCTGCCTGTACCTGATCAAAACCACCTCCCATAAGGTAGACGATACCGCTTGAGGAGCCGGTGGAGGCTACCACGCAACCGCACAATGCGGAGAGGCGACCAAGACTTTGCTTTATATATATGGAGGTGAGGTGAGAGAGGATAAGTGCACGGATAGTCTGTTCTTCAGACGCACCGCAGTCTTCGGCAAATATGGCCACCGGCATTGTGGCTGTGATACCCTGGTTGCCGGAGCCGGAGTTGGACATCACCGGGATTGCGGCCCCGGCCATACGCGCATCGCAGGCCGCAGAGGTGTATATGAGCATGTGCTCCAAGGGAGTGTCACCAAAATATTTCACACCTTTTGTGCGAATGGTATATCCGAGCGAATGACCATAACCCTCGTCCAAGGCAAGTTGGGCAGCCTTCCGGTTTAGCTCACGGGCGTCAAGTATGAAAGAGAGTTCTTCAACGGGGCTTTCGGTGGCAAACTCCCACACGGTGCGCATATCCAATTGAGGGTCGGTTGAGGTGCTCCCGGAGGTGGCGGAAGGAGAGTCGCCGCTCAGTTCGTCAAGCAGAGTCTCGCGCGAAGTGGCCAGACGGGCGAAGTGAGTGTGCGCGCCGGATATTACGGCATTGGCATGGGTTGCTTCTGCGCTTACCAGCACATCGATATGGAGAATTGAGGGTGCGTTCTCATCGAGATAAATTTCAATGCGATCTTCGTCAATGAATTTTTTACCTTCGGCAACGGCATCGGGGTTAACGTCTTTGAGCACCTCAAGGCCATATTCGCTCTTGCCGATGATGGCACCCAAAGCAATTGCAATGGGAAGACCAATCATACCGGTGCCGGGGATTCCGACGCCCATTGCATTTTTGAGCATATTTGCACTCAGGCCGACACGGATTTTTTGAGGTCGGGTGCCGAGGAGTTCAGTAGCTTTTGCAACAGCCAATGCAATGGCCACCGGCTCGGTGCAACCCATTGCCGGGACTACTTCCCGATGAATGAGAGCGATGATGTCATCGCGCATTTGTTTGGATAACATATTGATATAGTTATGAGTTAGTTCTATATAGGAGGTTTAGATTTCGCCCGTTTCGAAAGGCAGGGTGTTTTTGCGCGCTTTCTCAATGCGCTTGTTAGTCCAACATTTGCGGCACACGGCCATGTATTTGTCGTTGCCGCCAATTTCAACCTGCTCGCCTTCGGTAATGATGTTGCCCGAAGAGTCGATACGCGCGTTGACGATGGTTTTTCTGCCGCATGAGCAAGTGCTTTTTATCTCTTCAATGCTGTCGGCAATTTCAAACAGTCGACGCGAGCCTTCAAACAAATGTGTGCGGAAGTCTGTACGCAAGCCGTAGCACATCACATTGCAACCGTAATCGTCTACAACGTGAGCCAATTGGTCTACCTGGTCAGCGGTAAGAAATTGAGCTTCATCAATCAGCAACCATGATGGTATGGAGTGGGTCTCTTCAAAGATTTGGCGTATTTGGCGGTACATATCGGTGTCGGCATAAATCCACCGGCAGTCGCGCTCAATGCCGATACGAGAGCGGATTACGTTGCGCTGCTCGCGTGTGTCGATTACCGGTTTGAAACACAGATATTCCATATCGCGCTCCTCAAAATTGTATGCTTGTGTAAGGAGCATGGCGGTTTTGGCGGAACCCATTGTGCCATATCGAAAATATAGTTTGCCTATTCTGTTCATTTCAATTTTTCATCAAGATTGTCAAAAGGAGTGTCAAGAGGGGAGGAAGGTGTTTTCGCAGCCGCGCCGGGGTCGTTGCGGTGTATATACGGTTGTACTACATATCGGTCGTAGTACGATAATACCAAGGTAGTTAACGGCAGGGCAATAATCAGCCCCATAAATCCGAGCAAACAGCCCCATACTGACAATGATAACAATATGATAGCCGGGTTAAGACCCATGGCTTTACCCATAATTTTCGGTGTGAGGTACAAATCCTGAATGCTCTGCACCACTACATATACGGCCATGCTTTCCCAAAACAATACCCAAAAAGAAGTGTCACCACCCACAGAACCTACAAGGCAAAGCACAGCGGCTATCGGCAGCGAGAGCAATTGAAGGTATGGCACAAGGTTCAGCACTCCGATAAACAGACCGAAGACTATGCCCATGGGCAGATTGATAGTATAGAAGCCGATTGCGAAAAGCACTCCCACGAGGAATGCAATCAGTGCCTGACCGCGAAAATAGCAGTTCATCGCGTTCTTTACATCGCGAAACACTCCAATCACTTTTGTGCGGTGTGTGTGCGGTATGAGTTGGCGAAACGAGAGCATGAGTTTCTCATAATCAAGCATTATGAAAATTACATACAAGAATACGATGCACCAACTTAAAATACCCATTATCAGACTGATACCGCTACTAAGAAAAGACCATGAAGAGGAAAGCAGCTGTTGAGCTATTTCCTGCCACTGCGGGTTGCGGAAAATGTCCGAAAGGTCCTGTATCTGCAACTTGTCGCGCAGGAAAGTGTGAATTTCATCAGGCATATATGGCACATTAACCTGTTTGGCGGCGTATTGCTGAAGGAGTTCGGCCATATGGTTAGTCTCCGTGCTGATGTATGGTATGAGGAACGCCAAGGCCAAACAGACTACCGCCGTCACCTCAATAAGAGTGAGCAATACGGGGAAGAAGCGCCCTTTTGCACGGAGCAAACGCACGTTCCATTGCACAACCGGCTCAAGAGTATAAGCAATCAAGCAAGACACCAAAAAGGGGAGAATCACCCCTTTGAGCAGATTGAGCAGATAAAGCGTACCGATGATTGCGCATACCGTGAAAAATATGCGTACTACTCGGTCGAATGTGTAAGGGCGTCTGTTATAGGCCATTGTGGTAATGCTTAGTTATGGCAAAATCGGAGTAAATACCCGGTTGCGGAGTCCAAAATTAGTGAATAAAACTTAAACGTACAAATCTTATTTATTATTTCTTCGCATTATAGATCTCCATTTCGATTGTTTCAAATGCGGATTTTCATTGTCAACGGGAGGGGTACAGGCGGAGTTGTCATCATCATCGTCAATCTCCACTTCAACCAGTGGTATGAGGTCGTCTAAATCGGAATTTACATCAGACTTGTGAGAATTCTGCCGATTTTTCGGTTGACTGATTTCTTGGTTAAGTTGCTTGTTTTCAGAAATAAGGCGTCCGTTTTCATTCTGCAATGAATTGATTTCGGCCATGAGCTGCGAGATATTCCGTTTCAGTTGGTTGATTTCATCTTTGGCTGCAAGCAATTCAGCCTTCAGACCGACATCAGCGGAGTTGATTTTATTCTTACATTCGCGAATGTCAAGGAGGAGATCGCGAGCATTTGTGTATCTGTCAGTCGGCTTTTTGGCCAAACATTTCAAGATAATCTGTTCAAGTTTATTCGGGTAATCTTGCCGATACGTTTCGCCGGGGTGAGTCTTTTCGAAAGCAATCCGGCGAGCCTCGAAAACAGCCGGGGGTGCTTGGGTGAGATGTTGTTGATACACACGACTTCTGGCCGACTCCGGCGAAGAGCTGTCTTCGTTTGAGTAGGGGAAAGGCACTGTGCCACAGAGAGCTTCGTACATCAGAATGCCCAAAGCATAAATGTCGCTGGCAGGAGTCACTTCGCCTTTTTCAAGTTTCTCCGGCGCACTGTATTCAATCGCTCCGTCAAAACGCGAGCTGCTTTTTACACAGTGAACATCTTGAATGGCCAGACCGAAGTCGAGAAGAATATACTTGCCGTCGTATTCGCGGCGTATGATATTGTTGGAGTGCAAATCGTTGTGCACAACGCCGTATTTCTTAACGAGTTCACGCTCTTTATCAGCTGATATAAGGTATTTACGCCCGTTGGTGGGATCCGGTGTGAGATTGTCTTTTTCCGGATCCATCAAGAATTTATATATATCAAAATGGCAGTAGGCCAAGGCATCGGCTATCTGCTCGGCAAAGCTAAAAAATTCTTCAACGGGCAGGAACCCTCGGTCTTTTATGTAATCATGAAGAGAGTCGCCCTCCACACAGTCCATCTCCACTATAGCCCGGTTGTCAATGAGCAGCGGCTGATACATATGCACAATATTGGGGTGCGACCCATTGCCAATCTGCAACAGTGCTTTGCATTCTTTTTCAAAAGCAATCCATGCGCTGTCTTGCTTGTCTACAATATATTTGTTGCAAATTTTGAGGGCGCGGATATATCCATAGTCTTTATGGCGCACCTTGAAGACAGTGGCGAAAGCACCCTCTCCGATATGCCGGATTGTTTCGTAATTACCAATAGACATCAGTCCGGAGCATTATAAGTGAAACATAGATAAACGGAATGAGCCAGTTGGATAATATCTCCCTCCCCGAGCGGAGCGGCGGCGGTATGATAGAGTGTTTGGAGTTCTTCATGGCGTCCGTTTCCGGCACGTATTATTTTTGTGACTCTGCCCCCCATAGCGCGGCACCCCCCTTGACGGCATTGCAGGTAATATCGGCCGTTGTCAATCAGAAGAGTAGCTTGCGTGCGGCTCACATCCCGGCATGTCTCTTTTATCACAATATCATTCATGTTGTTGATAGACACTTGCTCGCAGCGACCTATGTTCCAACGCTGCCGTTTCTCCGGGTTAAGCTCAATCACCTCCTTGACCATATGTTCGTTGCCTTGCCTGCAAACAAGCCATGCTTTTTTTACATATCCGGGAGTGACTGCTCTTCTTTTCGGCTCTGTTTTGTAATACATTCTCTTGGGCGACAATTCCCGGATTTCCGGGTCTGCCTCCCTTATTTTCAGGAACTCCGGCAAGGAGGGGGTGAGAACTTCAATCTGTTTCACCGCATCAATTCGCTGTTGGCTCAATTCGTTCGCGAGGTCTTCTTTAAAACTGTCATCGGCCCAAGACACCTGAGTCGGATCCTGTGGAGAGATAATCCATAATTTCAAGTCGGCCAAATTGCGGTCGTTGGAATATGCGTATTTGCTCAATTCCGTTGAGATGAGATTTATGGCTATATTCTTGTTTTGGATATAGTTCTCCTTGGGAGCGGCTTTTGTCTCTTTCGGCTCGGGCGCAAGTATTGGTTCGGGTATCGGTTCGGATTTGGTCGATTCTTTGGAGAAGTCGGCTTCGCTCGGCGGGGTGTCGAACACGGGGTCTTCCGTGAATATTTCTTTTAGCTTCTGAAAGAGTTTCATTATAAGGAGGGTATTTTTCTTATTAAGTCGTTTAGATGTTCGGAGATATGCAGTTCGGGGATAGGCCCGGAAGGTCGGTCTTCTGCTGCTGCCGGCACTTCTACCGGCACTTCTACTTGAACCGTGTCATGTTGTACAACCTGCACTGTGTCGCGCACTACCCGGTCTACGGTTCTTATCCTTTCTTCCACTCTCACGGAATCAGCAAACTGTGAGTCGGGATATGCATATTTGCGAGCTGCCAGGGGAAGGAATTTAATCCAACCTACATACCACATCGCGCCTGCAATGCCGATAATAAGCAGCAATGCAAGCAGAAACATCGAGAAACGTTTCCAACCGCGAGAATGGAGTCTCGCTTTTTGAAGAGCTTTGCTCATGCCCGGGTCGGAATTATGCGGCACAAGGCTTTGTCCGGCTTTCAGTTCCCTCACTCTAATCTTGGCGCGGCTGAGTTCCGAGTTCAGCCGAGACACTTCGTCTTGCAAATGCTTGTTTATGGCGGTATCCATTTCGTAAGCTCCCCCTTGAGTAGGGATTGAGAGCAGTGCCCGTTGCAGCTCTTTTGCATTTTGATAGCGTTCAGCCGGATTTTTGGCCAGACATTTGAGGATTATTTTTTCAAGTTTGTCCGGATAATCCTGCACATATTCCCGGTCAGGATATTTGCGCTCGAAGGCTGCTTTGCGCAGTGAGAATATGGAAGGCGGGTCGCTGTATTTATGAGCATTCTCCAATGCGCTCGCTTTGCTTTCGGGTGAGCCGTTCTCCGGGGCTTTGAAGGGAACATCCCCGGCTAATGCCTCATAAAGCAAAATGCCGAGCGAGTACACATCAGAGGCCGTGGTGAGTTCCTTGCCGTCAAACTTCTCCGGGGGGCAATACTCGCGCGAGCCGTCGTTGCGCGAACTGCTCTTTACGAAATGATCATCTTGCTTTGCCAGCCCGAAATCAAGCAGAATATATGCTCCATCGTAATCTCGGCGCATTATATTTCCGGAGTGCAGGTCGTTGTGTACTACACCATATTTATTTATAAGCTCCTTTTCTTTTTCGGGCGATACAATATATTTGCGTCCGTTCAGCGGGTCGGGCTGCAGATTGTCTTCAACCGGATCCATAAGGAACTTATATAGGTCTACATGGCAATAAGCCAACGCACTGACTATGTCATGAGTGAGTCTGTTTACTTCATCAACCGGCAGAAAATAGTCGGACTGTTCAATATAATCGTGCATCGACTCTCCGTCTATATAGTCCATCTCCACAAGCGCATTGTTGCCGATGCGCCGAGGCTGATAAATGCGCACTATGTTGGGGTGGCTGCCATTGCCTATTTGCAGGAGCAGCTTGCACTCTTTGAGGAATGTTTGCCACGCTTTGTCGTTCTCGCCGGTGACTATATCCTTGCTCACTTTCACGGCGCGGATATAGCCCAGCTCAATGTGCTTTGCCTTGAAAACCGAGGCAAAGCTACCCTTTCCGAGACTGCGCAGGTTATAATATTCGTTAAAGATTATATCCATAGTTACATTATTTATTAGACACACTCATAATATAATCGGTTGCCTTGAGAGTGGGTATTACCACTTCGGCCATTGCATCAACGGCATGCTCGGAGCGTTCGCCGTGAGGCAGTCGCTCAAGACGCAGCGCAGCGCATAGCGTACGGCCGGTGGTGGCATTTTTTATGAAGCAGATGTACCAGGCGTCATTCATCAGCTTGCTCCCCCTCATGGCTCGCATCGGAGTGCCGGTTTTGCCTCCGATTTTTCCGGTCAATTCGGAGGGGAAGATATTCTTGTCAATCCACTTGGATGCCTCTGCCTGCATGGCGGAGGCGAGTTTGTCGGCCGAAGCTTTGTCTATTACCTCGATTACTTCACCGTCTTTGTGACCGACAAGGAATTGGGTTGGCATCAGCTTTCCTCCGTTGGCTACAATTGCGGCCACACGCGCCATATTCAGCGGAGAGGCATCGAGTTGGCTCTGCCCCCATGCTATCCCGGTATATGCCTGTATGCTGCTCATGCGGTCTTTACTTTTGGTATCCCATGTCTCGGAGGCCGGTTTATGGGTCTTGTACCGCTTATAGTCTTTCAGACCGTTGGTGCGGAAAGTGCTCATTGTTTTGTTAAACAGTGAGCGTCCTTCCTGAGTGCGCTCCGCCGTACTGAAAAAGTAGGGCTTTCTGTTTGAGAGGGTTGCTCCCACGGCCCAATAAATGTCGGCAAGATCAGTGTACAAGTCTTCTTCATCTACAATCATCACGAAGTAGCAGTTTGAAGAATACTTGATTGCATCTTCCATATAAGTTTCCATGCCGCCGTTTCGGTTGAAATGTTCGCGGTAGTCGGTATTCGGCTCGCTTGTCGGCGGCTCTATGGTCATATAAGGTTTGATGATATACCCCATATCGTAAGCGGCGGCGCCAAGTTTCTTAAAGGCGGCGAGAGCCGACATTACTTTGGCCGTTGACCCCGGGGCGGTTTGGTAAGTAAGCCCCAAATCGCGCTCGGTTACCGGTTTGCCCGGACGCCATTCGGAGGGGGCACCTCCTTTGGTGTCAAGATTTAATTCTCTGATATTGACAATGGAGTCTGTGTTCGGCAACGGATAGTTTGAAGATGTCAGCAGTTCGCCGTTTCCGGCGTCCATTACTACTACGCTTGCTCGCAATTGCGGGTAAGTGCTCAGCAGCTCATGGCTTTCAATATAGTTTGCCAGATTGCGCTGAAGTTCCGTCTGGAGACGTGCATCGACAGCCAAATGCACATCGCGTTTATTGCGCGAGGCATTAAATTCCTCAATAAATTTATTGCGGTAAACCGGTTCAGACAGGGCCGGGAGAAGAGAAGAGTAATCGTGAAGTTGATATTTGAGGATTACCTGCGAAGCCGGGTCAAGGAATTTATTGTATTTGTATCGTTCGCTGGTGAGTTCTACTGTCTTTGGCTTGGTTTCAAAGCCGCGGAGCATTTCCTCGTTGGCATTCTCTGCCAAATACCCCATGGGTGTAAAGCCGTAGTTGGCGTACACGTCAGGTCGGTTTATATCGCCCACCATAAACACCAAGTCGTCACCAAACGGATAATAACGCTTGAGATGTTTGCCGGTGAGCCAATCCATATGTCCCGGGTCAACTCCGGCCTTGTACAGCTCGTCTTGCAGGTTCAGCAGCTCTTTCTTGTCTGATGTTGCGAGCAGAACGCCGTTGCGGTCGTAGAGGTTCCCCCGGTCAAGCATATCTATCACTTGCCGGATGCGCGGATTGTAAGAGAGTACCGTCAGGCCCTTGTCGGTGGCAGTGATTGAGGGGTGTATTATGATTTTCTCTCGCACACACAGCTGGTAATATCCGGTAATGGACAGCATTACCACTGCGCCGGTAAAGAAAAGCAACATCCCGGCTATCAGATTGCGTGTTAAGGACTTGGCTTCGATTGTGGTCGATGATTCTTTACTTTTGTCGGTTGCGGGCTGAACTACAAAAGATTTCAGAGCCGCTCTCGAGCCTCGGTGGCGCGATATGGAAATTACAATGCCGAACGCGGCCAATGCCATGACAAGGCTTGTACCGCTGTAGCTCAAGAACGGCACCGGCACACCACTCAACGGCACGGCACCCACGCTGCCCAATGCTATAAACAGGAATTGCACCCCGGTGAGCAGCCCGATACCCAGACACAGGTACAGAGTAAACTTATGTCCGGAATATTGTGCGGCAGTTGTAGTGCGTGTCACCAATATAAAGAAGCAGACTGTAATTATCAAAATTCCGAGCCACCCCATCTGCTCTCCAACACTGCTGAGGATAAGGTCGGTATGCCCGGCCGGTATAAGATAAGAGGATCCGCCGCCAAGGCCCATGCCGCTAAGGCCGCCGCTCGCTGTGCCCCAGATGCCTTGTGCTATCTGGTCGCCCTGCGGTATGGTATTGTCGAAAATACCGGACCATGCCATATTGGTGCGGTTAAAGAGTCTGTCGGCCATGTTTGGCAGGAAAGGACGTATCAAATAGCCCCCGGCAAGGAATAAAGTAATCAGCACGTTGAAGAAAAGTGCGCTTTCAAACACGGTCTTCGACTTGACCCAACCGTAGATCACCCACAGTATAAACCATGCGCCGATTGCGCACATGCGCACCGGCACTGAGGGGGTGGCGATATATGCCAAGCCTACAATAACCATGTAGCTGACAATACCCAAAAGAAGCTGCGGAAAGTCGCGCCGCACTACCGAATACACAAGTATGAAGGTAGCCAAAATTACCAGCCCGGGCCCCATGTCTTTCAGCATGCCCAGAAACAGCAGGCTGATAAAAGCTATGGCAACAGCCACAATTCCTACAATTGCCCAATGCTTGCGGCGTGCCAATTTTGTCATGCGCGCCCCGAAGGTGCGTATCACATCGCCCATGGACACAAAGAACATGGCCATGAAGATGACTACCAGATATTTAACTACTTCACTGGGCTGGAAGAAGCCGAGATTTACACGCGCATCACTCCCCGCCGGACCGCTGCCGAAGAAACGCAATGCCAGCAGTAAGACTACTGCCAAAATCAAGAAGGGATAGCTGAAAGATGCGTTGATGAACGAACTTTTGCCAATCCCTCCCACTCCCTTCCATAATGAGCGGTAACGCTGAAACAGTTTCAGATAATCAACGCATGAGAGCAAAATCATCGCCACTGCACCGATTACTATATACCAAATGGTTTTCGCAGCGTAAAAAGTGTCGGACAGAGGCCTCATGGTGCCGAACAGGGTAAGCAACCCCATGCCTGTAAGTATCATCAGGGTAAGGGGTATCCATGTATCGGTCACACTGCCTTTCCGCTTGTCGATTACCCGAATTGCAACGAATATCAAGGCCCAAACTATAAGGAAAATAACAATTGATATGTTGAGCGTTTTGGTATAATCGGCCGGAGTACGCACTATCAATGCCTGGCCTTTGCGCAGCTGTTGATAAACACCCGGACTGAAAGGCCGCAGTCTGTGCTCTTTCTGTGTAAACTTCAAGGGTTCAAGGTCTTCGGTAAGCGCACCTTTTACCGTACCCTTTTCCGAGCCGTAGCGGTAACCCTCCCGTATAGGCAGCACACTGTAATGCTTGCCTTTCATCGCGTTGAATACGGCAACTCCCTCCTTGTCGGTCACGGCATATCCCACCACCTTGGCTTCGTCTGAAAAACCCAATTCGCCTGAGGGTGTATCTTTATTTACGATATGTTCGCTGAGACGCACCACCACTCCGACCGCCGGCTGTGTCTTGCCGGAGGCGGCCCCGGTTTCATCAACAGGTTCGCTTACCACTGCCTTGATAGTCGCGGTTGAGTCTGTCGGAGTGCCGAAAACAGTCTGCAAAGATTCCTTGTCCAACTCGTTCCAAGCCTCATCTTGCCCGAGCTTGAGCATATCGGCCGCCAAGCGAGTTTGCAGCCATTCACCGCCATAAGCCTTAATCGTGTCTGCCGACAAGGCAAATCGTTCGGAGTTTACCCGGTCCAGATACTCCATTGGCTCTCCTACAGACAGCTCCTTTGCAAAACGGCGACTGATGAGTGAGGCATCGCGGCTGTCAGAGACATAGTCGCCGGCTGTGAGCAATGAGTTCAGTTTGTCGGCTTCAAGGCTCTTGTCCATTACTACCGTTGAGCCGGAGGAGATTTGTGAGTCAACCTTCTCAAACAATGGTTCAAGATTATAAAGCAATGCTTTGCCGCCGAGGAAAATGGCGGCCGCCGCAATGATGTATGCTATTATGGTTGTTCTTGTTGACATAAGTTATAAAGTCGAAGATTGAACGATTGTATCGGAGGGCACTGTGTCAGTAGAGGCAGCCGGCGGTGCGGGTCGGACAATCCGTTGTTGTGCCGGTTCAGGCGTTGTCGGAATCGGGCAGGGGAAGAAGAAATAACAGGCTGCAAAGCCGGCGGCTGCCGAAATCAGTGCCGTAAGCAACACCGTCCAAAACAATTTCCGCTTCTTCGTTTCAATATATTGCGATTGCAAACCGGTTGCATCCGTATCATCGTTTGTTTCATCGGGTGATTGACTGAATGCCGGAACGTCAACCTTCTGTAATGCCTCATCGGTACATGAGCCAATATGGGCAATCACAACTGTGATGTTGTCTTTCCCCCCGGCTGCGTTGGCTTTGTCTATAAGCGCGGCGCACTCCTGCTCGGGTGTCGCTTCCGAGCTCAGACAAGACGCAATCTCCGCCGAGGTGAGCACATCACTTAGTCCGTCGGAACAAAACAGAAACTTCTCACCGTTAATCAGGGGGAAGATGCCTGCTTCTATAAATCCCCGGTCATCGGGAGTATGAAGCTCAATACCCAGACAGCGTTCAATCACCGAGCGGCGAGGGTGTTTCATGGCCTCCTCCTCCGAGAGAATACCCTGCTCTTCCTGATAGCCCACCAGGCTGTGGTCATGCGTGAGTTTGCGCAAATCTCCTTTCGAGTATCTGTACAGACGCGAGTCCCCGACATGGGCAATACTGAGTGTGTGTTTGGCCAAATCAATAATGCCGGCGGTAGCCACACAGCCCATACGTTGATATTGCGGTTGCTCGCTCTTGGCTCTGACTATCTCGTTGTTAGCTTCCGCCACAGCCGCCTTTATGAGATTGAGCGGTGTGTTGTCGCGCACGGCTGACAAGTAATCAATTATGGTGTTTCGTGCTATTTCGGCGGCAATCTCACCCCCTTCCTCGCCTCCCATACCGTCTATGGCAACAAGCAGAATATGCTTGTTATCCCAAATTTTTTGTGCTATGAACACATCTTCGTTGTTGGTGCGTACGCGGCCTATGTCGGTTGCACCATAGAATGTTACCTGCATCTCTTATTTTTGTTTTGGACTGCGAAAAGCAAATAATACCAAGAAAATGAGCAAGACAATCTCACTGATTATGAATGCGAAATTCCACATTGGCGGTTATTTTTTGTTGAAAGTCAACTCGATATTTCCATTGATTTTAATTGAGGTGTTGCGGTCGGAGAGTCGGGACCATTCGTTGCGCTTTATTTGAAGCCCGTTCAGCACAACAGTGCCGATGGGGCGGATATAGAAAGCACCGTCTTCTTCGCGTTTCACTTCGAAGTGCGGACTCATCACCTCTTCCGAACTCAGCCGCACAACCGGCCTTTGCTGATATATGTCTCCGGCTGACGGACCTCCTACAAAAAAGTTGTTTACCTTTATGTCAATGCTGGGATACCTGTTGCCCGACTTGTCAATAAATTTTATGTCAAAGTTTGCCGCGCCCAGTACTGCCAACGCCTTATTCGCATCTTTTCGGGCAACGGCTGTACCGGTTACTTCTCCGCTGTTCAAGTCTATCGGATACATATAACCGGTCCCTCCGGGTTTCAGCCCGCGAATTACTTCCAGACTAAGCACTTGAAATTGGGCTACCACACTATTGGGCTGCGAACGGTTGGTCTGAATGGAGTCGCTCTCGGAAGTGCTGAAATTAAACAACTCTTCCGGGATTGCAGAACTCCTTACCGCAACGAATTTCTCGTCCAATTCATCAAACGTCACTTCGCTTTCCGGGTCATCGGGGTTCAGCGGAATACTGCAATCTTTCCCCAACGGAATAATGTCGAACGACCACGAATTGTACAAAGGCGCAAATTTCTTTTTCGGATTTTTGGCCAGGATTTCGTTCAGCCTGTCATGCAATTCTTCTACAATCTCCTTAGTGACAATGCCGAAATGCATTCGCAAATCATTGTAATATTTCTCCGGCACATATGCCACATATGAGGTGTCGAACATCAAAGATCGTTTAGTGGAATGTTTCTCGACAGACTCCTCGAACGCAAACAGAATTTCATCAATAATCAATTGATTTCTACTTCGTTCCTCATGTTTATGCTTACCCGTTTTCCCGGACACATTATCTGTGGGAGGCTTGGGATTGAAAATCGATGTAATATGATCTAAAAAACTCATATAGATGTTGATATCAGTTCAATTCTATAAACGCACAAAATTACGAAAAAAATCCCGACCCTCCACCCCCAATCACAACATTTTACTTTTCTACAAAAAAATTCACATTTATTTCCACAAAATCCAATCCAAATATCCTCAAATCCCAATTCCCGACTTACACCATCATTCCTCGGTAGGGGCGCGATATATCGCGCCCCCCAACGACAACAAATGACAATACAGAACTTCCAAATACGCGAATTCCTAAATAAAAAAACGCGGCATCAAAATAGATACCGCGCTTTAATTATATTTGTGGACAATCTTTGCTTATTTGTCAGGTTTGAATTCGTCCCACCAATTGCGTTTTGCATCGTTCTCACTTGCTGCTTTCAGCACTTGGCGGCAATAGATATTGTAATGCTCCGTGTCAGCATTATCGTTTGTAAAATCCTTTTTAGTGTATTCATAATGAATCACCATTGTATCATCTTTTACAGACTCGATATAGAACAAACACTTCTTGCCGTCTACTTCTATCTCACCGTTGTCAGCATACACCATACCGGTTGAATGGTCATATTTGTAGGTCGTTTCGTAACGATGTTGAATATTCTCATCATGTTGGTTGATGGGCTGATAATAGAATCTCACATACTTTTCCTCGTCAAAATAATATGCGGGGTCTGCCGGATTTCCACCACTCAATGCGTAATCATAATACCTGAACGAATCACCGTTTGAATCTACAAACGCAGGCTCATTTGTTTGATAGTCTTTATACCACACTTTCCCCATCACCTTGTCAGAGAATTCCTCTGCAGAAATGGAACCGCGAGTCATGTCTCTTAGGAATACGTCAACAATCGACTGTAAATCAGCGTTGACATTGGGGTTGGGCGCCGGTTCATCATTTTAGCAGGCAGAGAACCCCAAGGAGAACAATATTAGGGCTATTAGCTCAAACACGCATTTAATTTTTTTTATATTCTGGAATTTTATGTGTTTTACAAGTTATGCGTTTTTGGTCTGAATCCATACATGAATTTAACATCTACATCACAATAAGCATATTCCGCGTCATCGTTTGTTGGTGAACACAATATCATGAAAAAAAGTTTTGTTTTCATGGTTAGTGAATTTAGATTATCGAATCTGCTGAAAAGATAATAAAATGAAATAACAAATGCAATAGTTGATGTAAAATTAACATATTTTAATATATGTTGATAAATGAAATTTATGTGTTGACAGATTGTAATCTACTGAAATACAATGCATTTGGCGCGATACATTGATTGCGTTTGCGCTTCTAATAATATCTATATTAGTAACGTGTCCGGCATGACACCGAGTAATCCCAAACACCCGCAACATGGATATCCGACACCATCAATTCCCCTCCGTAGGGGCGCGATTTATCGCGCCCCTACGCAACGACACACCAAAGACCAATGTGTGTACACGTAGCCCGCTGACATACCGATAACCCCGGACACACGCGGCGTAGCCGTGGGTGCCCGGAGTGTGGCTGTAACTCAAAGAGCCTCAGCAACCTGAATTACAGATGAATCTTTCCCCGGCCGTGGCACGAAACGCAGGTCCCGGACCCATGGCATAGGCTGCATTTACTTTTGTTATTGTTGACCAATCCCGTACCATGGCAGTGTTGGCATCTGCCGTTGCCATTGCAACCACGACAGACGGCACTGCTGTTTTGTACCGGATTAGTGTAAGATGACGAACCTCCGGAAACATTACCATTATAAGTGTTTGTCGGAGTTGAAGCGATATCACCGTCTACCAGTCGACCATTCTCCATGTGTACAATCTTATTGTACCCACCCCAGTATCCATCAGTCTTAACGTAATATGTGCCGGCACCCCGCAGATTTAAATTCTGATCAAAAGTGCCGGAAAGCTTATCCCCGTTGGCATAAGTCATTTCTCCTTGAATAGATAAGAATTTCCCTTTGTGATAGTTTCTCGTTCCCTTAAAGGTAGTTCCATTGCCGAGATTATACGAAACATTCTCATGTGTGTATTCATTATACCATGAGGAATAAGGCACATTCTGCGCGAATGCAGAAATCGCAATTGCGATTAGAAGATAAAGCAAGCAAAGCCTTTTCATATCTTTAATGTTGATTTTAGGTCATACAGTCCCTTTGACCAATTCAAAAAATAGAGAAACGTGGACTGATTTACTACATCTCCAAAAGATGGTCCTGAGAAAACCGTGTACGCGAGATATAAAAAAACAGCAGCCCACGCTATAGCGTGAGAACCGCCTTGTCTATCTCTTGCGTACGTTGAAAATTTCTCAGGTCTTCTTTTGCAAGATAAGCAAAACGTTTCTTCGATGAGTTATTATGTCTATGCCATTCCTCTGAATGACACCGCAAATTTAATAATAATTTTCGGGGTCACAATAACACACCTTATCTTTTTTGATCTTTTTTTGAAAGGCGTGCGCAGCCCGCCGACATAAAGTAACCCCGTCACAGGCGCGAGTTGCCGATGACATACAGTCCAAAGACCTCCAAAAACTATGTTAAAAAATGTAAAAACAATACTTGTATCCCTTTAATAACCAAACAAATACAAAAAAACAATCATTTTCTCACCCCGGCTCCCCAAAATACATACTACCTTTGCAATGTCATTGACAACAAAAGAGCACCATCAGCACTACTTGTTGTTGCCATCTTTGACATTTATCAGAAAGCGGAAGTTCGGCGATGCAAAAACCGGGCAGTCTTTCCATTAGATGAAGGTGATTAATCCACACATTATCCCGGGAATGTGACGGTGCCGACACATGGACAAGACAATTCCAAACTGCTGACAAATCTCTCAAACCCGGCAAAACAAACCAAAAGCCGAAAGGTGTGCAAATATAAGCTTATAACCGCAACGAGGGCACAGCCTCATGGGGCGCGGAGACTATGCCCTCGTTTCTTTTTTTTACTCGCATCGTGTGTTTGGGGTTACTTTATCGGTGCCGACACTTTATAAGGTAGTAAAATATTGAATATCAATGAGGATTAAACAATATGTTTTGTTCGGGTGTTTTACCTTAGATATATAGTTTAACCTTTAAAAAATTACAGATACTATGATTGATACTAAGAAAGAAATTGCGGAAGATATCTTGCAAAAGGAAGATGCACACAGTGTGGCCGTGAGACAGAATATGGCTCGCCAAATGTCCGCTCTCGGCTACGGTGCTTTGCTATGGAGTGAAAATGTGTTCGGCTCTACTAATTACCCTCTCATCACCGCTCCTGACGGCAGTACATATAATGTCCACGGCCTGCGGCTGAATAATGAAGGGGGCGTGTGCGCCATAATTGATTATCCCACTAAGGAATATATTACCGGTGTGAAAGCTTACACGTCAGATGAGGCGTCCAAGCTCATCAGCCCGGCCATGCTGATATGCAGCGGCTTGCCCGAGGAATGGGATATACTCGGAGATTGTTTCTCCACAGCCATTCAGATAATGAAAACAGAAAAAGGGGAGGAACAACCCCTCCCCTGGTGGTAATTTTTTGACAAGTCAACTTTGATGTGCCGGGCGCAGCAGGTCATTCACCGTCTTTACGGGATTGAATGTCTGCACCGGTACTTCCACAAAGATTGTATTCCAGTCGCTCATGGCACCGTTCCACAGTCCGGGCAGTTCAAGTGCTTTGATTTCAACGCCTTGTACACTCTTGGAGGATATAAATCCGGTGTCGGGGTCTACAAACTCGCCGAGGTTAAATCTGCCCCCTTCCATATCGTTGATGTCGCACACGAGGTCTACGGGGTTGAAGTGAGTGGCTCGGCTCATCAGTTCGAGTCCTTCGGGTTTTGACGTGTCAATCTGTGAGCTTTCGAGAATTTGGGGAGACACGGTGCCATCGGCGTTGTAAACGAGGTAAGGGCCGCCGCCCGGTTCGCCCTCATTGCGCACCATGCCGCATACGCGCAGCGGACGCGAGAACTTGCACATCAGGTAGTCGGCCAGTTCAAGCTCGTCCATGTTGGCCGCCTTGTCGCCGGTCACACACAGTGTGTCGCGAAGATAGTCAAGCATCTCATTCAACACCGGGCGCGAGGGTAGACCGACACTAAGCTCGCCTACATAGTTGGCAATCTTTTGAGCGTTTTCCACGAGTATGCCGCCAAGCACTTTTTTATACTCAACAGTGAGTGCTCGAGCCGAGTCGGGTACTACATTGTCGATGTTTTTCAAAAAAACTACGTCCGCATCTATTTCGCCGAGGTTTTCTATCAGCGCGCCGTGGCCGCCGGGACGGAAGAAGAGCTTGCCGTCCACTCTGAAAGGTTCGCCGTCCGGACCTAAAGCAACAGTGTCGGTAGAGGGTTTCTGCACACTCGTTGTCACATCGAAAGTCACGCCGAACTGTTTGCCCAATACAGGCATACTTTCCTTCACTTTGGCTTCAACAAGAGGAATATGATCCTCACTTACGGTGAAATGCACATGGACAACACCGTCTTCTCCGGCAGCATATTGCGCACCTTCCGCCAAATGCTCTTCAAGTGCGGTGCGTTGGTTCTCGCCGTATGAGTGGAACGGGAGCAGCGCCTTGGGCAGCTGACCATAGTTCATGCCTTCGGGTTTGATGAGTGCAGACACGATATCGCGATGACGGCCGGCAGCCATGAGATCGTCTATACCCAAAGCGTACAGCTTGCGACACATTTCATCAAGCTCGGCATAGAAAGCAAAATTATGCACCCCGGCGAAAAATTCTTCAATGAATGGGTTGTCGGGGGTCATGCTTTGTCCGTCTGCGAACCGGAACAGGTTTTTGAACATACGCGAAGCGGCTCCGGAGGCCGGCACCATTTTCACCACCTTTGCTCCCGAAGCTACATACTTGTCCCATACTTCTTCATATTTGCGGCGTGCGTCCTCGTCCAAGGCCAATATGCCGTTGCCCGCGGTCGCGGCACTCTGAATTTTAAGAGAGGGGAAGCCGCTTTTAAGTCGGCGCACTTCTTCTTCATATTTTTGCACGGATATACCTCTGACATCCAACTCCGCTCTGTCTTGTTTGCTGATCTCCATAATTTCGGGGTGTGTTAAGAATGTTTCTGATATTGCAAAATTAACAATCTTTTTTAAGAATAACAAAAAGACTGATAAAAAGTTATTATGAACTTTGTAACTCTTGCCGCGGTTTATACTTTAAAAGTATAATGGTATGGATAATCGAGAACGAATACTTATCATAGGCGGCGGGTTTGCCGGGCTTAATCTTGCCAAACGCCTTAATCCGAATTTGTATCAAGTGCATTTGCTTGACCGCAATAATTTTCACGGTTTCCCGCCTCTTTTCTATCAAGTGGCTTCTTCCGGACTTGATGCTTCGTCAATAGCTTTTCCGTTGAGGAGAGAGTTCCGGCGCATCGGCAAAAATACGACATACCATATGGGGCATGTAAAAAACATTGACCTCGCGGCAAAATCTGTCGTGACAAGCTATGAGACAATCAGCTATGACAAACTCGTGATTGCCGCCGGCACAACCAACAATTTTTTCGGAATGGCAGACCTTAACGAAAAGGTGTTTTGTATCAAAACAATTGCAGAAGCCTCTCATACACGCGATGAAATACTTGACCGCCTTGAGCGCGGCGCCTTATGCAAAGACCCGGAGAGGAGACGCCAACTGCTTAGCTTTTTGGTAGTGGGCGGCGGTCCGAGCGGTGTGGAAATTGCCGGTGCTTTGGGCGAGATGAAGAAAGATATTTTGCCGCGAGAGTATCCTGAACTTAAAGCCGACGATGTGCGGATTGTATTAGTGGAGGGGAGCGGCAGTCTGCTTGGTGCCATGGATTCAAGAGCCGGGGTGAAAGCTAAGGAATATCTCGCCGATCTCATGGTGGAAGTGCGCCTTAACACGGTTATGAAATCGTATGCTGACAAGCAGGTTACTTTTGCCGACGGCACCTCCGAGTATTGGGAGACTCTCATATGGACTGCCGGAGTAGTGGGAGAGACAATGCCCGGACTTCCGGCGGAGATAATTGGGCATGGAGGACGTATTCTCACAGATGATTATTGCAGAGTGAAAGGTTGTGAAGATGTATATGCTATTGGAGACATCGCATTGTGTCAGACACCGGAAGCCCCCAAAGGACACCCGCAGGTTGCACAAGTAGCCATTCAAATGGCAAAAACACTTGCACAAAATCTCAATGAGAAGAAGAACTTGCAGCGCTTCGTGTATAAAGACAAAGGAAGTATGGCCACAATCGGCAAGGGTAGGGCAGTGGTTGATATGAAAGGACGCTTCATCTCAGGATTGCTTGCATGGTGGGCCTGGATGCTCATTCATCTTATTTCAATCCTCGGTATGCGCAACAAGCTGACCGTGTTCATAACCTGGTGTTGGAACTACCTCACTTACTCCACTTCGCTGCGCCTGCTCTTCCGCCCGACAAAATACCCCTTGCGTCGCCACTGGGGAGATTAAACCAAATGCGGTTTACATTGTCATATATAGATATACCATTACTTCAATCGATAGAATATGAAAAAGATTAATTATATAGCCCTGATTGCAGCGGCCGCCATGACCGGCTCGCTGTGTAGTTGCGAACTCTTTCAGCGTAATGTCAAGACAGAGAAATCTCTGCCTGATGACCGTGAAAATATTGAAGTGACACCCGCGGAAAATTACCGCTCCCAATCTCTCGAACGCGGCGAAATCGGCGGCTATTGGGCTATCTCGGAAGTGGCCGGCAAGAAGGCCGTAGGCGAAGAGCCGCCATACCTCAATTTCAATATCAAAGAGAAAAAAGTGTATGGCAATAACGGTTGCAACACCCTCAATGCAAGCTATACAGCCAATCCGGCAGACTCCACTTTGCAATTCTCAAACATGCTGACAACCATGCGCTCTTGCAGTGAAGAAGGTCTTTCGGAAATTGACATAAACCTTGCAATGGCCAACACCGCGCGCTACACTTGGCATCGCGATGGCCTCTTATATACAATCACCCTGCTTAATGCCGCCGACCAACCCTTGATGCAGCTCGTGCATCAGGATTATGCTTTCATGAACGGCACATGGACGGTGATAAGCATGAATGGCAACGCTGTAGACAATCCCGACATCAAGTTGGTTATCGACATTGAGGAACAAAAAATACACGGCAATACCGGCTGCAATATCCTCAATGGTACATTGATTCCCGATATGCTTGAAAACGGGGCGGTTACCTTCACCAATTTGTCCACTACCCGAATGATGTGTCCGGACTTGGAGAGCGAAACCGAGCTCCTTGTGGCTCTCGAAACAGCGGCAGTAGCTCGTCCGGTTGATGCCAATACAATCAACTTGCTCAACGGCCACGATCAGGTAATCCTCACCCTGCGCCGCCTCCCCTCCGACTCCTACATCCCCACTCGCAATTGAATTTTCACACCATTTATATAGTGCAACGATAAATTTTTGTAATTTTGTACCTCAATAAATTTTTAATATGGCGGTACAAACTAAAATTGAAGGGCTTACACCGGAGCAAGTGCTTGAAAGCCGAGAGGTTAACGGTTCCAACGTACTCACTCCGGTGGAAAAAGAGTCGCTGTTCAAGCGTTTCCTTGAGAAATTTTCAGACCCGCTCATCATTGTTTTGATGATTGCCGGAGTTCTCTCTGTCGGCATTTCTTGTTATGAATATTTTTGTACCGGTGGAGGCCCCGGTGTCTTCTTCGAACCGGCGGGTATTTTTGTAGCCATATTCTTGGCCACAGGGTTGGCTTTCTATTTTGAGATGAAAGCCGACCGGGAGTTCGCGCTGCTGAACATGGTGAGCGATGACGATCCGGTACAGGTAATCCGTGCCGGAGAGGTGACGCAGATTGCCAAGAAAAACATAGTAGTAGGGGATGTCGTAATTCTAAACACCGGCGATGAGGTGCCGGCAGACGGCGAACTCCTCGAAGCGGTGAGTTTAAGCATCGATGAATCAAGCCTCACCGGCGAACCGGTCTGCACCAAGACAACGAATCCCGAACAATTCGACCCGGAAGCCACTTTCCCCTCCAACCATGCCATGCGCGGCACAAAGGTAATGGAGGGGCACGGTATTATAAGAGTTTTTGCCGTGGGTGACAAAACGGAAAATGGCAAAGTGTTCGTGGCTGTCCGGATTGATCAAGGGGTCAAGACTCCGCTCAATGAGCAACTCGACGGCCTCGGCAAACTCATAAGCAAAGTCTCGTATGCAATTGCCGCACTCATTGTGGTGGCGAGAGTGGTTATGTTTTTTGTCAATAATTCGGGCTTCGATTGGGTGGAGGTGTTCACCTACTTCCTGCAGACCCTTATGATTGCCGTAGCGCTTATAGTAGTAGCTGTGCCGGAAGGGCTCCCGATGGCTATTACCCTTTCTTTGGCATATTCAATGCGCAGAATGTTGAAAACCAACAATCTCGTGCGCAAGATGCACGCTTGTGAGACTATGGGCGCAACCACCGTGATTTGTACCGACAAAACAGGCACGCTCACTCAAAACCAAATGCAGGTTTACAAAACCGATTTCTTCATTTCCGAGTCTGAAAGCAAGATTATATACGAGGGTATCGCCGTCAATTCGACAGCGCGCCTTGACCGAAGCGGAGAGAGTCCGAAAGTGCTTGGCAATCCCACAGAGGGCGCATTGCTCCTTTGGCTAAATTCCAAGGGGGTGGATTATCTGCCGCTTCGCGAACAAGCTGCCGTTATCAAGGAGCTTCCCTTCTCTACCGAGCGGAAATATATGGCAACGGTAGTGGAGTCTGCCCTTGGTCGAAAGATACTATATGTAAAAGGTGCGCCCGAAATTGTGTTCGCGATGTGCAAGAATAAATCGGGTGTAACCAAAAGCGAGATTGATACCCTGCTTCAAGGTTATCAAAATCAGGCCATGCGAACATTGGGATTTGCATATCAGGCACTTGAACCGGGCGATGATACAATAGCCGATGGTAAAGTTGTGGCTGACAATTTAATATTTACAGGAGTCGCAGCCATTTCAGACCCGGTGCGCCGTGATGTGCCGGCAGCGGTAGACGAGGTGCTGAATGCCGGAATAAAGGTGAAAATTGTAACCGGCGACACCCCCGGCACAGCTAAGGAAATTGGTAGACAAATCGGATTATGGAACGATAAAACAGACACGCAAAACAATATTATTACCGGTACGGAATTTGCCGCTCTCTCCGATGATGAACTCATAAAGAGAGTGGAAGATTTCAAAATAATAGCACGCGCTCGCCCCATGGATAAGAAGCGTCTGGTTGAGGCTCTGCAAGCCAACGGCGAGGTGGTGGCCGTAACCGGCGACGGTACTAACGATGCACCCGCTCTGAAAGCCGCCCATGTCGGCCTCTCCATGGGCGACGGCACTTCGGTAGCCAAAGAGGCCTCGGACATCACCATAATAGACAATTCATTTTCGTCAATAGGGCGCGCTGTGATGTGGGGACGCTCGCTGTATCAAAACATTCAGCGGTTTATATTGTTTCAGATGACGGTTAACGTAGTGGCTTGCCTCATAGTGCTTTGCGGTGCTTTTATGGGGGTGCAATCGCCGCTTACGGTAACCCAAATGTTGTGGGTAAATCTTATTATGGATACATTCGCCGCCGTAGCATTGGCCTCGTTGCCCCCCTCACGACGAGTGATGAAAGAGAAGCCTCGCAACCGTTCATCTTTCATTATAAACCGCCCCATGGCTCTGAACATCATCAGCACCGGAGGTGTCTTTTTTCTGCTGCTTTTGGCTCTGTTATATTATCTGCAACATACCGAAATCACCTCGCTGACTCAGATAGGGTCTGTAACCATAGGTGCGAATACCGGTTTGACACCATACGCATTGTCTGCGTTTTTTACCACATTCGTCTTCATGCAGTTTTGGAATATGTTTAATGCCCGCGCCTTCGAGAGCGGACGGAGTGCCTTCCACTTCAAGGGGTGCAGCGGTTTCGCACTCATAGCAGTGATTATATTCATCGGGCAGATACTGATTGTCTCCAAAGGGGGAGCGTTCTTCAACGTAGTGCCGCTATCGTTGCAGGACTGGCTGATAATAATCGTTGCCACCTCGCCCGTGCTTTGGCTTGAGGAAATTGTGCGTCTGTTCAGACATCGCAACTGACACATATATACAAGAATATACACAAGAGGGAGACACCCATAGGATGCCTCCCTCCGCTCTCTACTATAAACTATATCTAACTAAAACTTAAACCATATTCGTCTATTCTCACGAACAAAAGAATATTTTTTCTTTTCTAAATACAAATCACCATTTCCTTTTTTCTTTTTTCTATAAATAAAACATCTGTTATGCGTCTTTGTTGAGCGTTTTAAATTGTTTTGGCCATTTTTAACATTATGCACACTTTCCGAGGTTGCAGAAGCCGCTGTTTTGTTGTAATTTTGCAGTATGCAACTGATGAGAACCATATTTGCGGTAATTATGTGTGTGTTTGCAATACATACGAGCCGCCCCTGTACTTCGGCAATCATTGCCGGCTCGCTTACCAAATCGGGTAAGCCTATTCTTTGGAAAAACCGCGATACCTCCGCTGCTGACAATAAGGTGGAATATATCGCCGCATCAAATCCCGGTGAGTTGGCATATGCAGGTCTGTTCAACGCTTCCGACAAGAAATGCGAACAGGCATGGATTGGCATAAACGAGCAAGGATTTGCCATAATGAATACCGCCTCCTATAATCTGAAAGATGATAAAGTCTCGACATCCAAAATGGATCGCGAGGGATACGTAATGGCACACGCTTTGAAGCATTGTCGCACGGTTGATGATTTCGAGACATTACTCCTGCAATTGCCCAAACCCCTCGGAGTCGAGGCCAATTTCGGGGTAATCGATGCAGACGGGAACGGTGCTTACTTTGAATGTAATAACCGTATATTCAGAAGATTTAACCTCGCGGACGTCCCCGATGGAGTACTGGTGCGCTCAAATTACAGCCATTCCGGGCGGCCTGATGAAGGGTACGGACAAATACGAGAATGTAATGCACTTTATTTGCTTGATCCTTATATTAAAGCACGGAGTATCGAGCCCTATACTCTCACCGACTGTCTGTCTTGCTCTTTTTATCATGACCTGTACGGACGCGATATGAGCAAGTGCGGCGAAAGGTATCTCATAGATCAGGATTTTATTCCGCGATTTACCACCACTGCCACTGTGGCGATTGAGGACGGCGTCATGTGGACAGCATTGGGGTATCCGCCCGTAGCCGAAGTGATGCCGGTGTGGTGTGCTCCCGACGGTGTACACCCCGACTTGCGCGGCACAGAGCCGGACGGCACAGCCAAAGCCGGCAATCGCGCCAAAGAGCGTAAAGACAAAGTGTTCTCCGTAAAAGACGGCAATCGTAACAAGTACATTGATTTGAGTGTGTTGATAAGCCCGGACGGCAACGGATTTCTTCAAGTTTTCCGCAGACAAAATCGTGATACATATAACAAATTTCACCGTTAACGGCAATGCTTTCAATAGAAACAACCGAATTTAAAGTGCCTCGCAGCAGCATATTGCAGTCAGCGCTGCTCACTCCGACTTTTCGGTGGGCGTGGATTGTGTCGGCATTGCTTGTATGTGGCGGAGCTGCGGCTGCCATATTCGCCGATTGGCGTTGGGCATTGGTTACGGCGATGTTGCTCCTTGTATCAGCTCCGGGAGTAATGGCATTGTTGTATATCAGCTATGCGATGTCTCCGCGCTGCTTGTCGGACGCATACCCGCACACGGTAAGCTTCAATGATGAGGGGTTCCGGGTGTCGGCAAAAATCCCGCCGTTACCCCCGCTTCCCGGTCAGGAAGATGATACACCGCAGAAGCCGAAAACTCTTTCTTTTTCGGCTGAATATAAAGATGTTAAGAGAGTGAGAGTTACATTGACGGAGTTGGTGATTTACCTGCATGGCAATCCTCCCGGCATAGTGCACATACCATACGATAACCTTGCTTCTCCGCGAGAAGATACGCAGACAATACTGTTAAAATGCAACCATGAATGAACCAATTCGGCAGTTGAGGGGTTGTAATTGTACGATTATTGTATTTGCACTGTGTTTTATTCAAGGTATTAGAATTAATGCTTGACCAAAGGCTCGGATTGTGAAATCCGGGTCTTTGTTTTTTTCTTAATACACCCCGAAAAAGTTGCACAAATTCCGAAGAATGATTAATTTTGTGCTGTTCTTGAATAATACAAAAATCACAATGAAACGACTATATTCTATAATAGCATCATCCATGCTGACTGTCGGGGTATTGGCTCAACAGCCGTATGTGGGCTGTTGGCATCCCGAAGATATAATAGATTGGAGTCCTGATACCGACCCCAATGCCGTTTTTAATCGTGCAAAAATTCCGCTTGCCGAGCGCTATCGCGAAACTGCTTCCATGGCGGCCAACGCCAATCAATTCCCGGAGGGACAGATTACTCTGGCATCAATAGCCGGCCCCATGTGTTCAGCACTCCCCTCGCAAGGTGCTCCCGACTTTATAGCATATCAGCCCACCTATTGGCAATATATGGACAAATTTGTGCATTGGGCCGGTTCCGCTTCGGAAGGTATCATAATCCCCCCGCCGGCCGGCTTTATAGATGCGGCACACGCCAACGGTGTAAAGGTTCTGGGCCAAATCTTTTTCCCACCCATGGTGTTCGGCGGTCGCCCCGAATGGGTAAACCAAATACTGACTGAGGAAAACGGCGAATTTCCGTATGCGAAAAAATTGTACGAAATAGCTGAATACTTTGGTTTTGACGGGTGGTTCTTAAATGAAGAAACCCTCGGCGGCAGTTCTCCCAAATGGTCTAAATTTATAAAAGCGTTTCATGACGTGGCCGATGCCGACGGCAACTCGTACATGGAAATTCAATGGTACAATGCTTCGCGCACTCCAAACATTCCGATTTTGAGCACTCACCCTCAGACGTCTCAGTTTCTTGAATACGGTGCAGAAGGAGACCTCACCGGATTTAAAGACAGAATTACATATCCCGACGGCTCTCACCCGGAAGACATATTTTCAACACTTTATGCCGGTATTGAAGTGTCGCAGGCCGGACATACCAATTACGCTACACGACTCAACAAACTGTTCAAAACAGACGGTCATGCAGGCTCCGCCGCACTGTTCTGCCCGGAGGAGCGCACTTGGAAAGACAATGTTCGCGACTTGCTCAACACCTCAGATGTTTGCGGCGCGAAGGCTTGGAACGCCATGCAGGCCACTTTCAAGAAAGAGGAAGAGATGTGGGTGAATACTGCCGGCAACCCGGCAAATGAGCAGACCGGCACATGGAAAGGGATTTCCGGTTACATAGCAGAGAGAACAGCCGTCACCTCCATACCTTTTAAGAGCAGTATGTCGGTGGGTGTAGGCAAATATCGCTTTATTGACGGAAATATCGAGGCTGTGGGCGATTGGAACCATACAGGTATGCAAGATGTGCTGCCTACATGGCGTTGGTGGTTGGAAGATGCACCCGGCGTTACTGCTTCCATTGATTGGGACGATGCGTATGCCGGCTCAAACAGCTTCATGTTAAAGGGCAGCCTCTCCCAAGGCTCGCATTTGTTGCGCCTGTATAAGACGGATATACACTCCGACGGCACTCTCACCCTGACACTTAAATATAAATCTTTCTACAATCCCGTGTTGTGTCTTTCTACCGAAGAGTCTCTCACTCCGAATGTGCGTATCGAACCGGTAGTCTACGATCCCAACTGTGATTGCTGGAAGACCGCCGTGTATAAGATTGACCTCAAAGACGCTTCCATACATATGATAGCATTTGACTTCAATCTTTCAGTTGATGTGGACGATTTCTACTTTGCCTTAGGAGGGATTGCCATATTGCCGGAAAATTTTGACGAAAGCCTCACTTACGGTGAGCTGACTACCGACTCATCTCTCGGAGTTGAAGGGGGCGATTTGCGACTGCAATGGAGCTCCGAATGGACTCCCTCATTTGACCGTTTTGATGTGTATCTCTTGACAAAAGACGGCAAACGTACCCTCGTGGGTCAGACACGCGATGACGCATTCTATGTTTCCGAATTCGAGCGCCCCGCCAATGATGCTTATATAGATGTCGAGGTGGTGCCTGTTATGAAAAACAATGCAAGCAAAGCACCCATGACAATGCGTGTGGAATATCCGACTCCGGCGGCTCCCGAACTCTCGTTGGAAGTGTCAAAAAGCTGTCTGCTTCCCGGAGAAACCGTCACCCTCACCGCTCATGCCACCGGCGCGCCGGACTCATTCTCATGGTCTATACCTTCTGGCACAGCCTTTGCCGAGGGTTACGGCGCCGCTTCCAATCCCGTACAGCTGACAGTTTCCACTCCCGGTCAGAAAGAAGTGGAGGTGAATGCGACAAACGACATAGGCACCGGCGGTTTGAAAGTCGTGGCCTTCGATGTGTTTGAAAACGAAGATGATATAGCTTCGGTAAGCAACCTCGCATTGCATAAAGACATAGTAGATTACAGTGCCAAGACAAACAATAGTGAACGTCCGGAAAACATAGTTGACGGAATTACAAAGCCGACCTCCACATCGGCTAAATGGTGCAGCACTGACAATGATAATTATGTGATAATAGATTTGGGCGCAACTTACCGAATTTACGGTGTGAAACTGTATGACGGGTCATACGGGCCGGAAAGCGGTGTGCCACAAATTTCAAATTACAAAATCAGCCTGTATGATGACAACTCCGAGCCGCAGACTGTGATTAACAAAAAAGGAGTAGGCGACCAAACCTTGAAAGAGGAGTATTGCGTGCCGACACATGGTCGATATGTGCGTTTGGATGCACACACCGATGGAGTGATGCGTCTGTGGGAATTTGAGGTATATGGTGATATGAAAACCGCCGGACTTGACGATGTGAGCCTTGACGATAATGCAGTGCCGGAGGCCGTATACACTCCGCAAGGTTTCAAAGCAGCCCGACCCGTGTCCGGTGTAAACATAGTGAAATACTCTAACGGTACCGTTCGCAAAGTAATCAAGTAAGCATATGAATCAATATTATTATGTTGCGTCCGACAATAAGAGCTATGGCCCGGTAACTCCGGATCAGTTTGCACGCTATGGCATAAACGGCCGGACACTTGTATGCCCGGTCGGAGGCACTTCATGGGTGCCGGCTTCAAACATACCCGAGCTTCGGCAGTATTTAGACGGAGGTTATCAGCAGCCTTATCAGCAACATTATCATCAAGCTCCGCCTTATAACCCTCAACAGCCCAATCCGGGTTATCCGCCGAGCAGCCATATGGTGTGGGCAATCCTGGTAACCATTTTCTGTTGTCTGCCTTTCGGCATTGTGGCAATTGTAAAAGCTTCTAATGTAAGCAGTTTGTGGTATCAGGGCAGATATGATGAATCAATACAGAACAGCAATGATGCAAAAAAGTGGTGTATGTGGAGTGCACTTGCAAGTCTTATCGGGACGCTGCTCTATTTAGTCTTTTTTTGCATTTTTGGTAGTCTGATAATTTTGTAAGGTATTGAAAAGTCTGACCTCAAGAGACTTGTTGCGATACGGATTTGTCGCTTTGTTGGCAGCGAGTCTTGTCGTATTATGGTTTGTAGACCCGGCCAAAGCTGTATGGGCACCGAAGTGTATGGTTCATTCTCTTACGGGGTTGCAGTGTCCCGGCTGCGGAATATCGCGAGCCACGCACTCTCTGCTTCACGGCCGAGTTTATGAAGCGTTGGCTTACAATTGGTTTTTCATTGTGTCGATACCTTACTTAATCAGTGTGTGTGTTGTGCTGTATGTTCGGGCTTTGAGACGCCGCGAGAAGTTAAGACTATTCGTAACCGGGCGTGTCCCGGCATTGATATATGTGGTTCTGTTTGTTTTGTGGTTCGTAATACGCAATATATATGGAATTTAAATTGATAATAAAAGCCTTGCCGGCAGCATGTTTTTCTTTTCTGTTGTCATGCTCCGGGCATACCGATAACTCTGCCGATGCAGTGGGCAAGCCGGCAGATACTCATCAGGCCAAAGAGGAACATTCCCGAATGTATGTAATGCTTGAAGATTCAGTGGAGTCTTTGCAACGGCAATTAGATGACATCACGGCAAATTCCGGCGAGGTGCGCAATGAGTTTGATGCCTTGTTGGAAAGGTTTCGGCTCATCAATGACCCGCTACTTGTAGAGCCATACCGTGTGCCTGCCGGGTGGGAAAATTATGACACTACCGGACGGCAAGGTATTATGGCTCGTGTGTTGGAAAACGGGACGGTTGAGATAATAGTGACCGCCTCCTCTGATTTTGATACAATTAAGTTCAGCAGCAACGGGCAAAGTGAGGCAAGCAAATCCGTACCCTCGGGTAATGCTTTGCATAACACCATCGGCTCTCTCACTCGTGTAGCTTTCAATAATGCCGCAGACCTTGCCAAATTCGTGGCCGAGCATATTTCAGATCCGGTAATACTGCATTGCGGAAGCGCGAAGACCTTCACCCTCAACGATAAACAGAAAAGAATGATTGCCGACACATATGAGTTTACCAGGTTGTATAACAAACTGAATGAACTTGAACGTCGACAATCTGTTATAACTAATAAACTGCAATTCTTCCAAAGAAGACTTGACGAACGAAATAATAAGTAACCCTATGAAAATCAAGAAAGTATCAATTGCATTCATGGCCTTGGCGATGGCCGCAAATGCTTATGCAGACGTAAAAGTAACTGTGCAGAACGGTGCCGGCAAGACCTACAAGGTGGAGCAGACACCGCTTACCGCGATAGATGATTATGCGCCCAAGCCTCAGGATATTACAGCAGACTCGACCGGCAGTTTCTCTTTCAAGCAAGAGATAATCCCTGTGGTGATAAACATATCTGAGGATACCGACCCCATAGCCACACGCATATTCAGCGCGGCCGCAGTGGAAAATATTAATGTGAATGCCGACGGACAGGGCGATTATACCGCAACCGGCACACCTCTTATGGAGGGTGTGACAAAAGTTAACCTGTTGCTTGCTCCCTTCATGCAAAAGTTTCAGACGCTGACGGAATATTATAATGACAATCCGCAAGACGCTCTTGCCCAAACAGACTCTCTTTTAGTAGACATCAATACTGCATTGACCGGATATTTGAAAGACAATCCCGACAGTCCCGAGGCTCCTTACGCCTTGATGATGCTCGACGGCGAAGATTTCATTAACGCATATCCGCTGCTTACGGAAGTGTCTCGTCAGTCAATTCTGATGCCCTCGGTAGAACAAAAAAAAGCAGACGAAGAGGCCAAACTCGCACAGGAACGCCTTATGAAAGAACTTGAAAGCGGTACAGTAGACGCACCGGCATTCACCTTACCCGACCTTGCCGGAAAACAGGTTTCACTATCTGACTTCAAAGGGAAGTGGGTAATTATTGACTTTTGGGGTTCATGGTGCCGCTGGTGCATAAAGGGTTTCCCCGAGCTGAAAGAGCTTCAGAAAAAGTATGGCGATGAACTTGTGATTTTAGGTGTGGATTGCAGAGACTCACAAGAACGCTGGCGTGAAGCTGTAAAGAAATATGACATGACTTGGGTGAATGTCTACAACGATTGTACAGACGAGAACAACCCGCTGCTTGCAGCATATTATGTACAAGGTTTCCCAACGAAAGTGATTGTAAATCCGGAAGGGAAAATCAAGAAAATAGTAGTGGGTGCGGATCCGGCATTCCCCGAAATTCTCGCCGGCTTCATTGGTCGCTGACAACAACCTATAAATAAATAATTAGGTGAGTACATGTTTGTGTTACTCACCTCATTTTTTAATTACGGCAAAGCGGACGCTCCATGGAGCGTCCCTACATATGTGGCGGGTTGCGAATTACAGGCGGGTTACTTGTTTTACTCCTTTGGCGGCGGTTATCTTCTTTTGCAGAGAAGTTAGTGTGGCGCGGTCGGCTACTCCTATTGTGATTTCGCCTTGAAACAAACCATGGTCAGAATCAATTGAAATGGCTCTCAGTTGAGTGTTCTTTTCCTTGTTGATAATCGAGGTGATATTGGTTACAATGCCGATATCGTCAGTACCCACAATTCTGAAAGTTACCGGCATCAAGGCTCCGGCAGAACCGCTCCATTGCACGGAGATGAGACGGTATGGATATTTGTCTTTGATGTTGCGGGCGTTGGGGCAATCATTGCGGTGGATTTTTACCACTCCGTCGGAGCTGATGAAACCGAATACGTCATCGCCGTAAACGGGCGCACAGCAACGTGCCATTTTGTAGTTCAAGCCTCTGATATCCTTGTCTCCGATTATCAATACATCGGTTGACTCACCCTCCTCTTGTCGTATCTTGAATTCTTCAGCACTGATGTGTGCCGGTTCGGCGGGAGTCTCTTCCGGCACGCACAACGCAATGACTCGGTTCAAATCAAGAGTTTCGGACGCAATATCGGCGTAAAAGTCTGTGGAATATTTGTATCCGAGTTTCTTGATAGCCTTCATGAGGATTTGTTCATCTACCTCAAGTTTGCGATTTTTAAATCTGCGTTCAAGCAGCTCTCGGCCCAAATCCGCGAGTTTCGCTTTTGCCTCGTTGAGAGCTTGGCGTATTTTATTGCGAGCACGCGGGGTAGTGACGTATTGCAGCCAGTCTTGTTTGGGTGTCTGTGTGGAAGAGGTGAGGATTTCGACCGTGTCGCCGTTTTGAACTTTATATGTGATTTTTTGATGTTTTGAGTTGACGAGTGCTCCGGTGCATTGACACCCCACACGCGAATGAATATGGAAAGCGAAGTCGAGCACCGTGCTTCCCGGGGGGAGTCGGAACAGGTCTCCCTTGGGAGTGAAAGCATATATTTCTTTTTCGGCATCCATCTTCATGGAGCGCATCAGCTGCATGGGGCCGGCATCGGCACTCTCAAGGATATCGCGTATATTGTTCATCCACCGGTCAGTACTGTCGCTGTGTCCTCCTTTATAACGCCAGTGGGCGGCGAGGCCTTTTTCGGCCACAATGTCCATTCTCACGGTGCGGAATTGCACCTCCACCCATTTGTTCTCCGGTCCCATCACGGTAGCGTGCAGACTCTCGTAGCCGTTGCTTTTGGGAATGGAAATCCAGTCTTTCATACGCGCCGGGTTGGCGGTGTACATATCGGCAAGAATACTGTAAGCCAACCAGCAATCGCTTTTCTCGCGTTCGCGCGGTGTGTCAATGATAACACGGATTGCAAACAAATCGTAGATATGGTCGAGGTCTACTTTTTGCTTCTTGATTTTTGCCCAAATGGAGCTTATTGATTTGGTGCGTCCTTTTATTGAGAAGCGCAATCCGGCTTCTTGGAGTTTCTTTTTTACCGGAGCGATGAAGGCGGCGATGTAGGCATCTCGTTGACGCTTTGTCTCATTAAGGCGGCGTGCAATGTTGGTGTATATTTCGCGGTTGGTATACTTCAAGCTCAAGTCTTCAAGTTCACCTTTTATTTTATATAGACCGAGGCGGTGAGCCAATTGAGCGTACAGACAGTTAGCTTCAAAAGCCACGGTGCGCACCCAGTCAGTGTGCGGGTGACGGTTTATGAGCCTCATAACGGCGAGGCTCTCGGCAATCATCACGATGATGATACGAATGTCTCCGGCTAAAGAAAGAAGAAGACCGCGGAAGTTATCTTGGCTCACATCTGTGCCGCGAGAGGCAAATTTACTTACCTTGTCGTAACCCTGAATTAGGTTGGACACATCTTCTCCCCATTGGAGTTTTACATCATCGGCAGCCACCGAGCCTGACTGTACGGCAGTAGCCAAAAGGATTGTAATCAATAGATTGCGGTCCGGCTCAATCATTTCGGCAAAAAGACGAGCGGTGCGCGATGCAACCAACGCGCGGCTAAGGCAGTGCCTGTCTCGGCGGTATTGTTTCTCAGGAGATATGATTTGGGTGTATAGCTGTCGTCGCTCATCGGGGCTGAAAGAAGCTGCGCTCAGACGCGCCACTGCGAGCATATCGCGGCGTATTTGTTGCAATTCAATGTCTGAGAGGGGCGATTCAGAGGATATGGGGTAAATGTAATTAGATGTCTCCTGCATTATATATCAGTGAGTTTTGATGAAGTTGAGAATTATGTCGTAAGCTGCGGTACGCACTTTGGGCGAGGAAAGAATCAAATCGTGCATACCGCTGTCGATTGTTGCCACAATGGCCTTGCTACCCATTTTCTTGCCGCGTTCGGCTATTTGCTCCGGGTTGAGCACCACATCGGAGTACATGCACGGCTCTTCCCATGAGCACGACTTGAATTTGCGGCTTGAGTGCATTATGAGTACCGGCACCGTAATGTTCCGCCCGTGCTTCATGAGTTTGCTCTGCGCACGGCTTATGGCACGTATCCACCCGGCCTTCACCGGAGGGGAATAGACCATCTTCCAATTAGTGTCGTATTCCCATTCGCCGTGGTATTGCTTGAGCAGACTCTCGGCATAGGCATCACAATGACCTTGATTGATTTTTGTGCCGGGCGAGACAGCGCCCCACAGGCTTACCGCCGGCAACAGCAGGTTGCGGTAAAGGGCATTGAAATTCCATTGAAGGAAAGGGCTGTCGGTCACTACGCGCTTCACTCCGACTCGAGCCCCGCGTTCCTCCGCGTACAAAAGAACTGTCAGGCCGCCGGTGGAGTGTCCGCTTAATGTTATATCGGTGTTTCCGTCTCGGCGAACAGCGTTCAGCGCGGAGTCAATGTCATTGAAATATTCATTTACGTTGCGCACATCAAACGGATATTGCCACGGGCGCAGGCTTCTTCCGTAACGGCGCAAGTCCACGGCGTAAAAATCATAGCCGTTGTCATTAAACAGTCTGCCCATATCTTTTTGGAAGAAATAGTCGTTAAATCCGTGTACATACAGCACGGCCTTTTGGGTTGGAGCCGGGGCGGCTCTTCGTATTAATGTGCAACAGACCGGACCGTCGAAGCTGTTGCCGAGGTTCACGGTGCGTGCCTGATAGCCATCGGCGAGTATGTCGTCATGCCAAAGAGTGTCTGTTGAGGCCGCTTTGACCCCGTTGTAGTTTTGCGGATTGAGCTCTTGCTCCAAAACAGAGAGTGTATGCTCGGGCGTATGTCCGAGAAGCTTGAATCCTCCGGTCAGCAGAGCAATACAAAATGAGATTATAATATTTGTGCGGCAATGTTTCATGAGCGAATGAAACTGTGCCGAAGCTGAGGCCCGACACAGTTTCATGTTATTCTGTTAACGGAGCAAGCCGTTCGTTTGTTCGCAAGGTCAGCCTATTTTAATGCCGGAGAAGCCCATAAATGCCATGGCGAGAATACCGGCACCGATAAGGGCGAGCGGCACACCCTTCATGCCTTTTGGCACCGGGGTGACGGCAAGCTGTTCGCGTATGCCGGCAAAGAGCAAGAGTGCCAATGTGAAGCCTATGGAGGTAGACAGGCCGTAAACTACCGATTCAAGCAGTGTAAATTCTTTCTGAATAACGAGGATTGCAACGCCGAGCACTGCGCAGTTGGTTGTAATCAGAGGCAGGAACACCCCCAATGCCTCATACATGGCCGGGGCTATCTTGTGAATGATAATCTCAAGCATCTGCACAAGAGATGCAATCACGAGAATGAACAGGATTGTTTGCAGAAAGCCGAGATTCAGAGGGTCAAGCACATATGTCTGCAAGCACCATGTCACAGCCGTAGCCAGTGTGATTACAAATGTCACGGCCATACCCATACCCAAAGCGGAGTCTGTCTTCTTGGAAACACCGAGGAACGGGCAAATGCCGAGGAATTGTGCCAGTACAATATTGTTGATAAATATCGCGGTAACGATTATGGAAATATATGTCAGCATGGCGATACTTTATTTTTTTATGTGACGAAGAAGTGCATTTACTAGGGCAATCATATACCCGAGGGCTATGAATGCTCCCGGTGCCAATACGAATAGAAGCATACCGAAATCTTCTGAATAGAGAGAGGTGCCGAACAGCGAGCCGGTGCCGAGCAATTCGCGGATAGCTCCAAGTAGGGTGAGGGCAAGGGTAAATCCTATGCCGCAGCCAAGCCCGTCGAGGGCGGAGTCAAACACTCCGTTGCGCGAGGCAAATGCTTCTGCGCGGCCAAGCAAGATGCAGTTTACTACAATCAACGGAATGAACAATCCCAGACTCTCTTCAAGTGCAGGCGCCCATGCTCGAATGGCAAGCTGCAGAAGGGTGACAAAGGTGGCTATCACAACGATGAATACCGGGATGCGCACCTTGTCCGGCACAAGGCTTTTCATCATGGAGATAACCGTGTTGGAGCAAATCATAACGGCGGCGGTGGCCAAGCCCATCATCAATCCGTTCATTGCAGACGAGGTGGTGCCCAAAGTGGCACACATACCCAAAAGGAGCACGAGTACCGGGTTGGACGGCAATATGCCGTTCCATATTATGTTGAGTTTATTTTTCATCTTTACGGGCTTTTGTTGATGCACCGGAAGTGCCGTCGCCCTTTGCTTTGGCTGAAGCATTGCCGGTTTTTTGTTCTTTAACTTGGGTGTATGCATCAAAGGCTTCGCGCAATGCTCCGAGGAATGCGCGAGAGGAGATGGTAGCAGCGGTGATACCGTCAATCTGACCGTTTTGAGCCTTGTCTTTAACTACATAGAAAGAGACATCGGCCGGAGATTTGCCAATCACGGAGCGTGCGGCGGTGGGGTCGCTAAACCATTCTTGCATCTTGCTGCCCAATCCGGGTGTCTCGGCGTGAGAAAGCACTTGATAATCTTTTACAGTGCCGTCGGCATTAAATCCGGCCATGATTTGAATTTCGCCGCCGAAACCTTCCATTGTAGAGGCAGATACCGCCGCACCGTTGAATTTGCCGTTCAGGTAAGCAGGAAATACGGTGCATTTGGTGCCGGAGGCGGTGGTGATTTCCATTGCATCAGCTACCGGGTCGTTGTCCATTTCGGGGGCAACACGCTTTATGGCTTCCACACGGTTTCGTTGTTCAGCTTGTGCGATCGGTTCTTTTGTAACAAGATACATTCCGGCGAGCAGCGCGGCGGCAACTATGCTGACAAGCCCCAGCGAAAGGAGCATATTAGGGAAAGTGGACTTGAGCTTTTTCATGCCGCAGCCTCCTTTCTTGCTTTTGCGGTGCGACCCGTGCCAAATCTTTGCGGCCTGCAATATTTATTCAGCAGCGGGGTGCAACTGTTGCCCAAAAGAATGGCGAAAGAGACACCTTCCGGGTACGCACCCCATATGCGTATAACCATGGTAATAAGGCCGATAAGCACACCGTAGATAATCTGCCCGCGGTGAGTCATCGGCGATGTGACATAATCGGTAGCCATGAATACGGCTCCGAGTATCATACCTCCGGTCAAGAGCTCCACTAAGGGGTTCGCTCCGGCAATCCATGCCAAAAGAGCGGCCGATGCAAGCATTGATACCGGTATATGCCATGTTATTGTCTTTGTAATAAGCATGTAGACCAATCCAATCAGTAGGGCAATCGCGCTGACTTCTCCCCATGAGCCGTTCATGTTGCCCAGGGTTACGCCGAGCCAATCTATTGCAGATGAATCAATATGGTGGCCGCTCATTTTAAGGGTGCTCAATATGGTAGCGCCGCTTGACGCATCGGCACCGGCAATGCCGCTGCCAACGGAGGTACTCCATGTTGTCATTGCCGCGGGGAAAGAGAGCAGCAGAAAGACACGCCCCACCAATGCCGGGTTCCATATATTCGCGCCTAATCCGCCGAAGGACATTTTTCCGATACCGATAGCTACAATCGCGCCGATTGTCACCATCCACCAGGGCAATGAGTCGGGCACATTCATGGCAAGCAGTATGCCGGTGATAAGAGCCGAGCCGTTTGAGAGGGTGAACGGACGTTTCATAATGAGAGTGGCTATCACCCATTCGCAGAGCAAACAAGCACCGACACTGACCGCCAGACAGGATAATGATTTTAGGCCGAAAACCCATACACCGGCAATAACAGCCGGCAGGAGTGCTATTACTACATTCCACATTCGGCGGCTGACACTGTCGGAAGTGTGGATATGCGGCGAACCTGATATTATTAATTGTTGCATATTATTTTAGTTTGCGTATTTGACGTTTTGCGAGGCGAATGAAGTCCAACAGCGGGCGGGATGCCGGACATGTATATACACACGAACCGCACTCGATGCAGTCGGCTACATTATGCTCTTTGGTGTCTTCCCACATGTTTTGCACACTTTGCGCAGCGAGCAAGTAAGGTTCGAGCCCCATAGGGCAAACTTCCACGCACGATGCGCAGCGTATGCATGCCTCCGGCTCAAGACGCCGGCTTTCACTTTCCGGCAATACTAAAATGCCGCTCATTCCTTTGGTGGTGGGTGTGTCAAGAGAGGCCAAAGCGCGTCCCATCATGGGACCTCCGCTGATTACTTTGCCGGTGTCTTCCGGCAATCCTCCGGCCGCTTCAATCAAATCGCGCACCGGTGTGCCCAACTGTACCAGAAAGTTCCCCGGATTTTTTAAGGAAGGACCGGTGACGGTTACTACTCTCGAAGTAAGAGGAAGTCCCTTTTCGCACGCCTGATAGACGGCATATGCTGTTGCAACATTATCTACAATGGCACCGACATATACCGGCAGGGCGCCGGGAGGTACCTGTTTGCCCAAGATTGCGTCGATAAGTTGTTTCTCTCCTCCTTGCGGGTATTTCTTTTTCAGCTCGACTATTTGTACTCCCTTATGGTGAGTGGCGGCATCGCGCATCGCGTCTATGGCTTCCGGCTTGTTCTCCTCAATGCCTATATAGCAAGTGTGTACTTTCACTGCTTTCATAAGCCAACGCGCACCGCGCACCACCTCATCGGGGTGCTCGCGCATCAGCCGGTCATCACAAGTAAGCCAAGGCTCACATTCCGCTCCGTTTATTATCACGAATTCCGGTCTGTATTCCTTGCCGGGCGACAACTTAACGGCGGTGGGGAATGTGGCGCCACCCAGACCGACTATGCCGCAGGCTGACACTCTCGCTACAATGTCGGCCGGAGCATAGTATTGCTCAAGGCTCATAGGCTCAAGGGCAACTTGTCTATCTTGCTCCGGGTTTGTATTGTCTTGATTTACACTGATTTCAACCGCGTCTGCCGGATAGCCGGCTACATCGCGCACGCTGCTGATTTTCTTGACAGTGCCGTTTGCGGGGCTATGCAGAGATGCACTTACATATCCTCCGGCTTTGGCTATTTCCTGCCCGGCAACCACTGTGTCGCCGGCTTTTACCGTAGCCTGAGAAGGTGCACCGATGCTCTGCGACAAAATTATATTAAGAGTGGATGGGCAGGGTAGCGGCGTGATGGCCGCGTTAGCCGTCAACTTGTTGTCATTGGGGTGTATACCCCCTTTTCTGAATGTCTTTTTCATATAACTTGGGGGGTGTTGACTTTGAGAATTGTTTTGCGAGGACAGGCTTCAAGACATGCACCGCAGCGTGTGCAGGCGGTGGTGTCGATAAATGCAAGCGGTCCGGTGAGCGATACGGCACCGGAGGGGCATACCTTTTTGCACTTTCCGCAGCCGATGCAGCTTACCTGACATTCTTTCAATGCCTGAGCCCCTTTGTCTCTGTTGCGGCAAGCTACATAAATTGTGTCATTGTGATCAGCCGGGATATCAGCCATTTCCATTACTCCGCGCGGGCAAGTGTCGACACATTTTCCACAACCCACACATTTGATTATGTCAACTACCGGGAGTTCGGTTTGATGGTCAATGTGCAGCGCATCGTACGGACACGCCTCCACGCAGTCGCCGCAACCCAGACAGCCGTAGGCGCAATCCGATTCGCCTTCACATACCGAGGCTTCTATCGAGCAACGATGCACACCATCATATCGGCGCACATCCGGACGCAGACTGCACGACCCGTTGCAAGCTACCACAGCGCGTTTCATCACGGCATTTGAGGCAGTCAGCCCCAGAAATGATGCGATTTTTTTCATGCCGGCAGCTCCGGCTCCCGGGCAGGAAATTCCTTCAAGGGAGGTCGCCGAGCAGCAGGCGCACGCAAAGTCATGACAACCCTTATAGCCGCATGCACCGCAGTTGGCACCGGGCAGACATTCCTCAATAGTGGCAATGCGTTCATCTTCATGTACATAGAAGCGACGCGATACATAATAGAGTACCGCCGCGGCAATTATGCCAATGCCACCCATCAGCATTACAGTTAGCCAAAATATATCCATTTATTTATAGGTCAATTAGTCTAAAGAGCTTCTTATTAAGTACTTACTTAGTTGTGTAGACACTCATTAACTATGCTCCAAGATTTGGAAAGTTTGTGAAGTATTTAGTTTTTTACGATAAATCCATAAGCCGAGATAAGTGAGTGCACAAGCTGCGATACCCGCAATCAAGCCAACCCATTCCGGCAACCCTATCAGGCAAAGAGCAATCAGGGGAAGTGCAAGCATAAGGCAGGGGAGTCCCAACAACAAGCCTACTGATTTGCGGTGCAATGCCCCGGATGTGCCGATTTGAATATGTTCGCCTACCTTGTAATTGCTCACGTCCGGCACCCGTATTACCAGATGTCCGCCGGACGGCTTGCAGATGGCGGCGGCGGCACACGAAGCACAACCTTCTGTCTTGGAGTCTGTGACAACTACTTCAAGCTCAGAGCGTTGCTGAAACCGACGAACCACTGTCGCGTCATGCACTATTGCAAAATCAAGGCTCATAGAAAACGTACTCGAAAAGCATTGTTCAATTGCCGACAAAATTACAAAAAGTAGTTGATCCAAACAAAAAATTACGGAAATTTTTCCTTAATTAATCTTGCAAAAAATTTAACAGGTGTAAAAATGGTGTAAAAATGATGCGCCCCACACTCGTTTCGCAAGTGTGGGACGCAAGTATTACAGGGTTGGGATTTGTCAGCTGAAGAAAAACAGTATCAAGAGTTGTGCCATGATTACTCGCATGAACATTGTCAGCGGGTAAACGGTAGAATAGGCTACTGCCGGGGCATCGCCTTCGGCTATTTTGTTACCATAGGCCAATGCCGGCGGGTCAGTGTATCCACCGCTCATCAAACCCATGATGGTCAAATAATTAAGTTTGTATTTTCCGCGAGCTATCATGCCGATTATCAGCAGGGGTATGAGGGTGATAATAAAGCCGTTGGCCACCCAGATTGCACCGGTGGGTGTGAATACCGTTTCGGCAAATTTAGCTCCGGCCGCAATGCCTACACTCGCAAGGAACAAGCATATGCCAATCTCGCGCAGCAGCAGGTTGGCCGAAGATGAAGTGTATGTAACGAGGTGGAATTTATGTCCGTAGTTACTTATGAGAATTGCTATGATAAGCGGACCGCCGGCCAATCCAAGACGCATCGGCACACTCATGCCGGGGAACGAGAACGGTATCATGCCGACAACTATACCGAGGAATATACCTATGAACATAGTCACCAGATTAGGCTCGTTCAGGCGTTTCATCGAGTTGCCCAGACGGTCGGCAAGACGGTTGATGTCTTCCTCTTTACCTACCACAGTAAGGCGGTCGCCCATTTGCAAGCGAAGGTTTGACGCCGCCAGCAGGTCTACACCGGCACGAGTCACACGTGTTACATTGAGTTTGAAACCCATGCGCAAGCGCAGCTCGCCGAGCTTCTTGCCGTTGTATTCGCTACGAGTCACAACGATACGGCGGCTCACTACATGCGAATGGTTCGGGTCATGCTCTTCGGCACCTTCCCAGTCTTTCTCTACCACTTGGCCGAGGAAACGTTGGAAAATCTCTTCGTCTTGCACTGAAATCACTACCAACAGCATATCGTGCATCTCCAGAATGGTGGACGATTTGGGTATGATGATTGAGCCATCGGGCTTCTGAAGTCGTGAAATTACGAAGTTACAGGAGATTAACTGATGCAATTTTTCAATAGACAGGCCGGAAATAAGGTTGTTGCGCACCTCGAAAGTTACAACGTGAGGTTTAAGTTGAGACTTGTCTTTATCTTCTTCCACCTTGCGTATTTCCTCGTTAACGTCAATCTTATACAGCTTGCGGATAATGAGCATGGCTACTATGATGCCGACAACGCCGAGAGGGTAGGCGGCGGCATACCCCATTGACATATCAGCGGAAAGCAGGTTGGCTGTTGCCGGGTCGTCTGGTAAGGCTTGTATTACGGTTTGCTGGGCTGCACCAAGACCCGGAGTGTTGGTTACCGCACCGCTCATTACACCTACCATTTCCGAGACTTTCACCCATCCCGTGTCGCCACCTTCTATATAGAAGAGGCCAATCATCAGCACAACATTAAGGAATATCCCCACCAAGGCGAGAATATTCAGCCTGATGCCTCCCTCCTTAAATGAAGAGAAGAAACCGGGACCCACCTGCATACCAATCGAGAAGATGAAAAGTATCAGACCGAAGTCGCGGAGAAAGTTTAGCGTATCCGGAGCTGCCGTGTAATGAAAGTGTCCCATCAGGATACCGACAAACAATACGAATGTGACTCCTAATGAAATTCCAAAAATTTTAACTTTTCCCAAACAAATACCGGTGAAAATCACAAATGAGTAGAGCAAAATCGTACTTGCCAATGAGACTTCGCCGGGTTTGAGCAATTCAATCAGCCATTCCATGTATATGTAATTACCTTATTATGTGATAATTATGTTTGTTTAGCGGCAAATTTTTCGCCTGAAAAACTTTGCAAAGTTACAAAAAAAATCACCGCCAAAGAATTTTTTTTACATTTACAGGCTATTCTCGCGGGAATTTTTCGTAGTTTTGCGTTACTAATGTAGAACTAAATTTTAATTATAAGTGATGAAGAAAATAAGAGCAGCCGTTGTTGGATACGGGAACATCGGCAAATACACAGTGCAGGCTCTTGAAGCCGCTCCTGATTTTGAGATAGCCGGAATTGTACGTCGTCAAGGTGCAAAAGACACCCCGGCAGAGCTCACCGCTTACAAAGTGACGGACAATGTCGATGACCTGGAAAACGTTGATGTAGCCCTTTTAGCTACTCCCACACGAAAGGTTGAAGAATATGCAATCCAAATGCTCAAGAAAGGCATCAATACGGTAGACAGCTTTGATATACATACTCAAATACCGGAACTGCGCAGCCGCCTTGATGCAGAAGCCAAGGCCAACGAGGCTGTGAGTGTGATTTCAGCCGGTTGGGATCCGGGATCTGACTCCGTAGTCCGTGCTCTCATGCAGGCTTGTGCACCGGAGGGTGTGACTTACACCAACTTCGGTCCCGGACGTTCAATGGGTCACACAGTTGCAGTAAAGGCAATCGAAGGTGTGAAAGACGCACTTTCAATGACAATTCCCTTGGGTACGGGTATTCATCGCCGTATGGTATATGTGGAACTTCTACCCGGCTATGAACTGGCTAACGTGGCTGCCGCCATCAAAGCCGACCCGTATTTCGCAAGCGATGAGACACATGTGTTTGCAGTGGAAAGCGTAGATGCGCTCAACGATGTGGGTCACGGTGTGAACATGACACGCAAAGGAGTGAGCGGCAAAACTCACAATCAGCTCTTCGAGTTTGATATGAAAATCAATAACCCGGCTCTCACCGGCCAGGTGATGGTGAGCTGCGCCAGAGCGGCTATGCGCCAGTTGCCCGGTTGCTACACCATGATTGAATTGCCCGTTGTGGATCTTTTAGCCTGCACACGCGAAGAAGCGGTAGCAAAACTTGTGTAAAATAAACTACACACATTCAGTAAGTTAGAGAATGTGTAAAAATAAAAAAACGCTGAAAATTTGTGGGAATAAAAAAAAGTGTGTAACTTTGCACCGCAATTGAGGAAAAACAAATGCTATCAAGTTAACCTCAACGGCGTTATATGGTGGATGTAGCTCAGTTGGTTAGAGCGACGGATTGTGGTTCCGTAGGTCG
>JAMPIK010000013.1 GCA_023662865.1 Prevotella sp.
TACTTGGCTCCTTGGAGCCGTTAACTTTTAATTAAAAAATAACCGAAGTATTGTATGAAGAAACTTTTACTAACCATGACGGTAGCGGCTCTTGCCGGAGTCTCGATGTCGGCTCAAGAGCAAAGGGCGTTACCCTCCGGCGTGTCTGCCGACAGCTTGGCCCTTCCGCGTCTTTACTTCTATCCGCAAGATGCAACGGCAACTCCGGCGGCACTGTATGCACCTCCGGCTGAGAAGGGCTCGCCGAAGAAGGCGCCAAGTGTCAAGAAGGGTATGAAACCCTCTTTCGGCGTCTTCACCGATGAGCCGGATATGCCTCGTATGTTCGGCTTCAACTGGACAGCCCCCTGGACTATAATGCAGATTGACCGGCCGGACATGACGGAAACAAATCTGCTTGATGCCACCGACTGGCCCGTAACCGTGCACTTGCGCAACGGCAATATCGAGGGCTCTTATTTTCAGGACAATCAGGGCGGCACAGTGCTGATGCAAGCTTCGTATACAGCCAACGGCTTGCAGAATTGGCGCCGCACTCAGTTTGTGTCGAAAGATGAATACGGCAAACGCCCGGTGCGCACTGCCTACGACCCGCACTCCGACATGATGTACGGCCTTTCGGTGATGTCGGCCGACAACAAAGATAAATTCGGGTTCGTGAAGTTCCCGGCCGACACTCGCATTGACCCCAAATACGGCAATGCGGTGCAACCGTTCGAGAATATCCAAATTCTCAATGGAGAGCTGCCCCCCTCTTGCGAATGTTCTGCAATGGCTTGGGACCCCAGAGACGGCAACGTAATCGGCATCTCCATTCAAGGCGAGGTGATACGTTTCAATACTGCCGACGGCTCATACAAAGTGCTGTTCAACACCGGCCTTGTCAATTCCATTTACTTCGGTGGGTTGGCTTACAGCCCCGAGGATCGCGGCTTTATTTGGGTATATCTCACTCGCGATGAGTCCGGGGCAACAGTTTCGCAAGACTGGTACCTGATTAACACAGACGCAAAAACGTGCAAACTGCTCAAATCCATACCCAAAGGACCGGAAGGTTTGCATCAGGTTTCTTCACTGATTATCAACGAGAATTACCTTGATCCGTTGGCTCCCACAGTGCCGAAATTAGCCGGCGACACTTTTGCTGAATATGCCGGTGAAGGCACAATCTCCGTGGAGATACCCACCCATAACTCAAAAGGCCTGCCCCTCTCCGGCGCATTGAATTATTATCTGCGCGTGGACGGCATTACATCCACCGACGGCAAGTCGTATGTCGAAGCTACCGTGAAACCCGGCGAGGTGCGCACTGACAAAATCTCCGGTCTCACGGACGGTATGCACCGCCTCACAGTGTATGTGGTGACAGCCGACGGCCATTGGTCCCAACCTCTGAATATCACCAAGTTTGCAGGTTACGACACGCCCGAAACACCGACTGATGTAACCCTTGATGCAGAAACACTGTCATGGACACCGGTCACCACCGGCGTGCATGGAGTGAGCATTTCCGCTTCCGACATTGAATATGAACTGAGGGTAGACGGTGAGCTTATAGGCACAACCTCCGAAACCTCTTATCCGATGAGCTTCGACAAGACCGAGCTCCTCTCCCACCTTGCAGCGGTGAGCGCAGTGTGTCATGGCAAAAAGTCACCGCTTTCTTACTCCAACCGTGTCACGGTAGGTGAATACCGCTCCGTGCCGGCTACTTTCGTACCGACTGCGAGCGACATAATCCTCTCAACCGTAGTTGACAAAGAAGCTGACGACTACACTTGGTATTACAATGAATACAACGGCGCTTACTATAAGAACCACGGCAGCAACTCTCGTTCCGATGATGACTGGCTGTTCCTTCCGCCGGTAAACTTTGATGACCCGGACGCGCTCTACGAAATCAGCTACGAACTGCTCACCAAGAACTATGACGAAAGCCTCGAGCTGCGTCTTTGCGATGAGCCGGTGGCCGACACCGGCGAGGTAATCCTTGCCAATACCCTGAACACCACCCTTATAAGCAAGGATTTTGTGAAAGTAACCGGTATTATCTCCGCTTCCGGAGTGAAACACCTCGCTTTCCACCCCGGTCGCTTGAATTCCGACATATATGTACGCAATATCAATGTAACAAGAACCGGCTCCACCACATCAGCTCCGGCTGCCGTTGCCGACCTGCAAATCACCCCCGGCGCAAAAGGGGCTATCCCCTGCACTGCTACATTCACGTTGCCGACAACAAATATGAAGGGCAATCCTCTGCCGGCTGATGCCGATCTCACCGCCACATTGAGGGGAGTATATAAGAACTTCACCGCTGCCACCGCCACCGGAAAGCCCGGTCAAAAAGTATCAGTCGAGTTCATACCCGGACAAGGCCGTGCCGATGTATTCGTACAAACAAGCCTCAGGGACAATGTCGGCGGTCTGGCGCAAGGCTCTGTATGGGCCGGTGTTGATGTTCCGGCTCATGTCAAAAACCTGCGCGTGACCCTCGATGAGAATCCGATGAGCGTGCATATAGACTTTGATGCGCCCGGCGAAACGGGCTACCACGGAGGATATGCCGACCCTACTTCCACAGTATTTTATCTGCTTGCAAAGAAGAGCGGCGCCTCAAAGTGGACACGCTTCGACCCGGTTGACTATACCGAGATTCGCCTTGACCTTAACAGTAACTACGGTCAGCAATTCACTGAATTTGCAGTAATGACCGAGAATGCCGCCGGCGCGTCCAACACATGGGATGCGGTCGACATTGTTTGCGGCGAAGCATATAAACTCCCCTTGCGTGAAAGTCTGCCCGGCGGTTACCCGGAATACAGCCCGATAGTAACCGAAACCCCGACCGATGAATATATCGGCTCTTGCGGATTTGCCGACCCGGCAGCCCTCAAACCGGAATATGCAGTACCCGGCAATACGGTTATCGGCATGATGCCTCCGGCCGACGGCTCTGCCGGTAAGGCTATGGTCTGCTTCCCGCTCTTCTCTACCGAGGGTGCGACTCGCCCGGCATTTGTAGCACAGGCTCTTCTTGACAAAGAGTTGACAGCCCGGGCAGATGTGTACGCCGTGGCCTATGGTCAGGAACCGGTGAAAATCGGCTCATGGGATGCCGAAACTCCCGGCGAAGGCTATACCTCCCTCTGCTTCCCCCTGCCGCAGTCCATGCTTGACAAGAAGTGGGTAAAGGTATATGTTGACGCCTCCTTCGAGAGCGGCGAAAACCGCAGATTTGTCGTGATGCAGCGTTACAGCGTTACCGACCTGAAAGACAATGACTTCTCTCTGCTTTCCGTAACCGCCCCGACATTTATCCGCATTAACCGCGACGCTGCCCTCAAAGCTGTGGTATGCAATAACTCGGCTGAGGCCAAAGCGGCTCCCGAACTGACAATCAATATTACCGACTGCAACGGCGTCAGCACTACCGCCACCGCAACTCCCTCAAACACTGCACCCATTGGTGTAGATGAGGAGCACGAGTATATCATTCCGATTAAAGCCGGGGCCGATGAACTCGGAGAAATGAAGTTCGCAATCTCACTGCCTGATGATGAGGTGCTTGCAAACAACAGGTTCGAGACTTCGTCAACCGTTCAGACCGGCGATGCGATAATCTGTACCGATATCAAGGCCGTGCGCGATGCCTCCGACAAGAGCATTGTAAACCTGACATGGAATGAACCGACCATCTTCACCGGAACAGAGGATATCGAATCAATGTCCTCATTCGACAGCGGCAAGTATCTGGGTTCTTTCTTCAATCTTGACCTTGACGGATCGCAGACATATACATGGGAGAATTGGGACTTCCCCGGTGAAGAGGATCCCCATGCCTTCATAGTGTTTGATGACACTTGGCCACAGCTTCCCGCCGACAACGAAGTGCTGAAAGCATACTCCGGACATAAGTTCCTGATGGCACTGGCTCCGCTGAACTATGTCACCGCACACGACTGGCTCATATCTCCGGAAGTGGAACCCGGCACTGATGTCTCCTTCATGCTCAACACCATCAGCACTTATTACGGCGATGATTATGTCGGTCTGTTTTACAGCGAGGGCTCAACCAATCCCGATGACTTCGAGATGCTTCTGTTCAAGCGCAAAAACACCGAAGGGTGGGAAGAAGTGAGCGCAACTCTGCCCGACAATGCCCGCCGCTTCGCAATCCAGTTCTACTCAAACGACACCTTCGGCATTATGATTGACGATATATCATACACCCCGGAGGGCGGCTTGGCCACTCTCGAAGGCTTCGACATAGAGCGCGACGGCACTCTGCTGCACAGCTATAACACAGCTGCTTATTCGCACACTGACAGCGGAGTGGACGAGAACGAACATTATTATCATGTTTACCCCACACTGTTGGCAAGCGACGGCAGCCGTCGCCGCGGCGAGGCTTCTCCCACAGCACGAGTGGACAAGACAAGCGGCCTTGACTCCATGACTGCGTCCGGCATCAGTGTGAAAGTAGCTGGCCACAACGTATATGTAACCGGCTTGGAAGGCCGCCCGGCAATCCTCACCGATGCCTCCGGCATGACAATCCCGGCAGCTACTGCAACACCTGAATCAGCTACATTCTCCGTAAGCACCGGAGTTTATATGCTCTCAACCGGCAACAATGTACACAAAATCATGGTGAGATAATCGCTTCCCGAATACTTGCAAAACAGCCGTGTCAGCAAAGAAGTTGACACGGCTGTTTTTTGTGAGGCGGCGGTTCAGAGTGTGTAGATTTGAGTCATGCGTTTGGCAAAGGCCGGCCATGCGAGAGTCCGGCTGAAGCGTACCCGGGCGTTTGCCCCCATGCATATGCGCAGGTCTGCGTCTGTGGCGAGCCGCTTGAATGCCCGGGCAAGTGCCTCTCTGTCAGAGGGGGGAATGAGAAGAGCCTCATCACCGTTTGTGAGATACTCGGTCTGCGCGCCGTTGAAAGTGCTTATCTGCGGCCTTCCCCACGCCATGCAGGCGGCGTTTGCCAGACCGAAGCTTTCGGGCATGAGAGAGGGGAAGACACCGAAATGAGCGGAGTCAAGTATCTGCTCCATGCTCAGGGAATTGCCGCGCCAGTCAATCATATCCATCACGCCGAGGCGTTCGGCCAGACGTTTAAGCGAGTCGATATAGTCGGGGTCGCCGTGTCCGGCAATGCAAGCCCGGGTGCGCAGTCCGCGGCAGTCGGTCAGCGCGCTGATGAACGTTTCCAGGCCTTTTCCCTGCACAATGCGGCCATAGTAAGCGGCAACGAGCGGCCCGGTCTTAGGAGGCTCCGGGTTGGGAGGAACGGTGGTGTATATGCTGTTGGGCAGCATATGGATTTTTTCTTCCCGGAGCGGGAGTTCCACGGGACTCCATGAGGAGAGGAATGTGTCTTTCGCCAACACCGAAGGGAAAATGAGTGCGTGGAGATTGCGGAGCATACGCCGGCGCAAAGCGGTGTTGCGACAGGGGTTTACGCGGTGACAGGTAAATACCACCTTCACCCCCTTCCTGTTGCACAACTTGCGAGCCGCCAGCGCGAGAAACACGTCGCGGAAGGCGTGGACATGGACAATGGGGGGAGTCTTCCCTTTGCGAAACAGATGGCAAAGTCCCAAAACGGTTGAAAGTCCGGCATATCTGCCCAAGGGGAAGTGTCTCACCTTGACGCCGCAACGCTTGAAAGGGGCATCGACCGCCGTGCAGTCGCTAGTAAGAGCCGTAACTTTCCAACCCGCATCAGAATACGCGCGGCACAAGTCCAGGGCATACTGCTCTCGTCCGCCCCAAAAAGCGGACGAGACAATATGAATGATTTCGCCCCGCTGTTCCAAATCAGTTGGATTGAGTGAGCATAATGCCCAAGTCGAGGGCGTGAACACCGAGCGAGGAGGCTATCTGCTTGTTTACCAGATGTCCGCGGTAAGTTACCATGCCGGCTCTCACACCCGGCACAGTGCTGATAATGCGTTTCATACCGCCGAGACGCAGAGTATCATTGAAAAAGTTAATGAGCAGATTACTGATAGCCATGGCCACAGAGCGGGGCACAATCAGAGAAGGCACTGTCTCATTAAGATCCAGAAAATAGACATTCTCCTTCATGGCAAAAGTGAGGCTGTCGGGGAGGGTGAACTCGCGAGTACATGAGTCGATAATAATCACATCGGAATGTTTGACATCGTTGTACAACACTTTGGGGTGAATTGAGGAGGTTATGAGGCGGTCTCCGCAAGCGGCAATTGCATCATCGAGAGCGGCTATGTCGTTGTCCATGAGAGTGACACGCGCACCGGTCTGCAACGCGGCTTTTGCCGCCGCCAATATCCTTGCGCCGGCACCGATAAGGAGGACCTCGCATGGCTGCAAACCGGGAATTCCGCCCATGAGCACACCTTTGCCTTCGCCGAGGAATGAGAGCCCTTCCTGAGCATACAGTATTGCCGCGCGACCATCGATTTCGTCAAGGATACGCGAGAAAATTCTCACGCCGTTTTCGGATACCATTTTGTCAAGCGCAATCATTGTCGCATCGCGTTGGGCCAGTGCCTCGACTGTTTGCTTGGGGAGCTGCGGATCAAAGAGGGTGAGCATTGTGGCCCCCTTCTTCAGACGCAATACATCGTCCGTTCTGAGAGGGCGGACACAAAGCACCACATCGCAAGCGAGCACTTCGGCGCGAGTCTTGAGCACACAGCCGTTTTCGGCGTAAGCTTCATCGGAGTAATTAATATTAATACCGGCGCCGGCTTCTAGCCATATATCAATACCGGCACCTACGAGCATACCGCAGGCTTCCGGAGTAAGGAATTGTCTTGTTTCTTCAGAGTCGGGGTAGTTATTCAGAACACCTAACGAGAAACTGCGTTTTGCTTCCATAGTATTTGCCATTTCGGGTTGGGGTGTGTAGTTGGTTTTAGTATTCATAGTCTTAGTATACATTTATTTACAGTGCGGTCTATTGACTCGCGGTCTTCAAGTTCGGAACTGTCGATTGTGAGGTGAGCGCGTTGATACACGGGCAGGCGTGTGGCTTGCAGCGTGTTTATGTAATCAGCAATGGCGGCGTTGTCCATATTGGCGATGGCCGGGCGGTGGGCGCGTCGGCGGCAGAGCCGTTCGTGGAGACGCTCCCGGGAGGCCTCGAGGTAGAGCACCGTGCCCCGGCTGAGCATATAGTCCATATTGTCGAAGAAGCAGGGAGTGCCGCCGCCGCAAGCTATCACCACGTCTTCCATTTCGCCGACTTCGTGGAGCATATTGTGCTCAATACGGCGAAATCCCTCTTCGCCGCGCTTTGCAAACAAGTCGGCAATCGAGGAGCAGAACCGAGACTGTATATAAGCGTCGAGGTCAAAAAACTCGCGACCGAGGGCTTTTGCCAAAGCTCTGCCGAGGGTGGTTTTGCCGCTGCCGGGCATACCCGTGAGGAAAATGGGGGGCTCTCTCATTTCAATGCTCTTATTAGTCCGGAGTAAGATATGGTAAAGCCGAATTGCCAGCCGCTGTACGGTGTGCAGGCATCATTGTAATCAGCTTTCATTGCGAAAGGAGTGAGTCGGAGCGAGGAGACGTATTGCGCGTTGGAGTCGTCCATCAGAGAAGTATCGGAGTAGAGAAAGTGCCACTCGAAGTCTATGCCGCAGGCAAAGTTGAAGTTGTTCATAGCAATGCGGTGTTGAGGGCCGAGGGTTGTATATGAGCCTTCATCGTTGGGCTCCATGGGTCGGGAGGTCCAGCTGTAAGAGCTCCAACGGCCTCCCACGAAAGGCGTGATGCTGAATGAGCGAGTGTCAAGCACATCAAAGCCAACGCCGAAACCGGCATCAAGCAGGTTCGCGTTCTTGACGTTTGCCAACATATTTTGGTCGGCATATTCAGGAGTTACGAGAGCGCGGTTGCGTATCGTGGGAGAGGAATAGCCGACAGAGGCTTTGAGCTTACAACGCTTCCAGCCGCCGGTGAGTCCGAGTTCAAATCTGCAAGCCCCGGAAAAAGCATCAGAGATATCGCCGGTAGGGAATAAGCCGCCTACACCGACAAACATGCCATAGCTCCAGGGCGAAGGAACCGGATAAAATAAGTCAACATGCTGATTTTCAGAAATCTCTTGCGCACAGACAGAGATATTTGCAGAAAACAGCAACAGGGTTATTATGTAGATAAATTTTTTCATGCTGATATTTTGGGCTAAAATTAGCAAAAAAATCTTAAACAGTTGCAAAAAAGAGAGTAAAAAAAAGAACCGGACAATAAGCCGAGATATAATAGAACCGTCGGCGAGTCCTTTGGGGACGCCGACGGTTAGTCTTGTTCCGGAGCTTGATACCGTTGATAACTTCATCGTTGTTGTTCCAATCTTTGTACGCTTTCAACTAATCATTATACTACCTAAAATAAAATTGAGGTCAGACACAAAAAAGTGCCACAATGTTTGGTATAAAGGGAGTTTGAGAACTCCCCGGCACCTCATGCTCGAAAACAAGTAGCAAAAATCCCGGTAAAGGGAGGTGTTCTGTAATTACAAAGATAGCGATAAAATAAATAAAATGCAAGAATGGTGTAAAAAATAGGAAAATTATATATAACTTTGCACCATAAACAAAAATAAATTCTATAACATCTGTCAAATGGGCGCACGCGTAGAAAAATCTTCTATACCAAATTTAGACGAAATAGACATCAAAATACTTGAAATCTTGCAAAATGATGCGAGAATAACATTGAAAGAGTTATCTGCACAGGTTAACTTGTCGTCAACGCCATGTTTTGAGCGCTGGCGTCGGTTGGAGCGTAATGGATATATCTCGCGCTATGTTACGGTGCTTGATGCACGGAAGGTACATCGCGGTTTTACGGTGTTCTGCTCGGTGAAGTTGCGCCGACTTGCACATGATGTAATTGAGGATTTTATCAGTACCATAAAGGATATCCCCGAGGTAAGCGAGTGTTATCATATATCGGGGAAGTATGATTATCTGCTGAAGATTTATGCGCCGGACATGCAGTACTATAAGCATTTCATAGTTAATGTGTTGGGCAGGGTGCCGTCAATAGGGACGATAGACTCGTCGTTTGTAATGGACACGGAGAAGCAGTCTTACGACCTGTTGCACAGTTCAGCACAGGTTGAAGACTGAAAATCAGCAAAGTAAAGATAAGGCAGGTTCTATAAAAAAGAAAACAAAGGCATGGCATTTCCCCTCTATGGCCATGCCTTTGTTGCGGCAATGAGCTCATTTTATGCGCACCATTGAGTAAGAGCGTGTTTTGACAGTGCAACTTTCCCGGGTAAGATAAGCACTGAAACAATCGTTAACGCTATGCTCTGACGGTGTTCTTTGCTTGCAAAGTTAGTACTCAGATGATAAGGGGGTGGGTGCTAAATTTAATCTATATGTTTAACTCGGTGAGGGATAGTTAGTTGGATTTGACGGTTTAACGTTTGTTAACTTTTATACGCGGTAAATCGGTGTCTTTCAGACACCTTTACAGACCCTCTTGTAACCCCAAACACCCACGGCTTCGCCTCGTGTGTTTGGGGCTACGAATAATCGGTGTGCTTCGCACACTACCGGAATTTATAAATATCAGAGGGTGTTGCAGAACCGTGCATCCCTACAATACAATGTTCATCCGAAGTTTTGCAACACCCCCAAGATGAGCTGAGTTTGTTTTATTCAACTACCTTTTGCCATGTAGGCTTAGGGAGTTATTTGGTTGCTTTGTTTCGGAGGGGGGCTATGTCTTTGCCTTTGTCGAGGAAGTGGTCACCGGTTTTTTCTACTATTATGTCGAAATATTCTTGGTTGTAGCCGGGGAATTTCGGGGCTGTGGGCATACCGTCTTTGGTGTACATGAAGTTGCCGTTTTCGTCTACATTCTTCATGTTGCCGTCCATGAAGCGGACGAGCAGGTGACGGTCAAGGTCGCGGTACGCATCGGTTGCCTCTTTGGCAATGGAGGCTCCCTCGGCATTTACGGCGGCGATAAGACCGGCGCTGTCTCCGCTGTTATACAAAGCTATCAGGGCTTCATCAGTGGCCGGGCGGCCTTGCTGATACTTGTTTTCGAGAGAGCCCTGCACTTTGCGAATGTCGGGAATCATGAGATCGTAGCGGTGATATGCCTGATTGGCCACACGGTTTGTCATCCAGAAATTTGAGATGTCGGAGTAAGTGTTCATGTCGCCGTTTCCGTGACGCACTTCAAGGGGAATCTCTGTCATTGAGCAATAGAAAGGCATATAAACGCAAGTGTTGGTGTCGTCTGTTCCGAACCAGATCAGGCCGCCGACGGGGTCGGGGAGGTCGGGGCGACATTGAGCCACAAAGCTCCAGCCGGTTTGCTGGGTGGCTATGGCACGTTCGTGTGAATATTGCTTGCCGTCAACTTTGAAGTCCATGGGTCTCCAGCGGTAAGGCACCTTGTTGGGGCCGGCACCTACATCTTCCGTCATGGTGAAAGGAGTGTCTTCAAAATGGTCGCGCATTCTCTCTTGCATTTCGGCAAGAGTTATCTTGCGGTCCGGGAAAATATAGAGCGGCATCGGTTCTGTGCTTTCGCCGTTGCACCAAGCGTAATATTTGTCGGCGTCTTTGTTAAAGCGGCGGAAGAAGCTCCACACACGAGCATCGCAACCGCGCAGAGTGCCGTAATCGTACTCCTCGTAGACATCGGCAAAGGCGAAGTCCTTGTCTTTGCCTGTATACCAACCTTTTTTACGAGCAAAGTCCACGACATCTTTCGAGTACTTCACATTTTTCTTGTCCTTGAAGTCCACTTGACGGATACGCGGCTGATTGGCATGGCCGGAGATTGCTCCGTCGGGGATACGCACGGCAATCCACACCGCACCTTTTTCGGCGCCTTTGCCAATGAGTTCCATTACCCACACTTCGTCTTTGTCGGCAATCGAGAAGCTTTCGCCGGAAGAAGCGTAGCCGTATTTATCAACAAGGTCGGCCATTATATCGATAGCCTCGCGGGCAGTCTTTGCACGCTGCAAAGTAATGTAAATGAGCGAGCCATAATCGATGATAGCCTGCCCGGTAGTGTCTTCGCACTCTTTGCGGCCTCCCCAAGTGCTTTCGCCGATTACGAGCTGATGTTCGTTCATGTTGCCCACAACATTGTAAGTGTGAGGCACTTCGGGGATTTCACCGAGGAACTTGCCGGTGTCCCAATCAAAAACTTTGCGCATGGCCCCTTTGGGGTGGTCAGCGGCGGGTTGGTGGTACAATTCGCCGTAGAGGGTGTGGGAGTCAGCAGCGTAAGTCACAACATTACTGCCGTCGGCCATAGCCCCTTTGGTAGCAATCAGGTTAGTGCAGGCATCGGCGGGAGCAGACATGGCGCCCACAGCGGCCACAACCCCCAAGGTAAAAAGAGTTATCTTCATTGTATGTGATATATAGGTTCTATTAATTCGGTTACGAAATTACGAATTTTTGTCAACATATACAAATCCGTGATGAAATCGGTTCTTTTTTGGGCGCGATTTTGAGTGTAATTCAAAATCTTTTAGTAATTTCGCACGTTTATAATGGTATCATGACTAATACAGAAACCCAAAAATTCAATTTCGATCAACTCGGAATTGCTCCCGATATTCTCAAGGCTCTTCATGAACTGGGCTTTGAGCAGCCGATGCCCATTCAGCGCATGGTAATTCCGCATTTGCTTAATGAGGACGGCGATGTTGCAGGCTTGGCTCAAACCGGCACGGGTAAGACAGCCGCCTTCGGTGTGCCGGTGCTTCAACGCATTGATGTGGACAATCACCGGCCGCAAGCTTTGGTGATAGCCCCGACGCGTGAATTGTGCCTGCAAATTGCTTCCGATTTGGCCGACTTCTCGCGCTATATCGACAACTTGAAGATTATCCCGGTGTACGGTGGATCTTCCATTGACTCACAGATACGCTCTATGCGGAAGGGGGTGCAGGTGATTGTGGCCACTCCCGGCAGACTCATTGACCTGATAAAGCGTGGGGAGGTCAACCTTGAAAGTGTGCACACCGTAATCCTTGACGAAGCCGATGAAATGCTCAACATGGGTTTTCTCGATGATATAAACGAGATACTCTCGCATGTGCCGCAAGAGAGGAAGATGCTGATGTTTTCCGCTACAATGCCACGCGAGATTGCCGGCATTGCCAAACGCTTCATGCACAACCCGGTAGAATTTGTAGCCGGCAACAAGAACGAGGGGGCTGCCAATGTGCGCCATATCTATTATATGGTAAAGGCGCAAGACAAATACCTTGCCCTGAAACGTGTAGCCGACAACAACCCGAACATATACGGCATAATATTCTGCCGCACGCGGCGCGAGACACAGGAAGTGGCCGATTCACTAATAGCCGACGGCTACAATGCCGACTGTCTGCACGGCGATTTGGGGCAGGCACAGCGCGACTTGGCCATGAAAAAATTCCGCGACCATGTCACACAACTGCTTGTGGCTACCGATGTGGCCGCTCGCGGACTTGATGTGGACGACCTCACGCACGTAATCAACTACGGCTTGCCCGATGATCCGGCAGTCTACACTCACCGCTCCGGGCGTACGGGGCGTGCAAACAAAACCGGGGTGTCGGTTGCCATAATCCACTCACGCGAGCAAAAGAAACTCCGCGAAATCGAGAAACGCATCGGCAAGACGTTTGAGCACCGCCTTGTGCCTACACCTGAGCATATCATAGAAAAGCAGATTTACCACCTCGCTGACCGGCTTGAGCGCGTGGAGGTAAATGAGCAGGCCATGGAGAAATACTTGCCCGGAGTACGCAAAAAGCTTGAATGGCTCTCCGGTACAGACCTGCTGAAACGAGTTCTTTCGCTTGAGTTTAACAGGTTGTTGGCCTACTACAAAGATATGCCGGACATAGACCTGAACGCCTCCGACAAGAAAGATAAGAAAGAGAAAAAGGAGAAACGCGAGCGCAAGGACAAAGACCGCCGCGAAGCCGAGCAGGGATATGTGCGCATCTACCTGAATGTGGGCAAGTCGCAAGGGTTCTTCCCCGGCAATCTCATGGAGATAATCAACAGAAATGTGAAGGGGGCTAAACCGCGAATCGGGCGCATTGACTTGCTGCCGGAATACACGCTGTTTGATGTCTACACAGCTGATGCACACCGGGTAATAGGGTCACTCAAAGGCGAAGACTTTTTCGGCACACGCCTATACGCGGAGGAGGCCGTGCCCGGCAAGGACTATTCTCCCCGACATAAATCTCGCAAAGACGACCGGAAAGAAAGCCGGAAGGCAGAGCGGAAGCCCCGAAAAGAGAAAAGCCGGAAAGAGTCCGAATCCGCCCCGGCAGCCAAAAAGCATGGAAACTTTGATTTATTCATTAAGAAATCCAAGAAGAAATGAAACGCATTCCGTCTCTTTTAGTTTTGCTTCCGGCCTGCGTGTCACTCTGCTCGGCTGTTGAGCTGACAGACACCGTTTCCGCGGGTCGTGTGTTCATAGACACAGACTCAAAAGCATTCAGCATCATAAGCAAATCAACACGCCTTGATATGCTTGATTATGCCAAAGCCGGAACTGAATATAACGCTATTAATGAGATGTTCGGCAACTCATCAATAACCGCATATTCAGACACTTGCATCAACGTAGCCATATCCGCTGCAAGCTCGGCTCAGGTATTTACACTGCCCACAGACAAGGGGGGCATGGCGGCAATAATCTACACTGTGGGCTGCAATGCTCCCGATTCGCAGATTGACTTCTATTCGTCTGCATTGCAACCGCTTAAAACCACAAAATATTTTAATCCCCCACTGCTGAAAGACTTCCTGTTGCCGCAATATAAAAACGACAAACAGCTGCTCAACTCACTCACCGGGGCAATACCATTCATAGCTTTGGAGTATAAGTACGACCCTTCGGGACAAGCACTTACAGTCACACTGTCTCTGAAAGAGCTTGTCTCCAAAGAGGATTACGAAAAATATTCACAATACCTGCACTCCCTCCTTCAATACCGATGGAACGGTAAAAAGTTTAAACAATCAGGCAAATAAGCAACTAACATCAACATATGGAAAGAAAAGTAAGAGTGCGCTTCGCACCCTCCCCCACCGGACCGCTTCACATAGGCGGTGTACGTACAGCACTTTTTAATTACCTGTTCGCACGTCAAAATGGCGGCGATATGATATTGCGCATTGAAGACACAGACTCCCAACGGTTTGTGCCCGGTGCGGAAGAATATATCAACGAAGCACTTTCATGGCTCGGCATCAGCATTGATGAGGGCGTGAGGGAGGGCGGTCCTTTCGGTCCGTACAAGCAATCGGGACGCCGCGAGATCTATAAACAACATGTTGACAAACTTTTAGCCGAGGGCAAGGCTTACATTGCCTTCGACACACCCGAAGAGCTCGCCAAAGCACGTGAGGAGCACCCCAATTTCCAATACGATGCCTCAACCCGCTCATCTATGCGTAACTCCCTGACCTTGCCGGAAGAAGAGGTGAAACGTCTCATTGACGAAGGACATCAGTATGTGGTGCGCTTCCTCATACAGCCGGGGCAAGATGTAGTGGTTGACGACCTTATCCGAGGCCGGGTGGTAATCAATTCTTCTATACTTGATGACAAGGTGCTTTACAAAAGTGCCGACAATCTTCCCACATACCACTTGGCCAATATAGTAGACGACCACTTGATGCAGGTGAGCCACGTAATCCGCGGAGAGGAATGGCTTCCGTCTGCTCCGCTCCATGTACTTCTGTATCAAGCCTTCGGATGGCAAGACGCCATGCCGCAATTCGTGCATCTGCCGCTGCTGCTCAAGCCGGTAGGCAACGGAAAGCTCTCGAAGCGCGACGGTGACAAGCTCGGCTTCCCGGTATTCCCGCTGGAATGGCACGACCCGAAGAGCGGCGAAACATCAGCCGGATACCGCGAGCAAGGGTATCTGCCGGAAGCCGTTGTCAATTTCCTCGCATTGCTGGGTTGGAACCCCGGAGACGACACCGAGCTGATGGATATGGACACGCTGATTAAGAAATTCTCTTTCGACCACTGCTCAAAAGCCGGCGCCAAATTCGACTACAAGAAAGGCATATGGTTCAATCATGAATACCTGATACGCATGAACGATGAGAAGTTGGCCGCCCTGTTTATGCCAATCCTTGCCGAACACGGATACGGCGAGGCAGACCCGGCGTATGTAGCCAAAGCGGTTGGCATGGTGAAAGGGCGTATAGATTTCGTGCGCGACCTGTGGACACAGGCCGATTTCTTCTTCGAAGCGCCGACAACATATGCTGAAAAAGATGTTAAGAAACGTTGGAAAGAGGGAACCGCTGACATCATGCGTCAGCTTATATCTGTGATTGAAGGTATTGAGGATATGAGTTCGGCTAATGCGGAGAAAATCGTTTTGGACTGGATTGCGCAAAACGAATACCACCTTGGCAATGTGATGAATGCCTTCCGCTTGGCTGTAGTAGGCGCATGCCGCGGCCCGCATATGTTTGACATCACCGAGTTGATGCCCAAGGCCGAAGTGATTGCGCGTATCCAAAGAGCTATAGACACTCTCGGATAATGCGACTTGACGGCAGACGACATAGCAGCAATATCACCGACCGCCGCGGGATGTCGTGCAAATCAATCGGCATCGGCGGCGGCATTATCGGTGTAATTGTCGCGGCGGTAATCACCCTGCTAAGCGGCGGCGACTTAGGGGATGTGATCAGCAATGTGGCGTCAACACAACAAGGGCAACAGGTAGCCGGGACATACAACCCCGACGACCCGGAAGAACAGCGGCTGTACGACATCGCCTCCAAGGTGCTTGCCGGCACGGAAGATGTGTGGACACGAGAGTTCCAACGTCAAGGTTGGGGCGAGTATAAAGCACCGCAAATGGTGCTGTACAGCGGGTCGGTGCAGACCGGCTGCGGACGAGGCACATCGCAAACCGGGCCGTTTTATTGCTCTGCGGATCAGACCATATACCTTGACCTTGACTTCTTCCGCAACATGAGTCGCGACATAGGCACAGACGGTGACTTCACATATGCATATGTGATAGCTCACGAGGTGGGACACCATGTGCAGTATCTGTTGGGGACACTTGATGAAGCGCACTCCAAAATGGCACGTCTGCCGGAGAAGGAGGCGAATCAGGTAAGTGTGCGCATTGAGCTTCAAGCCGACTATTATGCCGGCGTGTGGGCACACAATGATGATGAAATGTTCGGCTCCATTGAGCCGGGCGATGTGGAAAATGCCATTGACGCAGCGTCCAAAATAGGCGATGACTATTTGCAGCGCAAGGCATACGGGCGCGAGATGCCCGAGTCGTTCAACCACGGGCGCAGCTCACAGCGCGTACGCTGGCTGCAACGAGGGATTGACTCCGGCTCACCGACGGAATACACTACTTGGATTGGAGCCTACTCCGCCTTATAGGCAATACCGGTTTAAAAAAATATGAAGAGTTTGAGCTGCGGTTTACAAAAAAGTTTGTATATTTGCGGTTGCTAATGCAGGGGTGCCGCCTTTTGAGGCGAGCTGAGATGATACCCTTTGTACCTGATACGGATAATGCCGGCTCAGGGAGCTTCAGACTTCATTCACATACACGTCTGATTTTCCGGGTGCTTGCATATCATGCAGGCACCCGGGCTGATTTTATCCTTGCATGAGCAGGCTATATAACCGATTGATTATGAAGCATTATGACACAGTATTGTCGATAGCTGGGTCCGACTCATCGGGAGGCGCCGGTATACAGGCGGACATAAAGACGTGTACGGCCTTGGGCGTATATGCCATGACGGCAATCACCGCGCTGACGGCGCAAAACACCATGGGGGTAAGCAGCTTTGAGGCGAGCTCGGAGGCCTTGTTGCGCGCTCAATTGCAAGCCGTTATTGAGGATATTCGCCCCGATGCGGTTAAAACAGGAATGATTCCCACCGCCGCGCATATACATCTCATAGCAGACTTCATTCGGAAATATGACTTGAAAAATTTGGTGGTTGATCCGGTAATGGTGGCTACAAGTGGGGACTCATTATGCAACGATGATACAAAAGAGGCTTTTCTGGCTTACCTTATGCCACACGCCCGCATCGTAACCCCCAATATACCGGAAGCGGAGGCTCTCACGGATATAAAAATAACCGACCGCAGCTCCATGCAAATCGTTGCGCTTGATTTGCTGATACGCACCGGTTGTGGCGCAGTACTTCTGAAAGGAGGCCACGGCAATGAAGAAGACCGCCATGCCGACCTGCTTATGCTTGGTTACAAAGAACTTACCGGCGAGACCCGACACAGTCATTTTGCCGAACCGATATGGCTTGAACACAAGCATATCGACACGCCGAACACTCACGGCACCGGGTGTACCCTTTCCTCGGCTATCGCCTCATTTCTTGCAAAAGGTTTGAACGCGGAGCAAGCGGTGCGCAAAGCGGTAGATTGGCTTTCCGGCGCAATCGCCTCCGGGGCGGATTACTCAATCGGACACGGGCACGGCCCGGTAAACCATTTATACAAAATCACTTATGGAAATTAAACTCAACAGCAAGCCATTGACGCTTGACCATTCAATAAATGTAGCCGAGCTTCTTGAAATGCAGAAAATATCAACCGGCGGCACGGCAGTGGCCATAAACGGAAAGATAGTGCGCCGCTCGGACTGGGAAATGCGCATGGTTAACGGCGGTGATGACATCGTCATAATCTCGGCGGCATATGGGGGGTGAGCAGTATTGGCAGCGATGGACAACCATCGTGATTACCTCTCCGAAAAGCGTTCCCGATGAGGCCGCTAAAATCACCCGGCTCCTTGAGAGCGGGGCTGCCGATTGGGTGCATATCCGCAAACCGGAGTGGGAGCTTTCGCGCATAGGTGAGCTTATCGAGCAAATACCGAAGGAGTTGCATCCTCGGCTTAAACTTCATTCCGGGCCGGAGCTGCTGGAACAGTTTGAGTGCATCGGGGGCTTACACTTAAATTCGCGTATGCCCGATGTTCCGGTAAAAGGGAAAGCCCTCTCGCGCAGTTGCCATACAATTGAAGAACTCGCCAAAGCCGACTCATTTCAGTATGTGACCCTCTCCCCTATTTTTGATTCAATCTCAAAGCCCGGTTACGGCACAGCCTTCAATCTTGACGAATTGCGAGATGTGCTGACGGCAAACCGGAATGTTATAGCTTTGGGGGGCGTTACTCCGCAGAGATTCAGAGTACTTGCGAAAGTGGGGTTTGCCGGGGCAGCCTTGCTCGGATATGTATGGAATGATTTTGAGTCGGCCATTCTGCAGCTCATCAAGCATAAAGCGTTGATTAACAACTTCCCGCTGCAATTTATCACCAACACAAGGGGCGCAGTCTTGCCTCTTATGTGCGAACGAGTGCTGGAAGCCGGATGCAAATGGGTGCAGGTGCGCATTAAAGGCGCAGACAGCCCGGAATTGCAGAGGGCAATTGAATTAATTCGCCCGGAGAGCGAGGCTCACGGAGCTACACTCATTGTTGACGATAATGTAGAAATCGCCGCGCGGCTCGGAGTGGGTGTGCATTTAGGCAGAAACGATATGCCGGCACCGCAGGCTCGCGAGATACTCGGGCCGGAAGCTATAATAGGCTGCACATGCAACACCGCTGATGACATTGCGCGAGTAATCGCCGAAGGGGCAGCCGATTATATCGGACTCGGGCCCTTCCGGTTCACCACAACAAAGCAAAACCTTGCGCCCGTGTTGGGGCTTGAGGGGTATCGTGAAATTTTGACGAGACCGGAGCTGACAGCTCTCCCCATAGTGGGAATTGGCGGTATCACACTACCTGATATAGAGCCGCTTATGGGTGTTGGCCTTGACGGCATAGCCGTGAGCGGCATGATAAGTAATGCTCCGAATCCGGCAGAGGCTACCACTCAAATTATAACCGAAATAAACACATATATATAATGGAAGATACACTTAAAATCGGACCGAGAGAGTTCAGCTCCCGTCTGTTTGTGGGCACCGGCAAATTCTCATCGCCGGAGGTAATGCTCCAAAGCGTGTTGGCCTCACAGAGCCAAATGATTACAGTGGCCATGAAGCGAGTGAATATGCTGAATGAGGCCACCGATGATATGCTCACTCATATCAACCGCGAGCATGTGCAGCTGCTGCCGAACACCAGCGGTGTGCGCGATGCAAAAGAGGCAGTGCTCGCCGCGCAGATGAGCCGCGAAATTTTCGGCACTCCTTTCATCAAACTTGAAATTCACCCCGACCCGAAATACCTTCTGCCCGACCCGGTAGAGACATTGAAGGCTACCGAAGAGTTGGCAGCCGCCGGATTCGTTGTGCTCCCATACGTACAGGCCGATCCGGTGCTTTGCAAACGCCTTGAAGAAGCAGGTGCAGCCGCCGTAATGCCCCTTGGTGCACCTATAGGCACAAACAAAGGTCTGCGCACCCTTGATTTTCTTGAAATTATCATTGAGCAAAGCAATGTTCCGGTGGTAGTGGATGCCGGTATCGGCGCCCCCTCCCATGCCGCTCACGCTATGGAGCTCGGCGCGGACGCCGTGCTTGTAAACACCGCCATTGCAGTTGCCGACAATCCGGTGGAAATGGCTCGCGCATTCGATATGGCAGTAAAAGCCGGGCGTCAGGCATACCTTGCCGGACTCGGCGCAGTAGGTATCTACGCCGCTGCTTCTTCTCCCCTCACTTCATTCTTAAATTCTTAATACCATGAAAGTTAACAACATCGATGTTTCCTCTTATCCTCGCTCCGAAAAGTTTTATGTTTCCGGCACAATCTTCCCGGACATTCGTGTAGGTATGCGCCGAGTGCATCAGTATCCCACAGTGAAGATTGAGGACGGCAAGCGAGTGGAATACCCCAACCCGGACATAGTAATCTACGACACATCAGGTCCTTACACCGACCCGAACATACAGATAGACCTCTACCGCGGACTGCCGCGCACACGCGAATCGTGGGTGGAACGCCGCGAAGACACCGAGGTACTCCCCTCAATTACAAGCGAATACGGACGTATGCGCCTGGCTGACAAGAGCCTTGATGAAATCCGCTTCCCGGTGCAGCACAAGCCGCGCCGCGCCAAGGAAGGGCATCGCGTAACTCAGTTGCATTATGCTCGCAAAGGTGTCATCACCCCGGAGATGGAGTATGTGGCAATCCGCGAGAACTTGAATAACAAAGAGTTAGGCATAGACTCATACATCACCCCGGAATTTGTGCGCTCCGAGATAGCCGCCGGCCGTGCAATTATCTCCGCCAATATCAACCACCCGGAGGCAGAACCGATGATTATAGGTCGCGCATTCTCCGTAAAGCTCAACACCAATATCGGCAACTCCGCCCTCTCCTCCGGCATTGAAGAAGAAATCAGCAAAGCGGTGTGGAGCTGCTACTGGGGAGGGGACACGCTCATGGACCTCTCTACCGGCGACAACATTCACGAGACACGCGAGTGGATTATCCGCAACTGCCCCACCCCGGTAGGTACAGTGCCTATTTATCAGGCACTTGAAAAGGTGAACGGCGATGTGCGCAAACTCACATGGGAGATTTACCGCGACACCCTCATAGAGCAAGCCGAGCAGGGAGTGGACTATTTCACCATTCACGCCGGAGTGCTTCGCGAACACGCCAAACTCGTGGGCGAACGCCTCACCGGCTGTGTATCTCGCGGAGGCTCCATCATGACACAATGGTGTGTGCTTCACAATGAGGAGAGCTTCCTCTACACCCACTTCGATGAGATATGCGAAATTCTCAATAAATACGATGTGGCCGTTTCCTTGGGCGACGGTATGCGTCCCGGCTCCACTCATGACGCCAACGACCGTGCCCAGTTCCTTGAACTTGAGGTGCTCGGCGAACTCACCGAAAAAGCATGGGCACATGATGTTCAGGTAATTATCGAGGGGCCAGGTCATGTGCCGATGCACAAAATCAAAGAGAATATGGACAAGCAACTCAAATGCTGCCACGAGGCACCGTTCTACACCCTCGGCCCGCTCACCACAGACATTGCCCCGGCCTACGACCATATCACATCCGCTATCGGTGCGGCAATTATCGGCAGCCTCGGTACCGCCATGATTTGCTACGTAACTCCCAAAGAACACCTCTCGCTCCCCACGCTCCAAGACGTGCGCGACGGTGTGATTACTTACAAAATCGCCGCCCATGCAGCTGACCTCGCAAAGGGTTTCCCGGGCGCAAACGTACGCGATGACGCACTCTCCAAAGCCCGTTTCGAGTTCCGATGGAAAGACCAGTTCAACCTCTCGCTCGACCCGGAGAAGGCGAAAAGCTACTATCTTGAAAGCCGCCGAAACGCTCCCGATGCAGACGACAAGTTCTGCACAATGTGCGGCCCGAATTTCTGCGCCATGCGCATTTCCCAAAACATCACCGAAGAATGCGAGAAGAACTGAACAGACAAGACATAAAGGCAAACCCGTTCGGACACGGGTTTGCCGACATCATTGACCAATACAGTTGGGAAGACACCATAGTCGCCATTGAGAACACTACGGAAGCCGATGTGCGCCGTGTGTTGGCAAAGGCAGCCGCCGACCGCCGCCAACTCTGCGTGGAGGATTTCATGGTGCTAATCTCCGAAGCCGCCGACCCGTTTCTCGATGATATGGCCGCTCTCTCTCGCCGATTTACACAAGAGCATTTCGGCAAGACTATCAGCATGTACATTCCTATGTATGTGAGCAACGCCTGCACCAACAAGTGCGTATACTGCGGCTTTAACCATGACAACCCGTTTGAGCGCACCACCCTCACCCTTGAGCAGGTGCAACGCGAGTGTGAAGCTATAAAGGAGCTTGCACCTTTCGATAATATTCTGATTGTCAGCGGAGAATATCCCTCTCTCTGCGGTGTGGACTATCTGGAGAAAATCCTCGGCGTGTGTCGTCCGTACTTCAACAACATGACCATTGAGGTGCAACCAATGAAAATGGAGTACTATGAGCGGCTCACCCACGCCGGGCTCAACGGAGTAGTCTGCTTTCAGGAGACATATCACCGCCAAGCCTATAAGAAATACCACCCCCAAGGCATGAAGAGCCATTTTGAGTGGAGGCTGAACGGCTTCGACCGCATGTGTCAGGCCGGAGTGCACAAAATCGGCATGGGGGTATTGATTGGTCTTGAAGATTGGCGCGCCGACATCACAATGCTTGCTCGCCATTTGCGCTACTTGCAAAAGAAATACTGGCGCACACGCTATTCGGTCAACTTCCCGCGTATGCGTCCCAGCGAAAGCGGATATCAGCCGAATGTGGTGATGAGCGACCGCGAACTTGCACGCCTCACCTTCGCATTCCGTCTGTTTGACCATGAGGTTGACATCTCATTCTCCACACGCGAACACCCTCATTTCCGCGACGGCATGATGACACTCGGCGTTACCTCAATGAGCGCCGGCAGCCAGACGGAACCGGGCGGTTACTATTGTACCCCCGAAGCACTTGAGCAATTTGAAGTGAGCGATGCAAGAACACCGGCCGAGGTGGACGCGGCAATCCGCGCACACGGTTACGAACCGGTCTATAAAGATTGGGATGCCGTCTTCGACCATCCTCTCAAGAAATAAGCAATCGCCCCCCCATAACTCAAGAGTCCAAGTCGCGCTGCGACTTGGACTCTTGAGTTATGGTAAAAGCTTGAATGTGCGCCGATGTTCCGGGCATGGTCCGTGCTCGGCTATGGCGGCACGGTGTTCTTTTGTAGGGTAAGCTTTGTTTTTCAACCAGTTATACTGTGGATATTCGGCAAACAGCCGACTCATCAGTTCATCTCGGTGAGTCTTGGCAAGAATTGATGCGGCGGCAATGGAAGCGTAAAGAGCATCTCCATGCACTACGGTGGTGTGCGGTATGCCGTCAGGGTGCGGTTTAAAGCGATTTCCGTCTACAAGAATATGGTCGGGTCTGATTTTCAAGCCGGTAACGGCACGTTGCATACCGAGGATTGAGGCGTTCAGTATGTTTATTTCATCAATCTCAGCGGCCGAAACCATTACGACACTCCAGGCAATAGACTGCTTTTCAATAATCGGGCGGAGAGTGTCGCGTTGAGCCTCGGTGAGCTTCTTCGAGTCGGTGAGCAGCGGATGGAAGAAACCTTCGGGCAGAATAACTGCGGCACAAGCTACCGGCCCGGCCAGACAACCGCGCCCGGCCTCATCGCAGCCGGCTTCCAACCGCCCGGCTTGCATAAACGGTCTAAGTGGCTCTTTGGGCTTGGACATCAGCTGTTTCGGGAAATAATGAACGCGAAAAGCGCACGAAGCATTTCGCGAGCCTCGCTTTGAGGATACGCATCAAGCAGAGGAAGAGCCTCGGCGTGCAACCGTTCCATTTCGGCATATGCCGCCTCAATTCCCCCATTGGCGTGGGTAAACTCAATGAGTCTGCGTATCTGGTTTTCGTCCGGGAGGTCGTTTTGTAAAAGAGCTTTCATCTCATTTGCAAGGGGAGTCGGGGCATTCCGCAATGCAAGGAGCAACGGAAGTGTTACTTTGTTCTCGCGCAGATCGTTGCCGGAGGGCTTACCGGTGAGGCCGGAGGGGAAGTAGTCGAAAATATCATCGCGTATCTGAAAGCAAAGGCCCAACTTCTCGGCAAAATGAAGCAACGGCTCGGCCTTTTTGCGATCCACACCGCAAGCTTCCGCACCCACCAAAGCACAGTGCAGAAAGAGCGATGCGGTCTTCTTATGTATCGCCGTGAAATAATCTTCAATACGGAAGCTGTGTCCGCGTGCATTGCAAATCTGGTGTATCTCGCCTTGAGACAATTCTTTACCGAGAGCCGACAGAGAAGAAACGATAGCGAGCATATCGGTGCGCACGGCCTCAGCCAAAGCCGCGGAGACGAAGAAGTCGCCCACCAACACGGCAATATGATTGTCCCAAATGGCATTGACGGTGTCGCGGCCACGGCGCTTTTTTGTTTCGTCTACCACGTCATCGTGTATGAGCGAGGCATTATGAAGCAGTTCAAGGGCTGTCGCGGCATGGATTACGGTGTCATTCACTTCGCTGAAAAGCCCGGCGCAGAGCATAACCATGATGGGACGCACCTGTTTCCCTTTGGTTTGCAGATATCGTTCCACGATTTCATTCATCAAAGGAGTATCATCAGAATTAAGCGCTCGGCGTATATTTACGTTGAGTGCCTGTAATTCCGGTTTGAGTGCTTCGGCTATGTCTGTAAACGAGATTTGCATATACAAAAACAGCGCAAAGTTAACATTTTTTTTTGGGTTTAGGAATAAAAATGTTAATTTTGAGACCCCGTTTCATAAAAATTTACTCATCATGGATACCCAAAACTCCTCGCGATTATTTCTGTTAGACGCGTACGCGCTGATTTTCAGAGCATATTATGCTTTGATTAAGATGCCGCGTACTACCTCGAAAGGTTTCAACACATCGGCAATTTTCGGCTTCGTAAGTACGCTCGAAGAGTTGCTGCGCAAGGAGAAACCGACCCATATCGCAGTCTGTTTCGACCCCCAGGGACCCACTTTCCGCCATGAGGCTTACGAGGCTTACAAGGGAGAACGAGAGGCGACACCAGAGGATATCAAGCTCTCAATCCCTTATATAAAGGAAATAATCAGGGCGTATAATATACCCGTTTTGGAAGTAGCCGGCTTTGAGGCCGATGATGTAATCGGCTCCATGTCGGTAAAGGCGAGCAGTGAGGGGATTACTACCTACATGGTAACCCCGGACAAGGATTTCGGTCAGCTGGTGAAAGAGAATGTGTTCCAATACAAGCCGGCGTATCGCGGTGGAGATTTCGAGCTTCGGGGGCCAGAGCAGGTATGTGAGCGTTATGGCATCAAAGAACCTATGCAAGTGATTGATATACTTGCTCTTATGGGCGACAAGGTGGATAATATTCCCGGCTGCCCTGGTGTTGGTGAGAAGACGGCCACCAAACTTGTAGGCGAGTTCGGCAGCGTTGAAAATCTGATAGCTCATTCAGCCGACCTCAAAGGTGCGCTCCGCAAAAAGGTTGAGGAGAACATCGAGCAGATTGTCTTTTCAAAATATCTGGCAACGATACGCACAGACGTACCGCTTACCGAAACGGCGGAGTCTCTGAAGCGAAAAGCAGAAAATAAGGAAGCTATCGTCAAAATCTTCCGCAAGCTTGAATTCCGGGCCTTGGAGAAGCGCGTGCTTGACCGCATAAACAGTGAATCCGGAGAGACTGCTTCAACCTCCCACGCAACCGGGCCGGTGCAGGGTTCGTTGTTTGATTTTGAAGATGAGAAGCCTGTAAATCAACCTGTTGTTACGGAAGTTAAAAATATAAAGCCCGGGGTTAATCCGCAGTTGGGGGAGTTGGAGAAGGCGGTGATTGAGCGTGGTGAATATGCGTTGTTTACAGTGGCCAAGGGGGCGTCCGACATGGCAGCCGAGCCTGTCGGTTGGGCAATTGCCATACCCGGCGGCGATATTTTTTATCTGACCCGCACCTTCGCCGGAGCGGCTGAACTGATGGCAACCCTGCTTGAAAACAATAAGGTGTTGACAATCTCTCACGATATAAAACGCGACTATGTAATATTGAGTAATCTCCTGCCTGACAAAGATTTGCAACCCTCCAATTTCTATGATATTGCGTTGGCTCATTATGTACTTGAGCCGGAGATGCGTCATGACATCAACATTCTCTCCGAAAGCATTCTGCATAAGCGTTTGCCGGAACTTGAAGCTCTGTCGGGCAAGGGCGCCAAGAGATTGAAAGTCATCTCATTGCCGGAGAGCAGTGTGGCTGAATGGAGCGGAGCAATGGTTCAGGCAGTTGCCGAATTGTATCCTTCACTTAAAGCGGAGATTGAGAAAGAAGGGCTATCTTCTTTGCTTTTTGATATGGAATTTCCGCTGGCAACCGTGTTGGGCAGCATGGAAAGAGCCGGGGTAAGGGTAGATGTCCCGACTCTTAACAAAGCGGCCGAGGGTATGCAAGAGAATTTAACGGCTCTTGAAACAGAGATACATACGCTTGCCGGAGCTGAATTTAATATCGGCTCTCCGGCAAAAGTGGGCGAAATTCTTTTCGACAGATTAGGACTCGACCCGAAAGCGAAAAAGACCAAATCCGGCCAATATTCCACCTCCGAGGAGGTGCTTGAGAAACTTGCCCCGGCTCACCCCATAGTATCCAAGATATTGGAATACAGACAGATAAAGAAACTTCTAAGCACTTATCTGACAGCCCTGCCGCAATGTATCAATCCGGCTACGGGGAAGATACACACCACTTACAATCAGACGGTTACGGCTACCGGACGCATCTCCTCCTCCGACCCGAACCTGCAAAATATTCCGGTGCGCGATGAGATGGGGCGTGAAATTCGCCGCGCATTTGTGCCGGATCCGGGTCAAATTTTTCTGTCGGCAGACTATAGTCAGATTGAATTGCGACTGGTGGCAGACCTCGCTAACGATGATGTGATGCTTGATGCATTTGAACACGACAAGGATATCCATGCCATCACAGCCTCTAAGATTTATCACGAAGATTTGAAGGCAGTTACGAGCGAGCAACGACGTAAGGCAAAGACGGCTAATTTCGGCATACTCTACGGCATCTCGGCTTTCGGCTTGGCAAACAGGCTGAACATACCCCGGTCGGAAGCTAAAGAGCTGATAGACGGTTACTTCCGCACCTTCCCCACGATACGCCAATATATGGATCAAAGCATCGAGTCAGCCAAAGAAAAAGGCTTTGTCACAACGCTTTACGGGCGCAGACGCAAGTTAGCGGATATTAACAGCCGCAACCCGGTAGTGCGAGGATACGCCGAGCGCAATGCCATAAATGCCCCGGTGCAGGGTTCCGCCGCTGACATAATAAAAATAGCCATGGTGCGCATACACGAGGAGATGCGCGAACGAGGCCTCAAAAGCGTGATGACCATGCAGGTACACGATGAATTGAATTTCACCGTGGTGCCGGAAGAACTCCCTGTAATGCAAGAACTTGTAGCCCGGCAGATGCAAGCGGCCTACACCGGGCGCGTCCGCCTGAGCGCGTCAGTGGGCGTAGGCGAAAATTGGCTTGAGGCTCACTGAAACTCTTATTTTGTCGGGAAGAGAACAGGTGCACTGATTGTGCCGTTGGGCTGGCGTATATGCAGCAATCCGGCGGCTGTGGGAGCAAGGGAGGTAGCTTGAACCGGGTCGGAAAGAGTGCGTCCGGCCGGGACATCGACACCGCGCATGAATGCCGGAGCCGGATATATACTGTGGCGTATAGGCTTGGTTATCACCGGATAACCGATATCTTCGCTCAAAAGCCAACCGGGGGCTATTTCCACCAAGAGGTCTGCCCCTCCCTGAGGATCGGTACTCAGACGCAATGCCTCTTCGGTCGGACTTGTTGATGAAATCAAGTCACTCATAGTGTAAACAGCCTCAATCCCGCTCATCTTGGAAAGAAATTCCTTTGCCTCTTTTGCGGCTTGTTCGAGAGCAATATTCTGTTTTTCAAGCAATTGACGGTTAAGCCAAATCGTGCCGGCACTCCAAGCTGAAATGTAATTACCCTGCCCGTGACGCGCCGTGAGGAAAGCATTGAGCAGCGAGACGGCACGCTTTGTGGAGAACGTCCCGGAGGGAATGCGGTATTTATCATCATCGATAGTGGCATCATCGTAATAGCCGGTAGACATGAGTACGATGAGCGTATTATCAAGCCCCACAGCCTTGTCGGCAGCCGAGAACAGCCGGGCCAGGTCTGCATCAAGACGCAAATAAGTATCGGCCAATTCAAGGCGATAGTCACCGTCCTTCACATATTTGAACGGGGCGGCGGTATAGCCCAGACAAAGCATATCTATTGCATCACCCCGGTTGCCGAGCTTCGTGCTGTTGAGCAAATCAATGGCAAGGTCGGTGACTTCCGTATTCGCTTTTGCCGATGCGGTGAAACGTTCATAAACATCTTTGGCCGACGACGGGAAGGTATGCCGAAACGGATAATATCGTTTTTGAGCCGGTAAGCCGGGGTATCGCTCAAGAGGCAACATGGGCTTCCACTGCATTGTGTCGATACGCGAAGACAAAGGTCGGCGATAATTGCGGTCGGTAACGGTTTGGGGCATTTCTTTATAATAAGTGGAGCCGCACCAACGTCCGGTGTTTTTGTCAAGCCACACGGCTCCTGACCCGGCATGGCCGGCCATGCTGACAGCCTGTTGCGGGTCAATGGCTATTGCCCAAGCCTGCCCCAATCCGGCACCGTCAATCATCACCTCATCGGCCAGAGTGGAGAGGCGAAACCTCTTGGGAGAATAGGCCTCGGTTGTAAAATTACCGATTACATCGCTGTCTGAAAGAGTGGGCAAAAGTTTAAGAGCCGATGCGTTCCAACTCAAAGAGGAAGGTACCCCCGTGCGGTCGGGAGTAGCGCCGGAGAAGAGCATGGCAGTGGAGGAAACGAGGTCAAGCCGAGCCGGCGCATATTGCACATTGCGAAAATATGTACCCTCATTTTTAAGCCGAGCAAACCCGCCGTTGCTCATCAAAGAAGCCAATTGCTCAAGGCAATCAGTCCGCAATTGATCCACCACAACAGCCAACACCAACTTCGGCCGTGACTGTAAATCAGCAATCGGTGTGGCCTCTGAAGTAGCCACACCAATCAGCAAAGATATATAAAACAGAAATGCTTTAAGATATTTCATAGGCCGATTAATGGCAATGACCGCCGCAGCAGCCTTCGTGGTCGTGATGACCTTCACAATGATCCCGGTCGCAATGGTCGTGGCCGCAGTGGTCATGGCCGCAACCGCAGCCACAGGAGTGAGCCGGTTTCAGCTCATCGGGTGTGGCATCGCGCACGGTGTCAATCTCTCCGTCGAAGCGGACTGTCAGTCCGGCAAAGGGATGATTGAAGTCCATTTTTACATGTGTCGGGGTGATTTCAAGCACTCTGCCTTTCACCATGAAGCCTTCTTGAGTCATCATCGGCAGCTCGGCACCGACGGTCACCTCAGTAGCCATTACGCCGTCGCGCATAAAGATTCCTTTTTCCAATTCTATTACGTTCTCCTCAAAACGTTCTCCGAAAGCGGCTTGCGGGGGGAGTGTCACTGAAAATTTGTCGCCCTCTTTCAAGCCTTTCATTGCCTCGATTAGTCCGGGTACAACATCGTTGCTAACCCCATAGACCATTACATCGGGAGCGTCTTCGGGAGTGGCGAATAGCATATCGCCGGTTTTGTCATTATAAACTTTGTAAGCGTAGGCCACGAATTTGCCGGGGCCTACTGTTTGAATTTCTTTCATTTATAGTGTATTGTAAGTGTTATTTAAGTTCTATTTCAGTGCCGGTAGCGGTTACTTCTTCCGAGTTTTCCGGATATTTGAGATTGTATTGCTCTATAAGAGGCTGCACATTGAAGTAGAAGCCGGCAGGTGTTTTGGAGGAGGGAGTACGCGATGTGTCGGTTGGGTGTACTTTAAGGTAGTCAAAGCCGGGTTCGATAAACTCGTAATCGTCCACATCATATCCAAGCACCTCGAGCAGGAAGTATTCATGGTCGGGACTGACTACGATAAACGGGTCGGCCTGACTCTTGCCGAAGCCGGACGAAATGATTGCGCCAAGCAAGTTTTCCAAGCGGTAATCCCAGATACGCGCACTGTTTTTCTTGTCCATATCTTGCAGCAGGCGAGAGAGCATATACATGCTTTGAATGTCGAAGGGGTTGTCTTTGAGTGCGAGTTCCGCATTTTTTATGATTTCCTTCTGTTCGCGTATGGTATGTGTCTGAATTTCTTTGTATAAACGGTTCAATTCATAAGTACCCACATTGCGTTTCTCATGCGCCCGCATTGTGGAGTCACGCTGTTGCAGAGCTTGCCGGTTGAGGTTAAGCAACGAGTCCGTATGGTCTGTGTAATCGCTTTTACGATAAGGGTTATAATCCTCCTGATACATTGAGCCGAAGTAAAAATAGCGATACTGTTCGGGAGTCATCACCGTGTCGTTGGCATCATAGAGCTTTTGGAGCTTGGCATAATAAAATGGCGATTCGGGGTCGAGAGTGGCTTCGCGTATTCTTTCAAGGTCCGGAGCCTCCACTTTGAGCTTCTTCTGTGCAAAGCCCGATGCCGGCGTCAATACCATTATCAATAATGCAATTATCGTAAATACAGTATGTTTCATAAGTTGCTCAATTCGGTATTTATATATGTAAACAGCCATAGGATAAGCGGCACTCCGAGCATCATTACGGCGATGGCTACCGGAAAACCTTTGGCTAACAAATAAGAGAAAAAGCGCGAACGCGAACGGCGCAACTGCTCACCGTCCGGTGTTCGAGTGAAAAGCAGATACCCGAAGAATATGCCGGCTACTACGGCGAGCACCATAACAGCATAAACGGCACTCACTTCGGTGGTGAAGGTATAACCCATCAACCCGACCGCCAGCCCGACTACCGCCCCGGCCATAATATAACCCATGCCTCGCCGTTGCGACATGACTGCCGGCTCCTGCATTGCGCTTACTCCGGTAACCACAAGGGTAAGGCACAGCCAGGTGATGAGCATATTCATGTTCATAGGCAATGCTTCACTAAGATACACAGTCCCCAATGCCAAAAAAGACGCAACCGGGCCGAGCACCTCTTTGCGATAAAGCAACAAGCCGGACACGGCATACAACGCCACTGCCAATATGATGAGAAAAACGGACATTTGTCTTCGGGTTATATATATATGTATTAACGCTCCGGAGAGTTTAATTATTCTTTAATAAACGTTAAATTACTCTTACTTCGGTATTTTTTTGCGCTCCGGGTAGGCCACGCGGGTATGGTAGATTGTTGACAGGCGCTTCTTGAAGGTGTCTTTAATCACCTCAATATCATGGAATGAAACGGGACTCTCCTTGAAGCGGCCATCTTTTATCTGGGAGTCGATAATATTGTTTACGAGCGAGGAGATACTCTCCGGGGTGTATTCTGTCAACGAGCGGGATGCGGCCTCAACGGCATCTGCCATCATGAGAATCGCCGTTTCCTTTGAACGCGGATCGGGGCCGGGATATGTGAACGGAGCCGGGTCGCAAGTGCCGTCGGGGGAACTGTTGCAGGCTGTATTATAGAAATACCGGGCGAGGCCTTTGCCGTGGTGTTCTTTTATGAAATCTATTATGATATGCGGCAATTTAGCCTTTTCGGCCATTGCCACTCCATCGGTAACATGGCTGATGATTTTGCGAGCCGAGGTCTGGGGGTCAAGCCCGGCATGGGGGTTCACACCATGCTGATTCTCGGTGAAGAACATCGGACTAATCATTTTGCCGATATCGTGATAAAGCGCTCCGGTACGTATCAACTGTGTGTTGGCACCGATGGCATGTGCGGCATCGGCGGCAAGTGTACTCACCTGCATTGAGTGCTGGAAGGTGCCGGGGGCTTCTTCGGCGAGACGGCGCAGCAGCGGGTTGTTGATGTCGGAAAGCTCCACGAGAGTCACTGTGCTGGTAAAATTGAATATCTTCTCTATCAGCACGATAAGCACATATGTAAGCGAGAATAGGACAGCATTTGCCCCGTATGCTATAAACAGTTTCGGATCGATGTGGGTGAGTTCTCCGCCGCCAAGCACTATGAGCAAAACTCCGATTATTGAATATGAAATGAAAATCACAATGGAGGTGCGCAGCAGCTGTATGCGACGTGACAGCTGATTGAGGCTCAAAACCGCCATGAAGCCGGTGACAAGCTCCGAGATTATGAACTGATACTGATACGTAGCAATAAGCACGCACAACAATATGGTAGTAATCAGCGACATAAGCGCAGTTCGCGAGTCTACGAAAATCAGTACCATCACCGGCACTGCTGCAAACGGTGTCAGATATATGCCGAAAGTGAAGTTGTTGAACATTAATGATGCCAAAACCACAAACAGGGTAATCAGGCTCACCATGAATGTCAAAGCTCGCAGGTCGTTGAACACCTTCGGCCGGTACACTGCCAGATATAAATAGAACAATCCGAAGATAAGGAACACGTAAAGCAGCTGACACACAAAGAGTATAAGCTCATGAGTATGGTCTGTTTCGGTTGACTTGTTCTGGAGTTCTTCAAAGGTGAGGAGGTTGCGGTAGATTTGAGGTGTGATAATCTCGCCGCGGTCTACTATGCGTTGCCCCTGGCGTATTTTCCCTTGCCCGGCATTTACGCCTTGCAGCTCCTGACTCAGAAATTTCTCATCGTTTGCCTTGTCTAAAACAATGTTCGCCGACAGTATATCAGTTAAGGCTGTCACATCTTCCGGAGTAAGCGCATCGTAAGTGGGCTCATTGTCAGAGGTTTCGTAATTATCAATTACCCACTTTGCAGCTTCCGACAAGGAGTACATTTCCGATGCGTCTATGGCATTGGCCGTTGTGCCATCGTTGCTTGAAATAGACCGCACCTGTTTATCAGTCGTTTTATTCACTCGCGCTTTCAAATCATCGGGCATAACTCCGGCGGCGTACACCTTTGCCAACAGCCGCCGTAGAGTAGGTTGCTTAATCGGAGAAATAGTAGTGCGGGAGAGCATTTCCTCAACCTTCTTCTGGTCTATCTTTTGTCTGATGATGTAAGGCGAGAAGTTTTGCGTTATCGAATCCGTTTGATGTTTATATGTAGTGGAATCAAGATAAATCGGAATATCAAAGGGCGCGGTGAGCAGGGTGTAACGCCAAGGCTGTCCTTCTTCATAAGTAAATTCCGTGCGGTCAGTGCGCGGCAGCGCAAATATTACGGCGGCTACGGCAACCACTATAAGCAATATTCTCAGCAACGTTTTTTTCGACATATTCAGGATATTCTTTTGGCAAATTTTACACCTTTTATTTTCAACAGATTAGAGCATAATGTCTCAACGGTAGACACATTATCGACATTCACTGACAATCTGCAATGGAAAACACTGTCGGCGGTGTCAATGTTCATTGCTTTCAGGTCTGTGTTATCGGCAGTTACCACACAGTGCACCACATCTTCAAGTATGCCCTGTCGGTCTATGCCGTCAACTTTCACGGAGGCCTCAAAGCGCACTCCCTCGCCGTGCCAGCGAGTGTCTACCAATCGCGAACCATACTGACTCTTAAGCCTTTGTGCACGCAGACAGTCTACTTTATGCAGCACTACCGTCTCGTCATCGTCTACAAATCCCAGCACATCATCGCCCGGCAGCGGCGAACAGCATTCTTCGATTCGGAAATTCGGCGGGTTCTGCTCGGGGTGAAGCATATAGATTGCTCGGCGGTCAATCTTTTGCGTTGCCGGTGCATCGGCCGAGGAGGAGGAACGGCGCGAGGAGAAGGGATTGCGGAGCAATTTGGTGAGAAGTGAGAATCGGCTCTTCCCTTTCCCTTTGAGAGCTTTGCCCGGAACGTCAATGCCATCGGAGGCAAGCATTATGTAAAATTCCTCCTCGCTCTCCAAATGATAATAGGCCAACACTCGGCTTAATATATCCGGCGATGATTTGCGCCCCTGCTCGGCAAGCAGCTTGGCAAACAGCTCGCGCCCGTGCTCGGCAAGGGCAGCAGTGTCATGCCGCAACACGGTGCGCAGTGCATGACGAGCCTTTGCCGTATTGCAGTAATCAAGCCATTCCGCACGGGGAGTTTGTGACTCGGAGGTGATGATCTCTACCTGATCGCCGCTGTGAAGCTCGTGGCTGAGTGACACGAGGCGGTGCGAAATCTTCCCGGCTATACAATGCAATCCCAGCTGGGAATGAATGGCAAAGGCCATGTCGAGCACGGTGGATCCTTTGGGCAAAGTTATCAGGTCTCCTTTAGGTGTAAACACATAAATCTCAGAAGAGAAGAGATTCAGCTTTATCGTGTCGAGGAAGTCAATTGCATCGGGCTCCGGGTTGGCAAGTATGTCTTTGATGGTATTCATCCAGAGCGAGAGCTCGGAGTCTTCCTCGTAATCAACGTTTTTATATTTCCAATGAGCCGCATAGCCCAGCTCGGCGATACGATCCATTTTGGCGGAGCGTATCTGCACCTCAATCCATTTGCCGTCAGGCCCCATCACGGTGAGATGCAGTGCACGGTAGCCGTTCGCTTTGGGGGTGGTAATCCAGTCGCGCAGTCGGTCGGGGTGCACTTTGTTACCCTCGGTAAAAAAGGTGTAAATCTGCCAGCAGCGTATTGCTTCGAGGGCATCGTCTTCATTGTCGAACACTACCCGCACGGCATATATATCGTAAATATCGGAGAAGCTTACCTTCTTCGCCTCCATTTTCCGATAAATACTGTATGCGCTTTTCACTCTGGCCTTTATCGTGTATTTAAACCCGGCCTCATCAAGTTTGCGGCGTACCGGAGCCACAAACTCCTCAACAATAGCATCGCGATGAGCGGCACTATTGTCTACCAAGCTCATTATCTCCTTGTATTTCTTGGGGTGTTCAAAGCGGAAAGCCAGATCTTCAAATTCTTCTTTCATTTTGAACAGACCCAAGCGATGAGCCAACGGCGCATACACATACAGGGTTTCGCCGGCAATCTTGAGCTGCTTCTCATGGCGCAGTGCCTGCAAAGTGCGCATATTGTGCAGTCTGTCAGCCATTTTTATCAGCACCACACGCACATCGGTGCTCATTGACAAGAGCAGCTTTCGGAAATTCTCGGCCTGAAGAGAGGCGTTGGTGCCGAGTATGCCGCCTGAAATTTTTGTCAACCCCTCTACTATGGAGGCTATTTTTGTGCCGAAGGCGGCTTCGATATCCTCATGGGTGTAATCGGTATCTTCCACTACATCGTGCAACAGTGCCGCACATATGGAGGTAGAGCCGAGTCCCAGCTCTCCGATTACAATCCTCGCCACTGCAATAGGGTGCATGATATACGGCTCACCGCTGCGCCGACGCACTCCCTTGTGTGCCTCGCGCGCAAACTTGAATGCCCGGTCTATCAATTCCACTTTCTTGCGGTGATGACTGCGCAGATACAAATCAAGCACTTCGGCATAAGCGCTCTCAATCATTTTATTATCGGCATCTTCGCGTGGACTCATCGGCAAGTTGGTTATTTTCGGGGGGGGTGATTATAAGAGGTTGGTTATAAGCGATACGGGGAACCATAATGTAGCCGAAAGCATACCGAGCACAAAGGAGGCTATAATCCAACCTTCAGCGCGTACGGATGCTTTCTCTGCTCCCTCTATATCGCCGGCTGCTAGACGGGAACTAACCGAAGAGGCGTACACAATGGCTATCACCCCGGGAATGGTGCAGCACAAAATCGTGACTAATATCGCCGCCGTGAGATGACTCGTGGGTCCGGCCTGAGTCGGCACGGGAGGCGCCGGCGTTTGCCCGGCCGGCATGATTTGCGGTTTCGAAGATGCGGCCTGACGCGCTCGCGCATTTACTTGCTCTTGACGCTGCGCCGCCTCCTTCTCATCATATGTGAGATGCAGTTTCTCCGCCCACGCGCTGTCTACGCTCTTCGGCTGTTCTTGCGGAAACGGTTCGGCAGCTTGTTCTCCGGGGTCAAGCCGCGAGAGGGCGGCTACTATTGCTCGCGGATAAAGCGAATATTCAACCGGGTGAATTTTCGCTTCCAAAGTTTCGGCGGTATCTTCCGGGGTAACGTCTACTTCCTGTTGCATAAGGATCTCACCGCCGTCGATTTCAGCCGTAACATAATGCACACTCACGCCGCTTTTATTTTCATGATTGGCAATAACAGCCTCATGCACATGATGTCCGAACATTCCCTTGCCGCCGTATGCCGGCAGCAGTGAGGGGTGTATGTTGATAATGCGATTTGGATAAGCCTTGATAATTTCCGGGCGTACGGCACGCATAAACCCGGCCAGCACAATCAAATCCGGCTGATACGGTTTGAGTATATCAAGCACCTTTTGCGGGTCGGAATCCCAGACCGAATTGGGTACATAGACAACCGGCACACCGAGAGCCTCCATGCGGGCATATACCCCGGCGTTCTTGCGGTTGCAAAGCACGACCGACACTCGCACCCTGTTTCCCTGATGAAACAGACGCGCAATATTTTCGGCATTTGTGCCGCTGCCGGAAGCAAATATCGCTAAATTCTTCATTTTGTACAAGCCCTTTCGCTAAGACAATAGTTTGTGCAAATTTACAAAAAAAATCTCAATCAGCAATATCCCCCTTTTTAGATTGCACGGCTGACGCATCTTAAATTTTAATAATGCTTGCGTTTCTTTGCAATTGGAATCGTCTAAGACTCCAACCTCTTAATATACGTGTACAAACATTACAAAATGCAAAGAGTTCGTTCTTTGATGAGAATCATGCAATAGAAATATGACATTCTTTTGTCATAACGAATCCATCAGCACCATTATTCATTGAAGATTTAATTACAACTTTCACAATGAGTGAGACTATATTTTCAGCTTCTGTATGATAATATTCTATGTTTTACGAGCAAAATCATAGAATTGTTACCATCAAATTATGCTTTGTTTAGTCTGTGACGGCATAGAATTGAGGTAAAAACAATACAAAATTCGAGTTTGAAAGCGGAAATTATAGTCTAATATTAAACGATATTCGGCATAATTAGACTATATAAAATCATTCAAAATTCAATGTTTTGTAAAATGATATACCTTATATTCAGAACTTTATAAAATTATTATAGTATCATTCATTGGGAAAATTTTATTTAATTACACTTTACAATTGTCATTAACAAGTTCAATGGATAATAGAGTCTATTTTGACATTAATTAAGATGCGTCAGCCCTGTTTTAGATTGTGTCTGATAAAAAAAACTCCATACTCACATGGCATTGCCATGTGAGTATGGAGGAAAACGTATGCTGATTGTGTTTTAAGTTGTATTACTGCACTCCTGGGAAGAGCCAGAACACTCCCGAGAAAATGAGATGCGCCACCACGGCTGCCACAAGGCCGCCTATTGTATGTGCCAAAATAGCTTTCGGAGTAAGTTCGCGATATCCCATGGAGTCAAGCATTGCGGTGTGTGTACTCAGGTAGCCGCTCCAGCACATACCTATGGCTGTGAACACGGCTATCGCATTGCCGTCAATCCAGCCACTGGTGATAAACGAAGGTACCAGACCCAATGCTGCTCCGACTGCACCGAGGGCGGTAATCGGGAAGGCGACCAAGTGAGGATCGGTAAATCCGAAAAGCCATTCAAACACGAAGCCCACCTTGCCGGCAAGCAACGGCAACAGCTCGATACCCTCGTATGCAGCTCCGGTATACTCGCCGTTTGAGCTCGGGCCGAAAGTCAATATCATGACCAATGTAGAGATAATCACAACACCGGGAATAATTGCCAAACCCACATCTACTCCGGTTTTGCCACCGTCAAGTAGGGAGTTGAGCACTCGGATAAAGGTAGACCCTTTCTCTTTGGGACCCTCTTCCTCCTCGGTATGCTCATGCGCCTCGTTCAAAGCGGACTCCTGTGCATAATGCGGATACGCCTTTATCACAAAGCGCTGCATCAAGCGAGTGGAAACGATGCAACCGATAAACGCTCCTATAAAGCCGATCAGCGGCGCAATGAAATATCCTTGACCCACCATGAACACCATTACCAACAAGCCCATACCGAAAGCAGTACCGAAGTTGGTAAGCGAAATGTATTGGTATTTCTTGAAATACGAGCAGAAGCGTTTGTCCTGCGACAGGGATATGATAGCCGGATTGTCACTCAGAAATGTCATCACCGCACCCAAAGATGCCACACCCGGCAAATTGAACAAAGGTTTCATCAGCGGTTTGAGAAGTTTCTCCACAAGTGTGACTACTCCAAACTCCACGAAAATGCGCCCAATAGCTCCGGTTATCACACATATCGCCATGAGGTAGAACACCGTGTTCAGCAACAAGTCATGACCCGTATGCATAATGGTATTCAGCATATTGGCCACGCCCATTTGCTGACCGATAAACCAAAACAAACCCAGCACGATAATCAGACAGAAGCAACCGGCCGGAGCTCCGAACTTGAATTTGCGCCCCTCTTTTTCCGGGGTACTTTCTTTACTCTTCGCCATGATTACTTAAGATTGAGTACATTCATATCCCAGCTGATGCCGAAATCAAGAACTACGGTTTTGTTTTGCATCACATCGGCAGTATTCATATTCTTGCCCCATGAGCCATAGCAATTGGCATGCAGGCGAAGAGAAGTGCGCCGCTTTTTGAGCGGATAAAACTCAATGCCGCCGCCGGCCATATTCAGCTCCGTGCCGGGGAGAACATACTTGTCAGCATAATTGTGAGTATTGTTCACATCGTAAGTATACTTGGCATGAAGCCGCCATGCCGGTGTGATATTGTAGCCCAACTCGGCTATCAGCGAGCAGTCGCGCAAAAAGAACGCTTGGCCATGTGCATATCGGTTCATCAAGTCAAACTCAAGATACGCCTTGTCGTAATCGAAACGGTTGCCGAGCATTATATAATTAATGTATCGGCCGGGTGCATACTCGCTCAAGTTAACACTCCAAATCGGTTGCCACAATCCGTGGTGAGCGCGCCACAACAGATTGTAGTCATACATATTGCGATTCTCCTTAGTATGAAACATACTTTGGCTCACTTGGAAAAGCAAATTGTCCTGAGGTGCAAACTGATATGCGGCACTTACTCCCAACTGGTAACAATTTACATTCTGCCAGAACACTCCGGTACTGTACAAATCCACCGGATTGCGGTCATACTCCCAACCGCCGATAGCCACAATCTGCTTACCGGCCGAGAAATCAAACCCCGAAGTGGAATAAGTAACATTCAACCAGTCTGTCGCATCAAAGAAGTTGGAATCTAATGCCGTCTTGTTAAATCTCTGGCGCCACGAATAAGTAACACCGTCGGTAATGCGTCCGTCAAGGCGCATCATCAGGTACTTTCCCTCAAACCCGGAGTTTGAGTCATCTGTTTCGGAGTCATACCACACATTCTGCCAGTCCACACGGGCACGAATGTCAATATTAAGCAAGTCAGTGCGTTGTGTCGCTACCGAGTCTGTTTGGGCAAACGCCGGGGAGCAGAAAGCCACCAATCCCAACGCAGCAGTAATAGTCTTTTTCACAATAAGTGTCTTAGTTGATATTAGATTTTTCACCGCAAAATTAACATCTTTTTACGATATACGCAACAGAGACCTCCATTCATACCGATTATCCGCAGGAACGCCCTTGGAGCGTTCCTATATAACCCGACAGGTTAGGGTGTTATTGACTGTAAATTCGACAATCGGGTGGAAGTGATATACCCTTCCTTGTTGACTATATATGTACGCGGTATGCCGCTGTCGGCAAACAGGCTGTACACATATCTGTCTGTCTGTGCCGAGTATGGCAATGTAAGATTGTTTTCAGCCCAGTAGTGCGACACTCTTTCAGCATCTTCTTCGCGAGATATGCAGACAAACCGTACGGAGTCGGAACTCTGTTCATACAATGATTGCACAAGCGGCAGCTCGCGCCGACAATCCGGGCAGTCGGTGTTGAAGAAAAGGATAACCGTTAGCTTGTCGTCCGGCAGGGTACTGTCAAACACACTGCCGTCATTCATCACAACAAAGAAAGCCGGACACTTGTCTCCCGGACTCAATGTGCGTTCCGATGGGTCTGGATCATTAACACACGCGGTCATGACCCATAGAGCCATGACCGCTATAAAAGAGATAACAATTGTTTTCACAATTTCATAAATCAGTTTTCATCGATATACTCGATGTGTTCAAGACGCTGCTTGAGCGTTTCAATCTGTTGCAAAGCTTCGTTTGCTTGATGAATACCGGCTTTTGAGGCAGCCTTAAAACCGGCCTCGGCGGCATCATATTTACCCTCCAATGCGTCAAGCACCGCGATGCCGTAGATTCCCTCCGGCTGCGCTTTGACTCTGTTCAACAAGATGCGAGCACGTTTGTAGTCACCCTCTGCCATTGCTGCGTTGGCGGCATTGATATTGGCAACAGCGTTGTCTTTATTGTAAACCAATGCTGTTTCCATTACCTCATTATATTCTTTCGAGCCTACGGGATAAGTATTGGCGGCGCGATAGAACTCGTTCAGACTCAGTTTGCTCGGGTTCTCTTTATACACCTTCAAGATTTCATTTATATCTGTGTATTCGCGGATTTCGTAGTCGATAAGATAGTTAGTGTGACGCAGCCACGGGTAAACGTGCTTGAGCAGGAACGCATAAGATGTGGGGAACTTCTCGCGCAACACGTCATTCTTACGTTCAATCGGCACATTGTCATTATCTATAAAGTCAAGTATCTCCATTCTGTCCGGCAGAATAGACACGGCCACTGAATCTCTCAATCCGGCCCAATCCTCCGGCACTGAATGTGTTTTGAATACTTTGGCCGGGAATGTGTACTGTTTGCGCACATACTCCTTCACGGCTTCGGTACGTCCGGCAGCCAAACGTATGTTGTTGGCATACGGCCCTTCGGGTGAGGCATAACCGGTGAGTGTTATGGACTTCACGGTTGCGTCCGGGTCATTGCGCACTGTGTCAATACTGTTGGTAATTTTGCGCAACTCTTGGGGGTTAATCATATAATCCGGATAAATTTCAGTGCGGTTCACCGGGAAACTGACGTAAGCCTTACCCTCAATTTTGCGGAACTTCGGCCCTTCATCTGTCGACGGCATATAAACAAAGTTCGGCTCAAACGGTGTGGGACGAAAATCAATGATTGCCACCTTGCGGTTGAGATACTCATTTTCCGGCTTGCCGCAGCAGCCGGTCACTCCGCTTTGCAGCTCCAACTCGCTGTATTCCATCCACGGTTGCCATTCGGCGGTGGCCGCATAGTTAAAGGTTTTGCCCTTTCCGGAGCGGAGCAGTGTGCCGTTGAGATTTCCGGCGCGCTCGGTGTTGTAATACGAATTGCGTCCGGCTACGACTATTGCCGGCAGTATGATAGAATCGTTTGTAGTCAACGACTTGACTACCGGCACGATGTGCATCTGCTTGTCTGTGCCCATGCGGTACTGCGCCGGGTTGACATTCATGTCCACTTTCAGCAGCCCATGCTCGCGAGCCACATTCATGTAGTCGATATGATACTTGGAGCTTGTCCAAGCGGTGGCATTAAAGTTGAGTAATGAAGCCACCACAGCTATTGCTGTCAATAAATACGCTTTCAGTTTCATGCTTTAAAACCTCCCTCTATTAAAATAAGTAAACCACACTGACAGCAGCCTTTGTCGGGCCTACATAGTTGTGCACTTTGTTGTCCTCGAGCTTTGTGCCACACACAGCGCAGGGGTATGAGTCAAACCGAGTGTATACCCACCCGAAACCTATTTCGGCTTCAATGTTCCAATGCTTGTGCACCGGCCATGCATAACCGTAGGCAATGCCGGCGCCGGCACCCCAACCCTGATAGCGGCGGTCTTTGAGCTTTGAAAAGTCCGTACCCAGGAAGGTCATGTCCATGTCGATGTTACCCACATTGAATGTACCGCCAAGGGCGTGTACTCCGAGGAAGTGTCCGGCAAAGCGCTCGCAAAACCAGTAACGCGCTTCCGGCTGAAAAACCACATGCTTCCAGCTGTGTTCATTCACTTTCCAGAAGTTCAGCTCTCCACTCAGGTCAAGAGTCCACCGGGGAGCAAGCCCTATTTCCACTGCCACGTTAGGGCTGAGAAGAGCATCTCCAACCAAATTTGTTTTCAGGCCTGCATCCTGTGCTTTGCTTGCCGTAGGAACGGCAAGCGCGCACAGCGCAACCATTAATGTTAAAAATATCTTGTTCAGTCTCATAGCGAGATTCTATTGGGTTATCTTATTTCATTTACTATTCGCGGACAGCGCGTATGGGGCGAGCCATTGAGCGACGACCTTGGAATCGGGGAGTGATACAGTACAAGTTGTTTCCATCCACATCATGAGTATCAAGTCCGAGTGCTATACCGGCAGCGATATGTTTATTGCTTGAGCTCCAGACTGTACACGACCATAAGTAGCACAACTGCGGGTTGAAGTTGTCACCTCCGTTCATATCCTCCAGTCCTTTCATGTTGTCTGAGAACCATCGGTTACCCGTACTTGTAAGCCATATCACATTCTCATCATTGAAATTTGAACTCGGTGTTCTTTTTACTTTGAATGTAAATTCGTCAATCTGCTCTCCGTTGAAGTTTTTCAACGGCAATTTATTGTCCGAGCCTCCATCGTAGTTACCCTTATTATTCAAACCGATGAATTCAAGAATACATGCCGGAGGCACAACATATCCGGGAGGACACGGGTCGTAGATGGTCTTGGTCACCTTATTGGATGTCAGACTGTTTGTACTGTTGTTCCAATAATTCATGTGGGTAAAATTACTGTTGGTCCACTGCGATATCACAAGGTTGCCTTTATTCCAGTCGCCCTTTGCATACAGCACGTTGGGATTTTGTATACCGTCTTTCAAGCCTACCGGCTGAGGTTGAATGTCGTATTGCTTGGGTCCGAAGTTACGTTTCACTTCGTTTTCGTGATCCACAAAGCCTACCATCGGGTCTTTTCGGCCGAACTGATAATATGTGTTGTTACCGAATTTATACGACACACGCTCTCCGTCTTGAATTATGGGCAAAGTCACTTTGGCCGTCTTGCCATCGGGACGCGTTTGCACAAATGTCATTGTCGCCGGGCGGCGCAGATAGTCCACATTCTTCGGGTCGCACCAACCGAGATTGTATGCGGACATGCGGCGTGATTTTCCGTTTACACTAACTTCTACGTCACCTCTTTCGCGCCAGCCGGTGCCTCCCATCGCTTTTTGGAAAGCGAAGCATGAACTCGGGTTCTTCTTGTAGTCGGGAATACCGGTGCCGGGTTCAAGCCAATGCTCCGTAATCCATATATGCCAGCTCCATACCACTTTCTTATTTTTGTCATATAGAGCTATAACAACATTGCCCTGCTGCATATTGCCTCGATTTGCCTGAAAAACAATCTTCTTTCGGCTGCCGTCTGCCACAAGTTTTACCGAGCCGGGGGTGATGACATTGTAAACGTCAGCCCAAACAACATCGGCCGAAACACATTGGTCGTTAGGTATGAGATGCGTTTTTATGTCATTGTTTTGATAGTCTTTCATATATTGGAGGTAATCACTGCCGCCTACCGAGCAGTAATAGCTTGACTTGTTGGCTGCTCCGTTTTTTATTCCGTTGCCGTAAACCAATGGGAATGAGTACCAACCCGGACGGTCAATCACATAGCAATTGGCCGTATTTTGCGGGAAGTTGTTTGTTCCGCACCTGGACAAATCCCAAGGCTTGGACTCCGAGGTGCCGGCATATTCCGGGTTGTCGTCCATCCATTGGTCGCCTTTCCAGTCGGTCATTTGGTGATGCTGGGCGAAGCTGATTTTGTGCAACTCGCCGTTGACGGAATGGTCACCATTACCCTTGAAGGGATTCTCATGGTTGTCGGTAATCCACTGTGTACCCATGTTGTTCTCCAAATCGCGGTTCTGTACATACTCGAACGTGTTGGGGCTTTTTTCGCGCCATTGCTCGCCGCGAAGGTCATAGTCGGCTGTCCACGGCAGGTCTTCAATCACTTTGAAGTTGTTGGCGCGGTAGCGGAAACTGCGCACACGATAGTATGCATCATCTCCGTATGTATCATGACGATTGCGTGAGGGGGAGAACACATAAATCATGTCGCCCAAAATGTTGCATTTATCGTTGTCGCCGTGGTTCTTCTCATCGGCGGTATAATCGTTGTTGTCTTTTACAGTTTTGTGTGAGCCGTTGTTAAAGTTAGTGATTTGGGCTCCTTTGGGTGCGATATGGTTGCCCGTGGCTTGGAAGACATACACCCAGTTGTCTTTTGAAGTGGAAATGGTATACACATACTCATGCCCGGCCTTCCACTCGCTAACCATATTGTCTTTGATGCGTGCCTTAACCGTCTTGGTATAAGCGTTCATGTCGTTTGTGCCGTCGAATGCTATGGTTATCTCCACCATGGCATCATCGGGTATCTGCTGCGGAATGAGCATGAAGGTGTGCTCCGGCAAGTCCTGATACATCTTGATATCCTCTGCATCGCTGTTCAAATCGCCTGCTATACGGTCTGCAAATTTATAGTTAAAGTCCTGACCGTATGATTGCTTGCTGTCTGTTTTTACAGTCCAAGTGAACTTTCCGTTCTCGCCGTCTTTGTCAGCTGAATACACACAATAGCCGGTGCCGTACACACCGGTAATCTTGATATTCTTCACCGTGCCGCCCATCACGTCGCGTATCGCGAACTTTATTGATGACAATGCGTGGTGAAATTTCAGCGGCGCGTTACCTCGCACACTCGCGGCCTTGTTGCATGTGGAGGCCGCCACCAGCAAGTCTTGTTGGGTCTGCGCATCATTCGTGCCGTTACCTTTCTTCGCTGAATAGGTGAACGACATATTCTCCGGCACAAAGCTCGTTTGCTTCAAAGAGCTGAACTCTGTCGAGGGTGAAACGGCGTGGAAAGACAATTCACGGTCTGAGGGCCAATATTCAGTCTTGTCGGTGAGCCAGATATTGCTCCCGGCTGTTTGCGCTTTGGCTCTCACCCAGCCGATGTACTCTTCGCCGTTGTCGGTATACTGTGCGTGTGCGAAGAAGTCGGTGTGGAATTTTTGCAGTTCTTCAACACTTGACACTTGATGTCCGCGAGTAGCGGACATTTCATCTCCCGGCTGTTCACCGATTTTGTCTGTCTCATATGTGTGAAGATAAAGCGTTGTGCCGCCGTCTTCGCTCTGAGCTATCAGCGGCTCATACTCCGGCTCTTCGCCTGAGCGGGTAGCTGCCTCAAATGCTCTCCCCACTGTAGCTGAATACTTCACGGCATTGGGATCGCCCGGATCTGCACCGGTTTCGTAAAGAAGGTCATCGGAGCATGCGCCCGCCACGAGCAATGCCAATGACGAAAGATATATGTATTTATGTCTGAATTGACGCATTTGTTGTTTCTTTATTCAAGTTCAAGATGTACATTGCCTCCGAAAACCCAGTCTTTGAAAGAAACTGTGAATTTCAGTTCGGAAAGCGAGATGATATATTGATAGTCATGGTTACGCACCAGTTTGCGAATTACAGCCGACATGTCCGGCTGTCCGTTCTCATAGTCACACAGATACACGATGCCGCTGAACGCCGGTTGGCTTTTGTCTTTGCGCTGCAAGGTCACTGTGAAGCTGTCTGCTCCCGGCGATGTTATGTTTCGCTCCGACACGTAGCACCACATCTTCGAGCTGTTGCTCCCCCAAAAATAGGGCGCGGAAAAGTCAATACCTCGCGCTACGGGGTTGAAGCAATCCTCCGTCTTGAGTGCCTGTGTGGTGACTGCCGCCGCTGCCCCGGCCGGGAAACCGTATGCGGCTTTCGTATAATTGCTCTGTGTCGGCATCACTTTCGTTATCATATACTCCGTTGCAAAACGCTTGTCGAGCATGAAGGTGATTTTAGGCACCGAGCGCAAAAGCTGTATCTCTCCGGCATATGATGTGTGGTTTACACGCATTTCCAAGTTTTTGACAGTTGTCACACCCCACATGGGTATCAACTTGTTTTGATTTACCTTGCCTATCTCGAAGGCCGGGAAATCAACGGGGTTCGCCGGTGTGCCGTCGGGATAGTTGGCTATGGCCACTATTCTGCCGGACAATGAGTATTCTCCGGTTTCGCTCTTGCTTACGAATGACGCGTTGACGCTTATACTGACTCTGTACTCATATTTGCCGTCGGAGCCTGCTGCAGCCGTCGGTTTCATTGATATGGCACTTGCGCCGTCTTCTCCTTCCGGAATGAAGTACAAGCTTATTGTACTTACCGTGTTTTCCCAATCAGTGCCGGCATCTTCGGGGTATCCGTCTTCCCACGGATTGTTGGTTATCGGCGCTTTCTGTGGAATTGTATTCCCGGCATTAAGTGTAACCACGAGCTCACACGTCTCAGCCGCTCCGCCGGACATTTCCGGCTCATCGGAAGAGCAACCGGTCATAAGCACCACCAAGGCTACCGTTGATAATATGTACTTTAGCAGTTTCACTTAATCGGCTTGTCAAAATTCATTAATATTGTTTACACGCACTGTCCAGTCGTCTACTATGATGTTCATGCGCACCCATGCGTTGTCGCGGTCAAGGAAGAAGACGAGGCTGTAATTGTTGGCACGGTCAAGAAACTCCTGTGCCGGCATGGAGGCGAGATGCTCGCCTTTGAGCAGCAACAGATAGTTGTTGAGCGGCAGGTCGGCAACTATACGGCCATTCTGCTTGGAGATAATGCGCAGACGCGGCCCCTGCTGTGTCTTGCCCTGCTCGTTAGTCCACTTGAAGTCAGACTGATGCATCAAGCGAGACACACTCAAATCGGCGTATGCCACTTGCACCTCATGCGCCTCGACTGCGCCGGAGCGTTTCGGAGCATCGTAATCGGTCGGAATACCGTTCAAACCGGAGGAGGCTGTGCCGGTAACCCACGGAGTGTATGTCACCGTGTGGTGAGGCAACACATCATTCTTATAGTTGAACCATATGTTGTCGTCTACTATTTCAAAGCGGAAATCCTTGTCGTTCACCGGAGTGTTGTCCAAGTGCTGAAGCACGATGCGGATATTGTTTGTGTCGCGCATCATGTGTACGGTGGTCTTGTCGTAAGTGATACCTTCGCTCACGGTGAATGTGTGTATGCCGTGGAAGAGGTCGTGCAAACGGCTGTCGGGTCGCGAAGCCTCATCGCCGATATGCTCCTCATGCATCAACACCTCAAGGTCTTCAATGCGACTTACCCGCTCCGCGGCTTTAGTGTGTGAGAATGAAGCCATATCGCACTCCAAACCACCGTAAGCCACCACCTGATAGTTGCCGGCCGGAAGGTCAAATGTCATGCGCCAGTCTTCATCGGCAAGAACCTCGGAGGTCTCCGTGCGGCGTTCCACAAGGTCACCGTTCTCGTTGAACAAATATACACTCAAACAGTCCACATGATGCGGAAAAGAGTTGGCGAACTCAAGATTGTAATCAAACACAAATCTCATAACCACTCCTCGCGGACACTCTTCAAGGTCATCGTATGTACCCATACCGTTGCAGCCGGTCATGGCGCATATCAACAGCATCATGAGCGAAACTACCGACATCTTGTGTCGACGCGATGCGCGTTTATTGTGTAAAGCTAAAAGCGTTTTCATCAAAGAAGAATTTTTTGGTTTGTGACTTGCGGGGGAATCACTCCCCGCAAGCCTGTGTGTAAATCTGCTATTCAGCAGAAGTTTAAATGTTTATGCAGGTTAGAATTCAATGTTGTTCACACGTACTGTCCAAGGCATAACCAAACACTTCACAGTGAAGTAAGCATTCTCCTGCTCATTGGGAGTGTCGGGATCATTCGGAGCTTTCGGCTCACCCAAAGAACGAATTGAAGTAACTTGCAATTTGTATACGTTGTTACGTACTACACCGAATTCGTCAGTACCCAAGAGTGAATTATTGCCGTTTGATTTATGACGGTTGAAGTAGAAGTAGTACATAATGTATTTATAGTCTACAACTTCACCTTCATCGTTACGAATTTGAGTTGCGGGATATGCTTTGAAGTTATATTTACTATCTGTGTTATTACAATACTTCGGTTATTTTTTAATTAAAAGTTAACGGCTCCAAGGAGCCAA
>JAMPIK010000014.1 GCA_023662865.1 Prevotella sp.
CAGCTCAAAAATACACCGCCCTGACATTCACATTTTTTATTAAACAAGCTCTTATATAATTGGTTGGCTTGCTCAAGGGTGTGAGGCTTGCCGATATCTATAATATGCGGGGTTACGAGGAGTTGATAACCTATGAGTTTGTTTGTTTTGGTATGGCTCAGATAGTAGTCCATAATCGGGAAAACATGCTGCAGACTCTCATTCTTCATTTGATTGACGAGGGTAGGAGAGATTACATGTATGCCGCTGAAAGCCATTTCGGTTGGCCAATCTCCCGATTCGCCTTTCATTTGCCCGGTATTCATATTCTTCCAAGCTCGCAGATTCATATCGTTGTCAAATAGCAACATACGGCTTGAATCTCGATTGCTGACCAACAGAGTTGCCTCTGCATTTGATTTGGTGTGGGCGGTGATTAACTCACCCAACGGGGTGTCGCTAAGAATGTCAACATTGTGCACCAGAAAAGGCTCATTGTCTTTGCATAAGAGGGAGGCGGCGTGTACGAGTGCACCTCCTGTGTCAAGGAGCAGGTCCCGTTCATCGCTTATTTCAATCCGGGCTTTCCATTCATGGCTGTTAATAAATTCAATTATCTGTTCGCCGAAATGATGTATATTGACAACTATATAGTCAAACCCTTGATTTTCAAGACTTCGGAGTACTCTTTCCAACATGGGAACCCCTCCCACAGGCACAAGTGCTTTGGGGTGCGACAAAGTCCAAGGTTTCAGCCGTGTGCCTAAACCGGCGGCCAATACGAAAGCTTTCATAACTCTTCAATAATATTCTGTTCGCGATGACAGAGTGTCACCTTTACTTCATTGCCGAATTTTTCGACTACATGGACGGCGAGATGCTGTGCGCAATATACCGAACGATGTCTGCCGCCCGTACACCCGAATCCTATTTGCAGAGACGAAAAGCCTCTGCTTATGTATCGCTCGATAGCCGGGTCTGTAATAGCTTGTGCGGCTGCGAGGAATTTTTGCACTTCTCTTCGCTGTTCAAGAAATTCAATCACCGGGGCGTCAATGCCGGTAAGCGGCTTATACTCATCATATCTTCCGGGATTGTGCATCGCTCGACAGTCGAACATAAATCCGCCGCCGTTGCCGCTCAAATCTTCCGGGTAACCTTTTTTATAAGAGAAGCTGAAAATCTGTACATGGAGTTTGCCGTCAGTTTGTTTCGGCCGGAACCTTTCTTGATTTGCCGCTTCATTAATCACACGATTAAGTTCCGGATAGCTGTCGGCCAAGTCTCGCTGCATGAGTTCCACCGCATTCTTTAGTGCGCCCGGTATACTTACAACGAAATGTGCCTTATGCTCGGTGAGTCCGCGCAAGCCGTATGCACCGAGCACCTGCAAGGTGCGCAACACCGCCATTCTATGCAGATTGCGTTCAAATTCATTATGCGATGGCCTGATGCTGTCCGGCAAATTATTGTAATAAATGTCGGCAAAATGTTTCCTCTCTTCTGCCGAGAAGGCGGCGCGTGCTTGCCAAAGGAAAGAGGCTACATCATACAATGCCGGGCCGCGGCGCATACTTTGGAAATCAATCCACCAGAGTGAGTCGTTGTGTATCATTATGTTGCGACTCTGACAATCGCGATACACCCATCCTTGGAGGCCGGTGCTCCACAGGTCTTTAATCAGATTGTGAAAATCACGCTCCAGATTATGTTCGTCCATATTTACACCGGCTGCTTTCAAAAAGCAATATTTAAAGTAATGAAGGTCCCACACGGCAACCTCGGTTGTCATTTCCTTAACCGGGTACAGTTTCTCCACGTCAAGTTGGAGTCCGAATTGCATTTTGGGCAGTGTGCGCATAACCTCACCAACGTATGTGTCGCCCGGCGGTGTATGCAGACAAGGGAAAAGCGATGTGTCGCCCAAATCTTGCTGTAAATATGTCAGGCCGTCGGCGGACACACCGTAAATCTCGGGAGCATTGAATCCTGCTTTCCTGAGTTGTTTGTCTATATATATAAATGTGTCATTCTCCTTGCAGTCGGTGCCTGCCACACCAATTGCACTGCCGGCCGTAGAACCGAGGCGAAAGTAACTTCTGTCCGATCCGCTGCCCAAAATTGGAGAGACAGTCTCGGCGGGCTTCCCGAAGTGAATGCGATATAATTGATTAAGTTGTTCCATTTAGAGTCTTGATAAACCAATGCAAAATTAACATTATTTTATGAGATAACCGGCCACATAAAGTTTAATTTAAATTGAACATCCACTTACGGGCCAAGAATTTTGTTTTGTCGGAAACATTTTGTAATTTTGCGTTTGGAAACGAACTTTTCTTTCTTTTAAATGGTTAGATTGAAAGTAACCCAAACACCAATTTAATAATGGCCAATATTGATAATTACAATTTCGCAGGTAAAAAGGCGATTGTACGTGTAGATTTTAATGTGCCTCTCGATGAGAACGGTAATGTGACAGACGACACTCGCATCCGCGGTGCGCTCCCTACATTAAAAAAAATTCTCGCCGACGGCGGTTCTCTTATCCTCATGAGCCATATGGGTAAGCCCAAAGGCAAGGTGAACATGAAGTACAGTCTCGGTCAGATACGTGATGATGTAGCAAAAGCTCTCGGCACCGATGTTGTGTTTGTGCCCGATTGCATGAAAGCCGATGAGGCCGTTGCCAATCTCAAGCCAGGGCAAGTGCTTCTGCTTGAAAATCTCCGTTTCTACCCGGAAGAGGAGGGTAAGCCCGTAGATATAGACAAAAACGACCCCGCTTACGAGGACGCCAAAAAGGCAATGAAAGAAAGCCAGAAAAAGTTCGCAAAAAAGCTGGCAAGCTATGCCGATGTATATGTGAACGATGCGTTCGGCACCGCTCATCGCCGCCACGCGTCCACAGCAGTAATTGCCGACTATTTTGACTCCGACAACAAAATGCTCGGCTATCTGATGGAGAAAGAAGTAAAGGCTGTTGACAATATACTGTCATACATCAAGCGTCCCTTTACCGCTATCATGGGTGGTTCAAAAGTTTCAACCAAGATTGGCATTATAGAAAACCTCATGGACAAAGTTGACAACCTTATCCTGTGCGGCGGCATGACCTATACATTTGCCAAAGCACAAGGAGGCAAGATTGGAAATTCAATCTGTGAGGACGACAAGCTCCAACTTGCCCTTGACATTATTAAAAAGGCGAAAGAGAAAGGCGTGAACCTTGTGCTCGGTACAGATTGCGTGGCAGCAGATTCGTTCAGCAATGACGCCAACACAATGATTTGCCGGTCTGATGATATCCCCGATGGTTGGCAAGGCCTTGATGCCGGTCCGGAAACACAAAAGGCTTTCCGCGAAGCTATCTTGCCGGCAAAAACCATTCTGTGGAACGGTCCGGCCGGAGTCTTCGAGTTTGACAATTTCACCGCCGGATCTCGTGCCATAGCCGAGGCAATTGTCGAGGCTACCAAAAACGGTGCATTCTCACTTGTAGGCGGCGGCGACTCCGTAGCTTGTGTCAATAAATTCGGAATGGCCGACTCTGTAAGTTACGTTTCAACCGGCGGCGGAGCACTTCTTGAAGCTATCGAAGGCAAGACACTTCCGGGTATCGCAGCTATAAAAGGTGAAAAATAATCACGCATATTTGTGAATACATAACTTAATATCGCGGAGTTATCAACTAAAATGTTGGTAACTCCGTGATTTATTTTGCATATTTTTATATACATGATTCTCGTTGCTTAATAAATAAAATGCAAAAATATGTTGTTAAACACACAATTTTTTGAGTTGAAACATTGGTAATGTCTAAATAATTCAGTAATTTTGCAAAGTTATATTAAGCTGATAAAATATACGTGAACAAATTACGTATATTATATGTGGGTAAATATCCATTGCGAATTCAAGTTTCGCAAAGATTTTACCATAGAACGGCGTTAGTAATTAACCTGAAGATACAACTAATTAAAACATTAATAAACAACTAATTCTAAACACTTTATGGAAGCTACAACTCCCAAGCCGGCAGCTCCTAAGGCAGTTGCCAAAAAGGAACAGAAGATCTCTAATGTGAAAGGCATTAGCAGCGCGTTCCTTGTAATCCTTGCCTGCGCGGCTCTCGCTATTTGCCTGTTCATGTTTGTAATGGGCTCAGAAGAAAACTTCTCGGAAGGAGATCCCGTAAACGGTCACCCTCTGAACTATCTCGGTACCGTGTATAAGGGCGGTTTCATCGTGCCTATCCTTATCACACTTCTCTTCACTGTGATTGTTCTTTCAATCGAACGCTGGATTGCTCTTTCATCTGCAAAAGGTAAAGGCTCAGTGCCCAAGTTCGTGCTTAACATCAAGCAGGATCTCGCTGCCGGCAAGATTGACCAGGCTCTCAATCGTTGCAAAGCTCAAAAGGGTTCAGTTGCTGCTGTGGTACACGCCGTTCTTGTTAAATACAAAGAAATGGATGCCAACACCGTACTGAGCAAAGAGCAGAAACTCACAATTCTCCGCAACGAGGTAGAAGAGGCTACCGCTCTGGAAATGCCCTCCTTGCAGCAGAACCTTCCCATCGTGGCTACCCTTACCACACTCGGTACTCTGGTAGGTCTTCTCGGAACCGTGCTCGGTATGATCAAATCATTCCAGGCACTTGCAAACTCCGGTGCTCCTGACGCAACTCAATTGTCAACCGGTATCTCCGAGGCTCTTATCAATACCGCTACCGGTATCGCCACAGGTGCTCTTGCCGTTATCTCTTACAACTTCTATACAAACAAAATCGACAACCTCACCTACGCTATCGACGAAGTTGGTTTCTCAATCGTAGCTACATTCTCCGCAACTCACTAATACGCGGTTAAGAGTATTCACTACAACCCCAAAACCAAATTAAGTTAATAGCAATATGGGAAGAGTAAAACAAAATAAAAAGAGCACTTTCATCGACATGACCGCGATGAGCGACGTGACTGTGCTTCTGCTGACCTTCTTCATGTTGACTTCAACGTTCTTGGCAAAAGAGCCGTTTCAGGCCAACACCCCGCCTTCTGTGTCAGAAGACGAGATGCCAATGAACAATGTGGTGGAAATTCTTGTGAACCCACAAGGTAAAATCTGGCTCACAATGAATAATGACACCACTCAGGAGGCCTCCAACGCCGCAATGCGTCGCGAGCTCCTGACCAATATGCAGGCTGAATATCAGCAGCAGACAGGCAAGTCCGTCAAGTTCACCGAAGATCAGATGAAGGTCTTTGAAACGTTGGGTTCTTTCGGCGTACCGTTTGAGCAGCTCCCGGCTTTCCTCAGCGCTAAACCCGAAGAACAAGATGCCTGGATTTCCGGCAAGGAAGAAGCCAATGGCTTGATTACCGGCATCCCTACAAAGGCACAAAGTAAGGAGGAGAAAGACAGAGTGCGTACCTCTGCCGGTAAACACGGCCTCACAGAGTTCCAAATGTGGATTAAAGCTGCTTCCGCTACAAGCAATGACCAGCTCAAACAACACATGAGGGAAGGTAAGGGCTTCTCCTTGAAAGCTGACCAAAATACTTCGTTTGAAGTAGTACACATGGTAATGGATAACTTGCAGACAATCGATAAGAACAAGTTCATATTGGTTACTGCGCTTAAAACAGAGGAGGATTAACACAGATGGCACAGATTGAAAACGGCGGTGGCAACAGCAAAGGAAAGAACCACCAGAAGAAAATGACCATCCGTGTGGACTTTACCCCGATGGTTGACATGAACATGTTGCTGATTACCTTCTTTATGCTTTGTACTACGATGATCAAAACTCAGACTATGAACATCGTGCTGCCTTCAAACAACCAAAGTGAGAAGACAGAAAAAGCCGAAGCAGACAAGACCAAAGGTATCACATTTATCCTTGATGCCAAACGTGCGGCAAATGGTGTTGACGTTGACTCTGTAGACGGCCACATCGTTCCCGAACTCTTCTACTATGAAGGTGCGGTCGATGAGCTCGGCACACGCAAGGACGCTCCGAAGATTATGGATTTGACAAATCCGGAGGCTCCGGTAGTGAACCTGCCCGCAGGTGAAGAGAAAATTCAGCAGCTTGCGCTTGACAAGTCCGGCGTACGCGCTTACATTGAAAAGCGCAACAAAGCCACACTTGATCAAATCAACAAGCACCGCGAGGATCTCAAGGCCAAGAAGATTACCAAAGCCGAGTTCGACTCTCTCGCCAAGCTTGTGCGTGACGACAAGAACATCGAAGACAAACCCGTCATCGTAATCAAGGCAACTAACGCCGCCTCTTACGGCAGCCTCGTAAGCCTGCTCGATGAAATGCAAATCAACCAGATTGCAACATACCAGATGGGTGAAATCGATGCCAAGGACGAAGCTCTTCTCAAGGACTATCGTAATCGTCATAAATAATGTATGTTAGATTTATTAACCGATAAAATGATTAGATGAAATTATGGCAGAAGGAGTAAATCTAACGTCGAAAAAATGGCGTGACATAGTTTTTGAAGGCAAAAACAAAGATTTCGGAGCATATCAACTTCGTCAGAAAAGCTTCAAATTCCACTTATGGGCTATTTTAGGCATTCTCGCCCTGATGGCTGTTGTAGGTCTTTCCGTATGGGGATATATCTCATACCAAAGAGCAAAAGCCGAGGCTGAAGAAGCAGCCAAAGGTGCCGACATGACAGCTGCCCAAATTGACGCTCAAGTCGAAGAGGTGGAAGAGGAAGATGAAGACATTGAGGTTGAATATGAAGAACCCGAGATTGAAGAAGAACCGTTGGTAGAGGAAGTGGCAACACAGGCTATCGTTGATATCGCTTTCGTTGAAGAACCCGACCCTGAGAAACAGGTTAAGACGGTAGACGATATCATGGCCAACGAAGCTACCATCTCAACTAAAAACCAGGAAGGTACGGTGGACCCGAGTGCTATTCTCAACAAGACTGAGACATTCACACCTCCACCGGCACCGGAACCCAAAGTGGAACCGGTACCCGAAGTGAAGAAACCCGAACCCGAAAAGATTTTCACCGCAGTAGAGCAGAGCGCATCATTCCCCGGCGGACAAGGTGCACTTTCAAGTTGGCTCGGCAAGAATCTGCGTTATCCGGAGCTCGCTGCTCAGAATAACATTGAAGGTCGTGTAATCGTACAGTTCGTCGTTGAGAAAGATGGTTCAATCACCGACATCAAGGTTGCTCGCGGTGTTGACAAGGATCTTGACAAGGAGGCAGTGCGTGTAGTACGCAAGATGCCGAAATGGCAACCCGGTAAGAATAATGGTATAGCCGTGCGCTCACAATTTACCTTGCCCGTCAACTTCAAGTTGGAGCAACGATAATCCCGGAATTTTTATAATTCAAATATAAGAAAGGCGTTTCTAATGCGGAAACGCCTTTCTTGATATATAGTCGGGTCTGTATAGGTCGGTAGCGATTGAACCGTATTGGCACGGTTCGGAGTTATTTCGGCTTGCGGTAACCGTATTTCGTACATACACCGTTCTCGTCAAGGGCAATACCACATAGCGGACAGCGTTCCATAGTGCCGGCGGGTGCGAAATGATCTTCTGCCGCATTGTCGCCGCTTGTGAACTTGATTTTTACAATATTCAACTTGTCCTTCAGCAAGTCGTATACAATCTTTATCATGCCCTCTACCGACATCGTCTCTTTTGTCACAACGATTCTTGCATCGGGGTAAGCAGTGCAGAGGTCTGTTTTAAAAGCTTCCCTTTCATCGTTTTCTGTGGATGTCCGTTGAGGATACCCTGTGCTTCATACACGTTAATGATTGCCGGCAGCAACGGGTCCTCCTCGCACAAAATCAATGCGTGGTCAAAATTCTTGAGTACATTCCAAGACTCCTTGATTTCATTACAAGGGAATACCATGTTCACTCCCTTGTTAACGGAGTCTTCCACCTCAATGTTTAGAGTTCCGGTGTGTCCGTGAAGATACTGCGCTTCCCCATAAAATCCGTAGAAACGGTGCGCATACTGAAGAGTAAAGGTAGTAAGACTTCTCATAATCAACTATTTCTATGGGTTTAACCAAAAAAGTGTGTGTTTTCACATAACACACACACATGCCTCATTTAGTTCAAAGCCAAATATTTCTTTCTGTGAAGAACCTGCTTATAATCGTTGCTTTATTTCAATGAAAATTCAGTATCCAAGTTCGCGCATTTGTTTACGAGTTTCAGCTTTTAGTTCCTCTACTTGTTGATCTATTTCTGCATCATCAAACAAGTCGTAATAGTCCGCCCCGACTTCTCGGCAGGCCTCACGTAAATCTGCTTTTGTTTGTTCGGCTACACCTTCGTACATCTCATCTACATCATCACCATAATAGCTGCTCTCGTAATTGTTGCCGGAGGCAGAAGTGCTTGAGTTTGTTTTAATGTCCGAATCTATTTCTTTGTCAGATGTGATTTGTGTCTGTGTTCGGGTATCTTCAATAATATCTGTTTTGACAGAGTCCGTTGTCTGAAATTCTTTTTTATTTGAATGAGTGCAGTCAATGACAAGCAAAAAGAAGGCAGATGTGGCGGCTATTTTAAGGATTTTCATTACGGTAGGGTTTAAAATTGAAAATATGTCAGTCCTAACCCTGAATTGTAGGGTTAGGACTGTTGGAGGATTGGGGTTTATTTGGTTAGGATGTAGGAGGTTAGGGGGGCGAGGATGCCGATGAGGCGACCGTTCTTTACTTTGAACTCTTTGCCGTGCACCTGGTCGCGGTAGGTACCGTTGGGCAGAGCAGTGGGTAGGTCAATGCGGTCGGCGTGGGTGGAAATGTTGACTGCCGCCGCGCCTTTCTTGCCTCGGTTTACGAGAAGCACCTGACCGTTGTCGCTCACCTGAATGTCTTCTTTCTGTCCTTTCATGGCCTGACGGAACTTGTTGACAGCCACAACTTCCGGGTGGAAGAACTCATCGTTGCCGCGCGCTCCGGCAATGTTGTCGCCCCATACATTCGCCTTTGAGGAGTTCATCGGGCGCGAGAAGAAGAGCGGAACGCCGTTTTGACGAGCGGTTAGAAACACCCAGCCCATGCGGATTTGGTCATCGGATAGACCGGCACTTTCGTGGGCGTTGCAATATGTGTCGTGGCTCTCCACCCAAGAAGTGAGGTATTCAGGGGCGGCCTCGTGGCGCCAGTCTTTCATGTCAATACCTTTGGCAGAACCCTTTTCAAGAGCTTCGCGCAGATGCCATCCGTAGCCGGAGGCTGTCTGTCCCATGTAGTCGGCATATTCGGCTTCGGGGACGTTCTTGTCTTGGAGAATTTCGCCATATATAAAAAGCTCATCTTCCGGCACGGCGAGTTTTACACCTTTCACGGCCTTTCGACCGAGAGCCACGTCCCAGAAATCGTTTACTTTCACTCCGGCCTGAGTGTCTACCGGGTCGGAATGTACACCTATATGCTTGGCTGTGTCATAACGGAAACCTCTGACTCCTAAACCGAGAAGGTCGTTTACATAGTTCATGTAATATTTTTGGAAGTCGGGGTTCTCGGTGTTGACATCGGGGAGCGCGCCGGAACCCCACAAGGTGCATTGCAGACGGTCGTTATAGTCTTGCACCGGGAGCAGGCCTTGAGTGTGGTACAATTTATCGCGACCACCGACGGCCTTAACCATATCATCGCTTACGAGGTCAACGTTAAAGGCAGTATGATTGGGCAGTACGTCTACGATAATGAGTACATTATATTTGGCGGCAGAGTCGCAAAGGGCTTTGAGTTGGTCGCGAGTACCTACAATGTCGTTGCCGATTTTCCAGTCGGTCGGTTGGTAATAGTGGTACCAGTTGCCCCCTTTGCCATCGGGAGTTTCAGAGAACAAGTGTTTGTTGCCCCCCTCGGGAGTGAGACAAGCCTGTGCCGGGGAGGTTTGGATAATTGTGTAACCGGCATCGGCTATTGTCTTCATATTCTCGGCGATGGTCGGGAAATTCCAGCTCCAAGTGTGGAGAATTACGTCCTCGTTAGTGGCGTTGGGGTTGCGAGTCAGGCGGTCTTTGGCAGAGAGCGTGGGGATTGCCATAAGAACCGCCAACGCGGTGAGAGTAAGTGCTTTCATGTAAGAATTTAGAGCTTGTTTAATGGTTAGTTGACTGCTTTGAAGGACATGTCAAGGCCTTTGACGGAGTGGGTGAGTGCACCCACAGAGATGAAGTCCACACCGGCCTCGCCGTAAGCGCGGAGGTTCTTGATTGTGATGCCGCCGGAAGACTCTGTTTCGCATTTGCCGCCTACGAGTTTCACGGCCTCGCGAGTAAGTTCGGGGGTGAAATTGTCAAACATTATGCGGTCAACGCCGCCGAGGGTAAGTACACGCTCAATGTCGTCGAGTGAGCGCACTTCAACCTCTATTTTGAGGTTTTTACCGTTGGTTTTGCAATAGTCTTGGGCAGCTTTCACTGCATTCTCAATACCACCGGCAAAGTCAATATGGTTGTCTTTGATGAGAATCATGTCGAAGAGGCCGATACGGTGGTTTGTGCCGCCGCCGGTTTTTACGGCTTCCTTCTCAAGCATACGCATACCGGGGGTGGTTTTGCGAGTGTCAAGCACACGGGTGTGCAACCCATCAAGTTCTTTCTGATAACGAGCCGTCATGGTAGCTACACCGCTCATTCTCTGCATGATATTGAGCATTGTACGCTCTGCTATTAGCAGGGAACGAACAGAGCCTTTCACAGTGAACGCCACATCGCCGGGCTTGACGTGTGCTCCGTCTTCCAAAAAGACTTCCATCTTTAATTCCGGGTCAACCTTTGCAAGCACAATACGAGCGATATTCACTCCGGAGAGGATACCTTCTTCTTTAATCAGCAAGCGCGATTTGCCCTTTGCATCAGCCGGGATTGTTGACAGGGTAGTGTGGTCGCCGTCGCCCAAGTCTTCGGCAAAAGCGAGATTGAGGAGTTCGTCTATAAGTTGTTCTTTGGTTTTCATAATTTTTTTCGTATCTTTGTCACGGAAAAACGTTTCGCCCACAAAGTTAGCAAAAAAATATGGAAATACAGTTGCTTGTAATCGGAAAAAACTCATCGGGGGTGTTGGAAGAAGCCACACATATGTATCTCAAACGTCTCAAACACTACATACCATACACATTTAAGGTGCTGCCGGATGTGAAAAACACCAAGGCAATGAGCGAGCAGCAACAGAAAGCGGCAGAGGGCAAATTGCTGCTTGGTGCGTTGCAATCTTCTGACTTTGTAATGCTGTTAGATGAGCGAGGCAAGCGCTTCTCTTCCATTGCTTTTGCTGATTGGCTGCAAGTCAAGATGTTGTCCGGCTTGAAACGACTTGTTTTTGTGGTAGGCGGCCCGTATGGTTTTTCTCCGGAAGTGTATGAGCGAGCCGACAGCATGCTCTCGCTGTCGGATATGACATTCAGTCATGAGATGATACGCCTGTTTTTTACCGAACAGGTCTATCGTGCCATGACTATTCTGCGCCGGGAGCCTTACCACCATGAGTAGGCTTTTTGTGTCGGCGTGAATGTCTGAAATACTTCTTTTTGCCTTTGTCAGATTTTGAGCCGGACTGATTGTCGGCAGCTTTCTTTCGTGAATTGCGGTGTTTAAACGGCTGATATACCGGAGTTTCGCCTAATTCAACCGGGATTGTTTCTTTTGCAATCTCATATTTTAAGAAACGCTCTATGCCACCGAATCGGCGTTGGTCATCGGGATTTACCAGTGTGACGGCTTTCCCTCCGGCACCGGCACGCGCTGTGCGTCCGATTCGGTGTACATAGTCTTCAGCTTCGCGCGGCACATCGTAGTTTACAACCATTACAATGTCGTCAATGTCAATGCCGCGAGCCACTATGTCGGTAGCCACAAGCACATCAATGCGTCCGGAGCGGAATGCGAGCAATGCCTCCTCACGGCTGTCCTGCTCCAAATCGGAGTGCATCTCGGCAGACTTGATACCGACTTTTCGCAATTGCCGATTTAAATCCTTGACTTTTTGTTTGGATGCTGCAAATATTATTACACGCTTGTCGGCTTTGGTTTTAAGAATGTGGCGGAGCATGTACTCCTTTTGCGGTTCATAAACTATGGCTGCACTTTGCTCAATAGCATCTGCCGGTCGGCTGATTGCCGTTTTTACCTCAACGGGATTTTTAAGCAGTCCGGCAGCCAACTGTTTAATTTTGCCGGGCATTGTGGCGGAGAACATGAGAGTTTGACGCTCTTTCGGGAGGTGCTTGGCTATGGCCATTATGTCGTCGAAGAAACCCATATCGAGCATACGGTCCGCCTCATCAAGAATGAAGAAGCTGATTTTTGATAAATCGCAATAGCCCATTTGCAAATGAGCCAAGAGCCTTCCGGGCGTGGCAATTACGATATCCGCTCCCTTTTTAAGCCCTGTTTGCTGTCGGCTGAACTCGCGCCCGTCCGTACCCCCGTAAATCGGCAAAGAGCTGACCGGCAGATAGTAAGCGAACCCTTCCATTTGTCGGTCTATCTGCATAGCCAGCTCACGTGTCGGAGTCATTATTATGCAGTTGATGGCATCAGTAGGGTAGTTGCCGTAAGTGAGGCGCTCAAGTACCGGAAGCAAATAAGCGGCGGTTTTGCCGGTGCCGGTCTGTGCGATAGCCATGATGTCGTGCCCTTCAAGAGCCGGCGGAATAGCCATTTCCTGAATGGGTGTGCAGGTGTCAAAGTGCATTGCATCGAGAGCATCGAGCAAGTCATCGCCAAGGTTTAGTTCGTCAAAATACATTTGTTCAAAATTAAGGGCGAGGCTTCCGGGGGAAAGCCACGCCCTGTGTTATGCGGTTGTCCAAAAAAGATTAGTCTTCTGAAACTACCTCAAAAGGTATTTCAACGCTGACCTCTTTATGGAATTTAACAGTAGCGGTGTAGTTGCCCACTTCCTTAACTGTTTCTTTTACAGTGATAGTCTTGCGGTCGATGTTGTGGCCGAGTTTTTCAAGAGCTTCGGCAATTTGGATAGCACCTACAGAGCCGAAGATAGTGCCGGTAGCGCTTGTCTTGGTAGCGATAGTAAGTGCAACGCCTTCAAGAGCGGCGGCAGCAACCTTGGCATCTTCAAGCATTTTGGCAATCTTGTGGGCGCGCTGTTTCAGATTTTCAGCAAGCTGTTTGAGAGAAGAGGCGTTAGCAATCACAGCCTTGCCCTGGGGTATCAGGTAGTTACGACCATAGCCATCCTTTACTTCGACAACATCGTCCTTATAACCGAGATTGGCTACGTTTTCTTTGAGAATAATCTTCATATCTTTGTTGTTTTGCTTGGATGGTTTTACTTATTTCATGAGATCGGTAACGTAGGGGAGCAGAGCCAAGTGGCGAGCACGCTTCACGGCTTTTGCTACACGACGTTGGAATTTGAGAGAAGTGCCGGTGATGCGACGGGGAAGAATCTTGCCCTGTTCGTTGAGGAACTTCTTGAGGAATTCGGGATCCTTGTAGTCTACATACTTGATACCGCTGCGTTTGAAGCGGCAGTATTTTTTCTTCTTGGTGTCTACAGAGAGGGGAGTGAGGTAACGGATTTCGCTGTTGTTCTGTGCCATAAGATTAATCCTCCTTAACGATTACTGTTTCTGACTCAACCACTTCAGCGGGAGCTGCAGCAGCCTCTTGTGCTTTCTGAGCGCGAACGTGGCGACGCTTTTCTGCATACTCTATGGCGTATTTGTCCAGACGGAAAGTCAAGAAGCGGAGTACGCGTTCATCGCGGCGGAAAGAAGTTTCAAGCTTCTTGACGATAGTCGGTTCGCCTTTGAACTGGAACAAGACATAGAAGCCTGTGCTCTTCTTGTCGATGGGATAAGCGAGTTTGCGCAGACCCCACAGCTCTTCGTTGACCATCTCGCAGCCATTGTCTGTGAGGAAAGTCTTGAATTTGTCTACCGCTTCCTTCATCTGAACGTCAGACAAAACGGGAGTTAAAATGAAAACGGTTTCGTACTGATTCATTTTTGAATTAGTTGTGTAAAATTGTTATTAATTAATTGAGAATTAAGCATGTATGCTCTCTACGCAGGCATATTGCGCCCAATTCGGCTGCAAAGTTACAAAAAAAATCGCAATCCCCCAAATTATTTAAGCTTGAAGTCTGAATATTTTGCAGTGGAAACTTTCTACAAGAAATTTTAACATTTTCAATACTACTAATAATATATGTTTTTGTAACTTTGCACTCTGATGAAGCCTCTGCTCAGAATATTAAAGACGCGTGTGTATCTTGCCATAAGTGTGGCTATGATACTCGCTTCGTTATGCACTTTCATAATTGTCGGGTGTTCGAATTTTGATTCAGCGTCTTCAGTCAAGAAACAGTATGAGGAGCTTCTTTCAAGTCCGATGAATAAATTACTGGAAAGGGGAGAGGCGCACTACAAAGCCGGAAATTTGGACAGTGCATATCTTGCATATATGGCAGTGACAAGCCGTTATGACGAGAATATGAAGGCAGAAGAAAAGCTCTTGTGTGAGAGAGCCTTCAACAATGCCGCGTACATATCGCATATATTATATTATGATTATCCTCAGACGTATTCGCTGTTGCTCAACGGCCTTGAAATTGCAGAAGATATTGACAATGATGCTGTAAAAGCCAATATCTATATCAACATCGGCAACCTTATGTGTGCCACCGGCAATTGGGACGAGGGTATGTCTTATCAGCAAAAGGCTCTCAAGGCAGCCATAGACACCGCCGATACGGTGAACTATCTGAAAGGTGCCACTAATCTCTTTGTTGAGGCCATTCTTGAAAATAAAATTGAAAACTTTCAAGGGGAAGTGGAAAAATTTCCCGTATTAAAGGGTGTCGGCTCTCTTTATAATTATGCAGAAACCGTAAGTAAAGTGGCAAAATCCAAACTGACAGGTGATTATAAAGCTATGGCATATCATCTTGAAGAATTGTCGGCACAAGATGATTCCAATATAGCTCCTCGGGAGCGTATGATTTTCTTTCGCCATTTCATTTGGGCGAAAACTCTTGAACAGCGCGGGTTGACAAAAGAGGCTTTGTCAACCCTGAAAAGTATAGAATCTCTGAATATTGCAGAACCGGAATTGAGAAGCTATATGTATGGCGCACTTGCAGACAATTATAAAAAAGCCGGGATGTCGGACTCTGCTGCAGAATATAAGCTTCGGTTTGCTGAATTGGGCGACACTCTTCGCTCCGATAAAAAACAGCTCTCAATATATGAAATGAAACAAGCATACGAAAACCGCACCGCAAATTTCCGTATGTCCTCGCTGATGGAGGAGCACCGTGTGCTTGTACGTACTATATGGATTGTGTCCGGTTTTTCGGTAGTAATTTTGGCATTGTTGGTATGGGTATTTATATCGCGTCGAAATGTAATCCGGGCAAAAAGGGAAATATACGAGCGTAATCAGGAGCTTCTCACTCATATGGATGAGAGTGAGTGTGAAACAATGCCAACGAAGCCGGTGGGAGAGACAAATCCTGTGGATACGGAACTACTTGAACCTATAAAAGAGGAAATGCGTTCCAATCCGGAGGTTTACAATTGTGGCTATTCTGAGGAGTGTCTTGCCGGAAATATTTCAGCTCCGGTAAAGAAAGTTTCAGAGACAATAAAAGATGGCCTAAAACAGAATTTTTCAACTACCTTGCAGAGCTATCGTATTCGGGAAGCTTGCAGGCGCCTTACAGATACTGAACATTATGAAAAGATGACAATAGAGGCAATTTCGGAGAGCGTGGGGTTCAAATCGCGTTCCAATTTCAATGCAGTCTTTAAAAAATTAACCGGGCTCACACCGGCTGTATGGCAGAAGATAGCACGTAGTAAAACAAGGTCATAACATGATTGCTTATTTCAGAAATACTGATTGTCACTATTTTGCATTTGTGCCAATTCCCGAAATCAGCACATTAAGAAACAAAATTAACTTTTTTTAAACAATATTTTAAGATAAATTTTCAACCGTAATATTCAACAAAAAAAAATTATAATGAAACATTATCTACTATTATCTGTTGGACTGGCTTGCTGCCTTTGGTTGCAGGCACAGATTCCCGCCGGGCAATCGGATAAGGTTGAGATTAACTTTTCCGAGTCAAGTTGGAAAATGCCGGTTAAGGCTACACTTCACGTAGGTAAAGAGAAGAAAGCTCCCGGCAAAGTTCAGAAACGCGAAAATGCCGAGAATAATTACAAGGCTGTGGTGCAATCGTTTCAGGACTATGACTATAATTTCACCACTACTTGCGGCGAGGCATCGGTGTACAATGCCACAGTGACTCTTGAAGGCAATACCGTGAAATTTCTTGATTTGCTCACCTACGATGAGTATATGCTTTATTACGGGTATGTGTCTCAAGAAGTGACAGGTGTTTACGATGAGGAAACAAAAACAGTGACTATATCCACTCCATACACAAGTGGAAATGATGCAACTATTGTGGGTCGCGATGACGCTAACACATACGCAATAATGGCCGGTGATTATGACGGATATGAGTTCTTTCCGACCGGCGACCTTGTATTTGATGTAATAGGCGACTTTGAGCAATTGCGCTCGCGCCAACAGATTGCCGTTGTAGAGGTTTATGATGATGAACTCGGTTATCTGTCAAGTCAATTCGCTTCACTGATGTTACAGTCGGCAGACAGCCCGAATTCACTGTTGGTGATTCCGCGGGAGATGGATATGGGTGAGAGTTATCCGGACAGTCAACTCAAAGGAATTCTTCAGTTTATTAATCTGAGTGATGACAATATAACATATGCGGCAACTACCGATAAAGACGGTCTTACTCTTGACCCGGCTGTCGGCACAGTTGATACCTACTACCCGGAGCATGTGTTTGTGAATTATCAAACTTCGGCAGTCGGCAAATTCTCCATCTCGTTGCCCGTGGCCTACGAAACAGCCACTATGGAAAATTCCGTGAACTTGACATTCAGCGGAAATGTAATTGACTTCCCCGATTATTCAACAATAGTTAAGGGGGGAGAGGTGAACTTTGCTACCGGCAATGAATTCCCGTTTGGCATTATAGATACTGAGGAAGGAGGCAAAGCCGCCGTGTCTACCGGCAAACAATGGAATCAGAAATCATGGCTGGAAGCACGTGTGACAGTCTCTGAAAATCATATAGGAAAGTTCTCGTACAAGGGAAGCGCAAAATGCACTGTTGAGGATAATCCGTATGCCGGTTTCTATGCAAAAATTTATATAGATCCGACAAATGATGAATACAATACTTCCGAACCGTACTTCACAACTGAAGCCGATGCAGACTTTGCTGAAACAATTGAGTTGAATCCCGGCGAACACAAAATCCGCTTTGAATTTACTCCCGGATATCTGTATGGAGAAGATTATTCTCAATACGGAATGACAATAAATGAAATCACCTTTGTTGATGAAGCTGCAAAAGCCGAAGGAGTGGATATACTTACACCGGCACTTGATTTCGGAGGACTGATGGTAGATAAAGAGCCCGCCCAAAAGATGGCAAATATTGAACTGCGCAACTCCGGTACATCACCGCTTAAGGCTGTGGCGTTCACTTCTACCGACCCGGCATTCACCGCCGAACTGCCTGACGGAGAAGCCCCCCTCATGGGTACGCTGACAATACCGGTGACAATCACTGCCGACAAAGCCGGCAAGTATGAGGCCGAACTTACAGTGGAAACTTCGGCCGGTGCCGTTACCGTGAATGCAACGGCAATTGTGAGAGCAACACCGGACTTTACCGCGATACTTGACGGCGAGAAATCGCTTGTAACAGTGACTACAACCGCTGATAATCCGTTTGTGATGAGCGAGGATGGCAAAGCATACAACGCTAATTCCGGTGAGGCTGACAATATGCAGACGCAATCAGTGATTTTGTTTACCATAAATGTTCCCGATGGTAAACTCGCACATATCAGCTGGGACGCGGTGCAGTCAGCCGATGCAGGTGAATATACTTCTATAAAAGTGGGAGGCGGCTTCGCCTTGCAATTCGTTTATGGTGAAGGCGATGCCTCTGACAAAATATTTGATTTCCAGAAAAATGTATTGGAACTTGTACCCGGCAATCATAATGTGGAATTTAAGTATGTGAAGAACGGTGACGGTATAATAAGTGGTGATGACCGATTGACAATAAGTCGTTTCGATGTGACAACAGAAGACTTTGATGCCAAAGCATTTGAGATTACACGTCCGCAGGTGCGTTTTGCCGATTGCATTCTTCCCGACCAAGGGAAAAATACAAAACGTATCCGCACTACTGTAAATTTGATTAATAATGGCTCGGAAGAGCTGCGCTGTCTGCGCGATGACGAACTGCAAACGCTTCCCGACAATCCTCCGTTCTTTTATACAGATCCCGGCTATGTGGCATGGCATGGTGCCTCTTTGATGGTTGACCTCATCTTCTATCCTGAAACAGAGGGTAAATATGAAGGCGTAAATCTCATACCTACTACATTCGGCGATGTAGAGATTAACTGCACCGGCTATGCCTATCATGCAGACGGTATGATTTTAATTCAAGATATGGAAAATGCCGCTTCCGGCTGGACACTCGTTGACAAAGACGGTGATGGCAATGGCTGGACACCTGTTTCTGAAAAAATCTACTATCGTCCCGACACATATTGCTTCTCCGGCAGTGATGCACTCATATCTAATTCCAACGTTGAGGGAACAGTAGACAATTACGCCGTGTCACCTGAATTTTCAGTGCCTGCCGACGGGGGGATACTTACATGGTGGGTGGCTCCCGGCGATAAACTGGCAGCTGCTGAAAGCTACGAAGTGAGCATAATTCCTTCAGATGAATATGCGGATGCAAAACTCGGTACATACAAAACCGATTTCTCTGAAACACTTGATGATACTCATTATTATTGGAAACAAAGTACACTTGATCTCGCTCTTTGGGCCGGCAAGAAGGTGCGTGCCGTATATCACCACAACACGCCTGCTGCGCAGTCCACTCTCAGACTTGATGACGTATATGCTTACACCACTGATAAATGGAGTGATCTTACCTCATCGTTGAAAGCCTTTGATTTCAATGGCGATGTGGTGAGCGAAGAATACTTTGATTTGACCGGAATGCGAGTAAGTCCTAATGCAATCGGAATTCTTATAAAGCGCACAATACTCTCAAACGGAACAGTGAAAATACAAAAAATAATAAAGTAAAACATTTATGAAACATTTATTCATGGTGATGGTCTTTATGGCCATCACCACTTTTGCGATTGACACCAAAGCTGACGAACCGTCTGTTCAGCTTGGTTATGTGAACGGCGTTACCGGTACTACCGGCTATTCGTCTACGGCTAACGATGCAGATGTGTGTGCGGCCATATTTCTTACGGCAGATGTTCTGTCCAAATATCCCGGTTGTGAAATTTCCGGCGTGAGGGCGCAGTTGTACTCCCGAATGAATTTGGAGAGCCTGGAACTGTGGGTAAGAGAAAGCCTTGACGGCGAAAACCTGGCTTCCGCGACAATCACCCTTGACACTGACCCGGCAATTCTCAAAGGCTGGAACGAGGCGAAATTCACAACACCGGTGACAATCCCGGAGAAAGAAAATCTCAAAGGGCTGTATGTAGGTGTGACATATCATCAGGCCGCATCAGCTCGCGGCATAGCTTCTCTTGAACAAGGGTTGCGAAACGGCGGCTGGCTGAAAGCTCCCGGAGAGGAATGGAAAGACATGGGCTATGAATACAACTTCTGTATAGAAGCTATTGTAACAGGAGATGCCCTTCCCCTCAACAATATGAGATTGGAGAGTGTGGAATTTGCACCTTATTATGTGCTTGACAAAGGAGTGTATTCCTTCACAGCTACTGTCCGCAATATCGGTATTGCCACAGTGACCGGCTTTGATGTAACCCTTAAAATGGAGGATGCCGAGCCTATGGTGCAACACTACGATTGCGAAATAGCTTACAACAAAACTTTCTCATTTGACTTCAAGCGCGATGTACAAATTTCCGCCGCCGACGGTGACCGCACTGTCGAGCTGACTATTGACAAAGTAAACGGCGAGCCGGACTTTGACCCTGCTGACAATACAGTGAGCGGCACATATAGAATTGTACCTTTTGATATGCGAAAGAGGGTGTTGGTAGAAGAATTCACTACCGAAGGTTGCGGCAACTGCCCGCGCGTAGCCGGCTGGATGCATGAGGTACTCAAAGACGAAAAATATGCCGACATAATGATTCCGTTGTGCCACCACTCCGGATATGGCACAGACTGGCTGACAATTGATGCAGACCGCGAATATGTTTGGTTCTACAATCCGTCAAGGGTTTTCGCACCGGCCATAATGACAGACAGATTGCCGGTAAGCGCGGGTGTGGCTCCCGTAAATCCCACATCGGCCAACGCAATAAAACAGTATGTAGATGACGCCGCCGCTGAAGACGCTAAGGTATCGCTCTCGCTGCATTCCGAAATTGAAGGAGATGTGATGCACGTAACAGTGCGAGGCATTAAGGTAGTAGACCAATTGAGCGACAATCCTCGCATCGTCTGTACCGTGACAGAAGACAATGTCCCGGCACGCAATCAGTCGGGAGGTGGTGCTAATTATATTCAACAGCACGTAAACCGCTCTGTGAATGCAACTTGGGGTGAACCCATACCGTTTGTTGGCGACAGCTATGAATATACGGTAGATCTGCCTCTCGGTGACTATCTCAAAAAGGAGAACCTCAATCTTGTAGCTTACATATTCAATTATGATTCCAACAGCAGAGCTAATTGCCCCGTGCTGAACGCAGCGTTGCTTCCTTACAGCGAAATGACTGTTTCGTCAATTTCCATGACAACCGGCGATGCAGACAACACACCGACTCAATGGTTTACAATCGACGGAAAACGCTTGCAGGTACGCCCCACAGCTCCCGGTATCTATATTGAAAGTACTTCTACCACTTCTCGTAAAATCGTAATCAGATAATAGCAGAAGGCAACATGAAATAAATCAGGGGACATGACAAAGACCATGCTCCCTGATTTATTTCATAACACACTTGAATTATTAAGCACCTGAACTTTCAGTGTTAAATTCTGTTTAAAAATTATAAATTGTAAATTATAAATTGTTTAATGCTATGAAGAAGTTTGCCCGGTTTGTTGTTTTGTTGATGACCTTGTACTCGGGGATACTATTTGGCGATGAGAATGTTATAGATTCGCAGGTTGTTACAGCTCTGAGCGGAGGCTATGGATACGGAGTGAACGGCGAGTGTATTCAAGAGCCGGGGGCTCAGGCCGGTGCGTATGTTTATGCTGGCACTTATTTACCTTATGAGGCGCCGAGCGAACCCATCACTGTTCCTGACTCACTTGAGATTCTGTTTGTAAACCATGTAGGCAGGCATGGCTCCCGGTATATTTCTTCCGACAAATATACTCATAAGGTGAGAACATTTCTCGCTGATGCAACAGGACTTTCAACGGTCGGCAAACGTGTGCGACTTCTGGCCCATGCGATTGATTCACTCTCTATCGACAAATGGGGCGCATTAGATGCTTTGGGTACTCGGGAACAAACCGGAATAGGAGAGAGATTTGCAAAAGCGTATTTCAATTTGTTTCATCGTAATGATTCAATAAGCGGCTATGCTTCTTATATACCGCGCTGCGTGATGAGCATGGATGAGATGACACATGGCATTGTTTGGGAAAACAGATGTGTGGAATTGTCCGTAGGCAGCGGCAAGAGATATAGTCCGTATATGAGGCCATATGATTGCAATGCGGCATATAAAGCTTACAAAAAGAGTGATGAATGGCGGACTGTATATGATGCTTTTACCGACAGTATCTGCCCTACAACCGTGGCTCTGCGCCTAACAGAAAGAGGAAGTGAATTCCTTGCCAAGCTGTGTAGCGATTTGATTGGCAGGGGAGTGGAATGTGCCGGTGCTCCTCTTGAAGACGCATTGGCGGATACTCTCGCCGGAGAATGGCCGAAGGAGTGGATTGAACAATCCGGCATGACAAAGCGCAAAGCCGTTGAAGTGGCTCAATCGCTTTATGCAATAGTAGCCGGGTCGCAATCAATGTTTATGACGGAAGAATTGCCGACCGGAATTCTTGACGATTGGCAGAATTATTTCACGGAGCAAGAATATGCCCGGTTGTGGGAGTGCAGAAACTTGAAACATTATCTGGAGTTCTCGGCTTCATGTTTCAGTGAAGCGCCGGCGGCTATGGCAGCATCGTTGCTTGAAGAGCTAATAACGACACTTCGGTCTGCTTGCAACGAGAATTACACCGGTCCGGCGGCGATTGTTCGGTTTGGTCATGCCGAGACCCTCATGCCTTTGTTTGCGCTTATGCGCCTGCCGGGCTGTTATTATAAAAGCCGGGATTTGGGTAGTGTGTCGGCTAACTGGCAAGACTTTAACATAGTGCCTATGGCGGCAAACTTGCAGATGATTCTTACCCGAAGCAAGATTACCGGAGAGAAATATCTGTTACTGTATCGTGACGAGCAGCCCATTGGCAATCCGGAGCCGGTTATTTCCGCGCTTGCAAAGCTGCAGGATTTGCTTGGCGGTGAATAACCCTGATTTGATAAATCAGCATACAGATGGTAACGATTGTAGCCACAGCATCAGAAATGGGGAAAGCTGACCATATACCTTTCAATCCGAATATCGGAGGCAGAATATATATGAGAGGTATCATGAAGATAATCTGACGGGTGAGCGACAGGAATATCGCTTTTCCGGCCATACCGAGACTTTGAAAAAAGTTTGTACTGACTATCTGAAACCCCACCATCCAGAATGAGAGAGTCGTAATGCTCAAACAGGTGACTGCCGCATTAATTTGTGCTTCGTCCTGCATGAAAAGTCCGGCTATTTTTTCCGGGAAAAGGTGAGCCAACACCGCACCGACCGTTGTGACTATAAATCCGGCGGAGGCAGCCATAGTCAGTGTTTTGAAAAGACGTTTATATTTGCCGGCACCGTAATTATATCCCAATATCGGTTGCATACCCTGACAAATACCTATTACAATCATCACAAAGACGGTGACATATCGGTTGAAGGCAACAATTGCAGCTATGGCATTGTCGCCGCCGTAATGCAGCAAAGAATTATTCATCAACGCATTGATTCCGGCATTGGCCAGATTTATAAGAAAAGGTGCCATACCAATCATGATAATAGACTTAACGATTGGCCATTGCAGCTTGGTGGTATGCGGTTTGAAAGTAAGCTCATTCTTGGGGTTGAAAAAGTGTGAAAGCACAAAGAATGCTGTTATAGCCATGGAAATATCCGTGGCTAATGCAGCTCCCCAAATTCCCCAGTCCAATCCGAACAGGAAGATGGGAGCGAGTATGGCATTAAGCAACGCACCGAGTATATTGGTGAGCATTGCTTTGCGAGGATAGCCGGTAGCTCGCATCACATTATTATATGAGAACGTGAGGTTTATGAGCACCATGCCCGGAATAATCCATTGCATGAACTCATAAGCATAAGGCAGGGAGGCATCGGAAGCTCCGAAGGTGCGCAATATGGGGTCGAGGAAGATAAAGAAGCAAGTCATGTAGATAATGCCGATAATGATTGTGAGCATTACCGAGTTGCCTAATATATGCTCCGCACGAGGTTTGTCCTTTTGACCTAATACAATGGAAATGCGAGTTGCGGCACCGGCACCGATTAGCATACCCAAGGCTCCGGAAAGGGTCATCACAGGGAAAGTCACGGCAATACCGGCGATTACATTGGGATCGTCAATAGCATGACCTATTACTATTGAGTCAATAAGGTTATAAAGAGCAGTGACGACTGTGCCTATCACGGCCGGCAGTGAGTATTTCCATAGCAGTTTGCCCAATGGGGCATTAGCCAACTCTTTCAGACGGTCGGCAGAATTGTTATTCTTCATAATCCATCGCGTTTCTACCGCAAAGTTACGAAAAAAATCTCAAATGAGTTAATTTAAGAGCTCGTTTAATAAAAAATGTGAATGTCAGGGCGGTGTATTTTTGAGCTGATTTGGCTTGTCTTGCAGGGAGCAATGCGAGCATTGTGACCGGAAAGACGAGTCAAAGTAGCCAAAAAGACGCCGTGGTTTAACATTATTACATAATTTATAAATTATCTTTTTACTTCATTGATAGTCTTGTTTTCCAAAATTACCGCTATGTCTCGCAGCTGCAGCCTCAAAGATGAGGTACAGCTGCGACCCTGACGTTCATATTTTTTATTAAACAAGCTCTAAATGAGTGTTTTTCTTTCCGAATTGCGGGTCTATTTTTACCAGCAGACAGGCAATGCAGGTGAAGATGCTGCATAGCACCACAAGGGCGAAGAAGTTGATGTAGCCTTGCGGTGTGTCTGCATTGCCAATGCCTGCTGCGGGGAAAATATTCAAATCCGCAATAGTGTTAAATAAATGGCCGGCAAACATGCCCGGAAGCATCATGCCCAGCGCCATAAATCCGGTGCAGAATGCGTAATGCGATGTCTTCCATTCTCCCTCCGAGAAATATATGAGATATAGCATGAAGGCGGTAAAGCCGAAGCCGTAACCAAACTGCTCCACAAAAATTGCCGTGTTTATCATAAACAGCCCCCAAAAGTCTGTATTCGGTTGGCAGACAGCTAAAATCCAATACAGGGCGCAGGGCAGAGTGAGACTCAAGGCCATTGGCCACAGCCACTTTTTCAGCCCCCCTTTTGAGATGGCAAAACCTCCCAGAATACCGCCGGCCAACAGCGCAACCACGCCGGTAATGCCATTGGCAATGCCAACGGCCTTGGTAGACAATTCCAAACCGCCCTCCGCACGCTCTGTTACCAGGAAGGGTGCGGTAACTTTAATGCAAAGTGCCTCCGGGAGGCGATAAAGCAACATAAAAAGGAGAGCCTGCACAATGCCCGGTTTGAGAAAGAATGTAGTGAATGTTTGTCCGAATTTCCGGCAAATTTCAGTAATTCCGGCAGTTGCGCGTTTCTTGTCTTCAGCGGCCTTGGGCAGGAAGTATATATGATATACGGCAATAGCCGAAAGCAGAAGAGCCACTATCCATAGTACGGCAGTCCAAGCGTTGACGGTGTCAGGCCGTGTTATGCTCTCATGTCCGGCAGATTTCTCTTCAATATATCCGGCAATCCACACAAGAGCACCGCTTCCGAACAAGGTGCCGAGACGATAAAAGGTGCTGCGCAGACCTACATATTCGGCTTGCTGATGCTCGGAGAGTTCAAGCATATAGTATCCGTCAGCGGCTATGTCGTGGGTAGCTGACAGGAAGGCTGTAATGAAAAAGAGAATTAGAGTGGCAAAGAAAAACACGGTGGTTGGCAGCAAGATTGCCGTGGCGGCGAAACATAAGCCCATAGACATCTGCATCCACAATACCCATGCTCTCTTTGAAGCAAAAATATCTACAAACGGACTCCAGAAAGGCTTGATAACCCAGGGCAAGTACAGAAGACCGGTCCAGAAGGTCATAGTTTCAAGATCAACATTCAGTCGGGTATAAATCAGCACGGTAAGCGTGTTTATCACCACATAAGGGAGAGCTTCGGCTACATACAGAGTGGGTAGCCATTGCATAACATATTTTGTTTTTGCCATTTTCTTCTGCCAAATTTTTCATCGGCAAAGTTATTATAAAATCTTTGAGCTTGCAAATTCGTTTTGAGCTAATACAGTCACGAGTTTGGGTAAGACGATGTTTTTTTGTAACTTTGCAGTCTGATGACTGCTGAATCCGTAAATAATAAAAGAAATAAGACAACGAAACCTGTCGGAAAAACTTCAGGCAGAGAGGCCGCATATACCGGGCGCAACACTTCGCGTAGTGGTAAAGATAAGAATGAAGATGAATTCTTGAAGAGATTGTGTTATAATGAAGAAGACGTCTTTGCCGATGAAGGAAACAAGATTGAAGGCAAGCCTAATCCATGGGTTGCGTTCCTGTATTTGCTGATTAATCCCAAACCGGGTTGGCGCAAGATTAGAAAGTATTTGTATTCTGTCGATGAGTTTGCGCGTACCGTATTTTATCCGTTGTTGGCATTAATGGCTATATGCCGGTTTGCCGATAAAATTTACTACACCGATATTTCCACCGGAGTATTGCTGCAGAAAGCTGTTGCCGGGTTTGTCGCATTCTTCGGCGGGTATTACCTTGTGGGCTTGTTGGCCCGAACGTTTTTGCCAACACAGGCACGCGGTAAGATTGAAGGACGTTTCGGACAATTGTTTATCATGACAATAATGTCTGCGTTGACACTAAGCGCCGTGATTGCCGAATTGTTCCCATGGTTGGGTATGTTGCTTATAGTGCCTCCTATTTATTGTGCGTACATTTTGGCCAAGGGAGTGGACCGCCTGCGGATTTCACCAAATGAAAACATACCGACAATAGTAGTGATGACAGTGTTATGTATAGGTGTGCCGGTTGGCATATATTGGTGTCTTACATCAATCATGCCGCAAGCATAAATGAGAAACTGACTACGTGTTATGAAACAAAATCAAGTTAATATAAAAAATCGTCGGGCTTCTTTCGACTATGAGATAACCGACACATATACAGCCGGCATAGTCCTGACGGGGACGGAAATCAAGTCCATACGTCTGGGCAAGGCATCGCTTGCCGACACTTATTGCCTGATTCAAAATGGAGAAGTGTGGGTAAAGAATATGTATATCGCCGAGTATTTTTATGGCACATACAATAACCACGTTGCGCGCCGCGACCGCAAGCTGTTGCTTAATAAAAAAGAAATAACAAAGCTTTCACGTTCCGGTGCCGAAGCCGGGTTTACCCTTGTTCCGCTTCGCCTGTTTATCAATGACCGCGGGTTGGCAAAATTGGTTATCGGTGTGGCTCGCGGTAAAAAGAATTACGACAAACGCCAAAGTATCAAGGAGAGAGAAGACAAGCGCCAACTTGACAGATTTTTTAAGAATAAGTAAATTTGATGGAATTGATTAAGCACGAGTGCGGAATAGCCATGATCAGGCTGCTCAAGCCGTTGGCATATTATAAAGAAAAGTATGGCACGACTCTTTATGGCCTGAACAAACTTTATTTATTGATGGAAAAGCAGCACAACCGAGGTCAGGAAGCTGCCGGTATAGGTTGTGTGAAACTTGATGTCCCTCCCGGCAATGAATATATTTTCCGAGAAAGAGCCGAGGGGAGCGGGGCCATTCAAGATATTTTCAGTACTGCCCATAAAGCAATTGACAATGCGCGAAAATCCGGAGATACCTCCGTGCCTTTTGAAGGCGAGGTATATATGGGGCATTTAAGGTACAGTACTACCGGACGTTCCGGCTTGAGCTATGTTCACCCTTTTATGCGCCGCAATAATTGGAGCGCTCGCAATTTGCTCCTTTGCGGCAATTTTAACATGACAAATGTTGATGAAATTTTTAACGAAATAACCTCTACCGGGCAGCACCCCCGCCTGTATGCCGACACATTTATATTGCTTGAACAGCTTGGCCACGGTCTTGACCGCGAGAATGAACGATTGTTTGAGATTTACAAAGATAAAGGGCAAAATGGGCTTGAACTTGCCGGGTCTATTGCCAAGGATTTGAATGTGGCCAATGTGCTGCGGCGCTGCTCTCCCGGCTGGGACGGCGGATTCGTGATTTGCGGTATCGTAGGCAACGGTGACATGTGGGCATTGCGAGACCCCAAGGGAATACGTCCGGCTTTCTATTATGCTGATGATGAGGTTGTCGTTGTTGCCTCCGAACGCCCCGTAATCCAGACAACATTTAATCTTGACAAGGATTCAGTCCGGGAGTTGAAACCGGGCGAGGCTATCATAGTAGACCGCAACAGCTCATGGCGTTTGGAGCAGATATTGCCGGAGAAGGAGAACTGTCGTTGCTCCTTTGAACGTATCTATTTCTCAAGAGGCTCCGATGCAGACATATATAAGGAAAGAAAAGAGCTGGGAAGGCTCCTTGTGCCCGATGTACTGAAGAGTGTGGACAATAATCTTGACGATACCGTATTCTCGTTTATACCGAACACGGCCGAGGTGGCCTTTTACGGGCTGATTGATGGACTCGATGCCTTTCTTACTGCCAACAAGGCACAACGTATTCGCGATTTGTTCTCTCAATCTTCCAATCCGGACTCTGAACAAATAGAGGAGATACTCACACACCATGTGCGCCGCGAAAAGATTGCATGGAAGGATATCAAATTGCGAACCTTCATAGCTCAGGGAGAGAGTCGCGATGACTTGGCCTCGCATGTTTATGATGTAACATATAATCTTGTGCGTCCGGGTGTGGATAATCTGGTAGTGCTGGACGACTCCATAGTAAGAGGTACAACTCTGCGTCAGAGCATTATTCGTATTCTCGACCGTCTTCACCCCCGCAAGATTGTAATAGTAAGCAGTGCTCCGCAAGTGCGCTACCCCGACTGCTATGGAATTGATATGAGCCGCATGGGTGAGTTTATTGCATTCAGAGCGGCAATCGCTTTGCTCAAAGAGCAAGGTATGCAGTGTGTGATTGATGAGGTCTACAGAAAATGCAAAGCACAGGAGGGTAAACCCAAAGAAGAATGTGTAAACTATGTAAAGGAAATTTACGCGCCTTTCACAGATACTCAAATAGCCGAGAAGATTGCATTGATGCTTACTCCGGGAGGTACACGCGCACAGGTTCAGATTGTGTACCAAAGCCTTGAAAACATGCACAGAGCCATACCGGACAATCCCGGTGATTGGTATTTCAGCGGAGATTACCCCACTCCGGGAGGAAACAGGCTTGCCTCTCATGCCTTTATAAATTTCTATGAAGGAAATGAACAAGCCCGTTGAGCCCCGGCAGATAGAATTGCTTTCGCCGGCCAAAGACTTGCAGACGGGATTGAGTGCCATAACTCACGGAGCCGATGCCGTGTATATAGGTCCCGAAGGGTTCGGCGCACGCTCTGCGGCAGCCAATTCTACCGATGACATAAGGCGTCTGTGTGATGCCGCTCACCCTTGCTGTGTAAAGGTCTATGCCACTGTAAACACGCTTGTTCTTGATAAGGAACTGCTCCGTGTAGAACGTCTGATTAACGACTTGTATCATGCCGGAGTAGATGCTCTGATTGTGCAGGACCTCGGCATTCTGCGTCTTGACCTGCCTCCGATTGCCTTACACGCTTCAACTCAATGTGACACTCGAACACCGGAAAAAGCGCTCTTCCTCCAAGAAGTCGGATTTTCGCAAATTGTGTTGGCTCGCGAACTGACGCTCAGACAAATAGAAGAGATTTGCAATACGGTTAAAGTGCCGGTAGAGACTTTTGTCCACGGAGCGTTGTGTGTGAGTTATTCCGGGCGTTGCCATGCCTCATACGCATTGTGCGGAAGGAGCGCGAACAGAGGGCGTTGCGCACAAGTATGTCGCCTTCCGTATACATTGAAAGACGCAAGGGGCAGAGTAGTGGCTGATAAAGCTTACCTCTTGTCGCTCAAAGACTTTAACGCGTCCGCGTTATTGGGCGGTATGCTCCGAGCCGGTGTCGGCTCATTCAAAATTGAGGGCCGACTCAAAGATGAAGCTTATGTGAAGAATATTACCGCCTTCTACCGCAATCTTATTGATGCGGAAATCAGAAAGGATCCGGAATTGTATTGCCGGGCATCTGTTGGAGAAAGCCGATTTAATTTTGAACCGAATCCGCTTAAAAGTTTCAACAGGGGATTTACTCATTATTTCCTGACGGAGAGAAAACCCTCCGGCATTGCATCACTGCATACGCCCAAATCAATGGGTGAGCCGGTAAGCAATTTGTCTGACCTTCATGCCGGCGACGGCGTAAGCTTTTTCAATGCCTCCGGCGAATACACGGGAGTACGTGTAAATAAAATGGTGAACGGCCACCCGGTATATGCCCGAAAGATAAAAATGCCGAAAGGTGTGCAACTGTATCGCACTACCGATTATCAGCATGACACATTGATGGCTCGCAAAGATACCGCTCGCCGAAAAATCAGAATAGACATTGAATTGCACGAGACCCGAGCCATAGCCTCCGACTCACGAGGCTGCCGGGTATGTGTGCCGATGCCCAAAGAGCGTCAGCAAGCAATAAAGCCGATGGAGCCACGCCGTTTCTTTGAAAAACTTGGAGATACCGTTTATGAACTCGGTGAGTTTAAAAATTTTCTGAATTCCGACAGCTTTATTCAAGCCTCCGTGCTCAGCGAGGTGAGGCGCACTCTGACAGCGGCTCTTGATGAGAATGCCCGATGCATGTATGCACGTCCGCTTCGTGTTAAAGAGGACAAAGACTTTCCATATCCTGACAAAGAGCTGACGTTTGCAGATAATGTGGCAAATAAAAAAGCAATAGAATTTTATAAGTCGCACGGAGTAATGAAAATTGAACCGGCCTTGGAGTCAAATCCCGATTTCCGGAGTATAAAATCGGGTACTCGACTCATGACAACCCGACATTGCATTCTGCGCGAATTGGGTATGTGTAAGAAAAGCTCCGCCGGCCATACATCGCAAAAACTGCATGAACCCTTGATTATTGAAAACCCGGAAGGGGCAAAATTCGGCTTGGAATTTGATTGCACAGCTTGCGAAATGCACGTCAATGCGCTTTGATTGAACGATATCGCCTCTTTGATTGTTAAATATAATGAATTAGATTATTTCAGATAATGACTAATTTAACATTATTTGGAACAATTTTTGTAGTCTTAATCATAAAATAATAATGCACTATGTCTGAAAAGAAAAAACACGATATTGAAGAGCCTGAAATGAACGAGCAGCTGAAAGAAGAAGATGCTCAAGCCAACGTTTCTGAAGGAATGCCCGAAAATGAAGTGGCTGATGCCGAGGTTGAACTTGACAGTGCCGAAGATCAAATCAGCAAACTGCAAGCCGAGCTCGATAACGAGAAGAAAGAATACCTTTTTTTGATGGCCGAATTTGATAATTTCCGCAAACGCACCGTTAAAGAAAAAGCTGAAATTATAAAAAGTGCTTCCGGTCAAGCTATGAAAGGTCTGCTGCCAATAGTAGACGATTTTGAGCGTGGCCTTGAAGCTACCAAAGATACTCGAGACGCGGGAGCAGTACGTGAAGGCATGGAACTTATATATAACAAGTTAGTAAAATTTATGGAAGCTAACGGTGTTAAGCCGATGCAAACTGACGGCGAAGAGTTCGATCCCGAAGCGCACGAAGCTATCGCACAAGTGCCGGCTCAGGCCGATGACCAAAAGGGTAAAATTATTGATACCGTATCCAAGGGATACACCATTAACGGAAAAGTGCTCCGCCATGCTAAAGTAGTTGTGGCTCAGTAATTTAAATGTTTATAATCCATGGCTGAAAAAAGAGACTACTATGAAGTGCTCGGCGTGAGCAAAAATGCAACAGCCGACGAACTAAAAAAGGCATATCGCAAAATGGCCATCAAATATCACCCGGATAAGAATCCGGGCGATAAGCAGGCCGAAGAAAAATTCAAAGAGGCGGCGGAGGCTTACGATGTACTCAGCGACCCGGAAAAGCGTGCACGCTACGACCAATTCGGACACTCCATGGGTCCGCAAGGCTTCGGCGGCGCCGGCGGTGCCGGAGGTTTCGGCGGAGGCTTTGGCGGAGGCTTCTCAATGGAGGATATTTTCTCTCACTTCGGCGATATATTCGGTGATGCCTTTGCCGGAGCCGGGTCATATGGCGGCGGCTTTGGCAGCGGTTCACGTCGTCAGCAAAGAGCGGTGCGCAAAGGTGCCGACTTGCGAATTAAAGTGAAAGTTACCCTCAAAGACATAATGAATGGTGTTGACAAAAAGCTAAAAATACCGCGTTGGGTAGCTTGCGATGCTTGTAAAGGCACCGGTGCAAAAGACGGCACTGCCTTCCACACTTGTCAAACTTGTCACGGCACCGGTCGTGTAACTCGTGTGCAGCAGACCTTCCTCGGAGCTATGGAGAGTCAAAGCGTCTGCCCCGAATGTAACGGTGAAGGCAAGACTATTGACACCAAGTGCTCCGTTTGTGGCGGCGAAGGTATAGTGAAAAAAGATGAAATTATTTCTTTCCATATTCCCGCCGGTGTTACTGACGGTATGACTCTTAAGATGTCCGGCCAAGGCAATGCCGCGCGCCACGGCGGTGTGAACGGCGATTTGCTCGTGGTAATAGAAGAAGAGAAAGACCCGAATCTTATTCGCGATGAAGACGATTTGATTTACAACCTGATGCTTGACTTCCCGACAGCCGCTCTCGGCGGAAGTGTAGATGTGCCTCTGGTTGAGGGCAAAGCGCGTTTGAAAATTCCGGCAGGAACACAACCGGGAAAGGTACTCAGACTTCGCGGCAAAGGATTACCTCATTACAATTCGAACACGCATGGAGACGAACTCGTGAATGTGATGGTATATGTGCCCGAAAACCTGAACGAAGAAGAACGCAAAGCCATTGAGACACTGCAAGGACAGCCGAACGTAACTCCCTCGCAAAGCACAATCCACCGCATATTCTCAAAGCTCAGACACATCTTCCACAAGGAAGGCGACCAATAACGATTCAAATTTTACGTCCGGCTTTACATTTTCCACGCAAAGTCGGGCGTAAATTTTCCGCAAACTTATATTATCTTCATTTTAATTCGTTAGCTATCCGAATGGTGAATGTATATAAAAAGACACCCGACTTTACGTTTTTTTGGGGGTAAAGACGGGTGTTGATTTGTGATTGCTTGGTGATTAAGCGTTTGGCGGAAGCTCAGGGATTCGAACCCTGGGTACCCGAAAGGGTACAACGGTTTTCGAGACCGTCCCGTTCGACCACTCCGGCAAACTTCCTTTTTGCGTTGCAAAGTTACCACTTTTTTTTGAAACTGTAATACTGATAACTTTATTTTTTATTTTTCAGCTTGTAATTATGAATAGGACTCTAACATATATTTGGCACGATTGCTTTTTATATAAATCACATAGTTGCATCATTGTTTTTGACTTTTGGTGCAATCCGCATAAGCGTCACACCGCGGATAAAATTAATTTTTTTGACACTCTTCGTTCCCTTAGCAATGAGGATAATGTCATTTTGCCGATTTATTTTATTGTCAGTCATCATCATAAAGACCATTTCAATAAGAAAATCTTCGGTTGCAGCAAAGAGTTCCCAAAGGTGCATTATATAATCAGCAAAGACACATATAAATTTGTGAAATACCTGCTTGCCCCCGGCGGAACCTACACCGGTCCGTTAAAAACTGATTCCAATCAAGTGTCGGTTCTGACTCCGGGTGAAGTGTACGAAGACGACATTTTGAGGGTGAATGCCTTCGGAAGTACTGATATCGGGAATTCATATGCGCTTGAAGTGGACGGTATCAGGTTGTTCCATGCCGGCGATTTAAACGCGTGGGTGTGGAAAGATGAATCTACACCGCAAGAGGTAGAGGAGGCATTGGCACTGTATGAAGAGAAGTTGTATGAAATACATCGGAAGTTTCACAGCTTTGATGTTGCCATGTTTCCGGTAGACGCTCGAATTGGAAGGGATTATCGGGAGGGTGCTTTCAGATTCACACATCAATTTAATATATCACAGTTCATTCCGATGCACTTCTGCTTGTATGAAACTGACAGACAGCGAATTGAATATATACGAAAAGCAACCGATTTTGTGCGTTACGCCAATATGGATCACGGACATTACGTTGTCATGACACAGCCCGGCCAAACACTGAATTTGATATAATTTACATTTTTTAATGTAATGTCATATTTTTTTTGTAATTTTGTTCGGCAAACTTTAGACACACTCTTATTCCCTCCTTAACGGCTTTTGTCGGCAACGACTTTAGAAATTAACTAATTAACATACAAATGACACAAACAGTAAACACATTGTTACGCGACAAAGCGTGGGTACGATGGACAGCCCTTGTCCTTCTGGCCTCCGCGATGTTTTTCGGCTACATCTTTGTAGATGTGCTCTCGCCATTGCAAAGCTATGTACAAGAAACAAGAAACTGGAATCCTCAGGCTTGGGGTAATTACTTCGGCTCGGAGACATTCTTGAATGTATTTGTATTCTTCCTGATTTTTGCCGGAATTATTTTGGATAAGATGGGTGTGCGCTTCACAGCTATTTTATCCGGTGCGGTAATGGTAGCCGGCGGCGCCATCAACTGGTATGCCATGACAGATGCCTTTCAAGGCAGCGGTCTCGCCACATTCTTCGATGGTATTCTGAATATTCCGGATGCCTGGTGGAACATCACCCCTTGGTTTGACGGCATGCCCGCTTCAGCCAAGATGTCTACCATCGGTTTCATGATATTCGGTTGCGGTATTGAAATGGCCGGTATCACCGTGTCTCGAGGTATTGTCAAATGGTTTGAAGGCAAGGAAATGGCTCTTGCCATGGGTGTTGAGATGGCAATCGCTCGTATTGGTGTGGCCGTAGTATTCTTTGGCAGCCCGTGGATTGTAAAGCTCGGCGGTGTGATTGACGTTTCTCGCCCCATTGCTTTTGCACTCTTGCTTTGCTGCATCGGCTTGATTTGCTTTATAGCTTACGGCATTATGGATCGTAAACTTGAGAAGCAAATGGGAGAAAGTGGTGAAGAAAAAGATGATCCGTTTAAGATTTCGGATCTCAAATATATTTTCACTTCCAAGGTGTTCTGGATTGTATCTCTGCTTTGTGTGCTGTATTATTCAGCTATATTCCCCTTCCAGAACTATGCCGGACTTATGTTGCAAAACACCCTGAAGATTTCAGAAGAGGAAGCCGGTATGATATTCTTCGTATTCCCCTTGGGAGCGGCGGCCATTACCCCCTTCCTCGGCAACTTTCTGGACAGAAAGGGTAAAGGAGCTACAATGCTAATCTTCGGTGCCATTCTCATGATTGTCTGCCACAGCATTTTTGCATACGTGCTTCCCGTCTTGCCTAATATCTTCCTTGCCTACGCAGCTATTATATTGCTGGGTATCAGCTTCTCATTGGTTCCTGCATCATTGTGGCCTTCAGTGCCCAAGCTTATACAACCCAAGCTCCTCGGCTCTGCATATGCCGTGATTTTCTGGATACAGAACATCGGTCTGTATGGCTTCCGCAAGGGTATCGGCTCTGTATTGCAAGCTTCAAACCCCGGTATCACCGACCCGATGGAATACAGTTACACAGTCACCATGACTGTCTTTGTAAGCCTCGGTGTTCTTGCCTTGATATTCGGATTGTGGCTCAAAGCTATCGACCACAAAAAGCACTATGGTTTGGAGTTGCCCAACATCAAGCCCTCCAAGAGTACTCTTGAGGCTGAAGCCGCAACCGCCGAAAATTAAACACAATCTCATTATATTATATATGGGGAATGTAAAAAATACACATTCCCCATACTTTTTAGGCTCATTGTTGTTATACTAATATGGGTAAATACTTTGCGATATTGTTAATGATATTCTCCGCGTTCGGAATGAGTGCCGAGACGGTAAGCCAAAAGCAAGCCAAGAACATTGCGCAGCAGTTCTTTAACGCAGTGTACGGACAGGTGATGGGTGAACCCAAACTTGTATATAACGGCCGGCGACTTACTACCAAAAGCTTGTTCCCGCCGTTTTATATATATAATTTACAGGCCGGTGGGTTTGTGGTTGTGTCAGCAGAGAATAAGGCATTTCCCATTCTCGGATATAATTTGAAAGATAATTTCGACACTGAGCATATATCCGATACTCTCAAAGAACTGTTGCGACTATATGCCCTTCACATCGAGGCAATCAGATATGACTCTTCAATACCATATGAGGCGGAACGCGCATGGACAGATTTGCCGGATTATATATCGGGAATGTTAGCCGCGCCTTATATCGCAACAGATCCGCGTACCACTAAGGAAGAGGCTGTTGCAGAACTGAATGTAATACTTGAGATGACAGACCCATATTCGTTTGCATCAAGCAGTTACACTCCGGACCAATGGCAATACTCCATAGACACGGAACTGGAGCAAAAGCCCGATGTTGTGCTCGGACTGATAAAAGGGGAGAAGCTGTTGCCGATAATAGTGTATGGACACAAGGGCGATTATTATCGTATGGATCTTGATGGACGCAACAATTCTCTTTGGCGACTTCTGCCTACTGAAATCTTGAGCAAAGGTCAGGTGGCATCATTGGGTAACCCCACTGCCGTACCCGAACCCGAAGTGGTAGAAGAGCCGCATACATTTTATGAGGCATTTATAGAAGAACAGAAAAATGAAAGGGCGCGGGAATTGGCCGCCTTGGAGAATACGTTAGTTATTACCGAACCAAAGGTGCAATGGATTGGAGGCGGACATTTCACAGTGTCATTGCCCGAAGAAGTATCAGAAATGCGCCTGTACACACTTGATGGAGCGCAAGTGCAGTATGAAAAATTCCGCGATACTCCGATTGCCTCTGTCAATCTCTCCGGGCGTCCGTCCGGCTTCTACTTTGCCGTATTTATGGGTAAAAGTGGCACACCATACAGTGTTAAAGTGTTTAGATAATTGAAATTAACCGATTATGTTTAAATCAAAACTTGTAGTCGCCATCGCTCTTGTGGCTGTGATATTTATAATAGGGTTTACATTCACGCAAAGAGTGACATGGTGGAGTTTTATTGATGTATTTTGCTTCTTTATGGCGGCGTTTACTCAGCTTATGGCTCTTACTTTGGGAGCAAAGATACCCTCTGCCGGGAAGAAATTCTCCGTCATAGCATTGGTATTTGCCATAGCCGGCATTGTAGCCCTGATAGTTGAAACCATACTTTGGCACACACGTTAATACACGAAATAATTCTTTGAAACACAGATATTTTTGATATTTTTTGTCAGGGTATTATTTTTTTGCTATTTTTGTGAATTGAAAAAAGAAATAATAATGAGATTACTATGAAAGGTATCAAGTTAAAATTGGCGATAATGAACTTCCTTGAATTTGCTGTTTGGGGAAGTTACCTTACCTGCCTCGGAAACTATCTTGGCTCGCATGGGTTGGGTTTGGATATTGCATTATTCTATACGGTACAAGGTATAGTTTCCATTTTTATGCCGGCAATCATGGGTGTGATAGCCGATAAATATGTTCAACCTCAAAAATTGCTCGGTTATTGTCATTTTCTTGCAGCAGTCTTCATGCTCGGCGCATGGCATTACGGCATGACTCACCCCACGCTTGACTTTTGGCCTTTCTTTACCTTGTACACCTTGAGCGTGGCTTTCTTTATGCCCACAATCGCGTTGGCCAACACAGTTGCATTCTCCAGTTTGAAGAAAGCCGGATTGGATACTGTGAAAGATTTCCCGCCTATACGCGTGTTGGGAACAATAGGTTTCATCGCCGCCATGTGGTTTGTAAACTGCTTCTATGTAGCCGATGGTTCGGTTGGCTTCTCACTCAGCAATCCCCTTGGTATCGGTCAAGACGACCCTCGCTTCCAATATACTGTAAACCAGTTGCTGACCTGCTCCGTGTTCGGATTGTTACTCTTCCTCTATTGCATGACTTTGCCCAAATGCGCCATTGCAGGTAAAGAACAGCCCTCCAAAGGGATTGTCTCCATTCTCGGGCTTGATGCGTTTAAGCTTTTCAAGCGCAAGAAAATGGCGATTTTCTTTATTTTCTCAATGCTTTTGGGTGTATCTCTCCAAATTACAAACGGTTATGCCAATCCGTTCATCACGAGCTTTAAGGCCATACCGGAATATATGAACTCGTTCGGTGCGAACAATGCAACCCTGCTTACCTCCCTTTCTCAAATGTCCGAAGCATTGTGCATCTTGCTGATACCCTTCTGTTTAAGACGCTTTGGAATCAAGCGTGTCATGATGATAGCAATGGTCGCCTGGGTGTTCCGCTTCGGCTGTTTCGGTGTTGGCAATCCGGGTAGCGGTGTTTGGCTTTTCATCATCTCAATGCTTGTGTATGGAGTGGCATTCGACTTCTTTAATGTCAGCGGAGCGTTGTTTGTAGAAAAAGAAACAGACCCGAAAATTCAAGCTTCGGCACAAGGATTGTTTATGCTGATGACAAACGGTATCGGTGCAACGTTTGGCACACTCGCTGCCGGTGCAGTAGTAAACAGCTATTGCACATGGTCTCCCACAACACCGAGCTATCTTTTGGGCGACTGGGAAACAGTCTGGCTTATATTTGCATCATATGCGTTAGTGGTATTCGTTTTGTTTACAATGATTTTCAAATATAAACACGAGCCGGAACGCATCAAGCTCAATCAGGTATCAGCTCAAGGCAGCGGTGACCCGGAAGGTATGGTGGATTAAAGCTCTGACAGCATGATACAATTTTATTTGCCCGAAATATCAATGCATATGACCGAACTCCCGGAGACGGAGTCCGGTCATTGTGTGCGTGTGTTGCGCATGAAATGTGGTGATGAGATTGTATGTGTAGATGGTAAAGGCACTCGCTATAAATGCAAAATTGTTGATGCTCACCCCAAGCATTGCGGCATAGAAGTAGTGGAGAGCGAATTAGACACTACTCATTGGGGTTGCCGCATAACCTTATGCTTCGCACCCACCAAGAATATGGATCGCGTTGAGTGGATGGCTGAAAAATGTACCGAATTGGGTATTGACAGGTTTATTCCCGTTGAGTGCAGATTTAGCGAAAGGCGAGTGCTTAAAACAGACAGGCTGAATAAGATTTTGATTTCAGCTATGAAGCAGAGTCTGAAGTCCACACTGCCGATGCTTGACGAACTCACACCCGTGCAAAATGTGCTTGTAAATTTAACAAATGATAACGGCACGCCATTCACCGGCAAAAAGTTCATCGCTTATTGTGCTGACACAGTGGAGCGCCATGAGTTTGTAAAGGAATACGCCGCCGGAGAAGATGTGGCCATACTCATCGGCCCGGAAGGAGATTTCAGTCCGCAAGAGGTGCAGACGGCGTTTGACAACGGTTGGATACCTGTGAGCTTGGGAGCAAGCCGATTGCGTGCCGAGACAGCTGCGGTAGTCGCAATTGCAGATGTGCACTGCATAAATCAATTAAATCAAACAAAATAGGAATATTATCTATGATATATAACGACTTAACCGAATATTTAAAGTCAAGTAAGGCTGATAATTTCTTCCTGCTTGCCGGCCCCTGTGCCATTGAGAGCGAGGAAGTAGTCATGCGTACCGCTGAGCATCTTGTCAAAGTGTGTTCAGACCTTGATATCCCTCTGGTATTCAAAGGCAGTTATCGCAAGGCCAATCGCAGTAGACTGGACTCATTTACGGGAATCGGCGATATTAAAGCATTGACAATATTAGCAAAAGTAAGAAACGAGTTTGAAGTGCCGGTGGTTACCGACATTCACGAGACCCGGGAAGCGAGCATGGCAGCCGAATTTGTTGATATGCTCCAGATACCGGCTTTCCTGTGTCGCCAAACAGATTTGATTGTGGCCGCCGCTAAAACCGGCAAAATGGTTAATATCAAGAAAGGCCAATTCCTTTCGCCTCAGTCGATGGCTCACACAGTAGCCAAAGTGCGCAGCTCCGACAATGATGCCGTGTGTGTCACCGAGAGAGGTACAACATTCGGTTACACCGATTTGATAGTCGATTACAGAGGAATTCCCATAATGCAATCCGAGTGTAAGTGCCCGGTAATCATGGATATTACACATTCACTTCAGCAGCCTAATCAGGCAAGCGGCGTAACCGGCGGTTTGCCAGCTCTCATCGGGACAATAGGCAAGGCTGCAATAGCCGTAGGCGCTGACGGCATATTTATTGAAACACACCCTGACCCCTCAACTGCCAAGAGCGATGGAGCAAATATGCTCCCGCTCAACAAGATTGAAGACTTGCTGAAAGCATTGGTGACAATCAGAGAGGCAGTAAATACGATAAAATCATGAAACCTCGAAATCTTATACTTACGGCAATTTGCTGTTTAGGCATTTGCGGAGCCGCGCAGGCAATAAATCCGCTTACACAGGCTATGCTTGACGGGTATGAAACTCTCTTGCAGCAAAATCCCAATGACTATCTTACTCTGTATGAGCGTGCCTCACAATATTATCGCCTTGATGACTACGACAAGGCTCTCTCCGATATAAAGCGAGCTATCAGCAATACTCCGGCGAAAGAGAAAGATCAGTTGGCATCAGAATATTCGCTGCTGGCCGATATATACACACAAACCGAACAGTATTCGGAAGCATTGACGGCTGCAAATCAGGCACTTGTATTTACCCCGGCGTCTTATAGATTGCTGTATATGAAGGGAAATATCTGCTTGCATGAGGGCGACACCGAGGCTGCCAAGATTGCATTCAACTCCATGCGCAACTCAAACTCACGAAGTACGGAGGCTATCTTCGGACTGGCTCGTGCGGCTGCTATGGAGGGGAAAAAAGACGAAGCGATTAACTTGTTGGCCGATGCGGAGAAGATGGATCCGAGCAATTATCTGACATATTGCCGTATGGGCGATATTCATAAAGAGTTGGGAATGCCTCAAAATGCCGCCGCTGACTATCTGAGTGCTTTTAGTCTGAACTCCGGATCTGAACGCCCGATTAGCTCGATAATAGCTTTGGCCAAAGAAAACTATAATGCAGTAGATGAGGCCATTGATTATGCACTGCAAAAAACGCCCAATGTAGTTCCGCTCTATTTCCTGCAAGGCAATGCTGCTCTTGCCGCCGGGAAATACGATGACGCTTACAATGCCTACCGCGAGCTGATTTCCACTGTGCCGCAAGAGGAAGCACAAAGTCTTTATGCTGATTTGTCAGAAATATGTTTAAGACGCGGAGACATTGCCGAAGCCGATACATATGCTTCAAAGGCGATAATGCATAAGTCTGATTTAAAGACAAATATCATAAAAGCTGCTATTGAACAAATAAGAGGAAATTATCCGGCGGCACTTACATATGCGAAATACGCTCTGGCATTTAATCCCAACGACAAGGATGCGTTGATGAAGGCAGCCGAAGTGGCATATAATTTGCAGGACAATAACAGCGCCGTCGGTTATCTTAACCAAGTAATTATGAACGATGCGGAAGCGGCCGATGCACTTTTGTTCAGGGGGTATCTGCAAGCCAATTTGTTGGGTAACAAGCAAGCCGGTATGAGCGACTTCCAACGTGTGGCACACCTGACTGCTGGTTCTCCTCGCGAGATTACTTATAAGGCCATAGCACAAATAAAAGCGGGGCAAAGCCTTGATGCCGCCGCTACCATAGCTCCCGTAGAAGCCGCTGCCGAACAAGATGCGGAAGCAGCCTTCTTAATGGCTCTATACAACCGTGCTTGCGAGAAGAACTCCATGGCAGACGATATGCTCGACAGAGCCCTAAACCTTGGCTTTGAAGACCAATATTCTCTGAGGTACAATACTATTCCTTTAATGTCTGTAAACAACAAATCAAAAAATTAATGGAAGCGGGTAAGAATATACTCATAGCGGATGCCGGAGGAACAGGAACACGCTGGTGCTTGACAGACAAGGCCGGAGATGTGAAGCGTGATCTCCACGCCGGAGCAATAAATGCGTGTGTAATGTCCGAGACAGAGATTTACAATGCCATGCTGGGTGCTGAAACATTAATGTACTCAGCCGGTGAAATACATTTTTATGGTGCCGGCTGCGCTACTGACGAGCAGTGCAACCGTGTATATAAACAATTGCGAAAGTTCGGTTTCAAAGGGGACATAACCGTTAATTCGGATATGTACGGGGCTGCGAGAGCCTTGTTAGGAAACAGCCCGGGAATTGCCTGTATCCTTGGCACCGGATCAAACTCTTGTATGTTCAACGGCACGGAAATAACCGCACAAGTTTCACCGCTTGGATACATACTCGGCGATGAGGGCAGCGGGGCAGCTATCGGCAAACGTTTATTAAAGGATTTGCTCAGAAATGAATTGCCCGAAGAAATCAGCGAACAATTCTTTCAAGAAAATTCTCTCACCATACACGACATATACGAACACGTTTACAGACAGCCGATTGCAAACATGTATCTGGCATCGCTTACCAAATTTATAAATAAACATATTAATGATACGCGGGTCAGGCGAGTGGTGGAAGATGAATTCGAGTCATTCTTCAGCAACATCATATCGCGGTATGCGAAGTCTGAACATATGCCGATTGCTTTTATCGGATCTGTTGCCTATTACTTCGGGAATATCTTGCGCACCGTAGCTTCCCGGCATAAAATGAATGTAGTGCGCATTGAGCGCAATCCAATAGAAGGACTAATCAAATATCACGTAAATAACAAATGATTAAGAAAATAAATAAATCATTAGTCGTTGTTGCAGCTACACTTCTGCTTGCCTCATCGGCAGTAAAGGCCGACAGTTATTACGACCGCAAGGTAAGCCTGTTCGAGTTGCTGCCAATCACAGAAAACGATATTGTCTTTGTCGGAAATTCCATAACCGACGGTGCCGAACTCCAAGAGCTGTTCGGTTTGCCCAATGTCAAAAACCGGGGTATCACTTCTGATGTAATTTCCGGGGTTGACAAGCGTATTGAGACTACATTGAAGAATCACCCTAAAAAGGTGTTTCTGCTGATTGGCGCAAACGACATCAGCCATAACCTCACAGTCTCTCAAATTGCAGAAAAATATGAGCGCCTTGTAGCTAAAATGAAACGCCTCTCGCCCGACACTAAATTCTATTTGCAAGGTATCATGCCTATTAACAACGATTTCAAGCGATATAAGACAATGTATGGCAAGGAAAAGGTAATTCCCGAATTGAACAAAAAAATTGAGGAGATTGCAAAGAAATACAATTGCACCTACATATCTCTCACCAAGGCCTTGGAAGATCCCGCTACCGGAAAGCTGCGCAAAGAGTTTACAAACGACGGGTTGCACCTCACCGGAGCCGGATACAAGGCATGGGTGGGCGTGTTGGAGCCATACGTAAACGGCTACGATTGGTTCACAGAGTAACTACCGAAAATATTATCCATAAATAATCTCGTCACGAAAAAATAATGACATATATAAATAAAATATTATGTATTTCGGTGCTTGCAGCAATGCCGACCGGCATGAGTGCGCAGACACAGGAGAGTACACCCTCAGCACAAACACAAGATGAGGAGGCTATTGCCCCGTTCGTCGTATTGCCTCCATTGTTTGAATACCCCGTAGCCCCCGAAGATTTGGAATGGAACCAACGTTCAAATTGGCTTGCCGAACATTTTTGGGATTCTTTTGATTTCAAACAGAAGAGTGTGGGGCAGAGCCAGTTGGTCCACGCATTTACCACATATATAGTGCCGTTGCATCTTGCCGAACGCGATGTCGCAATGAAGAGTGTTCAGGCTCTCATTAAGAAGCTGCAGAAATCGCCGACACTGCTGTTGCAATTCACACAAGCTGCTGAAAGGACTATGTATGAGCCAAATACCGCCGAACTCGTAATTGACGAAGTGTATCTGGAATTCCTCAACGCCGTTACCAAGAACAAGAAGATACCCGACTTGCGCAAGGCTCGCTATAAATCTCAACTGAAATCTTTGTCAAACAGTTTGGTTGGCAAGCCCCTTCTCCGTTTTGCTTTCACAGATAGAAAAGGACAACCGGAAGTATACAGCAATGCCGGAGTGCCGGAAATTATCGTGTTTGGCAATTATGATTGTACCGATTGCCGACTGGCACGTCTGCAACTTGACACAGACAGTGAATTGCAGGAACTCGTTGATGCCGGCAAAGCGCGGATAATGTTTATCAGTCCGGATGTGGACACTTCTGAAATCGGCGCATGGGCCGAGGCTGTAAAAAAATATCCCGAGAATTGGACAGTGGGTCGCGGCGAAAGCTTGGACGAGAAGATCGATTTGCGTGTAATACCCGCCTTGTTTATAATAGGAGCAGACGGGAATATAGTAAGCAAATCGGCTAATACGAAAACAGCTCGCGAATATGTAAAAAATAACGTAATCAAATAATACTTTTAACTCATGATTGCGTTATAAAGAAAATACCTTTTTATAATAAATGGCAAGACATCGTGTTATATCACCTCTGAAGAGGTTTATGCTTCGATCCACCGGATACTCATATCCGAATATGGGTCGCTTGTTTATGCGTCTGTTTGTCGGCATTATGCTTCTGCAATTTGCATTAAGACTTATGGCAGACTACAATGCGGCAAAAGATATTTTCCCGGCTGTATTAGGCATGAGCAGCGAATGGTCCATGATTGTAATGCTTTGTATTGAAGTGGTATGCTCGCTGTGCATCATGTTCGGATTGTGTACTCGTATAATGTGCATTCCTCCCTTTATTGCAATGGCCGTGGCCGAGGTGTATCTTCGTTCGCAAGAATGTGTGGTGACAGCCTTGATGCCCTGGCAGCAACAAAATTATCTCCCTGTAATGTTTATGTGTATTTTCTTCTTTCTTTTCCTTGTGGGCCCCGGCAAAATTTCTGTGGATTATATGTTGTCGCTGCGAATAATCCATGCAGAGAACAGAAACGAAGACGAAGAACTTGAAATTGTATAAAAGCATGAAAATTGCGGTTTTATTGTCGGGTGGTGTGGACAGTGCGGTAACTGTTCATCTCCTTAAAGAGCAGGGACATGATTTACACTTGTTTTACATTCGTATCGGTCGCGATGACGACAGCGGCGATTGCAACGCCGATGAAGATATTGAAATGTGCCGCCTGATAGCACGAAGATATAATTTGCCGTTTGAGATTATTCCTTTGCACGATGAATATTGGGCAAATGTTATGCAATATTCACTTGACACTGTGAAACAAGGGCTTACCCCTCACCCTGATATGATGTGCAACAAAATCATCAAATTCGGATATTTCGAGCAGCGCCGCGGCCATGAGTTCGACAAGACGGCCACCGGCCATTATGCTGATATCTGCCAAATTGACGGCAAATATTATCTGGCAACAGCTGCCGACCCCGTGAAAGACCAGACTGATTTCCTCGCACAAATAAGCTACGAACAATTGAGCCACATACTTTTCCCTTTGGGGAAATTTCCCAAAGCTCGCGTGCGTGAAATAGCAAAGGAAATAAACCTGCCCAACGCTACCCGCAAAGACTCGCAAGGCATCTGTTTTCTTGGAAAAATAAACTACAACGACTTTCTGCGACGTCATCTTGGAGAAAAGCCCGGTCCGATAATTGATATATCAACCGGCAAGAAAATAGGTGAGCACAAAGGCTATTGGTTTCATACCATAGGTCAACGCAAAGGTCTTGGTTTGAGTGGCGGCCCCTGGTATGTGGTTAAAAAAAATGTTCGTGACAATGTAGTATATGTAAGCAATGGCTATGACACTCATCTACAATATGGTAAGGAGCTGCCATTGGTTGATATACATTGGATTACAAGCAATCCGTTTGCTCCCGAACAGACTGTGCCCGGAATTAAGCTCAACGGCAACAAAATAGAAATTTCTTTTAAAAACAGACATACCCCGGGCTTTACAAGCGCGACTCTTGAGAAGCTTGAAGACGATACCTACATAGTTAATTCCCAAGAAGATATACAAGGCATAGCTCCGGGACAATTCGCTATTATTTATACTCCCGACACATCTCTTTGTTTGGGTAGCGGTGTGATTTCAATAGGGAATAAAAAAAGGAGAATTGAAAATGGATAAAGACTATAAGCGAATGCTCGTGGTGGGCATCACATATAATAAAGTGGAGAGAGGAGTGTATGCGCTTATCCTTCAGGAACTGGGCGGTACACGCCGCTTGCCCATAGTGATAGGAATGGCTGAAGCTCAATCCATTGAATGTAAGCTTCAAGAGATTATCACACCGCGGCCGCTCACTCATGATCTGATGGCGAATATACTCCGCGCATTCGGCTTGGAGCTTAAGTATGTTGTTATTAAAGTGCTCGACGGCGGTATTTTCGCAGCTGATTTGCACCTGAGCAATGGAGAGCGTACCGTAGTGATGGACTCACGTTCAAGCGACGGTATCTCATTGGCTCTGCGCATGGGTGTGCCAATCTTTGCATCGGAAGATTTGCTGAACACCATGGGCATGGATTCCAAAGTGAAAAGTCAAACTTCCGCAAATGTAAAAATTACGGAAGAAAAGCGGGAGGATACAGACGACGAGACCTTTTGGCAAAACGCTCAATCATTTGACGGCGACAAGCTTCAAAACTTTTTGGATCGGTTTGTTGAGCAAGAAGAATACGAAAAAGCCGCTCGAATACGTGATATCTTGGCGAAAAGGGATGAGAACCCTTTCGGAGAATAAAAATTATAAAGGAATATTTTGTGTAAAAAATCATATACAATAGTTGATTTGTGAAAATTATTAATTAATTTTGCACAAAATTTTCAGAACCTTATAACATGAAAAATCGTAAGCGCAGAGTTGAATTAATAGTTGATTTGATAAGAAATCACAGCATAAGCAGCCAAGAAGAACTTAGCCGTCTGTTGGGTGAGAATGGTTTCCATGTAACGCAAGCCACGCTGAGTCGCGACTTGAAAATGCTAAAAAACACAAAGGTACCGACTGACCGGGGCACATATATGTATATGCTTCCGGATAATAACATGGTTAAGGATAAAATGTTATCGTCCGGACAAACTGATATTAACAATCACTACCAAGCCGGCTTTATTTCGCTTGAATTTTCCGGAAACATTGCTGTAATAAAAACACGCAACGGATATGCATCCGGCCTTGCATACGATATGGATATGAGCCGTGTGCCGGAGATAGTTGGTACGCTTGCCGGTACCGATACCATAATGGTGGTGCTTCGCGATGGTATCGACCACGAGCGTGCAAGAGAAATCTTCTCGCGCTTCCTTCCTTTGGATGTAAAAATACCTATATATTAGACACACTCTAAATTCAACAACCGCTTTTGACGATTATTAGAGCTTGTTTAATAAAAAATGTGAACGTCAGGGTCGCAGATGTGCCTCAGGTTCGAGGCTACAGGTGAGGGAGCATAGCGGGCTATGCGACTGAACCAAAG
>JAMPIK010000015.1 GCA_023662865.1 Prevotella sp.
TTCGGGGTTTAGCGCAGTTGGTAGCGCGCTACGTTCGGGACGTAGAGGTCGGGCGTTCGAGTCGCCTAACCCCGACAAAAAGAGTTGAGAGTCAACCGATTCTCAACTCTTTTTTGTTTTATAACGTAATCAGTAAGTTGCTCCGAGCCTGGAGCGGCGGCGCTTGCTGTTGGGGTCAAAGGGATTGCTGTTTACATCGAAATATTCGTCTTCATCATCGGCGTTTTGCTGATTTGTCCCTTTCTTTTTCTTGCTTACAGCCGGGCGGCGTGTTTGGGGTTTGTTCTTCTTGATTGCCTCCGGTTTTTGCATATCAACGGCAACGACATTCAAATCCCATTGTTCGGAGCGGTCGTGGCGTTTTAGCGAAAGGACTTTGGGGTAGTAATACACCTCATCGGGCTGCAAGCCGGCCTCATAGTTACCGGTATGAAATTCCAAAATGTCTTTTTCAGTAATCATGGTCGGAGCGATCGAGTCGGCAACTTGGCTGAGCCGTTCGGGCATCGGACGCGTGATAAACCGTGCATAATAGTCTGCCGGCGAGAGATATGGGAAACGCACTATGCCGTTAATTACCCTTTCGCGAGCTACGGGTGCATCGTTGTTGTTGAGCACTTCTACGAAACCTTGAATGGTATCAGGTATAATCCTCAGGGTAAGAGAGGCGTAATCCTCGCGCTTCTTAATGCTGAACTCATTGGAGAGAGTGGCGTTATATCTGCCGGAGATACCCGTCATAGCTGTTGAATCAATGGTTAGCCGATAAGTATTTCCGTATTCCCATGGATATTTGATACTGTATCTGCGCACCTTTCCGGTGGTGTCTTGCACAAAGTCGGGGAAAGGGAGCGGCGTATACAAGCTGTCTTGTTTAAGCTCCAACCTCATCATTGAGGTGCGAATCGAGGTGAGCGGCTCCGGTGCTTCTATATATATAGGTGTATATACATTCACCGTGCCGGAAGGGGACATATTTAGGGTGAGCCATTTCGCCTTTTCGCGGGCAATCGAGTCGGCTTCAAGCTCCTTCTTTGTTTTTTTCTTTTTGGATTGGAATTTGACCTTGGGTTTGGTGAAAGTCAGGGTGTCGGTGCCTTCAACAAGGTTGGGTGTTGAGCCGGTGCGCATATATGTCAGAGCCAAACGCAGTGTGTCTGACGAAGCTATTTCGGAGTTTGTCAGCCAGTAGGTTAACGTATCGTTGTATGCGGCATGTTCAAGCACACTGCTGTTGGCGGCATTTCCATGGCCGAGGATTTCGAGAGTCGGGAGCGAGGCGGAACGGCTGTTGAAAATGAATTGAAGTTTTGCAGAGTCCGGACGTTCGTATTTCACCAAGTATTGCGGCTTGTAGCCTTCATCAAACACGGAGAGCAGTATGTTGTTCGGTAGAAACACAGTGCGATTACGACTCACGACAGTGTCCACGGCACCGGTGAGCAGGTTGAAGATTGTATCAGATGCGACACCCTGTTCCGTGTAGGGTGTTACCGGGAAGGGATAGAATGCCATCAGCTCGGCCGGATTATCACGGCGACAGTCGTTGTTGAGGTCTCCCAAAGCATATATATTATAAGGTATGGGTTTGAGACCTCGAAGAGTGAAGCGCCCGCGGTCATCGGTTTTTGTGACACGGTCAAAACGGAGGGTTTTGAACGCTGAGTCAGGGGCATCGGCTCGGTACACACCCACCAACATACCTTGTTGCGGCTCAAGAGTGGCGGCATCCAAAGCAATACCGGAAATGCGAAGCGAGTCGATGTCGGCACCTGTGGAGAAAGTTATGGAGAAATTGCCGAGCGGATTATTTTCGTTTACATCTTCAATGGCGGTGCCGAAGTCGACAGTGTAGGTGGTATCCGGGGAGAGGGGGTCGCTCCAAGTGACAATAACGCGGCGCCCGGATGCAATGACTTTCGGGGTGCTTGCACCGGGAGGGGACACGGTAACATTTGTGAATGCGTCTTTTACATTAACCAACTCGTCAAATTCAAGATAAATCTCATTTCCGGAAAAGCCGGTACTTTCAGGCATGGGGTGAGCCTTTACCAGCCTTGGCGGGTCTTCATCGCGCGGCCCGCCGGAGGGGTTGCCGATGCTTGCACATGAATATAATATGGTTAGGACAGCGGCGGCACAGAGAAATGCGAATGCACGGCCGTAAGTCTTTGAATAAATAGTCATATAAGTAATTTTGTTCAAAAATAGTTATAATTTTTGAAACAGACAAAAAAGGTGCGGCAATAGCATGGAGGCTTGTGTTTTGCAATATGTTAAAATTTAGATTATCTTTAACACTAATTGTGTTAAAATGTTAAATTTTGGAATATGAGGTGATTTTTTTATGAAGATATTTGGTGGAATAAAAAAACGGTTATAACTTTGCATCGTTTTTGATAGCAAAAATTATTGTTTTATTATTTTAAATCTTAGACTAAAATGAAGAAGGTTATTCTTTCTCTCGCAGTGCTCGCTTCTGTAGCACTCGTATCATGCTCAAAGGGCGAAGCTAAAAACGACAGCGAATCAGCAGCAGCTGCTACTGAAAACGTAGAAGGCACTGAATGCGACAGCGCATGCGAAAAAGCTTGCACTGAAACTAACGCAGCAACTGAAGTAGCTCCCGCTGTAGAAGATGCTCCCGTTGACACTACAGCTGTTAAGGCATAACTGCGAGAAATCAAAGTTGCATAAACCGATGTTTCCTTTGGGAACGTCGGTTTCTCTTTTTGTATATACCCCGGGGTGATACAATATTTTGACCTACTGTGAATATCTTCTGACAAAACGCACACGTGAATAAGAGCTTTTTTAATAAAAAATGTGCATGTCAGGGAATGTTTGCACAATATGCTGATAGTAACCGTGTTGTGATTTAACAATGTTAAAATACAGCAAATGCAATGTGATGTGTTGCATACAATTGAATAAAATGCTAATTTTGCAGTTCGGTGAGAGCAATTGATGTGTCAATGCCCCCTCCAATCACAAATAGAAACTAACACAATTCACTAACTAATAAACTAAAACGCAAATGAAAAAACTCTTACTCTTCCTCTCACTGCTACTGGTTACATGGGGTGTGAAAGCTGAAGTTCTCCTTGACTTAAAGAATGCACAATCCAGCTGGCAAGGTAACGGATATAGTTCGCATACCGTATCCTTTGATCAGGCTGATGTGATTTTAAGTGCCGCAAGCAAGCAAAGCAATATGCCGAATTACCCGACTACAAAGCAAGGTGATGTGACTGTTAAATTTAAGAACGGCTTTAAATTTAGCCACATAGCACTTAATTTGAAACAATGGGGTACAAAGAAACAAACCTTAAAAATGAGTATATCTACTGATGGAACAAATTTTAATAAAGTTTCCGGCGTTGGATTTACTTCTGGATTTATGGACAAAGTGGAATCTGATATAACCCCCGATGTAACATCAGTAAAATTCTCATTCACCGGTGGCGACCAAATCGGAATTGTCTCAGTTCAACTCACAGAAGAAGGTGGCAAAAAGACGCTATCCGTTCCTATAATCACAGTTGGACAGGATTCATTCACAATTTCCGCTGAAAATCCGGTTAAATATTGTGTAAACAATTCGGAAACTGCTGTTGCCGATGATTGTAATCTTGAATACACTCCGGGTGCGCAAATACCTTTTGAAACAGACTACGGCACTTGGTTTGTACACGCATATTGCCCCGGCGACAGTGAAACTAACCTTGACTCTTCCATAGCAACCGAATCGTATACAGTTCGCGACCCAAATGCAACTGAATTTACTGCAACTGTTACGATGAATGCACAAACTAATCAAAAGTATGATAAGGAAGGCAATAATATTGTGAAATGGATTAGTGATGATAACATATTCACTTTCACTACTTCAGTAAAAGTTCCTTGTGGAAATAATCCTCCTGTGTTTAATACCGATGGTTTACGCTTATACACAACAAGTAATAATGCCATTACTGTAAACGCTCCCCAAGGTTACAAAATGGTATCAGTTAAATATGCTGCTAAAACTAACACCCACACAGCAAATATAGATGGCACAAAATTAGCGCAAAACACAGTAAAAACATTTAATGCACCCGTTAGCTCTTTTGTTATAACATCTAACGATAACAAAATAGATATCACCTCTATGACTTTTGTCTTAGAGAAAAAACAGTTATTGGATTATACTGCGGCTTTTAATTGCAAGGAGTATACAATGACTGTGGGGGACAGCAAGGCGGTAGCTGAATTGATTGGCGAGGACCTTGGCGAAAAGTATCCTGCAAATATTTCGTATAATATTGCAGTAGGGGGGGATATTTATGTATCTCTTGAGAATGGTATTCTTACTGCTGACAAGGCCACCGGCGAAACTCCCGTTACTGTCAATGCTTCGTGGAAGGCTGACTCCGACTTCAATGCCGGCAACGCTTCGTTCACAATCAATGTTGACAAGAAAGTATTCACCGCTCCGACAATTGAACCTGTTACGATGACCACCGGCGATGAGAAAAATCTTGCATCATTGTTCGGCGAGAATGTTCCTGAAATCCGCTTTTCAGTAGAGCCCGAGACAGATGTAATCACTCTGACCGGCTCCACTATAAAAGCCGAGAAGGCCGGCGAAGCTACCGTGAAAGCCGAATGGGGCGATGACACTTGGGCAAACGGCTCAATGACAATCAGCGTAACCGTAACCGATAAACCGGTAGTCGAGCTTCCCAAACTTGCCACTCCCGAAGTACAACTCAATGAAAATAATGAGTTTGTAATAACCGGCGATGAAGAGAATGGATATTTAGTTTATTCTCACACACTTGCCGATGCAGAAGAAAATTGGGACATTTATGAAGACCCGGTAAAGAAAGAAACAGCTCCCGGCAAATATGTGTTCAAAGCGCAGGTATGGGCGAATGATGAAACCACACACCAAAACTCCGAAGTCGTAAACATCGAGTACACGGTAGAGGAGGTTATAGAACCGGAACCCACGGGGCAACCCTTGGAAGTGACATTTGACTTCACAACCGATCCGGCATATTGCTTGGCAGCTCGCTCTGACGACAAATATGAAAGCGAAGCATTCAATTTTACCAATAAAAATATTAAAGTGACACTTGACGGTCGCTATCGTTTGTTTAAAAATACTAACGGTGTGGTTGATTTGAGATTTGGCAAGAAGAGCGGCAATGTCAATCCCGGCTCAATCACATTCACAGCTCCCGCCGGTTATGAACTTGAATCAATAGATATTGAATACACGGGTTCAGATAAAAATCTGACTGTAAACAACGGTGCATTAGATGATAACAAGCAGTGGACTGCCGGTGAAACAAAATTCTCATCTGTTGCATTTACCAATGGCGTTGAAGCAAAAGTGACACCTGTAAAGAAAATGACTGTTCACATGCAGCCGATTCCGGTTTATGCTCCCGTAGCAAGCAACGGTTCCGGTGTGTATAAGCATGCAGTAAATGTGGAACTCGCATTCGATGAGCGTAACAGTTACCTCAATACTGATGATTATTATATTGCGTATGCGCTTGATGATGAAGAGTTGTCTGTTGATAACAGCAAATCATATTCACAACCATTCACATTCAAGTACCAATCAAATAAGGCAGACTATAAGATTAGGGCTGCAGTTGTTGGTATAGTTGATGATGAGATTAAATTTATTTCCGATGTAGCTGAATTTACTTATACTATTGTGCCTGAGATTGAAGCAGTTGACTTGGCAAAGGTATTGGAAAATGCAAATCCCGAGTCTATTGCTATGGGCGATGATGGTATTTCTCTTGAAACTTTCTCTATTGTCAGCTCTTTGCATAAGTATTATGCCGATCAAGCTAATTCTTATATCTATGTTACTGACAACAATGGTGGTAAGGGTATTCGTATCGAGTTGCCGGAAGGCGCTATTGTAAATCACAACAAGGTGATGAACAATGTCAAGGTGAAATATTCAAACAATCACAAGGTGGCTCACTTCGTATATGTAAGTCATGAGGAAGGCACGGAAGATGCTGTTCCCTCTTACAGAATGGTAGACCTTGAGGAGATTGCCGGCGATAAGGCGGCAGACTTCATGCACCATTATCTGTATGTACACGTTGCCAACTTCAATCCTGACGGCAACGGCGGTTACAAACTTGAATATACACCGGCAAGTGCATCGGAGTCTGCAATGGTTCGCGCCGAAGGCGAGTCATTCTCTATCCCGGCAGTCAACGCAACCGGTTCTGATATAGCGGAAGGCGGTTTCGGAACTATGGTAGGCCATATTGAGATGAACGGTGACACTCCGACATTCTATGTAACTTCCACCCCCGGTGGTATTGTAACTGCTCTTGACAAGGTGCCGGCCGAGGGTGATGTCAGGGTAATCGGTGGTCAGATTTATGCGCCGGAAGGCAGCGGGGTGTTCACTGTAAACGGTCTGCGAGTAAGCGCGACAGCTAAGCAACAACCGGGTATGTACATTGTACGCACTGCCAATGGCAACGTTTGCAAAGTGATGGTTAAGTAATAGCTCTAATCAAAACGGCGATTAGAAATCGCCGTTCCATTATAAAGGGGTGTCGGAATTGGTTCCGACACCCCTTTTCGGTTCGCCCGACATGGGCATAATCTGACGGGGGACTCTCTCAGCAAGCCGGGAGGCTTGCTTTCCTTAGGAGGTAGTAATTCTTTTTGCCTTTTTGGACTATTATGTATTTTCCGTTGAGGAGGGATTGGTCGGTGATCATGGCGTTGGGGTCGGTGAGCTTTTCTTTGTTGATGCTCAGGCCGTTGCCTTGTATCATTTTGCGAGCCTCTCCTTTTGAGGGGAATACTTTTGTGTCTACGGCGAGCAGGTCGAGCACGGGGATGCCTTCTTTGAGTTTGTCGGCATTGATTTCAAATTGGGGTACTCCTTCGAAGACGTCGAGCAGTGTCTGTTCATCGAGGGCCATGAGTGCTTCTTTTGCCTGATTCGAGAACAGAATTTTGCTCGCTTCCACGGCGGCATTGTATGCTTCTTCGCCGTGCACCATGATTGTAACTTCTCTTGCGAGGCGTTTCTGCATGGGTCTTGCACCGGGGTCGGCTTGGGCTTCGGCGGCGAGCATTTCGATTTCGTCTTGTGTGAGGAATGTGAAGATTTTGAGGTATTTCTCGGCATCGGCGTCGCCTACATTGAGCCAGAATTGGTAGAATTTGTAGGGGCTAGTGTATTTGGCATCGAGCCATACGTTGCCGCTTTCGGTTTTGCCGAATTTGCCGCCGTCGGCTTTTGTGATGAGAGGACAGGTGAGAGCGAATGCTTCGCCGCCATCGGTGCGGCGAATCAGCTCTGTGCCGGTAGTGATGTTACCCCACTGGTCCGAGCCGCCCATTTGCAGACGGCAGTTTTTTGTGCGGTAAAGGTACAGGAAGTCGTAGCCTTGCAGGAGCTGGTATGTGAACTCGGTGAATGAGAGGCCATCGCTTGCTTCGCCGTTGAGGCGGCGCTGCACGCTGTCTTTGGCCATCATATAGTTGACGGTGATGTGCTTACCGACTTCGCGCGCGAAGTCGAGAAATGAGAAATCCTTCATCCAGTCGTAGTTGTTCACGAGTTCGGCGCGGTTGGTAGCATCGCTTTCGAAGTCAAGGAAGCGGGCGAGTTGCGCCTTGATACATTCCTGGTTGTGGCGGAGAGTCTCCTCGTTGAGGAGGTTGCGCTCCTTGCTTTTGCCGGAGGGGTCTCCAATCATGCCGGTAGCACCGCCCACGAGCGCGAGGGGTTTGTGACCGGCGCGCTGGAGGTGTCGGAGCATCATCACACCGCAGAGGTGGCCGATATGGAGGGAGTCTGCTGTGGGGTCAATACCAACGTATGCAGTCACCATTTTGTCACCGTTGAGGAGTTCGTCGGTGCCGGGTATCATGGTGTGAATCATACCACGCCATTTGAGTTCATCTATAAAGTTCATATTCTTATCCAATTTTTGCGCCCGGGGTTATGATACCTTCGGGACTTATTACCACTAATGAGCCGTCGGGCTGAACGGCGCTTAAAATCATGCCCTGACTTTCAACCCCTTTGAGTTTTCGGGGAGCGAAGTTTGCCACGAAGCAAACTTGCTTTCCGATTAGCTCTTCGAGTTTGTAGAATTTAGCGATGCCGGAGACGATAGTGCGAGTGCCCATGCCGTCTTCAATCTTGAATTGGAGGAGCTTGTCGGCTTTGGGCACCTTTGTACACTCGAGCACTTTGCCGACACGCATATCGATTTTCTCAAAAGTAGGGAAATCAACTGTTTCGGCCACCGGGTCTGGCTTCCATGCGTTGATGAGGTTGGCTTGTTCGGCATCTTTGAGCTTCTGCACCTGCGCTTCCACTACATTGTCTTCAATCTTGGTGAAGAGGAGTTCCGGAGTGTTTACCTTGTGACCGGCGGGGAGAAGATCAAATCTGCCGGCCGCTTCCCAAGTGAGTTCGGGCAATCCGAGTTGGGTTTTGAGAGAGTTGGCCATGAAGGGGAGGAACGGCTCGAACAGAACCGAGATGTTGGCACAAATTTGGAGGGCAACGTTCAGGATTGTGTCAACGCGCTGCATATCAGTCTTTGCGAGCTTCCACGGCTCAGTGTCGGCGAGGTATTTATTACCTGCGCGAGCTACATTCATGGCCGCTTTGAGCGCGTCGCGGAAATGGAAACGTTCGATGTCGGATTCAAGAGTGCTGATATGTTCGCGAATTTCATCGATTACCGCCTTGTCAACCGGGAGGAGTTCGCCGGCAGCCGGTACAATACTGTCAAAATACTTGTGAGTGAGTACCATAGCGCGGTTTACAAAATTGCCGAGTATGGCCACGAGCTCAGAATTGTTGCGAGACTGGAAGTCCTTCCAAGTGAAATTGTTGTCCTTGGTTTCCGGGGCGTTGGCAGTCAGCACATAGCGCAGCACATCTTGCTTACCCGGGAGGTCGCGGAGGTATTCGTGAAGCCAAACCGCCCAATTGCGGGAGGTTGAGATTTTTTTGTCTTCAAGGTTGAGGAACTCGTTTGCCGGGACATTGTCCGGAAGGTTGAAAGAGCCGTCGGCCATGAGCATAGCCGGGAATACGATGCAATGGAATACGATGTTGTCCTTGCCGATGAAATGAATCATGCGGGTGTCGGAGTCTTTCCACCACTTCTGCCAGTCGTTAGGGCATAGCTCCTTAGTGTTTGAAATATACCCAATCGGGGCATCGAACCAGACATAAAGCACTTTGCCCTCGGCGCCCTCAACGGGAACCGGGATACCCCAGTCGAGGTCGCGGCTCACGGCACGGGGTTGCAGCCCCATGTCGAGCCAGCTTTTGCACTGACCGTAGACGTTGGGTTTCCACTCCTTGTGCTCTTCAAGAATCCACTGATGCAGACGCGATTCCCATTTGTCGAGAGGGAGATACCAATGCTTTGTTTCTTTGAGAATCGGGGTGTTACCGGTAATAGCGGATTTGGGGTTGATGAGGTCAGTAGCGGCCAAAGATGTGCCGCACGCCTCGCACTGGTCACCGTAAGCGCCATCGCTGCCGCAGTGGGGGCAAGTGCCTGTTACATAACGGTCTGCGAGGAATTGGTCGGCCTTTTCATCATAGAGTTGCATTGAGGTTTTCTCGATGAATTCCCCTTTGTTGTAGAGCGTTTTGAAGAATTCGGAGGCAGTTTTGCGGTGCTCCTCGGAAGTGGTGCGGCTATAAATGTCGAAAGAAATGCCGAGCTCCTCGAAGCTGTCTTTGATAATTTTATGATAACGGTCGACTATGTCTTGAGGAGTGACCCCCTCCTTTTTTGCTTTGATTGTAATAGGCACCCCGTGCTCGTCGCTGCCGCCGATGAAGAGAACCTCCCGGCCTTTGAGGCGGAGGTATCTGACGTAGATGTCGGCGGGTATGTATACACCGGCCAGGTGACCGATGTGTACCGGGCCGTTGGCATACGGGAGAGCGGTGGTAACTAAAGTGCGTTTAAATTGTTTGCTCATATTAAACTAACTATCAATGTGATAAGGTGAAGCGCACGTTAAAAAACGAGTATGCGCTTTGAAATTGCAAAATTAATAAATAATTTTGTAGTATGAAAATCAAAATTGCAAGTATATATTTAATCCTTGCCGGAGTGATGGCCTGCTCGTCCGGCAATAAGGTTTCCGACAGCAATACAGAAGAAACGGCCGACATTATTGAAGAGTCGGCAATACCCGCACAGACAGCACTTTTTAATGCAGACAGTGCTTATTATAACGTTGAGAAACAGGTGAATTTCGGGCCACGAGTACCCGGGAGCGCTTCACATAAAGCGTGCGGTGAATGGTTGGCCGAACAGTTGGGAGCCAAAGGGTCGAAGGTGACAATTCAGGACACCTTGCTGCATGCCTTTGATGGAACAAGGTTGCCGACGCGCAATATATTGGGGCAGTTCAATCCGCAAAAAAGTGACCGGATACTTCTTGTAGCGCATTGGGATACAAGGCCTTGGGCCGATCAAGACCCAAACCCGGAAAACCGCGACAAGCCGGTGCCGGGAGCCAATGACGGCGCCAGCGGCGTAGGGGTGCTTCTTGAAGTGGCGCGAGTATTGGGCACGGCAGGTGTGGATAAAGGAATCGACATATTGTTTGTGGATTCGGAAGATTACGGGAGCGAAGGCGATGAAGAGTCGTGGGCGTTGGGAGCGCGCGCATTTGTGGAAAACCCGCCGATAGCCGGGTATAAGCCGGAACGTGTAATCTTGCTGGATATGGTCGGAGGGAAGGGGTCAACGTTCCGGCGCGAGATGTTTTCGGCATATAACGCCGGTAATCTTCTTGATGCAGTGTGGACAGCGGCATCGCGAGCCGGACATTCCGACTTGTTTGTAAATCATCCGGGAGGGGGTATAACTGATGATCATGTGGAATTTCTGAAAGCAGGAATTCCGGCGATAGATATTATCGCGCTGACAGACAATGGGTTTCTAAGCACATGGCATACCCTTTCGGATAATATGGAGAATATAGACCGGGAGGTGCTGAAGGCAGTGGGGCGGACAGTGTTGGCTTATCTTTATCAATAGGCTATGAAGGGATTGTGTCGTAGCGGAGTTTGATTTCGAGCTTGGGCCCCACTTCTCCGGTGGGGAGAGTCTCGGGGCGAGTTTCCACTTGCACGGAAGTACGACCGTAGGTGTAGACCTCAATGTGGGAATCACCGTTGTCGTAGGCATCAACCATTTGCAAAATCGGGGTTTCATCTTCTTCGGAATTAGAATTTATAGAGGAAGCCACATATTGCATTAGCGAGCCGGGCATGAGGTCGCCGGTTCCGGTGTTTCGGATTATAACTTCCCTTTCGTTGATGACGTCTACTTCCCATTGCCCCGGGAGCCCTTTGAAGTCTGTAAAGAGGGGGGCACCGAGGCCGTCGGTAAGCACACCGGAGAAATTGTAGTCGGTAGAATCGATGGCTTCGCCCTCGTTGATAGCCGCGGCAACACTCCTTACACGCATGGCAATGTCGTTGGCGGCGTGGAAAGACTGTTCATCATCGGGCAAAGAGTCAATGATTAACTTTTCAACTGCACCGACAGCGGATTGCGAGTCGGCGGCGGTGTCCTCATCGGAGCTTGAATCCGACTTTGGCGTGCAACCTGCTGAAAATACGAGGGTGCAGAGCGATGCTTTGAGAATGTTGTTATTAAAATAGTTTGAGAAGTGCATAATTGAAATGCCACAAAAACGGTGCAAAATTATAGGAAAACACTGTATTAACCAAATAAATTGAGGGTAAAAAAGTTTTCGTTACTGCGCATATAGATACTATTTGCAGGATTAAAAATTTTAAGTTAAATTTGTAGGTGAATAAATTGGACTTATGGAAATTAAAAAAGTATTGTCGGAAATAAAATCTGTGCTACACAAAATTGAGTCGGATGCAAAAACAATCTTATATGGATCACAGGCACGAGGAGATGCGCGAGAAGATTCAGATATAGATTTACTTATTTTATTGCCGGATGCATATACGGGAAAGGTGTTTGCACAAAAGTGTGGAATGATTAGCAATGCATTGTATGATTTGTCGGAGAAACATAATGTTGAGATTTCTCCGCTGATTTTGTTGTACAAGACATTTTATGCACGCAAGACATTGTTTACAATCAATATAGCCAATGAAGGGATAGCGTTATGAAGGAGGAAGAGCAGGGACCTTTGCAGATTGATTTGCAGAGGATTGTGGAGGAGCGTATGCCGAAAGGGAAGCGCCGGTGGATACCTCGTTGGCTTGTGAGGCGTGTGGAGAAGCTTGTGTGTCAAGATGAATTGAACGGGATATTGCAGCGTACTTATCCGAATACCGGGCATGCGTTTGCCACGGCGGCGTTGCGAGATTTGGATATTACGGTTGAGGTGCGCGGTATGGAGAATATTCCGGAGACCGGGCGGTTTATTTTTGCATCAAATCACCCGCTTGGCGGTCTTGACGGTATTGCGCTTATCAGTGTGTTGGGAGAGAAATACGGAGATGACAAGTTGCGTTTCCCGGTGAATGATATGCTGATGAATGTCAGACCCTTGCGAGGCGTGTTTATTCCGATAAACAAATTCGGGCGTCAGGGCAGGGAAGCGGCGCGAAAGTTGGCAGAGACATATGCCTCTGATGCACAGATAATCTTTTTCCCCGCCGGATTGGTGTCGCGTCTGCATAAAGGGGGTGAGATTAAGGATTTGGAATGGCAGAAAGCATTTGTGGCCAAAGCAATTGAATATAAGCGAGATATAATACCGATATACTTTTGCGGCCATAACACAATGAAATTCTATCGCACCGCCAAGTGGAGGAAACACTTGGGGTTGAAGTTCAATATAGAGCAGGTGCTTTTGCCCTCGGAGGTTTGCAAAGCCAAGGGGAGCAGGTACACCATCACAATAGGCAAGCCGATATCGGTGGAAGAGCTGAAAGCGACCGGCAAGACTGCGCCGGAGCTTGCGACGGACATACGCGAGAAAGTATATTCTTTGCCCGGCGGTAACAAAAAGGGCTGATAAAACGTTAATTAAATAGTTAACCTTTAAAATCTTATCCAATTATGGAAATGAAAGACAAAATCAAACAAGTATTTCTTGAAAAGTTCGGCGAGCCGGACGGAACGTTTTACGCCTCTGCCGGGCGTATCAATCTGATAGGAGAACATACTGACTATAACGAAGGGTTCGTATTTCCCGGTGCGATAGATAAAGTGATAATGGCTGACATACGCCCCAACGGAACGGACAAGGTGCGTGTATTCTCCATTGATATAAATGAGTATGTCGAGTTCGGGCTGAAAGAGGAAGATGCACCCGGACAGAGTTGGGCAAGATATATCTTCGGCGTGTGTCGCGAAATCATCAAGCGCGGTGGCAAGGTTCAAGGCTTTGACACTGTGTTTGCCGGCAATATACCCCTTGGCGCCGGACTCAGCTCCTCCGCCGCGTTGGAGAGTTGCTTTGCGTTCGCGCTGAATGACCTGTTCAACAATAATACGATAGACAAGTTCGAGCTTGCCAAGATAGGACAAAGCACCGAGCATAACTATTGCGGAGTGAACTGCGGCATCATGGACCAGTTCGCGTCAGTGTTCGGCAAGAAAGACAATCTGATACGCCTCGACTGCCGCTCACTTGAGTATGAGTATTTTCCGTTTGCACCTAAGCAACACAAACTCGTGCTGGTAGATTCAAAAGTAAAGCATGAGCTGAAGGACTCTCCATACAACAAACGGCGAGAGAGCTGCGAGCGTGTGGCCAAAGCACTCGGACTGCCCTCACTGCGCGAAGCAACGTTGGCCGAGCTTAATGCCACCAAGATTGAGATAAGCGATGAGGATTATCGCCGTGCGAAATTCGTAATTGAAGAGAAAAACCGAGTGTTGGCGGTTTGTGCAGCCCTTGAGCGAGGCGACTATGAAACGGTAGGACAGAAGATGTATGAGACACATGAGGGCCTGAGCAAAGACTATGAGGTGAGCTGTGAGGAACTTGACTTTTTGGCCGACCTTGCCAAGAAAATCGGGGTAACCGGCTCACGCATAATGGGCGGCGGCTTCGGTGGCTGTACAATCAATCTTGTGCCGGACGAGATGCACGACAAGTTTATAGAAACAGCCAAGGCGGAATTCAAAGCCAAATACGGTCATGAGCCGGCAGTGTATGATGTGGTAATCTCCGATGGAGCAAGAAAACTGTAAGCCATGACAATAGAAGAAAGAAAGCAGAAGTGTGACAAGGGGGAGATACGCCTTGTTACACTCTCCAACAGCCGGGGCATGAGTGTGGAAGTGTCATCGTTGGGAGCCGGGATTGTCAGCGTGGCAGTACCGGATAGAGCGGGTAATCTTGACGATGTGGCACTCGGTTATGCCAATCCGGCGGATTATTTGTATGACGGTCCCTGCGCCGGAAAGACGCCCGGGCGATATGCCAACCGCATTGCGCTCGGTAAATTCAGCATTGACGGTAAGGAATATCAACTTGCCGTGAATAACGGCCCGAACGCGCTGCACGGCGGACCGGAAGGATTTCAAAACCAACTGTGGGATACGGAACTTCTGCCTAACGGCGTGCGCTTTACCTATCATTCCAAGGACGGTGAGGAAGGGTATCCGGGAAATTTGAAGGCAGTGGTGGAATATACGCTTGAAGAGGAATTCAACCGGCTGAATGTATCCCTTTATGCCGAGACTGACAAGCCGACAATAGTGAACATGACCAATCATACATATTGGAATCTCAACGGAGAGGATTCCGGCTCTGTACTTGACCATGAAATGCAGATGAAATGCAGCCGCTATTTGCCCGGCAGTAATTCGCTTATACCTACCGGAGAGATGGCTTCTGTGGCCGACACGCCGATGGACTTTACCAAAGCGCACACCTTGGGGCGAGATATACGAGCCGATTTTCCGGCTATCAATTATGCCAAAGGGTATGACAGCAGTTGGGTGATTGATGAATGGCAACCGGGTAAATTTATAGATAATGTGGTGGTAATAAGCAGTCCGAAAAGCGGGCGAGTGCTCTCAATCGGTACGGATCAGCCGGCAGCACATGTCTACACCGGAAACTGGCTTGAAGGCTCGCCCAAGAGCAAATCCGGACGTCCTTACCGCGACTACGATGGTGTAGCCGTTGAGATGCAGGGAATGCCTGATGCGCCCAATAAGCCGGAGTTTCCGAGTCAGGTACTTCGTCCGGATGAGGAATATCGGCGACACATAACTTTCACTTTTACTGCTGAATAGGAGCCTTCCCGGACATATTTGCGGTTTGCTGTTAATTCATCAGCTACATATTGCCTCGGTAGGCTCGGTTCATGTATTTGTCAGCAAGGGCGGGGCGATAGTGGGGATTGTCGTAGTAGTTGGTGCGGTAGCGCATCTCATCGCGGAATTCGCGTGTGAGATTGACAAAGTTGTCTGTGAACAAGCTGTGAAAAAAAGCATCGTCTTCGGGGCTGATTGTACGCAACATCAGCTCCGGAGTCAGTAATATTTTAAAATTGGTGTTGTGTTTTTTCAAAATGGCAGCTATGATGCGCAGGTCTTCTTTTTGGCTGTCTGTCAGAGGTTTTACTTCATGATATGGTGCTTTGAGATCAAAATCAATGATTTCGTGGGAGGCGTAATATTCATCGGGAGATTCGTCTATCAACTTGTCAAGAGCCGGGTTGCACACCTCGTTGGTGGCCGGGTCATAGATATAAGAGTTGAAATTATTGTGGTCCAACTCTGTGGGGAGTGCAGACTGTGAGTCCTCGCCGAGAGAGGAGAGCGGACTGTATTGAGAGAAGAAGTCATAGTTTGCGAAATCGCGGAAGAAGCGATAGTGGAATTTTGCTTTGTCGCAGACGGACTGCATGATTTGCGGTGGTGTGGCATAAGTGTGAACCGGCTCATCTTCGTCAGCCGATTCGAAAATAAAAGGGGTGAATACGATTAGAACATTGTCAATGGCGGCTGCATTTTTTTCAAGATATTCCAAAAACAACCGTGTGCATCTCACGCTTTGCATTGAGGAGTCGAGGTGGAACGGGCTTGCCCCTTCGGGTAGATACTTAAGCCAGTCGTCAATGCGGTAATGCATTGAAATGGAGGAACCTATAATGAATGAATTGTATCGGTAACGCGGATTTCCTTTCTCAAAAGCGCGGACAGTAGTCAAACCTTTGTTGCCGGGGAAACGAGTTGCAAAAGGAGTCTCGGGCTCGAGAAACAGACAGAACGGGTCGATGTAAAGGTATAATGCCACAAGAGGGATGAGCGGCAAGGTGCACAATAATCCAATCTTCAAGAGAAAGGAATATACTCCGGGACTTTTATGTTTCAATTTAACAGACATCAGAAGGCAAAATAAATGAATTGTTTGGCCTCCAAGGCCGGGGGGAGATGAAAGACACCATAGGCCATAATCAGCAGATATAAGCCGAAATAGCAGAGAGTGCGGCTTTGATGCCGGGTAGGCAAAGGATACATTTTTTCATTGCAGGCACGTGTGACCCATTCGGCGGGAAACGCAATGAGAGTCAGTACAATGTACAGATGATTTAACCCCGTCATTGGCGAAACGGCGAAGAAAACGAGGTAAGCGCCGACACCGGCAAGCAGCACGTTTCTTTTCCATGTTGCACTGTGCTTCATCAGCCGAACAAGTGCTCCTTTGAATATGTAGCCGAAAAGATAAACGCACACGACGGCAACAATGCTCCAAGGCACAATCCGAACACACAGCCTCAGGGCGTTGCTTACACTTTCCACACGAAAGAAAACCATTGGAATGAGGTACAAACTGAATGTCAGGAAGATACGTGGTATGTCCAACAGGTTGGCCGGGGATGCATCTTTGTATGAAGGCAGATGGAGAGCTCTCTCAATACAATAGAATATACCGCAGATCAGACCCCAGATTACAAATCCCCAAGTAGCACCGTGCCAAAGGCCGGAAAGAGCGAATACAATCATCGCATTGCAACAGGTGCGCCACCGGCCGCGGCGTGATCCTCCCAACGGTATATAGATATAGTCTGTAAACCAGCGCATCAGAGAGATATGCCAGCGGTGCCAGAACTCCGGGACACTTCGGCTGAAGTAGGGCCTGCGGAAATTGTCTGTGAGTTCCACTCCCAATATGCGTGCCGACCCTTTGGCAATCTCGCAGTATCCGGAGAAGTCGCAATAAATCTGAATCAGGAACAAGAATGCGGCAATGTAAGCGTTCAGTCCGAAGTTGCCGGCAGCAAGGTTTTCAGAGTAGTTTCGCATTACGATTTCAGCGCAGGAGTCGGCAATTACCACCTTCTTGAACATACCCCATACTATCATGCGCATACCGCTTACTGCTCGTGCATAATCCCAGCGGTGAGGCTTGGCCAGCTGAGGCATGAGGTGAGAAGCTCGCTCTATCGGACCGGCTACAAGTTGTGGGAAATAGGCTATGAAAGAGGCGAACAAAACTATGTTACGCTCGGCCTTAATCTCTCCGCGCCATACGTCTACCGTGTACCCAATGGCTTGAAAAGTGTAGAACGAAATACCTACGGGGAGCAAGATGTTAACAAATACCCAATCTAATTCCCATCCGACAATTCCAAGCAATCGTACAAGGTTCGCGGCGAAGAAATTGAAGTATTTGAAAAATGCGAGCATGCCAACGTTTAAAAGAATATTGAGCACCAAAACGAAACGATGCTGATGTCCTTCAATGATACGCGCTGTTGTGTAAGAGGTTAATGTAGTGAGAATTATAAGGCCAAGGAAACGCCAATCCCAAGCTGCATAGAAGATATAGCTGCCGATGAGTACCAACGCACATTGAGCACGCGCTTTGCGCATGAAAGGTGCGAAATAGATTGCAATGAAAAGTGCAAAAAACAGAGCGTATGTAAGAGAGTTGAACAGCATTGGCAACTGCCCGTCAATTCAGGAAATTAAGAGTGTATCTAATGCAAATTTACGGCTTGCCTATGAATAATCCAAAAAAAATTGTAACTTTGCGTGCAAAATAAGACAGTTATGAAAAGGACAATTTATACTCTATCAGCGGTTTGCGTGTTGTTGCTGACAAGTTGCGGCGGACACTCCGGCAAGACCGGCGAGCAAATTGACAATGCACATGAACAAGCAAAGCAGATGCTTCAGAAAACTCATAGCAAAGCGGCTACGCTGCAGACATCCGCTCAGCAGCCTGAGACTACCGACACGTTACAGTAAAAAAGACAAACCCCTGACTCTTCCGTCGGGGGCTTGTGGTTCTATTTGCAAGTAGATTTGAGTTTTGAGAAGTAGAAGTCGAGCACATCTTTGGCGGCTGTGAACGATGATTGCTCGTTGTTCAGCACGCGGATTTCTTTCTGTTCAAGCAGTGCGCTTACTTCGGGCATTGAGTAGAAGCTGTGACGCAATTGTTCGTTGATGGTTTCAATCATCCAGTATTTTTCTTGCTCCTGACGCTTTTGCTCGAAATAGCCGGTGCGCTTCACATACTCAAAATAGCGGTCTATCATCTCCCAAACTTTGTCAATGCCTATTTCAAAGTATCCGCTGTAAGTCAGCACTTCCGGCACCCATTTGCTGGGTGTGGGCGGAAACAGATGCAGAGCGTTGCGGAATTGGGCGGCGGCCAGATTGGCACGTTCAATGTTATCGCCATCGGCCTTGTTGATTACGATACCATCGGCCATTTCCATGATGCCGCGCTTTATGCCTTGCAGTTCATCGCCGGTGCCGGCAAGCTGAATGAGCAGGAAGAAGTCTACCATTGAATGAACGGCAGTCTCGCTCTGACCTACGCCGACAGTCTCAACGAAAATGTTGTTGTAGCCGGCAGCTTCGCAAAGCACAATTGTTTCGCGAGTCTTGCGAGCCACGCCGCCGAGAGAGCCGGCAGAGGGGGAAGGGCGAATGAAGGCATTGTGTTGCTGGGAGAGCTTTTCCATGCGAGTCTTGTCGCCGAGAATCGAGCCTTTTGTGCGTTCGCTTGAAGGGTCTATTGCGAGAACGGCAAGCTTGCCGCCTTGGCCAAGTACATGAAGGCCGAACACATCGATAGATGTACTCTTACCGGCACCCGGCACACCGGTGATACCGATGCGGCGAGAGTTGCCGGAATATGGGAGGCATTTTTCAATTACTTCCTGGGCTATGGCCTGATGCGCTTCGGCAGTACTTTCAATGAGGGTAACGGCGCGGCCAAGAATGCTGACATCGCCTTTGAGTATGCCCTCCACATAGTCTGCCGGAGACAATATGCTTGCCGCGCGACGCGGACGGCGGTAGGGGTTGACGGTGGGGGCTGAGTTTACACCTTTATTTACTTGCAGCCCTTTGTATTCGCACGAGTTTTCGGGGTGTTCGAGTTCCATGATATATTGTGTTAACGACGCGAACCTGTCAAGTATATTTTAATTGACGGGTGCAGCGGGTCATCGGTTACGATTTCAATTGGTATTTTAAGGATTCCCTGCGGGAGTTTGTCTGTGTTTACAGTAATCTTGACTTGCTTCATCTGCTCGGGTTTGAGCGATTTGGGCATGGATTTTACTTTTATGAAAGAGGGGATTTCCGGGCAATGTATGCGCTTCACGGTGAGAGGAGATTTCCCTTCGTTTCGCAGGGCAAATTCCATATTTACCGGTTTGTTGGAGTTGAGCTCGCCCAACTCAAGAATTGTGGGGAAAGCGGCTGCTGCCGGGGCGTTGTGCAGCTCATCGGGAGTGAGTGCGGAAATGTCCGGCTCGATGTTGGCAGTGATGTGCAGCGTTGTTTCGGTATGTGTGTTGCCGAAGTCTGCGTTCAGCGTAACCGGGATATCCATTGAGCCGATTTCGGCGCCGTCGCGAGTGTTGAAATACGCGCTGAGGGTGAACAAATCACCGGGCGGCACTTTCAGACTTGATGCGCCTAATGAGATGTATTTGGGCAATTTACCCCAACTCAGTTGCAGAGTGTCGCTACTTTGGTTGTAGCCGTGAATGTATTCATGCCGGGCTGTACCGTAAATCACTTTGCCTAAGGAAATTACATCAGAAGAGAGGCGCAGATTGCCGTTGGCGAAAGGATATTTGGTTTCCAAACTCTTCGGAGTGCCTATAACGGTGCCTTTAATCAGAATTGACATCAGCTCATTGTTTACCCCCGTGTACACCTTTATATGCTTTTCAAATCTGCCGGGGCGGCCTGTGGGGTTATAGTCAAACCTCACTGTTGCAGTGTCACCGGGGGCTATTATCCCTTCCGTGTAACTCACTCCGGTACAGCCGCAGGTGGATTTAACGCGTTGAATAGCTGTGGCCTCCGGGCCTAAGTTTACGAATTTCACCTCGCCTCGAGCCTTGCCGGCCTCTTCGCGTATTGTGCCGAAGTCATATTCAGTGGCCAGCCACTTTATATTGTCGGCATGAGCGAAAGGCGAGCAAACAGCCGTGAGCAGGAGAGCGATGAAGAATCTAAGATTCATGGTGTCAAGGTATTACGTTGCCAACGATTTTGAGTCTCACCTTCTTGGGGGAGCCGTTTGTTTTCACGGTGACGGTGCGGTCAATCGGGCCCGGACGACCGAGCGGATTGTAAGTCACCTTGATTATGCCCTTCTTGCCGGGAGCAATGGGATTTTTTGGATATTCCGGCTTGGTACAGCCACAAGTAGCTGTGGCATCAATGATTATGAGATTGCCATCGCCGGTGTTTGTGAAAGTGAAGTCATGGCTTACCGACCCGCCTTTCTCCTTGACATTCCCAAAGTCAAAGCGATAGTCAGTGAAAGTTATTTTCGCCTTGTCACCCTTGGCAAAAGAGGCAAAAGGCACGGCTATGGCCACGATAGCCAATATAAGCAAAAACTGTAAACGTTTCATATTCTTCATATTCTTACATTTATATATATAAGACAAACAAGAGGCTGTAAGGTTTGCACGGCCACAAAGTTTGACTGCAAAATTACAAAAAAATAGGAAAGTTTCGGTAAAAAAGGTTAAAAAAGTGTTGCGGTTTTGGCGGTTGCGGAAAATTTATTAATTTTGCAGCGCAATTCATACCGCCATGGCTCGATAAAGAGGGTGACGCGGTCGCCCCGCCCAACGGTTTAACTTATAAATCAACAAATTAGCATGTACGCTATTGTAGAAATTAAAGGACAGCAGTTCAAAGCCGAAGAAGGCAAGTATCTGTATGTACATCATCTCGGCGCCGATGTGAAGGAAGGCGAGGCAGTAAGCTTTGACAAGGTTCTTCTTCTGGAAGCCGACGGTGCCGTAAAAGTCGGCGTGCCCACCGTAGAAGGCGCAGCAGTAAAGTGTGAAGTGCTTGAACCGCTCGTAAAAGGCGACAAGGTGCTCGTTTTCAAGAAGAAACGTCGCAAAGGTTATCGCCGTTTGAACGGTCATCGCCAGCAGTTCACCAAAGTGTTAGTTAAATCAATTGTAAACGCTTAAAATTACTTCACTGAAACATGGCACATAAAAAAGGTGTCGGTAGTTCAAAGAACGGCCGCGAATCAGAAAGCAAACGCCTCGGCGTAAAAATCTTCGGTGGAGCAAACTGCAAAGCCGGTAACATCATCAAACGTCAGCGTGGCACACAACACCACCCGGGTCTGAACGTAGGTATGGGCAAAGACCACACACTGTTCGCTCTCATTGATGGTGTAGTAACATTTACCACCGGCAAGGAAGGCCGCAAGTTTATCAACGTGCAGCCTCACCCGGCAAAGTAAATCTCCACAATCAGAAAAAATTAAGGCTTCACTTTTCGGGGTGAGGCCTTTTTTATATTTGCGGAAAAATTCTTATATTTGCAATCTCAAATATTTAACTTATATAAATTCTATAAATTTTATAAAAATTTACTTATGAGTGGGTTCTTGAAATTGGCCGGTGGTTTCAGTGATTGGAATGTTTATCGCAAGGCTGTGATAATATGCGATATCACTGAGATGTTTATACGCCGTGCTTTTACTCAACCCAACCGTACTATTGATCAGATGCGTCAGGCAGCGCGTTCTTGCAAACAGAATATTGTTGAGGGGTGCAGCGGCCGGGCGGTGTCTTCCGAGATGTGTATCAAGTTGCTTGGGGTAGCGCGTGGGTCAGTAAGGGAACTGCTTGAAGATTACGGGGACTTTCTGCGTCAGAATAATCTTGAAACTTGGCAACCTACGGATACGCGAACTTCGGCCGCGCGAGCTTATTGTATTAAACATGATGAACCTACGGCCTTTGTAGAGAAATGCCGACTGAGGAGCGATGAAACGGTTGCAAATATTATGATTACCCAAATTCGCCAGATTGATGCCATGCTTGCCAAAGTGATGAAAAAGATTGAGGCTGAGTTTATTGTCGAGGGCGGTATCAAGGAGGCAATGAGTACGGCTCGGCGGAAAGCCCGCGGATATTGAGGATTGGGGGGAGGCTTATAAGGCTTATAAATTATATAAATTTTATAATGGGATTACCATTGCCAGGTAAAGCAAAGAAGGAGGCAAACAGCCTCCTTCTTTGCTTTGATTGTCTTCGATTTATTATCGGCGGCTTTTGCCGTTGTTTTTGGCTTTGGCGGCTTGCTGTTGGCGGAGCATTTCCTGCTGGCGTTTCTGAGCTTCTTCAAGGCGAGCCATGAAGCCGCTTTTCTTGCGTGGTTTCTTGGCGTTCTCGGCCATGGCTTTGCGTACATCGTCTTCGTTTACCACCCATTTGCGGATTGCCCATGATTGAACAATTGTGATGAGCAATGAGAGGAAGTAGTAGTAGCTAAGGCCGGCGGCGTAGTTATTGAAGAAAATCATGAAGAATACGGGCATGAGGTACATCATCCACTTCATGCCGGGAGCACCGCCGCCCTGAGTTTGCATATTGATGCGTGTGTACAAGATATTAGTCACCGTCATGAGCAAACAGAACAGGGAGATGTGGTTGCCAAAGTATTCAGTTACAAGTGGTATGTGAGCGTTCCATGAGATTATTGCATCGGGTGCGGAGAGGTCGTGACACCACAAGAAGCTCTGTCCGCGCAGCTCTATACATGAGGGGAAGAAGCTGAACATTGCGAACAGAATAGGCATTTGCAGCAACAGTGGCAGGCAGCCGCTCATGGGGTTGGCACCGGCTTTGGAGTAGAGTGCCATTGTCTTTTGCTGACGAACCATCGCGTTCTCCTGACCGGGGTATTTCTCGTTGATTGCCTTGATATCCGGGGCAAGAATGCGCATCTTGGCCTGACTCTTGTAGCTCTTGTATGTGAGAGGGAAGAGCACAATCTTTATGAAGATTGTGAGCAAAAGGATTATTATGCCGTAATTCCAGCCGAAAGAGCCGAGGAAGTTGAATACCGGGATAATAATCAGGGTATTAATCCAACGGAAGATGCTCCAACCCAAAGGTATGAGCTGCGTCATGTCGAGGTCTTCGCCAGAGGCAATTGTGTCATCGAGTCCAGAGAGGAGGGGATACAGGTTGGGGCCGAGGAACAGGTCAAAGCTTACCGGATTCTTGGCTGCCCAGTCGTATTTGTTTACAGAAGCTGCGGCCGACATATATTTAAGATATGTGTCCGCGTCTGCACCATAGTTGTTTTTATTCAGCTGTATGGAAGTGAAGTCGGCGTTGTCAAGAGGCGTTTTTGCCACGAGAACAGAAGAGAAGAACTGGTTTTTGAAAGCAATCCATTGCACCTTGTTCTGTTTGGCTTCCGCATCATCGCCGTTGGCGTTCATGTCTTCCACATCACCGCCGTCATACTTATAATAAAGAGCCGAGTTTCTTTCCTCAAACATTTTTCCCTGCTCTTGGCGGCGCAGCAGTTGGTTCCATTCAATGCCGAGGGTGCGCCCGTTTGAATGAAGTACTTTGTCCATGCCTTGCTGCTCAACGGCAACATTTACTACATAGTCCTCGCCGGGCTTGATTGAGTAGCGTATACCCCAAAAAGAGTTTTGGTCAAACTTCAAGCCGAATAGCACGGAGGTGGTGGTTGATTCCAATACCTCGAAATATAGGTCGGAAGTGTTGAACCCGTCGTAGCCGGGGAGGGTGAACGAGAGCGAGTTTGTGGGGCCGTCAAAAAGCACCACTTGTTTCTTAACCTTCTTTGTCTCGTCCGGGTCATATTGAGTGAAGTACTTTTTAAGCTCGGCACGGCTTATTTGTGCGCCCTGCGAAGTAAAGTCAAGAGCGAGAACATCGTTTTCGAGCTTGGCTGTTTGTGCTGTGCCGGAGGTGAAGCGGCTGAACGGACCGTATTGATAAGCGGCTGTCTGAACGGAAGTCGCTCTCTTCACAGCCTGCGAACGCTGTTCCGGAGTGAAAGTGTCGTCGGCGGTTATGAGTCCGGCCACCGGCACTTGCGTGTTGCCTACGGTTACGAAGCCGGAGAGAGTGTCGGCTGCCAAACACAGGTCATAGTCAGTGCCTTGCAAATGGCGAGAACCGTCGGGAGCTGTCTGACCGTATTCGGTGATTGCCTGACGAATGTCTGCCACTTCCTTTTCCGTGAGCAAGTCGGCGGCCACTGTTTGCGCCTGCTCGGTAGCGTTGCTTTCTGCTTTTTCTTGTGCCGGGGTTTGTGTCTGCTCCGGCTGCTTGCCGGAGTTAATCCACATGAATACTATGAAAACCAGGCCAATCAATACGAGGCCTCTGATAGTGTTCTTATCCATTTTCTGCGATTATTTCTTTTCTTCGCCGTAAGCAATTGCGGCTTTTACAAAGTCAATGAACAGTGGGTTGGGGTGAAGTACGGTGCTTTGGTATTCGGGGTGATACTGTGTGCCGACATACCAGCGTTTCTCGGGCAGTTCCACTACCTCCACGAGGTGAGTGTGAGGGTTCTCGCCCACGCAGGCCATTCCGGCCTTTTCAAACTGCTCGCGGTATTCATCGTTGAACTCGAAGCGGTGGCGGTGGCGTTCGCTAACCAGCTCTGCGCCATAGGCTTTGGCCGCTTTAGAGCCGGGGCGAAGTTCGCAATCGTATGCACCCAAACGCATTGTTCCGCCCATGTTGGATATGCTCTTTTGCTCCTCCATGAGGTCGATTACGTTGTGGGGAGTCTTGGTATCCATTTCAGTGGAATTGGCATCTTCAAGCCCCATCACGTTGCGGGCAAACTCTATAACCATACACTGCATACCCAGGCATATACCGAAGGTGGGCACGTCATGCTCTCTGCACCATTTCAAGGCAACGAACTTGCCTTCGATGCCACGCTGACCGAAGCCCGGGGCGATTATTACGCCGTCCATATCTTTGAGCTTCTCTTCCACGTTGGCATCGGTGAGCTTTTCCGAGTGAACATATACGAGATTGAGCTTGCGGTCAAGGTAAGTGGCAGCCTGAAAGAGACTTTCGTTGATTGACTTATAAGCGTCTTGCAGCTCCACGTATTTGCCTACAAGGCCGATAGTTACCTGCTTTTCGGCATTGCTTATTTTGTCAAGGAAATTGTTCCAAGCGGTAAGATCCGGCTCGCCCGCCGGCTCGATACCCATTTTCTTGAGCACGATTTCATCAAGGTGCTGGGCGTGCATTGTGAGTGGCACTTGATAAATTGTGGGCACGTCAATGCTCTGTATTACCGCTTCGGGAGCTACATTGCAGAATTGAGCCACTTTGCGACGCATGCCGACCGGAACATCTTTTTCGGTGCGCAGTACAAGTATATCGGGCTGAATACCAACCTGTTGCAGCATCTTTACTGAGTGCTGTGTCGGCTTGGTTTTCAGCTCTTTGGCCGCTCTCAGGTAGGGTACATAAGTGAGGTGGATACACAAGGCATTGTTGCCGAGCTCCCAGCGTAACTGGCGCACCGCTTCAAGATAGGGGGTAGACTCAATGTCGCCTACAGTGCCGCCTATCTCGGTGATTACGAAATCATATTTACCGGTATTGCCGAGTAGCTTTACATTGCGCTTAATCTCATCGGTGATATGAGGAATGATTTGCACCGTTTTCCCCAGATAGTCACCGCGACGCTCTTTGTCAATCACACTTTGATAGATGCGCCCGGTAGTCACATTGTTTGCGCGCGAAGTGTGTGCATCGGTGAAGCGCTCATAGTGTCCGAGGTCAAGGTCGGCCTCGTGGCCATCGCCGGTCACATAACATTCGCCGTGCTCGTAAGGGTTGAGCGTACCCGGGTCAATGTTAATGTATGGGTCAAACTTTTGAATTGTAACCTTGTAGCCGCGGCTCAACAACAGCCGTGCAAGGGAAGAAGAGATTATGCCTTTACCGAGGGAGGAAACCACACCGCCGGTTACGAATATGTATTTAGTATCCACAACGATAATTAATTAGTTCGTTTTATGATGAGCGATAAACAAGAAGTCAACGCCGATATTAAAGCGCAAAGGTAGGAATTTTTTGCGAAACTTGCAAACGGAGTTCACAAATGGCATTGCGGAGGTTATGGTTATTTATCTAAAAAAATGTAAAAAACACTCATTTATCTTGCAATAACCGAAAAAACGTATTAACTTTGCAACGTTGAATTTGTAAATCATTGTAAGTGAGATTGCTTGTTCCGGTCTTGTAACTGAAACTAACCAAAGTAAAAAATAAAACAAAAATATCTATACAATTATGAGGAAAATTTACAACTTGGCGGCTGCCGCTATGATACTTGTTCCCTGCGCAGCAACGGCAGACATATTGCCGAAGCAAATAGAGGGAGCCGCTTCGCTCAAGAAAGTGGAGAGCACAAACGTGCGCCGGACCGTTCAGGATATCAGAAATCATGAAAACAGTCAGGACGTCCGGGAAAATGAGGAGTCCGAGTTCGGCACTCCTATATATAACGCTCCCGAAGGTACCGTAATCCGACTTTCTCAAAGCGGTGAGGCATATAAACTTGAATGGCAAGTGCCCGCAAAAACAACTTACGAGGGTGCCGCAGCTGAATTGGTAATTGCCAATGACGGTTCATATTATCTGAAAAATCCCACCTCACAGTGGACTACCAAAACCTACATCAAAGGTACAAAAGTCGGCAATACCATTGAATTCCAATTGCCGGTAAATGTCTTTGAGGCAAGCAAGGAATACGGCATGGGTGGAGATTATATCCTCACACTTCTTCAAAAGAACTCAAAAGGCTCTACCTTCACATCTTATGTGCCGGCAAATACGGATTTGGCAAAAGAGGCCGGACTTCCCGCTATCGAGAACAAACTCGTAATTCATATTAATGAAGACGGTACATATACTTTCAACCCCGAAAAAGATGACAGTGTCATCTACGGGTTGATGAACTCTCAAACTCTGAAATGGCTTGCCCCGGCAGAAATTTCCTGCACATGGACACCGTTTGAGGAAGAAGGAGTAGTGCCTCCGACTGATATGGCTGTCGAGCAGATGGCTTATACTTATGTAAATGAAGATAATGAGAATAAAGGTCACTATGTAAATGTCGGATTTTACAACGATAACAAGGAAGTATATATACAAGGCTTGTTCCCGTCATTGCCCGATGCTTGGGTAAAGGGTACATACGAAGCTCAAGGCGACTATGACACTTACTTCGTACCCGCAGGTCAGTATCTCGGTTATGACGATTACAATTTCACTTATACATATCTGTACAGTGCGGTAGATGACGAGCTCGGCGGCTATGCTCCTTCCGATGGTCTTCTCTTTATCTACAATCGCAATGCCGGCACCCTGACCGCTCCCAAGCAAGCGATACTTTACGCTCCCGGTGCGGAACATTACTTTGTTGCTTACTTCAAACCCGTAATCACAAGTCTTGGCGCGGACGTAGATTTGACTCCCGCCGATCCGTATGATTTGAAATGTGAAAAAGACAGAGCCGGAGCCCTCTACTTCCAATTCACAGTGCCTAACGTGAATGTAGACGGTAAACTTCTTGACACAAAATCATTGTATTATGTAATGTATGTAGACGGTGAACCCTACATCTTTACTCCTGACTCGTATATCAAGCTCGGTCAGGAAGTAGGTTATATTCCTTACAACTTCACTGAAGGCTACGACTTTATAAGCTATGGTGACCAGCGTCAAATCTACTTGTATTTCGAGCCGGAGGGCAAGAAGCTCGGCGTGCAGCTTTTCAACATTAAGGACGGTGACATTAAGGCAAGCTCGAAACTTGTAGAGATGAACGTTTCCGGAATTGACGAGGTAGCATCCGACAAAGAAATTGCCGGTGTTAAATACTATAACCTTAACGGTTGCCAAGTAGAGGCTCCCGGCTTCGGCGTCTTCGTGAAGGTAATAACTTACACCGATGGCACTACCGCCACCCTGAAAGTTGTGAAATAATTCACTGAATGAATACGAAAAAAAGTCGCCGGCTCACTGAGTCAGCGACTTTTTTTGTAATTTTGCGGCTTAAACGAAGAGAATATGAATTCACAAAAGAGAGGCGGTGCGGCGCTTGACCGTATTGTACAATTATATAACAAAGGCGAAGAGGCAGTCGCCCTTTTGCCGTTCTTGCAAACTGAATTACGACAAATTTCCCGCACCCGAATTAAGTCATTGCTCAAATACGGGCATATACGCATTGAGGGGATTGCCGATGTGCGGCATGACACCCCGGTGGCTCCCGGCGCGGAAGTGCTTGTGAACCTTGCCCGACCCTTTGTCTCATTCTCGCATCCGCGCATCAAGTTAGTGTATGAAGATGATGACATCATTGTTATAAACAAGGGTTACGGATTGCTCTCCATGGGTACACCCTCCGCAAAGCGAGATGTCACGGCTTACAGTGTGCTGAAAGATTATGTAAAGAAACAAAATCCGCTGAACAAGATTTTTATAGTACACCGACTGGATCGCGACACTTCCGGACTGATGATGTTTGCCAAGACACCGAAGGCCAAAGAAGCAATGCAGCATAATTGGAACAATATGGTGCTCGAGCGCCGGTATGTGGCTGTGTTGGAAGGTGTGCTTGAAGAAGACTCCGGGGCTGTGCGCTCCTATCTTGATGAAACGCGGCAATTTGAAGTGTATTCCACTCATGAAAAAGGGAAAGGGCAACTTGCTCAAACCCTGTATCGCGTGCTCGGCAGAGGAGGCGGTTATTCGCTCGTGGAATTTTCGTTGGACACCGGGCGTAAAAATCAAATCCGAGTGCATGCGCATGACATGGGACACCCCATCGTCGGCGACCGCAAATACGGCGCCGTATCCAGCCCCATACATCGCCTTGCCCTCCATGCACGCACTCTGCGCTTTGTACACCCGATTACCCGGAAAGATATGCGCTTTGAGTTGCCCGTTCCGGCACGCTTCAATTCATTGATAAAAAAATAGTTTAAATAATATGCAACCACTTGTAAGTGTAATCATGGGCAGCACTTCCGACTTGCCCGTAATGGAGAAGGCTTGCGCCTTCTTCGATGAAATGGGAATACCCTTTGAAGTAAACGCCCTGTCTGCCCACCGCACACCGGCAGAAGTAGATATTTTCGCGCGCGAAGCCGAGGGTCGCGGCATCAAGGTGATAATAGCCGCTGCCGGTATGGCCGCACATCTCGGCGGTGTGATTGCCGCGCTCACCACCCTCCCGGTAATCGGTGTGCCGATACGCTCATCGTTTGACGGGCTTGACTCCCTGCTCTCAATCGTGCAGATGCCTCCCGGCATACCTGTGGCAACTGTCGGTGTGAACGGAGCGCAAAATGCCGCAGTGCTTGCTGCGGAAATACTGGCTCTTTCGGATTCCGACCTGCGTGAGCGTTTCGCAAAATGGAAAGCGGGTCTCGCTCAAAAGATTGTAAAAGCAAACGAAGAGCTTCATAAACTGAATTACAAGTTTAAGACCAACTAATCTTTTCTTGGCAGATGAACAGATACAACTATCAGCGCCGCGCCACTCGCCCGGTGCGTGTCGGCACTGTTGAAATAGGGGGTGAAGCCCCTATTCGCGTACAAAGTATGACCGATACCGACACAAACGATGTGGAGGCATCGGAGGCACAAGCCGAGCGTATAATCAGCGCCGGCGGCGAATTGGTGCGCCTCACTACTCAAGGAGAGAGAGAGGCACAAGCAATAGGCCGAGTTCGGGAGCAACTGCGTGCCAAGGGTATTGACACTCCGATAGTGGCCGATGTGCACTTTAATCGCAATGCCGCTTTTACAGCCGCGCTCAATTGCGAAAAGGTGCGTATCAATCCGGGCAACTTCGCCGATGCGGCTCGCACATTCAAGAAGCTTACTTTTACCGATGAGGAATATGCCTCCGAGCTTGAGCGCATACGCGAAATCTTGCTGCCTTTCCTGAATGTATGCCGCGAAAACGACACGGCGATACGTTTGGGTATAAACCACGGGTCGCTCTCCGACCGCATCATGAGCCGATACGGCGACTCCCCGGTCGGCATGACCCAAAGCGCGATAGAGTATCTGCAAATTTGTAAAGACGCCGGATTTGACAATGTCGTAATATCGATGAAATCGTCAAACCCGGTAGTAATGGTTGAGGCCGTGCGTACATTGGTGGCGGCGATGGACGAGAGAGGTATGGACTATCCGCTGCACTTGGGAGTGACCGAGGCCGGCGATGGACAGGAGGCGCGCATTAAGAGCGCTGTGGGTATCGGTACTCTCTTGGCGGAAGGGTTGGGAGACACGGTTCGCGTGTCGCTGAGCGAAGCGCCAGAGGCGGAGATACCGGTGGCGAAAGCTCTTGTAGACTATGTGTATTCTCGCCGCGAAGCCATAAATATCGAGCCGGAGAGAACGGCTGAATTTCCGGCGCGCAAATTTGCCTCCCCTTATTTTGACGGTGTTGTGTCGCTTGCCGGGCAAAGCATTGAAATTCAAGATGCTTGGCATCGAGTCACGACAGAAGAAGAACCGACACTTTTCGCGGATGAAAAGCCGATAGTGCTGAAATCAGCCTCGGCCAACATACCGGGAGCCATGCAATCATGGATAGACCGTTTTGTTGCTATCGGCGGTAAGAATCCGATTATCCTTGAAGTGGAATATTCTGACAGCTCACTTGAAGATACCCAACTAAAAGCGGCCGCCGACCTCGGACCTGTGCTTATGAACGGCTATGGCTCGGGCATTCATATAGTTGCTCCCTATGATATGGCCGATACCGAACTTATAATATTGCAAGCCTGTCGGTTGCGATTTAGTCGCACGGAGTATATTGCTTGTCCGGGGTGCGGGCGCACTATGTTTGACCTCCACGGCACATTGGCCAAAGTAAAGGCGGCCACTTCGCATATACCCGGTCTGCGACTAGGTGTAATGGGTTGTATAGTGAACGGCCCGGGCGAAATGGCAGATGCCGACTACGGCTATGTGGGAGCGGCAGTCGGCAAAATCAGTCTGTATAAAGGCAAGGAATGTGTCGAAAAGAACATTCCGCAAGAGCAGGCAATTGAGCGGCTCGTGGCTCTGCTCAAAGCCGAAGGAGTCTGGAAAGACCCCGTTTAATCGTAGCGGAGGAAACGACCGGCGGAGTTGAATTCGGCATCGATACCGTTGCTGAGTTCAATTTCGTAGCCGTTGCGCTTCTTCTCGATACCCACAATTCGCGCACCCTTCTGGTTCTGTTTTACCCAGTCGCGAATGGCCTGCGGCACCATCTTGTCAGGTACGGAGCTTTTCATTGAGCTCTCAATGTCTTTCCAATTGCCGGAACGGTCGAAAGTCACCTCGCTGCCATCGGTGAGGATTACCTCGTATTCGCTTACCCGGCCAAAGTCTTTGTCTACTTTTATCACACTGACATCTCCCTTGAAGTTGTTCTTCAATACAGTGCGGGCTGCAGCGGGCAGCACATTCACATCATGAGTATATCGGTCGCGAGCGGACGCAGAAAGTCCGATACCGGCCATTAGCATAATCGCCAAAAGAAATTTCTTCATAACTGTTAATTTTATTGTTTTGTATAATTTGACAAATTTATTTAACTGAGGTTTAACTGTGGGTGACAAACGGTTTGTGTTTCTTCCAAGCCGAGGAGCCGGCGGCAATCCAGTAAGATATAAACGCCACAAGGCAGACGGGCAGCAGGAGTGAATATGTGCCGCTCACCTCAACAGTGATGAATGTGGCCATCAGCGGAGCCCGGACTATGCCGGCCATGCCCCCGGCCATACAGACATATGCAATCTGTTCCGGAGCGAGTGTGCAGCCCAACATATGTGCACCCATGGCAAAGAGCATACCCGCCAAGCCTCCGGCAAACAAGGTGGGTGCAAAAGAGCCGGACACACCTCCGGCATTGTTGGTGGTAAACACTGCCCCTCCTTTTACCAAAATAATCAGGCCGAGCATTGCCGGAATTGCCAATGAAGTATCGACATTTTGCAATGCACTGTTGTTCAGGAGCTGTGCGGCGTCACTATTAAGCACATTGGCCAATGCACCATAACCCTCACCATAAAGGGCCGGCATATAGTAGACGAGAAGCCCGATGAAGAGACCTCCGACTATGTTGCGCAGCCAAGCCTTCTTTATCTTCAGACAAGCGGAGCGAAGAGCCAAGCCGCTGAAGTGATACCATTTGCAATATAACCCTAATAAAAGGCCAATCGGAATAAGCCACCAAATTTGGGAATAGTCGAAAGCCGATGTAGTCCATGAAAGCTCCGGACTCATGTCTGAGAGTACGAAAGCCGATGTGGCGCTCATCAGGCAGCAGGCGGTAATCCCTAAAATTCCGGCTGTCGTGAAACTCATGCCTAAAACTTCGAGAGCAAAGAACACTCCTCCTAACGGAGCTTTGAAAATAGCCGCGATGCCGGCTGCCGCTCCCATACCTACCATGAGCCGCACATAAGAACGATCCAGGCGAAAGAAGCGTGCGGCATTACTGCCAATGGCCGCTCCGGCGTATGCAATCGGTCCTTCCGCTCCGGCAGAGCCTCCCAATCCTATTGTGAAAGCACACCCTATGAGCGGCTGATATATGAGTTGGTGAGGCATTTTGTAATTTTTTACTCTCAATGCCCGGCGCAGCCGCTCCGTGCCTCTGTTTACGTAACGCTTGAATACCCTCCGCTGCAATACCCCGCTTATGAGAAGGCCCGCCAAGGGTATGAATATAAAAATCCATGTGTGTTGGCCGTTGGTTATCGGATACATTGCCAACTTTCCGATTTGCGAGATGCACAGTTTAAGCAACCAAGCACCGACACCGGCAAACAACCCGGTAATAAGGCATACAAGCAGAATACGCGCATGAATTGTCATGCGAGTTTTGCTCCACGTGCCGTCATCAACCGACCAATGTTGCAACCATGGACGAATATATTGTCGGTACAGACTCATTATTGTTCTTTCCATTTATAACATCGGGCGAAAAGAACAGTTCAAACCGTAAAAATTTTTCATATCATAAGATATTGGTATTTAATGTTTTAAACAAAAAGTAGAAAAATTTTCAAAAAAATATCGTCAAAATATTTGGCGGGTATGAAAAAAGGTACTAACTTTGCACTCGCAATCGGGAAGCAAGAGAGCTTCAAAAAAACCGATAAGCAACGAAATCCAAAATGGTGCGGTAGTTCAGCTGGTTAGAATACATGCCTGTCACGCATGGGGTCGCGGGTTCGAGTCCCGTCCGCACCGCCGAGGAGAGAGGAAAGAGCAACATGGTAACTTCGGTTTCCGGTTGCTCTTTTTTTGTCCGGCTCCCGATCTTAAAGACTTTGGGTATTTGTCTCCTAAATTAAAATCTTTAAGTTTTTTGTCGGTTTGGAAAAAGTTTGTAATTTTGCAGCGCAATACGGTTAGTAGCCCATGCAATTTATGTGCGAGGGTGAACAGGGAAATCCGTGAAAGTCGGATGCAGTTCCCGCTGCTGTAAGTCTTGTTTTGATAATTCGAAACAGGGGAGGAAAGCAAATTAAGCCACTGAGGCGCTCAACCTCGGGAAGGCAAGCTTCCAAACAGCCCCGCAGACAAGCCAGAAGACCTGCCGTTTGTGTGTGCGTGTCCGCTTTGGCACGCCAAGTATCCGCAAGGCCTTCGGGAGTTAGGGCAATGTAAACGGTTTTTCCCTCATCTTATATTTTCGATAGGGTATTACTGTAGACTTACTTCATGACAATGCGCCTCTTTTGCAAGGTGCCACCGCGAGCTGCGAGGATGCTTGATAATTTTGTAATTCTATTAATTATCTTATTATCAAAATTCTAAGGGTAAAAAACATGAACAGACTACAAAGTTTTCTGGTAGCCATTTTTTGTTTGGGAGCAGTATTCCCTCTGCAATTGCATGCAGATGAGGAAGAATACACAATGCCCAAGAAGGATGGGAGACAAGGAGACAAGACTGTGACCGGCTCATTGACTTTTTATGATATGGGCGGTCCTTCCGGTAATCCACCCAATTATTATGCCGGTTATACTCGGTTTGTACCTTCCGTAGAAGGTAATCAAATTCGTATATCTTTTGACATGCTGGATATTCTTGCCATGGATCAGGCAGTCTACATCTATGACGGAGATATTGAATTTGAAAAATACGCCAACCCGCTTCCGGAAGGTTATATCGCCAAGTTGACCGGTACGGAAGTCGGACAAGTAATAGAAAGTACCACCGGCTCTCTTTCCGTACTTTATTGGGGAAAATGCAACAATCAGGGGCAAGGTTGGAAAGCCACTGTGGAGGAATTCCTGCCCGTCGACATGATATGGAAGTCAGCCACAGCCTCCACCGGCGCGGAAAATATATATCGCGGCCAAAAGGGTGCTCCGATATTATGTGTAAATCTTCAGACAGAAGGCAGCCGTGAAGCATTCAGTTGCACTGAACTGAAGTTCACCCTCAACGGCACTACGGATTTATCCAAGCTCTCAAACGTGAGAGTGCTTTATTCCAAAGGGCAGAATAAAGCGCGAGGTGAAATGTTCGGAGAAGCAGTCGAAGCATCTTCCGGTACACTTACATTCACCGACAGCCAACAGTTGCGCAGCGGAAACAATTATTTTTGGCTTGTGGCCGACATTGACCCCGATGCAACCGGTGCAGTCGATGCGACATTCAACAGCACCATAGTAGCTGAGACGCAGCGAGTGGCAGAAGTTATTTCCCCCGAAGGAAATGCGATAATTGACAATTCCGCACGTCTCGGCACATCGCCCCTTACATATACCATTGGTGAAACACCGCTTGCCTTCTACGATGACGGAGGCGAGGAAGGAACCATATCTCTTGACTTTGAAGGTTATGCCACTTTCAAGCCGTCAACGGCGGGAAAAGTGATAAAAGCGACTTTCAATTCTTTGGCTCTTTTCAACACCTCAACGGTAGAGAAGAACGATATTCTCAAAATATATTCCGGCTCGGAAATGAGCAATGACGCCTTGCTCGCCACATTGCTCAAAGACCCCACACCGGTAGCAATCACTTCATTAGCTGAGGACGGCTCATTGACCATATACCTGAAATCTCTCACCGGCACCAATCCGCAGGCCGGTTTCACAGCTACCATAGCCGAGGTTGAGCCTTCTGACATGAAAATTGAAGCTGTTGAGGTGACACACCCCACAGCTGAATCCGTTGCTGCCGGAAAAACCAAGGCGGAGATGCTGCTTATGCGTGTCAATACTTCCGGCACACTCACCCCTTATAAGGTGAGCAGTATGAAATTCAACAATACCTCAACAGCACAAGTAGAAAAAGCTACGCTCTATTGGCTTGGCAAAGACAACGCCGCTTCCGGCACTCTCGTTGGCGAAACGGCCAATCCGGGTGAGTCCTTCACAATTGCCCTGACAGAGCCGCAGACACTTCAAGAGCGCGACAACTACTTCCTGCTCTCCTATACCCCGGCGGCTTCCGCACTCAACGGCGAGACACTCGATGCCTCACTCATTGCCGTCAATTCTGATTATACGGTAGAAAACGGTTCACCCGAAGGAAGCCGCATAATTGAAAATATTGCATACTCTGATGATGCAATCGTAACCAAAGCCGTTTACGGCACTTGGAAATTCCGGAATAAGAAATCCATATATGCATCCTACGGATACGACAAGACTTCCGGCAATCAAGTGACAACTTTTGTACCCGGTAATGGCGGAAAGATTGTCGAGCTTGAGTTTACAAAATTCAAACTGCGTTCAAGCAGCTATGCCGGCACACCGACATTCAAGGTGTTTGACGGCAAGGACATCAATTCTCCCGTAATCTGGGAGGCTACTTCCGCTGATTTTGAGATCGGGCCGCAGCGTACATTGCGTCCGACAAATGCCGACGGCGCTTTGACCGTATTGTTCAATTCGCCGCTTGACGGCACTTCCGGTTACGGTTTTGAAGCCGAGGTGCGTGAATATGAGTCTGTACCAATGACCTTTGTCAGCGCGAAAGCCATTCAGCAGAACAACGGCGGCAATGCGCGTCCGGCGGCAACTGACTTCCCGATTCTTTCCATTGAAGCCACCACCGTCGGCGACAAGAATCCGCTTGCACTCAACAGTGTAACTATTGATTTGAAAGACGGCTACCCGGCAGTTGCCAAAGCCAAGTTGTATGCTACCGGCATTGCAAGTGAATTTGTCAATCCGTTGAAACTCGCGGAAGCCGATGTTGAAGGCAAAACCGTAACACTCACCCCGGCTACCACATACTCAATGCCGGAGAAGACATCTTTTTACTGGATTGCCTACGACATTAAGGAGCCGGTGGCAAGCGACGTCAAGATTGACGCAGCGGTTACCGAGCTGAAAATCCGAGACAAAGCGGTTGAAGTAGCCGATGCCGATCCCGAGGGCAACGCCTCTACAAAGAACATCATTTACTTTGACGGCAGCGGCCGACAGGTTGTAGTTGACGGCTCGCTCTTGTTCTATGACGATGGAGGTCCGGATAATAAATACTCTAAGGAGACTTCCGGCACCATGACTTTCGTGCCAGCTCATGAGGGAGAGGTGATACGCATGACCATTCAAGAGTTCTATACTCGCTACAACGACTACTTCTATGTGTATGAAGGTGCAACAATCACCGAAGACAGCAAACCGATTCAGACTCTTTCAAGTTCTCAGACACCCGACAAGGTAGCTCCCATAATTTCACATTCCGCTGACGGCGCTTTGACTGTTAAGTTCGAACCCAAATACAACTATAATGATGGGTGGGAAATACTTGTAGAATCATTTGTGCCGCAGCCCATGGCAGTGAAGAGCGTTGAGGTTACACCCGTCAACGACACAAAGATGCTCCGAGGTTCCGGCGACAATCAGATATTCAAGATAGCCGTAAGAGTAGCCGGCGAAAAAGATGCGGCCACTATAAGCAAATTCAATTTCTCCGCTCTTGAAAGCGAAGCAGCCGCAATCACTGCAGCAAAGGTTTATTGCACCGGTACAACCGAGGTCTTCGATACTTCCAATCTGTTTGGTACAGCAACCGAAACTCCTTACTCAATAGAGGGAAGTGAGAGTTTCTCCGAAGCCGGTACTTACTATTTCTGGTATACTTACGACATTGCGACCGATGCGGCCAACGATTCCAAAGTGCAGGCTCAATTGGTAGACCTCGTCTCCAACGGAAACAGATTCACCGCACCCGATGAGAAGAAAGTGCTTGTTACCGTTCAAGACGGTATGCACGGCACATACTCTGTGGGTACCAGCGGCGAGCAGGATTTCCGCACTATCAAGGAGGCTGTGGAAGCTATGGCAGAGGGTATTGACGGCCCGGTAGTATTCGAGCTTGAAGACGGCAATTACAATGAGTTGGTAAGCGTGCCGGAAGTAATCGGCTCTTCCGAACAGAACACAGTCACATTCCGCTCCAAGAGCGGCAACCGCGACAATGTCACAATCAGCTTCAACAAATACACCAATCCCGGCAGCTCAAATTATGACAAGCGTTACGGTGTGTTTACCTTCGATGGTATTGACTGGTGTACGTTGGAGAATGTGACCGTCACCACGACAGACAACACCTTCCCCTCTCTGGTGTTCCTCCGCAACAAGAGCGAGCATATCACATTGGATAACTGCGTGTTCCGCATGGCGAAAAGCACTGACACTGCCAACGGCGCATATCTCGTGTACATGTATGTGAAGAGCGATGAGGCCAATCGCAACAACAACTATTCCACAGTGCAGAACTGTTTGTTTGACGGTGCATACATAGGCATGGGGCTCACCGGCCAGTCTACCATGGCTTTGCCCAAACAACACGGCGGCCGTGTACTCAACAATGTGTTCCGCAATCAGGGCAGCAAGGCCATATATGTAGCCAACGAGGAAGACGCTGAAATAGCCGGCAACGACATTCTCATTGAAGGCGAAACAGCTTCATCTCCTTATGCAATGGATTTGAACGAATTCGGAGGCAATACTTCCGTGCATGGTAATGTGATGCGCTTCAAGGCTTGCAACGGCAAGTACACTCCGAGTCCCGTGGCAATCTATATGCGAATCTACAACATTGACAAGGTGAAAGACGGCACACGCCGTGTCTACAACAATGAAATCAATATGACCGAGACACCCGGGTCAAGCGCAACGGCAATCCGTATCAACAATGCCATTCCGAATGTAGAAATTGTCAACAACACAATCCGCTTGGCAGCCGAGAATACGGAGGGTAACCGTGTCACCGGCATTTACTTTGCCGACAAAGCCACGGGCTCTCGCATCATGAACAATATTCTGCAACTTGACACTCCGGGTTGGGCTGTATATGCCGGCAATCATTCATATCTTGACGGCGTGACATTGTCTCACAATGTCGGTTACGCACCCGGCGAGAAGTTCGGCTATCTCGGCGAGAACAAGAACAACACTCCGGAGCTTCCCGAAGGTATGGTGAAAGGCGACCAGACTTTTGATAACTTCTGTACTTATGCACCGATGACCACCTCCTTCTTTGAACAGACCGAATTCCTCTCGCAAGAAGTGCTGGAACCGGCCAATGCCGGCAATTTGGTGAGCGCAACTCCCGTGGAATATATAACCACCGACCTTTATGGCGCACCGCGTGCCGAAGTACCCACTGTCGGCGCATATGAGTATGCCGAGTCAACCGTTGCTCCGGCTATGGCCGAGGGCTTCCCGGTTGTCAAAAATGTGACACATGACTCTGCCGAATTAAGTGTGAGCAGTACCTTGACCGGCACAATGTATTATGCCGTGTATGAGGCTGCAGTTGCGGCTCCTTCGGCGGAAGATGTGAAGAATGAGGACTTGGTTCTCAATATGCGCAAGGGTGTTGCCGCGTCGGTTGAATTGAAAGGCCTTACTCCGAAGACAGATTACAAGGTGTATGCCGTTCTCACCTCGCTTCGCGGTATGGATTCCGAAGTAATTGCTTCTGATGTGTTCACCACTACCTACGAACCCACTCGCGTGGCTACATTTGAGGAAGTAACGGAAGATGATGCGCGCCTGCTTGACGGCACAATGTCATTCACCGGCTTCTCGGTAGAGGATATTGAAGACGGTGTAGCTCCGGCTCCCAATGCCAAGGCTGCCGTAATGGACGATGAGTATGCCGTAATCCAACTGCTCAATGCTCCCGACCTCGGTCTTGAAGGTTTCTTCGTGAAGAACGATGATGTGCTGACGCTGACCTCAAAGGACAATTCCTTGAAGGAAGTGAAGAGCAAGACAGTTGAAGCATCGACCGGTTGGAGATATATTGACCTTTTGGATATGGGTGATTTCACCTACCTTGAACTGGAAAGTGAAGGCAACGTATATATCGACAATGTCGGAGCCAAGCCTTTGCAGATAATTCTCTCGATAGACCGCGATGAAGAGACTGCCGTAAACTCCGGCGAGGAGTATGCGATTACAGTAGATGTAGACGGCGGCGCGGCGCCCTATACATACAATTGGAAGAACGCCGCAGCCGAGAGTGTGGCAACATCGGCTGTCTATACTTACACCCCGGAAGTGAACGGCACATACACCGTTGAGGTGACTGACGCTCGCGGAGCCACGGCTTCCGCGTCAACGAAAGTGCGTGTAATCGGCGATATGAAGATTGCAACTTTCGATGACTTGTATTTGCCGACAGACTCTCACTGGAACGGTGATGCAGATGATGAAGACTATATGAGCGGCTCATTCTTCTCCGGCTCGTTTGAGTTCAACAACCTGTATATGTACGACTGGGACGCATGGGCATTTTTCGGATACTCCAACCATACTTCCACTTCGTTCAGCTCATATGTCACCGACCAATGGAATTCGGCTGCGGGTCACGGCGCAGACGACAGTGCCAACTATGGCATAGTATTCGTGTCGCCTTTCATGGGCAAGACACGCATGAGTCTGCCAAACACCGTTGATGGTCAAACTATTCCCGGTATGTACATTACCAACTCTGCATGGGTAGTAGACGCCATTGAAAACGGCGACGGCATGACCGCCGGCGCATTTGGTGAAGGTGATAATTTCATACTCAACCTGAAAGGTATTGCAGCCGACGGCGGCGAAACAACACTCGATATTCCGTTGGCGGATTACCGCGATGCAAATGAAAAAGATCGTTGGTATCTCGATACATGGCAATGGGTAGACCTTTCGCCGCTCGGCAATGTGGTAGCTCTGGAATGGAATATGACTTCAACTCGCAACAACACCGGCGGCATGACCACTCCGGCCTACGTCTGCATCGACAATGTCGGAGCCTCACGCCCGGTAAAAGGGGGTGAAGCCGTAATCCTCAAGGTGAATGAAGAAGAGCCGACCGACAGCTTTGAACTCGCACCGTTCTTCTCGTTTGATACCGAAGAGGGTACTGTGACTTACGCCATTGAGACCGAAGATGATAGACTTAGCCTTATCGGAAGTACGGTAAGCTGTAGCGCAAAGGCTGATGAGCAACTCTCGCTGATAGCTCATGCAAGCCAGCGTGGCCGCCATGAATGGGTAAGCATTCCGGTGAGCATGACCGACAAGCCTCTCGGCTTAACAACTGCCGAACTTGAAGGGGTGGCGGTTTATCCGAACCCGGCCGACAGCTATGTCAAGGTAAATGCCAATGCATACGAATACGATGTAACAATCTGTGCTATGGACGGTCGTATCGTATTGACAGCCAAGAATCTGACCGGAGCTCAAACCCTTGATGTTTCCGATCTTTCAGCCGGCAATTATATCGTAAAACTGCAAGATGCCGGCGGCAAGAGAGCCGTGCGCAAATTGATAGTTAAACACTGATAATTACTCTATCCGGCCGTGGTGGGTTTGACTGCCCGCCGCGGCACAAGTTAAAAAATGAAAATTTATTATGTGTGTTGATGGCACTCTCTCCTAACAGTCGATTAGTAGTAGTGCTTGTAAAGGAGTCGAAAGCCGTGAGGCCTCGGCTCTTTTTCTTTTTGGCTGTTATAAAAGAAAATGTTAATTTTGTGGTACTTATGACAAACAAACTATCATATCTGAAGCAAATGACGTGGGAGAAGCTCATCACGGGCAAGCGGTTGGGACTTGAAGAATACCATGACCCGAAATCGCGTTCGCGCTCTGACTTTCAGCGCGATTACGACCGCATGATTTTTTCTTCGCCTTTTCGGCGACTCCAGAATAAGACACAGGTGTTCCCGTTGCCCGGACATATCTTCGTTCATAATCGCCTGACACACAGCTTGGAAGTAAGCTCGGTGGGCAGGAGTATGGCCAACACCGTGGCCGATGTGCTCCGCAATAAATATCAGGGAGAGTCATGGGCCTCGCTGTTTCATCATGTCGGCGACATCACAGCCACCGCTTGCCTGTGTCACGATATGGGAAATCCGCCGTTCGGCCATTCCGGTGAAAAGGCTATATCCACCTTCTTTAGTGAGCGGGAAGGCCGTTGGCTGAAAGATATGCTAACCCCGAGTGAGTGGAACGACTTTACACATTTTGAAGGTAATGCCAACTCACTGCGTTTGCTCACTCATCAGTTTGCCGGGCGACGTCCGGGTGGATTTGCAATGACTTACTCTGCGTTGGCTTCGATTGTAAAATATCCATACGACTCCGGGCAGGCCTCCGGATCCGGCAAGTTCGGCTTTTTTACTTCCGAGTTGCCCACATACCGCAAGATAGCCGCCGAGTTGGGTATCCCGGCTCTTAATGCCGAGAGTACACGCTTTATGCGTCACCCTTTGGTGTATATTGTAGAAGCCGCCGACGATATCTGTTATCAGATAATGGATATTGAAGATGCCCATAAGTTGAAAATCCTTTCTCATGAAGACACTCTTTCTCTGTTAATGGCTTTTGTCAAACCACAAGACTTACCTCGCATGCATGCCACGCTTAGCCGGGTAACCGACCCTAATGAGCAAGTGGCCTACCTGCGCTCTACGGCTATCGGCATACTCACCGAAAGCTGTGCCGATACGTTTCTTAGGAATGAGGAGAACATATTGCGAGGCCGACTCACCGGCTCGCTCATATCCAACCTTGCCGACAGCCGGATAGCCGGAGCTTACAGCGAGTGCTCGAAAGCAGCGTATGCTCATATATATGCGGCCCCGGAGGTGGTAGACGTGGAATTGGCCGGACATCGTATTATCAACTATCTGCTGCAAAGACTCATAGAGGCCGTAACGCGTCAGGAGGATTATGCCTCACGCCTGCTTCTGCTTAAAGTGCCATCGCAATACGATACCAATGCCCCCACACTTTACGGACGTATACAAAGTGTCTTGGACCACATCAGCGCGATGACCGATGTATATGCCCTTGATTTATTCCGAAAACTGAACGGTTCAAGCCTCCCGGCTGTTTAACTATAAGTATGAAAAAATATCTGTCACTAATATTAATTATAATGTCTTGTCTGTCGGTTTTGGCAGACAATGCTGCCAAGATTTATACGACCGCAGATGTGCCAAATGTGCATTTGCAAGATGAGAACCAATATATCAGCGACCCGGCTTCCTTTATGAGTTCGGGAGCTCGCGACCGCGCCAATGCGCGTCTAAAGGAGCTTTCAGACAGTACCTCGGCCGAGGTGGCGGTTGTGATATTGCCGAGTATCGGCGATGCCGACATTTTCGATTTCACACAGCGTTTGGCTACTAAATGGGGGATTGGTAAGGCCGACAAGGACAACGGTATGCTCATTCTCTTTGATATGAACACACACCAAGTGCGCGTTCATCCCGGTCAGGGTCTGGAAGGAATCTTTACCGATGTGGCCTGCAAACGCTTGATTACCGATGTGATTGTACCGCCGATGAAAACCGGCGATATAGATGATGCCGTCTATGATGTGACCGACAAGATATACACGGTATTGACCGACCCGGAAGCGGCGGCTGAAATTCGCTCCGCTCAAACTCCCAAATCTTCGGCCTCGCCGGTAAACTTCTGGTACTTTATGTTGATACCCCTAATCGGCACTCTTTGGTACTATTCATATACCTGCAAGAAGCTTTGGCGTCTGCGTGGGAAATCAGACTATGAGAAGGCTCTCGAGCTATACGAGGGGGAGTCTGTGGTAATGGACGTGGTGATGTGCGTCATAACTTTGGGTCTGGTACTGCCGGCCGTATTGATACGCCGGGCGTGTGCGCATCATTACCGCAATAAGCCGCGCAAGTGCGATGTGTGTGGCACCAAAATGAATAAACTGCCCGAAGATGAAGACAATAAATATCTCACCGCCGCGCAAGACAAAGAGGAACAGCTCGGCTCAGTAGACTATGACGTGTGGCTGTGTCCGAAATGTCATGCCTCAGAGATATTCCCCTTCCCGATGTTGAACACTCAATACACCATGTGTCCGAACTGCAATACAAAAGCCATGCATTTGCTATATCGCCGAGTGGAACGCCCGGCTACCACATCGCGTAAAGGAATCGGCGTTATGGTGTATGAATGCAAACATTGCGCCTATCGTGTAAATCGTCCATACGATATACCGATAGCTACCTCGGCAGCTCCGATTATAATAGGAGGTATGGCAGCCGGCATGGGAAGTCGCGGAGGCTTTGGAGGCGGAAGCAACGGAGGCTCGTTCGGAGGCGGTTCGTTTGGCGGCGGCGGTTCTACCGGCTCATGGTAACAGCTTACTTACTGCCCAATGCGCCGGATTTTACTTCTCCGGCGCTGTCTATTTCAATGTTGCGGTCTATATGCTTGCCATAGCCGAATGTGTAGGTAAGCTGCAGGTGTATGGAGCGTCCGATTTCATAATTTGAGCGGTAAAAGTTGTAAATATCGGCCGTAGTTTCGCTGCTGCTTTTATAATGTGTGTTGAAGATGTTTTTTAAGGAAAGATTTGCGTAAAGGTCGCCGTTGCCGTAAGTTGCGCCTATATCGAATTGATGAGCCATTCGGTTTGTCTCCATGCCGCCGTTGGCAATCCATTTTTGGGGCATACTGTGATATACTGACAGGCTGAAGTTGCCCATATCATACGAAACGGAAGTGCGCAGTCTGAACCAAAAGAGCGATTTGGCATATACCCCGGTCACATCTTGATAAGTGAACACCGGCTGCAGGTGTATGTTAATTTTCTCTCTGAACAGGCGAGTATTCAGGAACATATCCAGTTGGTAAGAGTTCATGGGGGAGGCGTTTGCATAGGTCTTTATTACCCCACCCATATCAGCCGGAGCTTGTTCATAAATGCTAATAAATTCATTTTCATCTCGGTGATAACTCAGACTTGCCGACATATTGAACAATCGTATTGGCAACCATTGGAAATACAATGAAGCAGACCAACTGTTTTCATTTTTGAGCAACGGATTTGCCTGCAACCAATTGAGCTCGTCTTGCCGGATTATTACATCACCGGACTGAGATGCCTGTGGAGCTCTGCTGAAAAAACTCACAAATGCGGAAAGGGAGGTTCGCGAAGAGATGCCCCAATTGAGATTGAGCGATGCGGTAGGCTTCACGGCCGAGTGGGTCTTGTCGCCGTACAGTCGCCAGTAATCAATGAGTATTCCGGGGTCAAAACTCATGGAGAGCTGCTGCAATATTAAGTATCTGAAAGATACGGCGGCAGTGGATTGTCCTCGCCATTGCCGTTGACGTGTGTCGGCAGAACCGGTGTATTGCGTTGAGAACCAGTCCATATTTGAAGCCAACTTAAGCCAAAACGCCATTGTAGGCTTAACCATATATGCTGTGATATTATCAATCGCCACGGAGTGAGTGTCATCTCGCGTGCCGTTTAAGATTGCAGGCAATTCGCCAAGGCGGTAAGCCGTTGCGGCATTGTTGTGTGCGTAGGCATATTTCCAATTGAATACGGTGGTGATATGCTGATTGAAAACACGAACAAATTCGCCTGTGAGTTGCGGAGAAAGAGACCGCGAATTGTTTGAAGTTCGGGAAGAAGTGTTGTCAAACAGTGAGGGAGTCCATATATTGGCGTCTTCTTGCCCGGAGCCGGGATTGCGATTGGCTGCAAGAGCCAATGTAGTTACAAACCGAGTTTTGTCGGTGCGATAACGAGCGTTCAGAGCCACATTGAAGTTTTGAGAGCGAGTCCAAGTATGACCGGAAAAGTCGCGCGTAATCTTGTCATAAAATTCTCCGTTGTACCAAATATTATTGAATGATTCCGAGCCAACGGTAGTATTGGAGTGATTGCGCTCATAAGCACCTCTAAGCAGCAGGCCGTAAGTCATTTTCTTATACACGAGTTTGGACGCAAGGTCATAGTTGCCGCCGCCGGGAATTTCTTGGTTTGCCGAAATTTTGGTCACCCCGCCAATTTCATATTCCGGCATAATGATATTTACAACAGCCGAGGCTCCCCGATAATGCGGATCGGCGGGGTGGTCTATATATTCCACTCGGTTGGTTTGTTTTGCCCAAAATGTGCTTAGGTCAATATTATCAGCAGGCTCTCCATTAATATAGACGGGCACTGCATCCCCTCTCATGTTTTTAATTACCCCTTGGTCTACGAACAGCATCGGGATTTTCATGCGCTGAATGAGAGACGCCGGGTCAGTCGCGAGATTTTTCTCTTGCTTGGTTGGCAGGAACACTGCTTTGTTACCCTCAATCCATGAACGTTCACCTACCACAACGAATTCCTCAAGCTCATGGGCTGAGGCAATGCTGTCAGTAATTTCATCTGCTGTTGCCGTAGCTGTTGATGCAAGCAGAATTAGCAAAGAAGTATATAGTTTCATCAATAGTTCGTTAAAAATTTATTCATAGGCTAAGCGGCATCCACCGCAAAGCC
>JAMPIK010000016.1 GCA_023662865.1 Prevotella sp.
ATGTTACCCTCGTTTATTTCCGGGGCGTGCCTCGGTGGGCGACTGAATAGTTACTTAGACACACTCTAATTATCACAGATTTGTGAAATTTTAAAACTTTTGTTACCTTTGCATTATTATTAGAATATATGATAGTCACTTGTTGAAACCGTGAACGTTGAAGTCATCAACTGCAAAACGGAAGCAACTTCAATGCCTGATGATTGGTATTTCGGCACTTTCGGTCTCAAAGATATGAAGATTATTATCAACCTGAACTATTGAGATTAATGAAGATTGTATCATGGAACGCGAACAGTAAGTTTCGCGAGAAATATAATGAAATATTGCGGCTTGATGCCGATGTGTATGTAATTCAGGAGTGCGAAAACCCGGCTACTTGCAAAGATGCGGAATACCGCGCATTCTTTGCCAACGCTTTTTGGGCGGGGCAGTATAACTACAAGGGACTTATGGTGCTCACCACACGCCCTGACGTAAAGTTGGAACGCCTCAATTGGCCGGGCGATGACAAGCGGTATTTTATTCCCTTGCGCGTGAATGACCGGTTTACGCTTGTCGGTGCATGGGCTTGCGACCCTTATTGCGAAGAACTGTTTGACTGGGTGGAAGTAGTCAAGAACCGTCTTGATGATGAAACTGTCATAATCGGTGACCTTAACAGCAATGTGGTGCTTGACCCCAAGCATTTACGGAAGTCGGGCAAGAGCTTCGGCATGGTGCTTCAAACCCTAACGGCATTCGACATTGAAGATATGTGGCATTACCACCACAAAGAAGAGCAGGGCAAAGAGTCAACACCGACCTTTTACCTTTACCGGCATCTTGACAAGCCGTATCATTTGGATCACTGCCTTGCCAACAAAGAACTCGTATCGGACATTAAAATCCATGCCCGTTGGCAATGGCTCACACTGAGCGATCACTTGCCGGTGGAGATTGAGGTGTACATAGATGAAACCGACAATAAGCCTGTTGCCGACTTTTCCTGAAAGACAATTTAAATTGAACAGCCACTTATTTGTAATTATTTTATGATTCGTAAATTTTACCGCACATTGGTTATTGGGATTGTTGCAATGTCTCTATATTCTTGTTCATCCAAGAATGAGGGCGAGTCAGACACAATGTCGGATAAAATTCAATCCTCGGAAGATACAACTTCTGAATATTATACTTCAAAGAGTCCTACTCCCTCTAATCAAAATGCTACCCCTGTCAACAGTCAATCTTTTTCAAGCAATTCGTCCACTCGCTCCGGGGCATTTCAGCTTGCCTTTAATTCCAGCAAACAATTTGGCTATTCCGATGCATAAAGTGGCATTAACGATTGTTATACAGCGGCTTTCGCCTATTCTGACGAATGGATAAAACAGGCATTTATTCAAGGTTATGAACTCGGACAAGCAGAAGCCGTTTCGCAAACTGCCTCTGCAGAATATGAAGAAGTAGAGTATGATGATGACGGATATGATTACGAAGATGATTATTAACGAATTAAGGCTATGATTGAAGTATGGGGTGGGGAAAGGGGGACAATAAACGGACAACAAAATCACCCCCACTTCTGGAGGTGATTTGTCCGTAAGTATTTGAACTCGCCTGTAATAGGCTGCAATTCATAGTCAAACTGTCAAAGTATGAGTGGCTTACATCATGCCGCCCATGCCGCCCATACCGGGTGCGGGCATTGCGGGTGCGGGGTTTTCTTCTTTCTTGTCGGCGATTACACATTCGGTGGTGAGGAACATTCCGGCTATTGAGGCGGCGTTCTCAAGAGCTACGCGTGTTACTTTGGCGGGGTCTATAACGCCGGTTGCGAAGAAGTTCTCAAATTGGTCAGTGCGTGCGTTGTAACCGTAGTCGCCTGAACCTTCTTTCACTTTTTGTACAATTACTGCGCCTTCCACTCCGGCGTTTTCTACAATCTGGCGGAGGGGCTCTTCAATTGCGCGGCGGATTATTGCAATACCGGTAGTCTCATCGGCGTTGTCACCTTTGAGGTCGGCCAGAGCGGACAGACAGCGGATATATGCTGTACCGCCACCGGGTACGATACCTTCTTCTACTGCAGCGCGTGTTGCTGAAAGGGCATCGTCTACACGGTCTTTTTTCTCCTTCATCTCTACCTCTGAGGGTGCACCGATATAAAGAACGGCAACACCTCCGGCGAGTTTGGCCAGACGCTCTGTGAGTTTCTCCTTGTCGTATTCTGAAGTGGTGTTGGCAATCTGCACTTTGATTTGTGCAACGCGGTCAGCGATAGCCTGCTTGTCGCCGGCACCGTTGATGATTGTGGTATTGTCTTTGTTCACAGTCACTTTCTCGGCGGTGCCAAGGTCTGTTACATTAGCCTGATCCAGACGCATACCTTTTGTTTCGGAGATAACGTTGCCACCGGTGAGGATGGCTATGTCTTCGAGCATTTCTTTACGACGGTCGCCGAAACCGGGGGCTTTAACGGCGCAAATCTTCAGAGAGCCGCGCAGACGGTTCACAACGAGTGTGGCAAGAGCTTCGTTGTCTACATCTTCTGCGATGATGAGCAAACCGCGACCGGACTGTGCGGTGGCTTCAAGAATGGGGAGGATATCTTTGAGGTTAGAAACCTTCTTGTCGTAGATGAGAATGTAGGGGTTGTCCATTTCACATTCCATCTTCTCGGTGTTTGTCACGAAGTAAGGTGAGATGTATCCACGGTCGAATTGCATACCTTCAACTACGTCTACGGTAGTGTCTGTACCTTTTGCTTCTTCTACTGTGATGACGCCTTCTTTTTTCACCTTCTTCATGGCTTCGGCAATGAGGCGCCCTATTTCTTCATCGTTGTTGGCAGATACGCGAGCCACGTTTTCGATTTTATTGAAATCATCGCCTACCTCCTGACTCTGCGCTTTGATACCTTCAATTACTTTGCTTACGGCTTTGTCAATACCGCGTTTCAGATCCATGGGGTTGGCACCGGCGGCCACGTTGCGCAGACCTTCGCGTACGATAGCCTGAGCCAAAACTGTGGCGGTTGTTGTGCCGTCTCCGGCCTGGTCGCCTGTCTTTGAAGCCACTTCTTTCACTAGCTGTGCACCCATGTTTTCAAACGGGTTTTCAAGTTCGATTTCGCGAGCTACGGTCACACCGTCTTTGGTAATGTGGGGAGCGCCGAATTTCTTTTCAATGATTACGTTGCGGCCTTTGGGACCTAGGGTTACTTTTACTGCATCGGCCAGTTGGTCAACGCCGCTTTTGAGCTCTTCGCGAGCTTTGATATTGAATTTTATTTCTTTTGCCATGATTTGTTTTATTTTAAAATTGCGAGAACATCGTTTTGACGCATGATGAGGTATTTTTTGCTTTCGAACTCAATTTCAGTACCGGCATATTTGCCATAGAGTACGTTATCTCCTTCTTTGAGAATCATGGGTTCGTCTTTTGTGCCGTTGCCGGCAGCGACTACTGTACCTTTCAGGGGTTTCTCTTTTGCGGAGTCGGGGATAATGATGCCGCCAACAGTCACTTCTTCAGCAGGCATAGGCTCAATAAGCACACGGTCTGCAAGGGGTTTGATATTCATAGTTTTTTATATTTTAATTGTTTTCTTCTTGGTGTAATACATTTTCCGTGCCAAAATCTAAAAGATAACACATTGTGGAGGGAGAAAGTTTTTAAATAAAGTTAAAATATTGTGAATGTGAGATAAAAACGCTAACTTTGAAGTATGAAAAAGAAGTACCACTCCCCTACTTTTATGCTCGTATGCAGCATGATGCTGTCAGCAAATACTGCCATGTTGGCAGACACACCTCACAGCGAACCGTTGCGTATTCCGCGTGTGAGCCGCGAGCGCACACGCCCTCCCCGACAGATGATGCTCTTTAACGATTTGAGTCGCCAATCATTGTCGGCAGACGAGGCTCACCGGGGAGTTGCCCGGAAAAATGAGGTGATACCTTTTACGGGCAAAGGAGTGGTAATAGGCGTAACTGACTGTGGGATTGACCCGCGCCACCCGGCTTTTTCCAATCCACTGACGGGCGATAGCCGCGTAGGGCTGTATATCACAACCGAGTCCATGGCTGAAAGCGGCACCGGAGAACTGAGGTATAATACATTCCGACCTATGGAGGGAGATGCCGTTGACCCACTGTATATAGTTATTTCGGCCGAGGGTCACGGCACACACACCGCCGGAACCGCCGCCGGGTCAATGTGTGGCAATCCATATTACGGTATCGCCCCGGAGGCTACTCTTGTGATGACCGATATGGGCGAGTTGATTTATGAAGATGAAATTGAATTGGGAATTACTTCTACCCTTGACTATGCACGCGCACACAATATGCCGTGCGTGGCCTCATTGAGCCTCGGCGCGTGTGCCGGGATGCACGACGGCAGCGGCCATATGACAGAGCTTCTTGCCGATGAATTGTCTGACTCGGGACAAATTGTATGCTTCGCCGCCGGCAACGACGGGCGCAACTTTGTGTCCATAAGCCACGACTTTTCTTCAGACCCCTCCCCTTTTCGAACCGCCTTTTCCACAGACAATTGGGGCGGAGTGCCGGAGACCATCGAAGCTTTCTTAGTGAGTACAGACCTCAATTTACGCATTGCATTTACATTAGTGGATCCAAACTCTTCCCTACGCAAAGAGCTATGGGTCTCCCCATATTTCACACTCGCTGACTTCAGTGCAGAAGGAGAGAACGTCTTGCCCTTAATGTCTGAATTACAGGACTATTTAGACAAAGACAAATCGTATCTTTCTCTCACGAGAGTACAAGGGGCCGATGATAATCTTGCTTTCTTAATAAGCGGTGTAACTTCGTGGATTGATGAAAATCATCCCTATACAATAGGTATAACCGTTGACTCTCCGGGAGGCTCTGTTGTGCGAGGTTATGCGAATTACGGTTCGCTATTCATGAACTTCGGGATTGAGGGCTACAGCCGCGGCACGCCGGAGCAGTCAATCTCCGACTATTGCACATCGCCATATGTGATAGCTGTTGGTGGTATGAACGAACGGGAGTATTATATAGATATGAATGGAGAGCGTCATGATGCGAACATTGAGTCATACGGCCCGGTACATGCGTCCGGCTTGTACTCCTCCTATGGGGATATTCCCTCAATTCTGCCTCACGTAATGGCTTCCGGTACTGATGTAATCTCGTCAATACCCGAACAGTGCAAATTGCCGAGAGTGTGCGCAATGACTGACTCACAAGGCCGTCAGTGGTATTATGGAGCAAATTCCGGCACTTCCATGGCTACTCCGGCTGTAGCCGGTGTGATTGCCCTTTGGCTGCAAGCCAATCCGAAACTTACACGCGATGACATACTGGAAGTGATGTCGGTTTGTTCAAATACGGACTATGGTACAGACCGCTCTCTCTTTGGTGTGCCCTCGGCCTATGACGGACTTAAATATATTATTGAGCAGACGGCATCGGCAAGATTTCCGTTTATCGGATCGGGCAATCCCACCGTTGACAAACTTATGGTAAGGTATCAGAATGACCGCAAAGTTGAATGTGTAGTGCCGGTGCCCATACAAGGAGGCACATATCAGATAATCAGCGCATCGGGAGGCTTGATTTCAACCGGGAGGTTTGAGGGTGTTTCATTTATGATAGACCTGCCTGACACACCGGGAATATACATCATCACGGCTATCACTCCGGAAGGAAATTTTTCGCAAAAGCTTCGCAAATAAACAAAAACAACGCAGGGGCGTGATAATCACGTCCCTGCAAGTGTATTGTACAATTATGTCGTTTAGAGCTTGGTGTTCTTCACTCGCTTTGCATCGCAATAGAGGTATACGATAAGCAGAGCGTACATGATTACACCGGCACCCTGTGCGAAAGTGGCGCCGGCTTCGGGTGAGCCCATAAATGAGGCGGGGGTGCAGGCATTAAGGAATCCGGCAAACCCGGTAGTGGCTTCGGGGTTCTTGAAGAAAGCGGTGAGAGCGGCAAACACGCCGAACAGTGCACCGCCGGCAATCAAACCGGAAGCAATCAGTGTGCCGCGGTCTTGACGTGCATCGCATACTTCTTTCTTCTTGGAGCTGTGCATTACAAACCATGACACGGCACCACCCACAAGCATCGGGGTGTTTAGCTGCAAGGGGATGAACATACCCAGACAGAATGCAAGAGTCGGCACTCCGAGCCAGTTAAGAATAAGGGCAAGTATTGCACCTACCATATACAGAATCCAAGGCGTTTCGCCACCCATCATCAGAGGGTCGATTACGGCAGCCATGGCGTTGGCCTGCGGGGCTACGAGAGCATCATCGCCTTCAAAGCCGTACACTTGATTCAAGACCATAATCACACCGCCGACAGTAGCAGCCGACACGAGTGTGCCGAGGAATTTCCAGCTTTCCTGCTTGCGAGGAGTGGAGCCGAGCCAGTAGCCTACCTTGAGGTCAGTGACAAAACCGCCGGCCATTGAAAGAGCAGTACATACCACACCGCCTATCACCATAGAGGCAACAATACCGGAAGTGCCGTTAAGGCCTATGCCCACGAAGATTGCCGAAGCGATAATCAGAGTCATCAGAGTCATACCGCTTACGGGGTTGGAACCTACGATTGCAATGGCATTGGCAGCCACTGTGGTAAACAAGAAGGCAATAATGAGAACTACGACCCATGCCACAACTGCTTGCCACCATGTGTCAATCACGCCGAACATAAAGAACAGCAGAACGGCGATGCAAGCCAAAGCGATAAACATAACGATGTGCTTCATCGAGATATCGTTTTGCCAACGTACAGGTTTGGCGGTGGCAACATTTCCTTTAAGCTCGCGTCCGGCAAGACCCACAGCGGCTTTGATAATGCCCCATGACTTTATAATACCGATTACACCGGCCATTGCGATGCCGCCGATACCAATGTTGCGCACGCCGAACGCACTGTCTTTGAACAGCTCTTCGGGAGCCATCATTGTCATAGCCTCGGAGCCGTAAGTGCCGAGCAGGGGAATTACAATCCACCATACGAAGATTGAGCCGGCAAAGATTACAAATGCGTACTTCAACCCTACGATGTAGCCCAAACCGAGCACTGCCGCGCCGGTGTTGCAGGAGAACACGAGCTTTGTCTTCTCGACAACAGTCTGGCCGAGTGATGACGCGGTGGAGGTAACAGTCTCAGCCCATAAGCCGAAAGTAGCCACAATATAGTCGTAAATACCACCTATCAAAGAGGCAATTACAAGCGTCTTGGCCTGTCCGCCCGAACTCTTTGATGCATTGCTTGAGATAAGCACTTGTGTTGTGGCAGTGGCCTCAGGGAAAGGATACTTGCCGTGCATATCCTTTACAAAATAACGTCTGAAGGGGATAAAGAACAGAATACCGAGCACACCGCCGAGCAGAGAGCTTAGGAAAATCTGGAAGAAGTTGACAGAAATTTCCGGGTATTTGTTTTGAAGAATATAAAGAGCCGGAAGAGTAAAAATGGCACCGGCTACAATCACACCCGAGCAGGCGCCGATACTCTGAATGATGACATTCTGCCCGAGGGCGCTGTCCTTCTTAAGCGCACCGCTCATACCTACGGCGATAATCGAAATAGGGATTGCAGCCTCAAACACCTGACCGACCTTCAATCCGAGATAAGCGGCGGCGGCACTGAACACAATAGCCATAATAAGACCCACCCCAACGGAGTAAACCGTAACTTCCTTTTGCGGCTTTTTGGGGTGTAACACCGGCACATATTCCTCATCGGCGGCCAGTTCACGGAATGCGTTTTCGGGTATTCCGGTTGAGGTTACAAGATTTTCATCTGCACCGGCTCCGGGCAGAGGTACATCTTGAACCTTCTGATTTTGTTTTTTACTCATATATTAGATATTAGATTATTAGTTAGAATTGGGTATTTGATGTTGCGAAATTAACAAAAAAAAGTGAATTAACGGGTGAAACTCAAAAAAAGTCTTAATTTTTTTCGGGAGGGAACATAATCTTTATTATGCTATCATTGTTTTAATGTAAAGCAGTATCTCATATAAGCCAGATTTATGATTATGAAAACAACAGTTCTTCGCACTAAAATAGAAAGTAATGATATTTTGATAATCTTGTTGTTGGCGGCATTTACCATATTTCTTGTTGTCCTCTCGCTTACTCATCTCATGGATGTGCGTCCCGCCGTAATTATTTTCTCCATGCTGCTCATTGCCGGGGGTGTGTACTTTGCCGTTCGTGCCGCGAAAACCGGCGAACTTAGGAACCATGCCGAATATAAGCAAGACTTGTCTGAGCTGTATAAACTGGAAGAAGAAGATGAGAAGCGGGACATTGTAACGGAGACTAACATCAAGCTGTTTGAAGATGACATCAGGGCCATAGACCCGGAAGTGAGAAAACAAGATGATGTGCTTACTTTCAGATATCAGGGAGGTTACTTTCAGGCACAAACGATAGGCGACCATCTTATCAGAATTTCTTTCCCGAAAATCTATTGCACCGGAGTGCTTTATCAGGATATGGTTTGCCGCAGCATTAACCGGATTAATACTCAGTTTGCCGTTTGCAAACTGGTAGCTACCCCCAACACCGAGGAAATGGTAATAGAAGCCCACGCATTTGCCGATATTTCATACTGCGGAGATGTGGAGAGCCGCATTAAATATCTTACGGATATCTTCGCCGTTTTCTTCGAAATGCAACGGTCTTTGCTGGTGTCAATGTCCGTAAGTGAAACTCTTGATATGGATTCCGAATCTCCGGAAATTGGAGAAGTGACAAGCTCGTATAAAGATATTTCACTAAATTAATTTATTCACTCTCACCAAAGTTATATAATTGTATTTCAAAATATTAACTGAAATATCTTACATACTGCAACCGACATCGTGCGGCTTTAAGGCACTTCCGGGGTTGACAGTGTTAAAAAAAAATATTAACTTTGCGTGTTAAAAATGCACTAAATTAAAAATATGTACAGGAATACGACATGCGGAGAGTTACGCCTCTCCAACGTTGGTGAAGAAGTTACAATAGCCGGTTGGGTACAACGTGTGCGCAAACTCGGCGGCATGATATTTGTAGACGTGAGAGACCGCTACGGACTCACACAGGTAGTATTTAACAATGAGGTGAACCGCGAGCTCTGCGAAGCCGCTTCCGCACTGGGCAGAGAGTATGTAGTGCAGATTTCAGGCCGTGTGGACGAACGTTCGTCCAAGAACGCCAACCTCCCCACAGGCGAAGTCGAGCTTACCGCACTTAATCTTAAAATACTGAACAAGAGCGAAGTGCCGCCATTCACTATTGAAGATAATACCGATGGCGGCGACGACCTTCGCATGAAGTATCGTTATCTTGACCTGCGCCGCCCCGGCGTGCGCGCCAATCTGGAATTGCGCCACCGTATGGCTTTTGAAATACGCCGCTACCTCGATGCCAACGGCTTCCTTGAGATTGAAACTCCCATACTTGTAAAATCCACCCCCGAAGGAGCGCGTGACTTCGTCGTGCCCTCACGCATGAACCCCGGTGAGTTCTACGCTCTTCCGCAGAGTCCGCAATTGTTCAAACAATTGCTCATGGTAAGCGGTTTCGACCGTTATTTCCAATTGGCCAAATGCTTCCGCGATGAAGACCTCCGTGCAGACCGTCAGCCCGAATTTACTCAGGTGGACTGCGAAATGAGCTTCGTGGAGCAAGAAGACGTAATCCAAATGTTTGAGGGTTTGGTAAAGCATATTTTTAAATATGTGAAAGATATAGACTTCCCCGAGCCCTTCCCGCGCATCACATGGGCTGACGCCATGAAATATTATGGTTCCGACAAGCCCGATATCCGCTTCGGCATGAAGTTTGTAGAGCTTACAGACCTTGTCAAAGGAAAAGGATTCTCCGTGATGGACGATGCGGAACTCACAGTCGGCATCTGTGTGCCCGGCTGTGCCGGCTACACTCGCAAGCAAACCGACGAACTGACCGACTTCGTAAAACGTCCGCAGGTAGGTGCCAAAGGCCTCGTTTGGGTAAAAATAGCTGACGATGGCTCAATAAAGAGCAGCGTAGGCAAATTCTTTACCGAAGAGCAAATCAAAGAATGGGCTGAACGTATGGAAGCAAAGCCGGGCGATATGCTTCTCATTATGAGCGGCCCGGAGATGAAGACTCGCAAGCAACTTTGCGAACTGCGTCTGGAAATGGGACGCCGCCTTGACTTGCGTCCGAAGAATGTCTTCGCTCCTGTATGGGTGGTAGACTTCCCCTTGTTTGAGTGGGACGAGGAGACGCAGCGCTATTACGCAATGCATCACCCCTTTACCTCACCCAATCCGGAAGACATTCCGCTGCTTCACTCCGATACCGGCAAGGTGCGCGCCACTGCTTACGACATTGTAGTAAACGGCACCGAGCTTGGCGGAGGCTCAATACGTATCCACGACAGCAAGCTGCAAGACACCATGTTCGAACTCCTTGGTTTCACTCCCGAAAAGGCACAGGAGCAGTTCGGCTTCCTGATGAATGCATTCAAATACGGTGCACCTCCTCACGGCGGCCTTGCTCTCGGCTTTGACCGCTTTGTCTCAATGCTTGCCGAGCTTGACTCAATTCGCGACACCATAGCATTCCCGAAAAACAATTCCGGACGCGATGTGATGAATGAGTCGCCCTCTCCCCTTGACCCGGCACAGCTTGAGGAACTGAACCTGCGCCTCGAACTTCCCAAGAAATGATGACAGTAGCAGAAATAGCAGCTGCAATAGAAGAATTTGCACCTCGCCGACTTCAAGAGTCGTACGACAATGCCGGCCTTCAGGTGGGTGACCCGCAGCAGACCGTCAGCGGTGTAATCTTGTGTCTGGACGTTACCACCGACATTCTCAACGAAGCCGTCAAGCGTCGTTGCAATATGATTGTAAGCCACCACCCGGTGCTTTTCGGAGGTATGAAACACATTACTCCGGAAGACGAGCGCGGACAGATTATCATATCGGCAATCAGCCATGGAGTAGCCATTTACGCCGCTCACACCAATCTTGACCGTACATGGGAAGGTGTTAGTTACGAAATAGCACGCTCTTTGCAACTTACCGACATGACCGTATTGTGTCCCGACGCCAAAGACCCCACCAAGGGACTCGGCATAATAGGCAACGTTTCTCCCAAACCGGCACTCTCTTTCCTGCGTCAGATAAAGGAAGCGTTCAATGTGGAATGTCTCCGATACTCCCGGACAATGCCCAAACTCACAATTCGAAAAGTGGCAGTGTGCGGCGGAGCCGGAGCCTCCCTGATACACGATGCAGTGGAGCGGGGGGCAGATATCATGGTTACCGGCGATGTCAAATACCATGACTTCACTACCTTTGCCGGAAGAATACTTATAGCCGACATCGGGCACTATGAAAGCGAAATATGCACAAAGAAAATTTTTGCACGTATATTGCGCGACAAATTCCCGGAACTGACTACATACCTTGCTGAAAGCGAAGTGTCGCCGATAGCATGCATATAAAAGAATAAAGAAATAAAAAGATACAAATTGTTTCAACATGGCCACAGAGAAGAAAGTTGAGAAAGAACGCAGTGTGGAAGAGCGCCTCAAGTCGCTCTATGAGCTGCAGACCATCTTTTCCGAAATAGACCGCATCAAAACCCTTCGCGGTGAATTGCCCAACGAGGTGAAAGACTTGGAAGACAATATTGCACGCTTCCAAACTCGTATACAGAAATTTAAAGACGAAATCGCCCGGCTTAAAAAGCAGATACTCCAAAAGAGCGGCGAAATCAAAGACCGCGAAGCAAAGATTGAGCGCTACCGCCAGCAGCAAGACAACGTGCGCAACAATCGCGAATACGACTTCCTGAGCAAGGAGATTGAATTCGAAGGTCTTGAAATTGAATTGGCTGAGAAAAACATCAGAGAGTACAACAGTGCACAAGAAGCTCGCTTGGCCGATATTGCTCAAGCCGAAGAAGAACTCGCCGACGGCGAACATATCTTGGCGGAAAAACGCGCCGAGCTTGCAGACATTGTAAGCGAAACAAAGGCCGAAGAAGAGAACCTGCGCCAGAAAGCTCTTGAGCTGGAATCCCTCATCGATGCCTACACTCTGGCCGCTTTTAAACGTATTCGCAAGAACGCTCGCAACGGTTTGGGTATCGTTACAGTGCAACGCAATGCCTGTGGAGGCTGCTTCAACCGTATCCCTCCGCAACGTCAGCTTGAAATCAAAATGCACAAGAAGATTATTGTGTGCGAGTATTGCGGACGCATCATGCTCGACGGTAAACTCGCCGGACTTCCCGACCCCGAACCGGAAGCACCGACACCCAAGAAACGCGCTTCGCGCAAGACGGTTAAACCCAAAGCGGAGGCTGAACCCAAGGAAGAAGCCTGACACGGCTCAAGCACATTGACTTATCTTTACCGCATACACATACGCTCCGCGTTCGTGTATGCGGTAATCAGTTTATCCTCATCGGTAAAAAATATTGAATTTCCAATTGCATTATTAGGAGAATGGTAAGTTTTTTCGTAACTTTGCACTCAAACTCCGCCCTTTACGGGTATCTCATTCTGTAAACATTAGCAATTGAAAATGGAAAATAAGATAGCACTTGACTCGGTAGAGGAGGCAATAGCCGACTTCAAAGCCGGCAAAATGCTAATTGTGGTTGACGATGCCGACCGCGAAAACGAAGGCGACCTCATTGTCGCAGCCGAAAAAATCACCCCCGAACAGGTGAACTTCATGCTCAAAAATGCTCGCGGCGTCTTATGCACTCCGCTCACAAACGCCAGAGCTGCCGAACTTAATCTCCCGCATCAAGTATCGGACAACACCTCGGTTTTGGGCACACCATTCACAGTAACCGTGGACAAACTTGAAGGGTGCTCCACCGGTGTGTCTATTAACGACCGCTGCAACACCATTCGCCATTTGGCCAACCCCGATGCAAAAGCTTCCGACTTCGGACGTCCCGGCCATATTAATCCACTGTATGCTCAAGACAAGGGTGTGCTGCAAAGAGCCGGACATACCGAGGCTGCCGTAGACCTTGCCCGACTTGCCGGGCTACAGCCGGTGGCAGCTCTTATGGAAATAATGAGCGATGACGGCTCCATGGCACGTCTGCCCGAGCTGCGCAGGCACGCCGATGAATGGGGATTTAAACTGATTTCCATCGCCGACCTTATAGCCTATCGCCTTGAAAGAGAAAGCGTTGTGGAGCGCGGTGAAGAGGTTGATATGCCCACCGCATACGGTCATTTCCGTCTTATCCCCTTCCGCCAGAAAAGCAACGGTTTGGAGCACGTGGCGCTTATAAAAGGAGATGTATCCGACGGTCAGCCCGTATTGGTGCGCGTCCACTCCTCTTGCATGACCGGCGACATCTTCGCCTCACGCCGTTGCGAATGTGGCGAACAGCTTCACAAGGCGATGCAACTCATTGAACAAGAGGGCCGCGGTGCGGTAATTTACCTGAGTCAGGAGGGTAGAGGCATCGGCCTTATGGACAAAATCAAAGCCTATAAGCTTCAGGAACAAGGCCTTGACACCGTTGATGCCAACCTGCATTTAGGCCACAAAGTAGACGAACGCGACTACGGCGTAGGTGCTAATATTCTGCGCTCGCTCGGCATTAAGGATATGCGCCTGATGAGCAACAACCCCATGAAAAGAATCGGGTTGGAAGGCTACGGACTGCGCATTGTAGAACGCGTACCACTTGAGATTGAACCCAACTCCTACAACGAGTTTTATATGCACACCAAGAAGACTCGCATGGGTCATGACCTGCATAAAGTAGACTGATTATCAACGAGGCGAACATTGTGTCATCTCAAAAATATATACCTGATACCAACATGAAAGCATTTATATTGGCTTTGGCCGCAGCCACCGTGGTGAGCGCGGGTGCAAAGAAACCGCTGGATCATGATGCATTCGACTCATGGACCACGCCTCGCACCCTCCCGTTGAGCAACAACGGCGTGTGGGCAACATATACGCTAAATCCGCAAGAAGGAGACGGAAAGCTTGTATTCAGAAATACGGCAAAAGGCACAGAAATAGTGGTAAACAGAGGTTACAACCCTCAAATTTCCGCAGATGCAAAATTCGCTGCTGCCCTTATCAAGCCCTTCTATGCCGACACTCGCAAGGCTAAAATAGACAAGAAGAAAGACTTCGACCTGCCGCAAGATTCTTTGGCAATCATCAACCTCACTACCGGCAAGGTAGAAAAAATTGCCAACGTGTCATCTTTCAAAATGGGCAAAGACGGCGGAAACACAATCGCTTGGCTTTCAAGTGATACCACATATATCACACCTAAGGCGCTGAAAGACAAGAAGAGCGGACAGCCCTTGCTCGTTCGGCAGCTCGCCGGCGGGAATGTCAAAATAATTCCCTGGGTAAAAGGCTATGAAATCTCCCGTCTCGGAGAGCGTCTGGCCGCTTACACCATGCCCCACAGCTCTGACTCCACCGCTGTGGATAAGATGGTACTGCTTAACCTGCCCGACACAGAGGAATACACTTTGCTGCAAAATCAGAAATACTACGGCGCACCCGTATTCTCCCGTCAAGGCGACAAACTCGCTTTCACTGCTTCAACCGACAGCGCGGAGACCGGCACTCGCAAATGCAATCTCTACTACGCTTCGCTGAACACCAAAACTCCGTCAGCGCAAGAGATGTATGTGCTTAAAGCAGTGAACGAAGGCAAGATGCCTCACATCATGCGTCCTAACACTTCCGACCCGACAAAGCGCGATTCCATTTATGCCGAAATGCATAAAAAGATGACGGCAATGGCCGGCGACTCTCTCTTCCTTAACCAATATACCAAACCAACCTTCTCTTATTCAGGCGACCGCCTAATCGTTGGAGTGGCTCCTTATGTAGCTCCCGATGATACAACCATCGTTGACTTCGAGCAGCCACAGCTCGACATTTGGCGCTGGGACGCTCCTTATACTCCCCCACAGGAAAAGAGTGCGCTCAAGGAGTTGCAGTCTCAGACATTCCCCATAGTAATTGACATTGACGGAGGTAAAGAAGTGTTGCTCACTTCTTCGGATTTGGAAGTGGTTGTACCCTCTTACCGTTGGGACGGCGAATGGGTTCTCGTACGCGATGCCGAGCCCACGGTTGTCTCTCGCCAATGGAACTATTTGGCCGATGAGGATCTTTATATCGTAAATGTAAAAACCGGAGAACGCCGCAAGGTGGGCAAAGCGCCTCAGGACAACTCTGAAATAAGCCCCGAAGGTAAATACGTTGCATGGTTCAATGACCGCAACTATTATGTTTACGACATCGCAACAGGGCAGACTGCCTGCGTGAGCGAAGATATCGAAGTGCCGCTTTGGGACGAAGAGCAAGACGTACCCATGGCGCGTTTGCCTTACGGCATAATGGGTTGGAGCAAAGGTGATAACGCTTTGCTCGTCTACGACAAGCACGACATCTGGAGCCTTGATCCCAAAGGAAAGAATGCTCCGGTAAACCTGACAAAAGGGGCCGGACGTAAAGCCAATTACCGCTACCGCTTCGTGAAGACAGATCCGGAGCAAATCAACTTCGCTCCCGGCGATGAACTCCTTCTCGATGTATTCGACTTTACTTCAAAGGAAAACGGTTTGGCTACCATGAAAGCCGGCACACCGGCCGCTCCCTCGGTCAAAACCCTTGAGAAATATAAATTCACTCAGATACGCAAAGCCAAAGACGCTCCCGTATATGAGTTCTGCAAAAGCAATTTCAACACTACCCCGGAAGTCTATATCTCAAAAGGCACTGACTTCAAGAATGCAAAGGTTGTGACCGATGCTAACCCGCAGCGCAAAGACTACAGCTGGGGCGATGCGCAATTAGTGAAATGGTATGCATTCGACGGCAAACTGACTGAAGGTGTACTCTATACACCCGAAGACCTTGACCCTAACAAGAAGTACCCCATGCTTGTAGTCTTCTACGAGACCAACAGCGAGGAGCTTTACCGCCACTATACAATGGAACCCTCATGGAGTTGGGTAAACTATCCATTCTATGTGAGCCGCGGCTACGTTGTATTCGTACCCGATGTGCACTATACTCCCGGCATACCCGGCGAAGGCGCTTATAACTGTATTGTCTCCGGTGTGGAATACCTCTGCGACAAGTACAAGTTTATAGACAAAGATAAAATCGGTATTGACGGCCAGAGCTGGGGTGGCTATCAGACGGCCTACCTTATTACCCGCACCAATATGTTTGCCTGCGCCGGCAGCGGTGCTCCCGTCAGCAACATGACCTCCGCCTTCGGTGGTATTCGTTGGGGAACCGGCGACTCCCGTCAGGCTCAATATGAAATGGGTCAGAGCCGTATCGGCCGCAACCTGTGGGAAGCTCCCGAGTTGTATATCGCCAACTCTCCCCTCTTCAAAGCAGACCGCGTCAACACTCCGTTGCTGATTATGCACAATGACGACGACGGTGCTGTACCATGGTATCAGGGTATTGAATACTTTATGGCACTCAGACGTCTCGGCAAGCCCGTATGGATGCTTCAATACAATGGCGAGGCTCACAACATCAAGGCTCGCAAAAACCGCAAGGACATTACTCATCGCCTTCAGGAATTCTTCGACTACTACTTGAAAGGCGGTAAAATGCCCCGGTGGATGAAAGAGGGTATACCAATGACCCGAAAAGGACAGGAACTTCGTTACGGACCCGCTGAAGACTGATATAATGAACACCTGCACCCACACACCCAAGATTTTGATTGTCTATACCGGCGGCACAATCGGTATGATTGAGAACCCCGAGACCCATGCCCTCGAGCCTTTCAATTTTGACCATCTCATAGACAATGTACCTAAAATCAGTATGCTGGACTATGAGATATCAAACGTCCAGTTTGAAAAGCCGATAGACTCATCGGCAATGAATCCTACCCACTGGGCTGAAATCGCACGTGTGATTGAAGAACACTATGAGGAAGTGGACGGCTTCGTTGTGTTACACGGCACAGACACAATGGCTTACACAGCCTCCGCCCTCTCCTTTATGCTTGAACATCTGCACAAGCCGGTAATCATTACCGGCTCGCAGTTGCCGATAGGCGAAGTGCGCACCGACGGTGAAGAAAATTTGATTACAGCTCTTCAGATTGCCGCCGCCGTTGATGAAAAAGGCAACCCCATGGTTCGCGAAGTGGCTATTCTTTTTGAACACTACCTATGGCGTGGCAACAGATGCACCAAGCGTAGTGCCGACAACTTCAATGCTTTTACAAGCAACAACTATCCGGAGTTGGCGCGTATCGGCCTTGGCATTCACTTCAACGAGGACACTCTTTGGCGTAACCGCACTCAACACAGACCCCTGAAAGTGCAATACAAAATGGACACTGACATAATGGTGCTCGACCTCTTCCCAGGCATCAGTCAGACTGTGGTGGAGCATACGCTATCCACTCCGGGACTGAAAGGAGTGGTAATGAAAACCTACGGCGCTGGCAACGCTCCCGGCGATGAATGGTTTCTCGAAGCAATTAAACGCACCGTAGAAAAAGGAGTGGTGGTGGTAAACATTACCCAATGCAGCAACGGCACAGTGCGCCCGTGCATTTACGCAGCCGGACTGAATTTAGCCAAAGCCGGAGTAGTAAGCGGCTACGACATGACAACCGAAGCCGCTATTACCAAACTCATGTACCTGTTCGGCATGGGACTGCGCCCCGGCGAAGTAAAGAAATACTTCGACCATCCAATTTGCGGAGAAATGACAATCTGACACCCTCCCTATTAAAGTCTGTAATTCACACCCCGAACACTCGCATCCGCGAATATTCGGGGACTTTCATTTTAGTAAGTCGGTATTATTTGCTATTTTTGCAGAAAATTATCTATATGGCACAAAGAAATCGTCAGCGCAACCGGCGCAATCAGCGCCCTTACTTGATACCACTGCTGATTGCTATTGCAGTGCTTACAGTAGGCTGTATATGGGCCGCACACAGGTACACGAATAAAAATGCCGAACCCGGCGGAACGACAAAAATTGAAAACACCTCCAATCTCGAGCAAGTAATAATTCCCGTAAATGTACCTCAACAGATTAAGGAATACGATGGATTTACCGTTAATTTTAACGCCTCGAATCGTACCGCCAACTATGTGAGTTGGGAGCTGCTCGGTGCAGAAACCGACGGCGCCGCTTCCCGTAAAAGTGAGAAGTTTTGGCAAGACGAAGAGATTAAGAACTGTCCGTCAACAAAAGATTACACCAACTCCGGCTATGACCGCGGACACCTCTACCCCGCCGCTGACGCCAAATGGAGCGCACAAAGCATGACTGACTGTTTCACAATGGCAAACATGACCCCGCAAACACATGCCCTAAACGGCGGTGCTTGGAAGACACTCGAAGAAAAAGAACGCATATGGGCTAAGCGAGACTCTTCGTTGATAATAATTGCCGGGCCGGTTTACCAAAAGAATGACACAAAGCGCATAGGTGCCGCCGGTGTAAGAGTGCCTTCTGCTTTCTTCAAAGTAATTCTCGCTCCCAACGTAGAAAAGCCTCGCGCAATAGCTTTCGTCTACCCCAACGAACATTGCCCCGGAAATATGCAAAACTATGCACAGTCGGTAGACTATGTTGAAAATCTCACCGGCTACGATTTCTTCTCCTCCTTGCCTGACGAGGTGGAAAACGAACTTGAAGCAAACTTCTCATTCAAAGAATGGAACAAAAGATGACAACCTCTGACACCATAGCAGCAATAGCTACACCCCCCGGCCGAGGTGCAATATCCATGGTGCGCATCAGCGGTCCGGATGCTCTGCACATTGCACAGAAAGTTTGGCAAGGTACTCCCCTTCCCCGAGTTGCCTCTCATTCGGCTCACCTCGGCTTCATCACAGATCCGGAACATGATGCCGAGCCGATAGACCAAGCTTTGGCTACCGTCTTTAAAGCACCCAATTCTTTTACCGGCGAGAACATGGTTGAATTCGGGCTTCATGGCTCACCCATAATATGCAGAAACGTGATGTCGGCTCTGATAAATGCCGGTGCACGTCCGGCAAAGCCGGGAGAATTTTCACAACGCGCTGTAGCCGCCGGCAAAATGAGCCTTGTGAGTGCCGAAGCGGCAGCCGACCTCGTGGCAGCCTCCTCAAGAGCGGCGCAGCGCATTGCCATGAGTCAGATGAGAGGTGGGGTTGAAAACAGCCTGCAGCAGATGCAAGACTCTTTGTTGAGACTCGCCGCACTTTTGGAACTCGAACTGGACTTCTCCGAAGAAGATGTTGAATTTGCTCCCCGCACAGAGTTGCTGCAACTCGCCCTTGACATTGAGCGTCATTTGCAAAAACTCCACGACTCATACCGCACAGGTACTGCCATTAAAGAAGGAATTCCGGTAGCCATAGTAGGGCCGACCAACGCCGGTAAATCCTCCTTGCTGAACGCGCTGACAGAGGAAGAAAGAGCCATTGTAAGCGACATTCACGGCACTACACGCGACATTGTGGAAGACACCCTCACAATTGAAGAATACCTCTTCCGCCTCATGGACACTGCCGGCCTGCGCGACACTGCCGACCCCATAGAGCAAATTGGTATAGCCAACAGCCACAAAGCCCTTGGCAAAGCACATATCGTCTTATTGATAACAGACTCCACCGCCCCTCTGCCGGACACCCTGATAGCTGACACATTGAACGAAATGTCGGAATACGCCACACTTATCGTATTACACAACAAAGTTGACATAGCCTCGGACGAAAAACATATTCCCGGCAATTACACACAAATAAATCTGTCCACCAAAACCGGCCAAGGACTTGACACTCTCAAAAAATGTATGGTGGATACAATGCGCGAAGAACAGGCCGATGGAGGCGAAGTATTGATTACAAACGAACGCCACCTGCAATGTATAAAAGAAGCCCTGACAGCACTGAAGCCGGTAATACAGAGTCTGAAACAAGGTTCCGAAGATCCGACCCTCTCCGGCAAATATGCGCAACTTACCCCCGACCTGATAGCACAATCAGTAAGAGAAGTAATCACACCGCTGACAGAACTGACCGGAACAGCCCTGCAAACCCCGGCTCTCCTCCAACACATTTTCTCCCACTTCTGCATCGGAAAGTGATTGTGCGGAACCGATAAAAATACGGAGCAATAATTTCTTCCTCGCGTGACTCATAGGTACTGATGCATGCCAAAATAGTAAAAAAGTCCGTTGGAGCTTGATATTTGGAGCAATGATTTTTCGTTCAACTCGCCGGAATGATGAAACTCCAAGACTAATGAAAAGTGTGCCGTTCCTGCCTGCGTTGGGCATCTGCACTGATTTGAGATATTGGTAAACAAAAGCGGTCAACTTCTGAAAAAGGGGGTGAAGCTGACCGCGAGAGTTGGGTTGGGAATGTGCGCACGAAGGGACTCGAACCCCCACGACTTTCGTCACCGGATCCTAAGTCCGGCGCGGCTACCATTACGCCACGTGCGCCTTTTGCACCACAAAATTAGCATTTTTTTCTCAATCTGCAAAATTTTGTGTTACATTACACTGTAATTTCAATTGAAAGACGTAATTTCAGCCACCCGTATTTTGTTTTACATAGGTTGACTGTGGTACTTCTTTCAATGTTTTGCACAAAACTACCGATCAGGCGTAGGAGTGCAGGCCGGGGAGCAGGTAGTTGGCTCCGAAGTAGGTGAACAGTACTGTGATTATGGCCAGAAGCAGGTAGAAGTGCAGTATGCGGGGGCATCGGAAGCACGACAGGCGCGGACTTGCCCAATGCAGAGGAAGGGAGTAGACAAGCATGGTAATCAGCGCGCAGGTCTCTTTCGGATCCCAACCCCAGTAGCGTCCCCAGGATTGGTTTGCCCATACTGCACCTACAAATATTCCGGCTGTGAGCAGGAAGACTGCCGGAAGCAGGATTATGCGGTTGATGCGGCACAGTTCTTTTGCTCGAAGTTCGTTTTTGCCAATCAGGGCAATTGCCGAGAGTATGGCCATGAGCATAAAGAGGACATATGAGGTCATCACGAGCATTACATGAATTGAGAGGAGCGGACTCGCAAGTACGGGCATGAGTGAGCCGATTTGAGGGGTGCGCCCGGCCATTGTGGCTACAAAGAGCGACATTGCGGCTACTGCGGTGAGTGCTCCGCGAAGCATTCCGTTATGGCAAATTACAGCTCCGAGCAGTGCACACAGTGCCATAAAGAGCATTGTTTCAGGGCCGTTGGACACGGGTATGTGTGAGCCAATCCACCAATGCATACCCAACATTGCAGTCAGATATACGAGCAGAAGCCACAGCACAGCATTTGCAAGTATCATGAGTTTGCGGTTTGACAGATTGCGCAAGCTGATGTACAGATATATAATGGATAAGATTAAGGCAATGAGGGCGGCAACCAAGGGGCTTGCCGTTTTATTGTAATATCGCTCGGCGTTCATTTTCAGCTCGGTGGGCAGATTTTGCTCTCCGGCGTAATATTTTTGTTTCTGTATAAGAGTGTCTATCAGGGAATTTGCAGCAATATTTTTACCCGATAGCAGGAGCATCTGCATGCGAGGCATGGTAGTCTGCATAAACTTCCATTGCTCAAGGCACATCTGTGAGGGTCGCCGTCCGGTAAGCGAAAGCCATTCGGTATGCCCGTCAGTTGCTATGTATGGATAAATCTTGAAAGCTTCGCCGGTGCCGAGCCAACGGATAAGGGCGCGCCTTTCGGCTTCTTCTTTTTGTTTTTTGTTCGGTGTGTCGGTTTGTTCGGTAATATCGTCATGAGATAGGTTGTAATCTTGTTGCCATGCATCGTAATAGAACAGCCAACCTGACAATACTTGTTCGGCTGTCATTCCTTTATAAGATGCGGATTTATATAGTTTTGCAGTTACATCTTGCGCCATTGTCTGCATGGGGCAGATGCGGTCGTTCCAATATACGTAGACCTTTCCGAGGTTAGCGGCAAGAGGACGCTGCATACAAGGCAGTTCGGTTTCGGCAGCCGATGTGGTAGCCGCGCAAGCCATGAATAAAAGAGCTGCGAGGGGTTTGCGGAGCAAGCTGCGCCATGGTGTTTTCTTTTGAAAGAAGTAACCGATTAAGGCAATTCCTAACAGCACATAGCCGGTGTAGGTAATACCGGTACCCCACGGGTCATGACTCACGGCAAGGGTAGATGAATCGGGAGTCATGCCGGACTGATAGAAGCGCCAATTGCTGTATTCCCCGACTTTATTCATAGACACCGGAACCTCACAGCCGTCAATTAATAAAAGGCTGTGGAAATCCATGGGGGTGGTGGTACCGGGGTAGAAGTCAATGTCAGCTTCTTTCACTGCAATTGAAAAAGGTAATTTAGCATCGCCCGGGCCGGACGATTTTTTGAACTCGGTTGTGGGCTCTCCCTCAATTTTGAGTGTCACTTCTCCTTGAATACCGAGGAAATGAGTGACTATTGCCCCGACCACTATAATGGCCAGGGCAATATGAATGAGAAATGTAAATGGTTTACGCTTCATTATATGCAGTCAACGAAACGAATTATTGCATCGCGATCTTTCTTCGGGAGCTTGCGGAATAGTTCTACGGAGCGTCGAGCATCGCTCTGTGCGGAATAACCGTGCCACATGATAGCTTCCATTGTGGTACGTGCGCGACAGTCATGCAAACGGTCGGCTGTGGCACTGCCGGTTACTTTCTGATGCAAACCGCGTCCCCAAAGAGGAGTGGTTCTGCACCAACCGCCGCGTATATCGTTAACCATCAAAAGCTTGTGCTGCACCATGTCAGTGTAAGGCCATATCTTTTGGTTGGGATAACGCGGCAGGTCGCCGTTTTTGAAGAATTTGGCCGGGTCTATGATGTCATCGGAGCCGGTAGTCCACGACGGGCGGTGACAATAATCGCAGCCAATCTGTGCAAACAAATCCTTGCCGCGCACCACATCCGGATCATCAATGTCACGCACTGCCGGCACGGCAAGGCCGCGATGCCATACCATGAGGTCGGTGTATTCATCATCGGTCATTTCAACATCAAGATTTTTGTCGGTCAGGTAAGCGGTGATACGTTCCTCCATGGTACCCTCCCAGTATGAGGTGTGCTTGTGATTGGGGTCGATTCGCTGAATATATTTCTCAAAACCGGCCTGCACCTCCGGGTCTTTGGCCGAATACTTAACATAAGTTCCGGCAGCATCAAGATAGTGGTAGCGACGGTCAGAGCGAGTCACGTTTGTAATGTTCCAAATTGCATTAGCACCGGCGGCATCTTGCAGCGGGCCTCTGGACAGGGCATAAGTGAAGCGGCGCACATAGGGAGTGCCGTCACCCTGCAAGGAGTTGCTGTACATGGAGTTCCAGGTACCTCCGCTATAATAAGCCGGATTGAAACCGTTGGGCATATAGCCATCGGCCTCCTCTTTGCGGTATTGTGCAAGTATATCTTCCTCGGTGATTGCGTCCAACAACCCCGTGCCGTAAATGCCGATAGTCGACTCAAGCTTCACTTCGTAAGCTCCAGGCAATTGATAGCCTTGGTTTACAACATAGATTGCATCTTCGGGCATAGTCACTTCCGGGTATTGGAGTGAATAAGTCTCACCGTCGTCAAACTTGTTGCCCCACTCGTCAACGGCGTCTACCCAATGCACCTTGATTTTAGACTCGTCGATCGGAGCTTTGAATGGAGCTACGGCATGACCTTGCGGCATACCGGCAAGCCATGACACATATCCCTGAGTAGCGGGATCATAGACTACGAGAAGACAGCCGTTGCCGGGATTGTTGGTGTTAAACGCACCTTCGGGCACACGTGTGCCGTGGCCGTAATTGGGGTGGCAGTGCAGACAAGAGGTGCGGATATATACCGGGCCCAAGCCACTACGCACACCGCTTTGGTTGGCCATGAAAGGCTTCTCAAACAGAGCCTCACCATTTTTGAACGACTGATAGAAACCTTGCTGTTCAACAGCCGGGGTGGGCTGTTCATACACATTGGAGGTGCTCAACATAGTTGTGCCGAGCTCACCGCCGGCCAGATACCATTCCGGCATGTCCTTGATGTCCGGCTTGTATTCATCTTTAATCTTGTCGTCTGAACAAGAAGTGAAGCTCATCGCAAAAGCGGTGAGCATCACAGAAGTTACAAATAAGTTTGCTTTCATTTATAGAAGTTTACATCTTTATTGTTTTAACGTCTTGATACTACGACATTTGCCTCTTCAAGGGCAGCAACGAGTGTTTCGCCGGCAGCCTCAACGGCAGCTGCACTAAGCGCACCGGTAGCGTTCTTTGCGAAGGGCTCGGGGATAAGCTCGATAGCTGTAATGGCGTCGTCAATAGCTTTGCGAACCTTTGCATCAACAGCGGCATCTACGCTCTTGATATAGTCGCTTACGCAAGCATCGCCGCTGCGTGAACCGCAGTATGCGTTCTTGATTGAACGGATATTGTCGGCAAAGTCTTCAATTGAATTAAGAGAGTAGGGAGACTCAATGAAGTTCTTGTCTTCAAGAGAAGAACCTATGTGCGGACGACCGATTTTTGTGTTACCAACCTCATCGGCAATGTCAATGCAGCCTTGGATTATCTCCTCTGCACATTCCTGATATGTTTTGAAACGAGAACCGGCCTGATGAGCGTTCTTCATTTCCCAACCGTAGTTTTCGCCATAGTCGAGTTCGGCATCTTCAAGTATTGCTTGTTTCTCCTCGGAGAGATTTTCGGTACCGGCCCAGCAAGCCTCAAGCAGTACGCACTGCTGGCAGAGGTCGTCGGCTACAGCTACGAGATATTCCATCTCCTCGGGAGTATAGTTGGTAGAGTGTACCAAAGAAGTATTCTCATCTGCGCTCAGCTCAAAGAGCATATATTCAATGGAGTGGAAACCGATAAGGCCGTAACCGCCGTTGTTTTCGAGAGACCATGTGTTGCCGTTGCGGATTTGAGTGAGGAGGTTGTCCATAGCGGCTTTGTCCAAAGGCCATGAGTCTATGTGAGGGTCGATGTTGTGGTTTGCAGCGGGACCATAGAGGAATGCCTCGCTCAACTCCCAGAATTTGCGAGCCTCTTTCCAAGCCTCACCGGCAGCCTTGATGTCTTCTTGAGTGAGAGTGCCGGCCTCATGCTTTTCCTGCATTACATGACAGAGCTTCTGCATACGCACTGCTGCATCAGCCATAGCTGAATAAGTGGGGAGCACTGTGTGATCCACATAGTCCACAGTTGCTGCTTGCAGAGTTTTCTCCTTTGCGGAGAGCTCTTCGTTCTTGGGTTCGTCATTGTCGTCGGAGCAGCTGAAGCCCACCAGAGCCAGCGCACCAATCAGAAGGTACTTTGAAATTTTCATAATATGTATTTAAATTTTGTTTTCAAATTATTTGAACCAACCTACGTAAGCCACACCTATATTAATAGCCGGCTCGTTGTTGTATTTCTTGTCAAGGATACCATATGTGTAATCTCCTTTGATTACCACCTGCGGAATCGGGAACCAGTTTATACCTGCGGAAATTTTGCTTCGGCCGCACCATTGCAGCGGCTGAGAACTTTCCATTTTAGCCATGGAGTCGTAGTAGTCGTAACGGCCGAACAGATAGAATTTCTGTTTGTCGGCACGCATCTTGGGTATCAGACGGAAGATGTCGTAACCTACCTCAACACCGGCAGCGATTGCATCGGAGGCCACTTCCTGACGTTTGGAGGTAGAGTTTTTTGACATTGAGATGTTGAACTTGCTGATGTGTGCCGCATCGCTGAGGTGTCCCCAATCGAACGAACCGCGAGCCAACCAACCATAATTTTCATATTTGAAATCAGCGGAAAGGATTGTCACTGTGCCGTGGATACCCTTGTTCTTTTCGGAAGAGGTGGGATAAAGTGTATTTCTGAACGAGTTTCCCACATATCCGCTTACACCGAAGCGCAGACCCTTTACGGAATAATTGTCCACTCTGGCGGCGAACGCGTAGTTGTTGGCTATTTTGAACTCAAAGGGAGAAGCGGAGCCATCGTGTATCCAGCTCTGATTGCCGAAACGCTCTGAGTCCAAACCGGGCAGGAACATGGCTATATAGCTCCACGCGCCGGCACGACCGGAAAGAGAGACGGACACTTCGTGCCATGTACAAGGCATGATTGTATTCTCTCCCTCGGGGCGATATACACCGAAAAACTGATTAGGCTCGTGGTGTGCGTTGGTAGCTCCTACCGGGATTACCTGCATACCGGCACGCAGCTTGAGTTGCGGCATGAACTCTTTCTGAATGTAGAACTGCTCAAGAGCTACCTCGCCGCCGCGTTCCACCTCGGTTTCATATTCACCGGCCTCTTCGGTTTCGATTTCCACAGCAGCCTCCGGGCCTCCGTGTTCAAACTCGATTTCTGATGAGAAAGACCACCCTTTGCCGAAGTCATACCCTAAATAGATTACTACATGGGGAAGGTCAAAGCGTCCGTGGCTGCCTCCTTTATATTTGTCGGGCTGGGTGTAACGCAGATAATTGTCGCTGTAAAAGTTGCGTGTCATGGCTACTTCGCCATAGCCTCCTACATGGAGTTTGTTCCATGCGGAAATTTTCTTTTCAGCATTGCAAAGCGCTATGCTGTCGGCTTTTGTAAATGTGGCGACATCTTTGTTTGCCGGTGTTTGCGCTCCGGCTGTCGCTGCCAAGCTCAAGCATATCGCTGTAAAAGCGGTCTTGTTGATACTCATAGTTAATTGTCAGTTTTCTGACTGCAAAATTACTATGAGCCGAAAAATGCCGCAATACCTCAAAATGAGTAATTTTTTTGGCGCGCATGATAATATTCCCCTGTCCTAACTAATTCTGCCCCACTCGGCGGTGTGGGCGAAGCGGCAGTGCAATTCTGTTTTCAATTGCAAAAGGTCGGCTTCATTCAGCCGGAGGTATTGTTTGTCAGGCTCTGTGGCAGCCGTCCTTCCGGTATATATTTCCGGGTGGGCATCGAGGATTGCCTCGGCAGCCTCTCTGGCCAACGTAAGTATCTGTCCGTCTGTGGCCAATGAGGCGTGCTGCAGATTAATCGGAATGCCGCTTTGTTGGGTTCCTTCCATATCTCCGGGGCCGCGCATCTGCATATCAGCCTCCGAAATAAGGAAACCGTCGGTAGTTTCCGTCATCACTTCAAGGCGTTTTCGGGTAGTGGCGGAAATCTGCTGCTTGCTCATCAGTATGCAATAGCTCTGCTCCGCGCCGCGCCCTACTCGTCCGCGCAATTGATGCAACTGAGAGAGTCCGAACCTCTCGGCATTCTCAATTATCATTACCGAGGCATTGGGTACATTCACTCCTACCTCAATCACGGTAGTAGCCACAAGTATCTGCGCCTGTCCGCTTACGAACTGCTGCATTTGGTATTCCTTTTCAGCCGGCTTCATGCGCCCGTGTACATAGCACACCGTATAGCTCGGGAACAGCCCCCGGACATTCTCATAACCTTGCTCAAGGCTTTTCAGATTTACTTTTTCATTCTCCGAAATCAGGGGATATACCACATACACTTGTCTCCCTTTTGCCAGCTCGCGGCCTACAGCTCTCCATACGCCCTCACGTCCCTGCTCATAACGCAGCAGGGTGGTGACCGGCTTTCTGCCGGGAGGCAATTCGTCTATCACCGACAGTTTTAGATCTCCGTAAACGGTCATGGCCAGAGTACGCGGTATAGGGGTGGCCGTCATTACCAATACATGAGGGGCTACATTGTTTTTAGCCCAAAGGCGACTTCTTTGAGCCACACCGAACCTATGTTGTTCATCTATTACCGCCAACCCCAAATCCTTGAATTTCACATTGTCCTCAATCAGGGCGTGAGTGCCTATTAGCAAGTTTATTGAGCCATCGGTCAGTCCTTCATGAATCTCCCGGCGCTGTTTTGCCTTGGTTGACCCGGTGAGTAGCATAACCTTTACGCCAATCGCTGATGCCCATGTGTTTATTGTTTCATAATGCTGCGTGGCGAGTATCTCTGTTGGAGCCATGAGGCAAGCCTGAAAGCCGTTGTCGAGAGCCAGGAGCATTGTCATGAAAGCCACCATTGTTTTGCCACTACCTACATCTCCTTGCAACAATCGGTTCATCTGCACGCCCGTGTTCATGTCGCGGCGTATCTCCTTTATTACACGTTTCTGCGCCCCGGTGAGTTCAAAGGGAAGCACTTTGGAGTAAAAAGAATTGAAGTACTCCCCTACTTTCGTAAACCTTTGACCCTGTAAGGCTGAATTGCGGCGACGCGCGTAACGCAATATGTGAAGCTGCAAAAAGAACAATTCCTCAAACTTCATTCTCTCCCGTGCGCTTTGCAACAGCTTTTGGTCGCCGGGGAAATGAATGTGCCTTAAGGCTTGCCCCAGCGGCATAAGGGAATATTTGTCAAGGATTTGCCGCGGCAACGTCTCGGGAAGTCCGTCCGGGCATTTCGCGAAAAAATTTGCTATAATGCCGGAAAGTGTTTTGGGCGAAAATCCGCGTTTGCGCAGTGTCTCCGTGAGTGAGTACACTCCCCGCAGCCCTTGCGGGGGCTTTTCCGGGTTGTAGAGCTCCACTTCGGGGTGAATCATGCATATATTGCGGTTAAACTCCGAGGGCTTGGCCAGCAACACATATTGCATCCCGGTGTGTATGGAGTCGGTCACCCATTTAAGCGATTTGAACCATGTCACCTGCATAAGAGACTTACCATCGGTAAACAGCCCGATGCGCCGACGTCGTACTCCTTCCCCTTCCTCCATAAAGTTCACAAACCGACCTAACACCTGCACCGCAGGCATATCGGTGGTAAGCTCTTTTATCGGATACATGCGCGAACGGTCTATATACCTCAATGGGGGCATATATAGCAAATCGCGCACAGTGTTTATACCGAGTTCCTTAGCCAACAACTTGGCTCGGATCTCTCCTACTCCTTTGATATATTGCAATCCGGTATTTCCGGGGTCTACACTCACAGTATTGTATTTGCTATCGTTAAATCTTGTGGATTAGTGATTTTGATATTCCGAGTATCACCGGAGTAAAGTGTAATCGGACAGCCCGACAATTCCACTACGGAAGCATCGTCTGTAACGCTGTTTACACTGATTTTGCCTTCTTTAAGCGGCAAATAGGCTTTTATCAACAGATTGCCCTTGAATACTTGCGGGGTCTGTACGGCTACATAGTCTGAACGAGGCACAGACTCAGATGTGCCGTCATCATTCAATCGGCGTATTGAATCGGCAAGAGGCACACAAGGCACAGCCGCTCCATGCTTTAAAGCTGTTTGCCACCCGCGCCGAACCATATCCACACTTACTAACGGGCGAGCTGCATCGTGTACTGCTATCAGCAAATCGTCTTCCGGCTCGAGTAAAGCCAACGCGTGCATTACGGATTCTGCTCGGGTTGTACCGCCCTCCACCGTCTTGCAGTCAAAAGGAGGGAATTCAATTTGCATATTTGCAAGAGCCGACTCAAACATATCACGATATCGGCCGTTTACCACTAATATAATTCGCGTGGCGGAGTCTTCTTCCAAAAAAGCTTTTACACTCCATGCGAAAACGTGTCTGCCGGCTAAATCCTGCAATTGCTTGGGTATGCCGCCCCCGGCTCGCAGTCCGGAACCTCCGGCTACTATTACAGCTACTTTCTTCATTCTCGTGTACGTTGAATTTTTAGGATTATGGGTTTCCCCTTTATGTCATGAGTGCGATATGCAGACTCATATACGAGGGTCACTTTAAACTCTTCGGCGTTAAGTCGGTCATTCAGCCCGTAATTGTCAGCACCTTTGCCCTTGTATATCTCTTGAGTGGTGAGCAAATAAAACTCCCTCTCATCGGGTAAACGCATCATCGCGGCATTTAGTTTGTCAAGCTTCTGTGTTTGGCCCGAAGGCAACGAACTCACTAACCTGCCGTCAAGATAAAAATTCAGAATATAAAATCTCACAAACCTATCCGGGATAAACGTATATATCTTTTTATCTGCTGGAACAATTCGCTCTATTTGCCGCGCCTTATACTTGTCTGACTCCACTTTGCCATATATTGGAAAGACAATACCGATACCCACGGCATACAAACACATCACAACAATCAGCAATCGCTGTATTATGTGCTTACCAATCACCGAATTGCGTGTCAGCCAAACGGCATACGAACCCATTGCATAGGCCATAAAAGGATACATCGGCAACAGATACACGCTCCGCTTGCTCTTCGGTATACAATAAAATACAAATATCAAAACCGCACTCACAAAGGCATATCTCGCTTCGGCACTCATATTGCTCCAACGCTGCTTTATATGTCGCAGCTGCGAAACGCTTTTTCTCACCTTTGAGCTGAACAGCGTAGCTAATGCCAATGCCGACCAAGGCAGTAAGCCGATGAGCAGCGATGTGAAATTATACCATATTGGCTTTACATGGCTGTCATAACTCATTGTCCCGGTAAAGCGACCGAAATTCTCCTCCATAGCAAGCGTCAGGAAACCGTCTCCCCCTTGCCGCCATGCGGCATAATACCATATGCCTGGTATAATCAAACTCACCAATGCCAAAGCAACGCAAAGCGCCGTTTCCTTGAAAAAATTGCCGCTGCCAATCATTCTCCAAAGCCAATAGGTCGCAAGTGGAAGCAAGATTGCCACCGGCCCTTTTGTCAGCACTCCGGCACTCATGCAGATAACCGACAAACACCACAAGCCGACACGACAAGCGGATTTTGCACTGTAAAACAAAGCATACATAGCCCCAACCATAAACAGGGTAAGTACCATATCCACACGCGCTATGGTGCCGGATCTCATCATTTCAAAGCTCGTGAGTGCAAACATTGCGCAAAGCACCCCGAAACCTTTTCCGTATTCTCTGGCACAGAACTTTGCCGTGAGCATAAGTAACAGAGTGAGAGCCAACACCGAGGGCAGACGCGATGTAAACTCGCTCACATGTCCGAACGGAAGCGAAAACATCACTATGAGCCAGTGGAACATCGGCGGTTTGTAAGACATATCGCCGGAGGCATCAACAGGCAAAATCCAATTACCCGATTTGAGCATATCCACTGCCACAAGAGCCTCTCTGGGCTCCCCCTTTGTGCTGAAATCTGCAAATGCCGTGCATAAACACAGACCGACAAAAACTGCCAACCAAGTCAGCCACTCTCGCTTGATTATATTCTCACCTATAATATTCGGGACTTGCATATCAAAACTTTTTCAACACAAAATTAACATTTTTTTTTAACTCTGCAAAGTTCGCCGTTTTATAGCCGAACCGACATACTCGCGCCATACCCGCCTCCCGATTGGTTTGCCGATTTTAAAAAAAGTGTTAATTTTGCAAAAAAATCACTCTACCCTTTCCCGGGTAGAAACTTTATTATTAAAGATAGTGTTATTAGTTTTGTGAAGAATGTGTTTTTAACAACGTTTCACATTCTTTAATTTAAGGTAATGCGGTTTTAATCATTTAGTTTGCTGACCGCTTTGGAATAATATAGATTCGTATAGATTATGAGCAAAGACAAAAAGTTCCTGACTTGTGATGGCAATCAAGCTGCCGCACACATCAGCTATATGTTTAGCGAAGTAGCTGCCATCTACCCCATTACGCCCTCTTCTACTATGGCTGAATATGTAGACGAATGGGCTGCTGCAGGACGCAAAAACATTTTCGGAGAAACAGTAACAGTACAAGAAATGCAGAGCGAAGGAGGCGCAGCCGGTGCCGTACACGGCTCGCTGCAGGCCGGTGCGCTGACCACAACATACACGGCCTCACAAGGTCTGTTGCTCATGATTCCGAATATGTACAAGATAGCAGGTGAGCTGCTGCCTTGTGTGTTCCATGTTTCGGCGCGTAGTTTGGCTTCTCATGCCCTCTGTATTTTCGGCGACCACCAAGATGTGATGTCCGCACGACAAACAGGCTTTGCAATGCTTGCCGAAGGTTCGGTGCAGGAAGTGATGGACTTGGCCGGTGTGGCTCACCTCTCCACAATCAAGAGCCGTGTGCCTTTCGTAAACTTCTTCGACGGCTTCCGCACCTCTCACGAAATCCAGAAAATAGAAGCATTGGAGCAAGAAGACCTCGCTCCGCTCATTGACCGCAAGGCTCTTGCCGATTTCCGCAAACGAGCTCTCAATCCCGGTACTCCGGTAATGCGAGGCATGGCCGAAAACCCCGACGTATTCTTCCAGCACAGAGAAAGCTGCAACCCCTACTATGAGGCTGTGCCGGCTATCGTGGAAGAGTATATGAACGAGATATACAAACTCACAGGCAGAAAATACGGTTTGTTCGACTATTACGGCGCCCCCGATGCAGAGCGCGTAATTATAGCAATGGGTTCCGTAACTCAAGCTATTAAAGAAACTGTGGATTATCTCGCCGAAAAGGGTGAGAAAGTAGGTTTGGTGAGCGTACACCTGTATCGCCCCTTCAGCGCAAAACATTTCCTTGCAGCTGTACCCGAGTCGGCAAAACGCATTGCAGTGCTCGACCGCACCAAAGAGCCGGGTGCAAACGGCGAGCCTCTTTACCTTGATGTGAAAGACTGTTTCTACGGCAAAGCAAATGCCCCGATGATTGTTGGCGGCAGATACGGTCTCGGTTCCAAGGACACTACCCCGGCGCAAATCCTCGCCGTGTACGAAAACCTTTCGCTCCCCGAACCCAAGAACGGCTTCACTGTCGGCATAGTTGACGATGTCACTTTCACTTCCCTGCCCACGGGCAAAGAAATAGCCCTCGGCGGCGACGGTATCTTCCAAGCAAAATTCTACGGCCTGGGCGCAGACGGTACCGTAGGTGCCAACAAAAACTCCGTAAAAATAATCGGCGACAACACCGACAAGTATTGTCAGGCATATTTCTCTTACGACTCCAAGAAGTCCGGCGGTTTCACTTGCTCTCACCTCCGATTCGGAAATCACCCCATACGCTCCACTTATCTGGTAACCACGCCCAACTTCGTGGCCTGCCATGTTCAGGCATATCTGCACATGTACGATGTGACTCGCGGTCTGCAAAAGGGCGGCACTTTCCTGCTCAACACTATTTGGGAGAAAGATGAACTCGCCAAAAATTTGCCGATCAAAATCAAGCGCTATCTCGCCGCCAACGATATCACCCTCTACTATATCAATGCCTCCAAGATTGCTCAAGAGATTGGGCTGGGCAACCGCACCAACACTATTCTGCAATCAGCATTCTTCCGCATCACGGAAGTTATCCCGGTAGAGCTTGCCGTTGAACAAATGAAGAAGTTCATCAACAAATCTTACGGCAAGAAGGGCGAAAACATTGTCAACATGAACTATCAGGCGGTAGACCGAGGCAGCCAATATCATAAACTCGCCATAGACCCGGCATGGGCTAATCTGCCTGATGACGAGGTTAAGCAAGATGACGCTCCCGAATTTATCACAAATGTGGTTCGCCCCATCAACGCACAAGACGGCGACCTGCTCCCCGTGAGCTCTTTCCGCGGCATTGAAGACGGCACTTGGCAACCAGGCACTGCAAAATACGAAAAACGCGGTGTCGCGGCTTTCGTTCCCGAATGGAACCCCGACAACTGTATTCAATGCAACAAATGCGCATTCGTTTGTCCTCACGCTGCAATACGTCCGTTCGTGCTTACCGAAGAGGAATTGGCCAAAGCTCCGTTTGGCGAAAACCATACCATTCCGGCTATCGGCAAAACATTCGCCGGAATGAGATTTGTGCAGCAGGTAGACGTGCTCGATTGTCTCGGCTGCGGCAACTGTGCTGATGTTTGTCCGGGCAAGAAGGGCAACAAGGCGCTGACTATGAAGCATATCGAAACTCAACTTGGTGAAGATGCCAACTGGGAATACTGTGTAAAAGAGGTGTCGAGCAAGCAAAACCTTGTAGACACTAAGCTCAACGTCAAGAACAGCCAGTTTGCCACACCTCTGTTTGAATTCTCCGGCGCTTGCTCCGGCTGTGGCGAAACGCCTTACATCAAGCTGATCACCCAGCTCTACGGCGACCGTCAAATGGTAGCCAATGCTACCGGCTGCTCCTCTATCTATTCCGGCTCCGTACCCTCCACTCCTTATTGCGAAAACGAAAATGGAAACGGTCCGGCTTGGGCAAACTCACTGTTTGAGGACTTCAGCGAATTCGGGCTCGGTATGACCCTCGCCACCGACAAGATGCGTGCACGCCTTGTGGAATACCTCTCCGAAATGATTGCATCAGACAAGACTTCGGATGCATACAAGGAAGCGGCAAAAGAATGGCTCGATAATAAAGAAGATGCTGAAGCAAGCCGCGCAGCTACTGCAAAGCTATTGCCTCTCGTACAAGAAAGTGCAAAGGCCGGCTGCCCCATTTGCAAAAACATTCTTGAACTCAGTCACTACCTCGTGAAACGCTCGCAATGGATTATCGGCGGCGACGGTGCAAGCTACGACATCGGTTTCGGTGGCCTTGACCATGTAATAGCATCCGGCAAGAACGTCAACATTCTCGTGCTTGACACAGAGGTATATTCAAACACGGGCGGTCAGGCTTCCAAAGCCACCCCGCTCGGCGCTATTGCCAAGTTTGCAGCCTCCGGCAAACGTATCCGCAAAAAAGACCTCGGCCTTATCGCTACCACTTACGGCTACGTTTATGCGGCACAAGTGGCCATGGGTGCAGACAATGCCCAGACTCTCAAAGCCATACGCGAAGCCGAAGCTTACGACGGCCCCTCAATCATCATTGCTTACTCGCCATGTATCAACCACGGTTTGAAGGCCGGTATGGGACACGCTCAAGCAGAAGAACAACGCGCTGTGGAATGTGGCTACTGGCAATTGTGGCGCTACAACCCGGCTCTTGAAGAAGAAGGAAAGAACCCGTTCACACTCGACTCCAAAGAACCGCAATGGGACAAGTTCACAGATTTCCTCAAAGGCGAAGTGCGCTACGCCTCGGTTATGAAACAGTTCCCCGTAGAAGCCGAAGAACTCTTCCAGGCTGCATTGCAAAACGCCAAGTGGCGCTACAACAACTACTTGCGCCTGAGCCGCCAACAATGGGGAGTGAAACCCGAAGCATAACCATCTGTTCCATAACTATATAAGTAGTTCTTAATTCAATAAGTGTCCGTCAGGACACCGATTATGCATAGCCCCAAACACACGCGGCAAAGCCGTGGGTGTTTGGGGTTGTCAGCGAACACCGGAGGTGTCTGAAAGACACCGATTTACTGCTAAATCTATTACGTGTCAACAGACATACTCACATGCGCAAACCCTAACGACACAAGCCATAAACGTTCAAGAACAAAAACAGTTTTTTTAACGAATTTTAAACAATTCGGCAAGAAATTCCGTTTATTATTTGGGTGTTTGTAAAAATTACTGTAAATTTGCTCTCAGTGATATTTATTAGACCCACTCTTATATCCCATCAAAAACTCTCAACCCTCGCTCTCCTACACATAATATTCTGACTACAAACTATTTATTAACTAAAAACACAGTAACCTTATGAGGAAAACCTGTCTCTACTTAGCTTGGACGGCAATTCTCGCTTTGTTCGGTTCTGCTTCTGCCAACGCTACTAAATCGTTGCAAATTAGCACCAATACCTCCGAAACAAAACAATTGTCGACTCACCCAACAGGGGGCTCTCCGGTATACCCTTGTCTGTATTGCGGCGACGGCTACAACGTGAAAGGCCTGTCGTTCCAAGTAACTATCACCAACAACGGCGATGAAGATTTCGCTGTCGGCGATGAGGGATACTCCGTAACTCTCTACCTCAACAACCCCACCATTGACCTCATCACAGTACCCATTCCCGAGCCGCTGTCAGCCGGTCAAAAGAAGAGTTTCGTCTTCAACTGGGGCGGCGATGAGGGCTTCTCGTTTGAGCCGGCCGCCGAGTATTTCTCCAACGGTATACTCATGCCCAACCAATTTTTGAGCTTTTGCGGTCTCGGTGTGCGTGAAAACATCAAAAACACCTCTCAATATCGTGTTGGTAATCCTTTCTATATATATGCCAACGAGGCGCACTTCGAAATCCTCCCGGCTACCGGCATTGGCGCTCCTTTCGGAAACAACGGCTTCGGTATTCTCTCTGAAAAAGCTGATACTACAATTAACTACCGTCTCCACTCCTTCGCATCAAAAGACGTTGTTATTTCCGAAATCTCACTTCCCGAAGGTTTCAGCACTACCCTATCCGTGCCCGCCACTGTGAAGGGCGGCCTCAGCGCGGCTTCCGCTGATGAGATGTTCCTGAACTTCCCAATCACTTTCCAACCCTCCGCTCCCGGTGTTTATACCGGTGAAGTATCTGTAAAGATGCAGGGAGATGCCCCCCCCCGCACATTTAAAATCTCCGGCGGTAAGCAAGGCGGAAATGCCTGGTTCGAAGGCTTTGAGGGCTGTAACGCGGAGAAGCTCCCCGCCGGCTGGATTTTGGGCAACAACATCAGCTGCGTAACAAAGGTAACCAACCTTCTGTCTCCCGGCGATTCAATAATGCTTGACCATTCATATTCCGGCCCTACCAACATCACTCGTGCCATCTCCCCGAAAATAAAATTCAACGCCTCCGACAAACTTCTGTTTGACGCCCGCCCGAGAACCTCATCCGGCAACGGTTCCCCGGTAGTGCGCGTATTCTATTCGCCCGACAGACTTACTTGGGAGTCTTGCGGTATTGAAATTATGTGCAACAACACCGCGCAGGCAAACCTCAATGCCACAGACCTGTTCAACATCACCTCCCCCTTCCCCTTGAAGCAATATGTTGTAAACGTGCCGGAGGGCGAGTACTACCTTGCCTTTGAAATGGGCAACTCCTCCATCGACAACATATTCGGCGGCGAACTCGCTGATGTACCCTGCGACTTCTATGTGCAAGAATACAGTATGCCCTCCTCCATGATGGTAAACAAGGGTGGCTTGTTCTCAATGAATATCAAAAATATGCTCCCAGCCAAGGGCTTGAGCCAGAACGACTACGAAGTGGCTCTGTTTATAAACGGAAAGAAAACCGTTACACCCGAAACAATTGATTGGGGTCCCAACACAGCCCTGACTTTTGATATGGCATACGTGCCTCATCAGGCCGGCAAAATAAATGCTTATATGAGCATCAAATCCGGTGACTATGAGATTAAAACCCCGGAAACCACAATTAACGTAGTGGAAGAGACACTCGTGGCCGAAGCTACCGTTGGTACGGCTGTACCCATGAATACAACCAACGACACTCTCCCATTCTATTTCTATTACAGAAACTCCACAACAGACATCATTTTCCCGGCTGATTACCTCGCTAAATACGGTATCACTCCCGGCACCGTAATCAACGGTATGTCTGTAATGGGCTATGCCGCAAGCACAAAGGATATTCCCAACAACGAAATTACAGTAAAATTCGCCCCGGTGGCACAATCCTCACTCACAGCAGCAGACGAACGCTTTGACCTCTCTGCCGTTGAACCGATTTACACTAAAACCGGCATTTCGCTCACCTCCGGCAATACAAGCAACATCTACAAGCTTATCAACTTTACTTTCAGCACTCCATATATTTATGAGGGCGGAAACCTGCTCATGCAATGTTCAAGCGAAAACGCTACCGCCGACTGCCGCACTTATTGCGAGTTTACAAACGAGCTTACACAAAATGCACGTGTTCGCTTCAACGACAATTACAACACTTACCAAAACAACCCTTACACGCTGAAAAGCTTCATGCCGGTTATTACCTTCTCCCTTGCAGTAAGCCCGGCTGAACTTTCCGGTACTGTTACTCACAACAATCAGCCCGTAGCCAATGCCAAAGTGACTCTCTCCGGCACTGACGAGGTGATATACAACGCCACCACAAATGAAGAGGGTAAATACAATATTACCGTATTCCAAGCCGATAAGGACTACGACATGACAGTATCCGCTGAAGGCCTCGTTCTATTCTCCGCCTCTGAACCTCTTTCTTTTGCCGATGGCAGCCTTGTTAAAGACATTGAAGTTAACGATTATGCCGTCATCACCGGTAATGTATCAAACTCTCGCGACGGCGCCGTTGCCGATGCTCTCGTTGTTTACTCTTGCGGCGATTATACATCTTCCGCCAAGACTGATTCCGAAGGCAACTATGAACTGAAAGCTTATCAATTTGCACCCGAAGTAACCGTAAGTGTTGACCCAGTTAACAATGTATTCGCTTCCAAAACAATTGATATGAGTGTTCCTCAAAATACTAATGTTGACTTTGAAGTTGCCAACTTCAGCAATAACCGCGACTACACTCTCTCTATTAATGTAAAGACGGCTGTCGATGCAAGCCTTGAAAATCTTCCTTTCACTCTCAAGTCTCTTCGCTTTGACGAAACTTACCCGGCAAAGGAAACCAAGCTCGATGCCGACGGTAATTGTGTAATCCCTGTTTACGGCGGTACTCAACAGCTCGTTATCAAATCTGTCGGAACTGAAGAAAAGACAATCAACTTCAACGTAAATCGCGATTACGAACTCAACGTCCTCCTTGGCGAAGATGTTCAAAATCCGCAAAATGTACAGAGCGTACTTATTCACGATGTGATGACCGGCCGCAACGACCTGCTAATCTCTTGGAATCCCGATGATGCCGCTGCAAAAGCCGTTCGCCGTGTTATCAAGCGGTCAAGCCGTAACCCCTACGAGTCTTTCGTTATTACCATGGACGGCACAAAAGTAGGTGAAACTGAAGACTATGAATATGTAATAGAGGCTGTGCCCGGCGGTACTCACCTCATCACTGTGACAGCCAAATATGCCACAACTCAAAGCGATGCTGTCAGCATAATTTCCGAAATTACAAACGACAACTATGTACCGGTAGTCTTCAACGTAACCAACAACGCAAACGCCAACCTCAACGGTGTGGCTGTCAACCTCCGCGGCGAAGACAATTACGCTGTTTCTTTGGAAAATGACCGCGCTATAATCGGTTATCTCCCCAAAGGCACTTATACCGTAGCTCTCGACCTCTATGGATTTGAGCCATACTCACAGGCATTTGACTTCGATGCTCCCGCATTTGTAGACATCAACCTGACCGAGATTATTACCAAACCTTACAATTTGAGAGCAACATTTACTGAAAACGCTGATGCCTCCGGTTTTGAAGTGAAAGCTGACTGGAACCAAGTATTCGGTATGACTGACAGCTTCGAAGCTTACGATGACTTCGCAACCGAGTTCGGAGACTGGAAAACAATCGACAACAACACCGAGGCTTCTTATCCTATGATGTGGGGCAACAAGCTCGTCACATTCCCCGGCTCTTCCACTCCTACCCTGCCGGTAAGCGTAGCCCCCATGATTTTCAATCCCGAAGGCACAACTCCCTCAATGGCCGGCGAAGCTTCCGTTACTGCCGCTGACGGCAAGAAGTCCGTAATCTTCCAAGGCCCGCAGGCAGCCAAGGCTGACAAGTGGATCATATCCCCCGCCGTTGACATTCAAAACGGTTTCGCTACAAGTATCGCTGCAAAGGCATACTCCGCTTATCCCGAAGCCTTTGAAATCTGTATTTCAACAGAAGGTGACGCTCCCGAATCTTTCACAGTTCTGAACAAGATTGTACCCGAAAACACTGACTGGACAGTTTACACTCAAGACCTTTCCGCTTACACCGGACAGACTGTACGCGTGGCTATCCACTGTGTATCCGAAGACGGATTTATGCTGCAAGTTGACGACTTCAAAATCTTTGACCCCGACAGCGAAGAAGCCATGGATATGGGCAACGTCCTCAACTACGAACTCACACTCGGCGACCGCGTTGAAACTACAACTGCCACTACTCACACATTTACAAACGTACCCGAAGGCTCATATACCCTCGGTCTGAAAGCTCTCTACGCCTCCGGCGCATCAGAGCAAGCCACATATCCGCTTAACATGGTAAGCGGCATTGATGGTATCGCAGCCGATAGCACGGTAAGTGATGTGATTAACGCACAAGGTATAGTTGTACTCCGCAACGCAACCATCAACCAAGTTCGCAAGCTCGAAAAAGGCATCTACATCTACAACAAGCAAAAGATTATAGTAAAATAAATTTTAACCTATATAATTCATACCAACTCCGTAGCGAGAAGGCTAATTGTGTGTAAATCACAGTCGGCGCAGCTTGGCTCGCCGAAGCATGTAGTAAATCCTACATGCAAGAAGTGGCAAGAGAGTACGGCTGTGAGTTGCACGCAATTAGCATTCGCAGTAGGAGTTGGCATGAATTATATAGGTTAATCCCCACGTCAAAACAGTCCCGAAGACATCGCCTCCGGGACTGTTTTTTCTTACCCTCTCCCCCAATGAATGTTCACCGACTCCCGCATACGCCGACTGCCACCATGTGCGGATGCACCCATAGAAGGCGTGCGCAGCCCGCCGACTTACTCTAAACTCATATGCGCGGAGATAACCGGTAACCGATGAGTATGTTAAAAAATGTAAAATATATTTCCCATTCCCCCTATCCCACAACCACTTACAAATAAACCATAATTTCCCTCCCCACTATCGTTATAAAGCTATTAACTTTGCAACGTCAATGACAACAAAAGAGTACCAATCGCACTACTTGTTATGTTGATCTTGAAATTTATCAATATTCGGAAACAGCCTTTTCCATTAGATGGAGGTGTAACCACACATTATCCCGGGAATGTGACGGAGCCGCCACATGGACAAGACAATTCCAACTGCTGACAAATTCCTCAATCTCAACAAATATTTAGCCGAAAGGTGTGCAAATATAAGCTTATAAACGCAACGAGGGCATAGCCGGATGGGCGTAACGACTATGCCCTCGTTTCTTTTTTATTATTTAGAGTGTGTCTAAGGCAGGTTCTGTGTATTGTCGGAAAGCCACCGTTCTATCATAGCACGAGCTATACTGGGATGTGGCGGAAGCGGCGGCAAATTGTCGCGGCTGAAAAAACCGCCGGCACACAACTCGCCATCGGCAAAACGAAGCTCTCCCCCGGCATACTCCGCCGTGAATCCAAGCATAAGAGAATTGGGATATGGCCACGGCTGTGAACCGACATATTCAATATTCCGCACTTCAAGAGATGTCTCTTCGCGAACCTCACGCCTTACGCAATCCTCAAGACTTTCGCCGGTTTCTACAAAGCCGGCCACTAACCCATAGTGAGGCCGAGTAAAATTGCGAGCCCGTACAAGAAGCACCTCATGCTTTCTCTTAACAAGCACAATCACAGCCGGTGACACCGGAGCAAACACCTCAATCTTACACTGCGAGCAACGCTTGGATATTTCCGTTGAACGCTGCATTTGAGCTCCGCATCTACCGCAATAACGGCTTAACTTATCCCAATGCAACAGCTCTGAAATTTTACAAGCGGAGCGATAATCCTCATCACAAAGACTTGAATACACACTTTTAAGCGAACAAAGCTCATATCCCGAAGGCAGAGCATCAACCTCCACATTATAGCCTATATATCTATAGCCCTCGTTATCAAAGTGAAAAGCCTCGTTATCAGGCATTATTCCCCTCGGTATCATATTAGGGAATTCAAGGCCTTCCTCTGCATTGAAAACGAAGAAATTGTCATTCTTCAGAATATATCGCACATTTGTTTCCATGGGTTAAAGTATCAATTGTCCTGCCTGATATATCAGCAGCGCAAACAGGTAAGCAACACCGGTATTATAAATCATTGTAAACCAGGCATATTTCCAACTGCCCGTTTCGCGAGCTATGGCGGCAATTGTAGCTATGCATGGGAAGTAAAGCAACACAAATACCATGAAAGCGAACGCTGTCAATGGAGTAAAAGGTGCTTTGCCGGTCACGGGCGATGGCGTGCTGAGCCTTTCGGCAAGGCCGTTTTCATCTTCGTCAGACCCGGTATATAACACTCCCATGGTGCTAACCACAATTTCCTTGGCGGAAGAGCCGGCCATCAACGCCACGGTAGCTCGCCAGTCAAAACCCAGTGGCTCCATTATTGGCTCGATGGCATGACCCGCATACCCCAATATGGAATGCGACTGCTGATATTGCAGCAACAAAGCATCTTCACTCTCAGAAGTTGCTTCCTGTATGCTCGATTGTGCTGTAAATGCCTTGTCTGCAAGCATTTCTTCTCTGCTCGCATGAGGGAAATAAGACAGTGCCCAGATTACAATTGCGGCTACCAAGATTATGCCTCCCATCTTTTTCAGATACTGCTGAGCCTTCTCCCACATACCCCGCAACGTAGAGCGCATCGTAGGTATGCGATAAGGCGGCAGTTCCATTACAAACGGTGTGTCATCTTTTTTCAGCCAAAATTTCCGCAACAATTTTGCCGTAAGTATACCGACTATAATGCCCAATATATACAGACTGAAAAACACCAAAGCAGCATGCTCCGGGAAAAATATTCCGCACAGCAAAACATATATCGGTATACGCGCCGAGCAGCTCATAAACGGTGTTATCAAAATTGTAAGCAAACGCGATGATCGACTTTCGATTACGCGAGTACCCATTATAGCCGGCACATTGCAACCGAATCCCATAAGCAACGGTATGAACGACTTGCCATGCAGCCCTATATGATGCATCAGCTTATCCATAATAAACGCCACACGTGCCATATACCCGGAAGCTTCCATAAAGGAGATAAACGCGTATAATATAAGTATTTGAGGCAAAAAAACAATAACACTGCCCACCCCCCCTATTATACCGTCAATGAGCAAAGACTTAAACGGGCCCTCACTCAATCCGGACTCAACCATATTACCTATGGCCTCAACTCCCGCCTCAATCCAATCCATCGGATATTGCCCGAGCGTAAACGTACACCAGAACATAAACCACATCACAAGCAGGAAAATGGGAAATCCGAAAAGCTTATTTGTGACAAATGCATCAATAATAGCTGTGGACCGATGCTCGCGTTTCACATCCTGAATCAACGTCTCACCAAGCGCGCCGGCTATGAACCCGTATTTCTCCGAAGCAATTGCCGCTTGCGGATCCTCCCCCAACTGCTTTTGCAACAAATCATACTCTTCATCTCGAAGCTTCACCAACTCCTTACCCTGCTTGCTCTCACCGGCAATAATTTCCATTTCAGGATCATGCTCAAGCAGCTTAATGGCTACATATCGCGGTGAAAAATTCGGCGGCAAAGAACCATCCTCTTTAATATATTCCTTGATTACGCCTACACTCTTCTCAATCTCCGGACCCAAATTAACGTGTATGTGCCGCACATCGGGATTACGCATCTCATACACATCTATCACAGTGTCCAGCAGCTCCTTAAGCCCCCGGCGCGCCGAAGCCACAGTCGGAACCATCGGCACACCCAACAACTTGCCCAATTGCTCATAGTCCAACACAGCCATTGATTGTTCAAGCTCATCATACATATTCAGAGCCACAACCATCGACCGATTCATGTCTATAAGCTCAGTTGTCAAATAAAGGTTACGCTCAAGATTAGACGCCACCACCACATTCACTATTACATCCGGCGGTGTTTTGCGCATATACTCCATCACATACTTCTCCTCCGGACTGTAAGCCGACAAAGAATATGTACCCGGCAAATCCGCTATATTGAAACGATAACCCTTGTAATTGATATAGCCGTACTTGGCATCAACCGTAACCCCGGCATAATTTCCAACATGCTCATGAGCACCGACTATGGCATTGAACAACGATGTCTTGCCACAATTCGGATTGCCCACCAAAGCTACATTAATCACCTTGTCATGGCGCACATGGTCTATGGGCGAATACGCCTCAGACACCTCCCGACGAGCATTCCTGTCAGCCGAATGATGTCGCCAATCCGGCACACTCACACATTCCACCAGCTGCGCCTCCGAACGTCTGAGGCTTACCTCATACCCCATCAACGAAAATTTAATGGGATCCTGCAAAGGTGCAGTGAGCAAAGCCTTCACCTCACGCCCGCGCACAAACCCCATCTCCATCACACGCTTACGAAACGCGCCATGGCCAAGTATCTTTATAATAACGGCACTATCACCGGTTTTGAGTTCAGCTAAATTCATAGTGCAAAATTAACTAAAATAGAAGCAATCTACAATCCGAACCCCACAATATACCCTTATCAAGGTACACAAGTCAGCCCCAAATGTTAAAAAGTTTTAATTGCATCCATAGTATTTTGTCATTACAAAAATTCAGCGTAAATTTGCACGATAATGTTAGACACTACGGGGGTGACTGGCTTTGACAGCGCTCTGAGAGAGGTCGGCAAGCATGCAGAGCAGTGGCATTGATGCTCTATAATATCTTGATGTCGAACTATAATTGGCGAAAATAACAACTACGCTCTCGCTGCTTGATTTGAAGTATAGTAGAATCGCTTAATTTCCGCCCAAAGGATGGCGGAAACGAGACATCGCTCCATTGCCCGGTTCTGAGACGTTTGGATAAAGCGGTGCTAAGAAAATCAGAAATAAAGAAGAGCAGGCTTCATGTTCTTCTTGAGACCTTTGAAGCTAAGGGTGACATTGGCAGTCGCGAGCTTGTGTCATCACGAAAACCAATTCGATGACTAAGCATGTAGAAAACCGGCAGCTACGGCGTTTGGACGAGGGTTCAATCCCCTCCACCTCCACTTAGGATACCCGACAGAAATCGGACAACACGAGACAAACTTCGGACTATCAGATAGTTCCGAGGTTTTTTCGTGTCTTATCCAATCGGATTCAGGACCGATATAAGACCTAATTCAGACCTCACAAGACATAGTTTTGGCACTAACGTGGCACTAAGTTTTTCAAAACCCGTTTTAGTGCCAAAATAGTGCCAGAAACGCTTTCAATATTCTAATAACCAAATAGTTCCAAGACCCAACTCAGACTAAAGTCGGAAAAACAAGCGACAATTTAACGGTGTGGAGATTGTATGTTAAAGTACAATTAGGCGCAGAAGTCCGATGTAATCAGTTAAACACATAAACATCTTTGATTTTGGTGTTGTCTGATTTATGTCCGACATGTTAAAAATAGCGTAAGTCGCTGAAATGTCCGATGTTTGTCTTCAAAGTGTCCAATCCATCTTAATGTTTAACTCGTTATCATTGCAGAGTCGGGAGAAAACGGCTCGATGATAACCACCAAATCCAACGTAAGATGAAAAAGAACACTTTTAAAGTGGCGTTCATCATTCGTCGCAACCAAGTGAACAAAGATGGCAAATGTGCTATAATGATTCGTATCACTGTGGACGGAGAATATGAACGCATCAACTCCACTCTTACAATAGAGCCGGAGTTATGGGATGCTTCCGCATCAAAAGCAATAGGCAGGTCTACTAAGATTGCCGAATTCAACAAGCGTATCGAGGATATACGCCACGTGTTGAAAGAACACTACTACGACATCCTCAATCGTCATGGCTATGTGACGGCAGAGATGG
>JAMPIK010000017.1 GCA_023662865.1 Prevotella sp.
AGGGTCGCTCCGAACAGAATTTTGACAAGACCTTCGACAAGGTCTATATCAACGAGCTTGACCTCGGCTCGCCTCCCACTACCTCCACATCTGCCATTACTCCGGGTAAGGCATGGTACCCCGGCTATCAAAATGATGAGTGTGTGGCTCTGCCGTGGGTCAATGACTATTCCGGCAATATTCAGAATCTTGCCGAATATGTCCTTGACGATGCCGCGCAACACAAGTATCACTTTGAGTGGAACGTGGAGAAGACCACCGGCTTATCTTGGCAACCATATCTTCTCTACATCACAAAGAAGATATGCGAAGCCGTCGGGTACACTCCCGACTTCTCAAAGTGGGAGGAACACGAAGAATACAAGTATCTTCTCATCTGCAATACCTTGCCTCACGCATGGTATATGCCCGGCTTCGCCAATGCTCTGCCGCATTGGACTGTCGAGGAATACTTCGAGAAATTGGAGCTATTCTTAGGTGCAGAGTTTGACTTCGACCACCGCGCCAAGACAATCTCCTTCGCCTTTACCAATGCCGTTCTCGCTGACAAGAAACCTGTCATGCTTGAAAACGTTGTGGAGGAACACTCCACAGAGGTAAAGGTCGAGGAAGAAGATTGTAAGTATAGTGAAGCAAGGAACTTAGTCTACAAAGACTGCGACCACGAAATGTGGAAATACTACTCTTGCGACTGGTTCATAAAAGGTTGGCAGAATAGAGTGGTTAGCTACAAATCTATGACGGCTCTGCTTGAAGCCACCAAATCCTATCGCACATGGAACGGTCAGCGTCACCGCGACAACCTTATTGACAAGCTGCTCTATGCCGAAGATGCGGATGCCTATTTCATCATCCGCACAATCAGCCGTAAGCAAGTGATTGAAAGGAGGGGGAATATATGGTATGTTTACTATCAATACACTTGCCGATTACAGCCAGTCAATCCCTTTGGCGGACGCATCGTAAATGACGATGAAGACGCTGACCAAGACGAGATAGAGTTTGTTCCGGCATGGATAGACGATACCGAAGACAAATATGGCCGGGTACTCTTTCTATCCTTTTCCGGCTACGACGAGGACACCGACACTACAACCGAAGACGATGCCGCCCACGCCTTCATCAAAACCATCTCCGACTCTACCCTTGAAGCAGGGGAGAAAGACAAAAAAGCCGAATATTACGACCGCATATATATAGGGTGGTATGATGGCTCCAATCATTTTGTCGGCTCACACTTACCATATCCCAATGTCGAGGATATTGTTGTAGCCGATGATTGGAGCAACTTTGCCTACGTCCACTTCTCCCTGCGCATCAACGAAAGCCGTACCCGCCGAAACAAAATCAACTACCACATCGAGCCGAAACAGAAGACCACCTTCAAATTCCTCTCTGACACCATCCCGGATGTCCGCTCCCTGTTCCTTATCCGTGGCAAACGCTACATCTGCGAAAAAATAACTGCGACGTTTACCGAAAACGGAATGTCGCAGCTACTCAAAGGCCTCTTTTACCCCGTCAAGGATTGAGGGGGTCACGCAAAATAAAATTAGCATTTGTCAGTCAAATAGTTGCGTGAAAATTTGGTACATTCCAATATATTGCTTAACTTTGCAATACGTTCCCACACATTAAAGAACGTGTTTAGGCCGGAGGGTCTAAAAGTGGTACCAAATTCGGTACACTTTGAAAAAGCAAAAATCGCAACTCTCTAAAAATCAACGCCTATATGCATAATAGTTTTGCTCCCAGGCGAATCACCAAAAGCACCTGCGAAGGTGAGAGAGAATTATCCTGCTTTCGTTTGTTAACGGCAAATTCTTAAAAGAGTATTACAATGTCTGAGAATTTAAAACTTGATATGCTTAATCCACATAGATTGTGGAAAAATTTAATACTCTTTGCTTTGCCGATTATCGGGTGTGGTGTAGTGCAGCAGTCATTCAATTCTGTCGACATTGCTGTGGTGGGGCAATTTGTAGGTTCGGGAGCGTTGGCTGCCGTTGGCGCTAACGGCTCGGTAATTAGCCTGATAATTACCTTGTTTATGGGTATTGCATTGGGCGTAAATGTGGTGATTTCGCGCGCTTTGGGCTCCGGCAATACTCTTGTAGTGCGAAATTCTGTACGCACACAAGCGCTCTTTTCCATTGCCACGGGGATATTTCTTACTGTTTTGGGGCTAATGATAGCCGAGCCTATATTAGCAATGCTTGATACTCCGGCGGAAGTAATAGAACAAGCTACCTTGTATTTGAAAATATATGCCTTGGGCTTCCCGGGCATGATGGTGTATAATTTCAGCAGTGCCGTTCTGCGCAGTATCGGAGACACGATGCGCCCTTTTATTTGGCTTGTAATCGGAGGCATTGTAAACATAGCGCTTAATCTGTTACTTGTACTTCAATTTCATACAGGCGTAGAGGGGGTAGCCATAGCTACAACCATATCCAACTATGTGAGTGCCATCGGTGTAATGGTTATTCTGATGCGTTCCAAAGGTGATATTCATCTGAGTCTTAAAGATATGCGTATAGATTGGCCGGAGTTTGGCGCAATGGTCAGAATCGGCTTGCCGGCCGGAGTACAAGGCACTCTTTTTGCTCTCTCAAATGTGGTTATACAATCGTCTATCAACTCATACGGTGCAGAAGCAATGGCCGGAAACGCCGCCGCACTCGTTTATGAATTGTACGGATATTTTATTATAAGCGCATTCGTACAGGCTGCTGTTGCCTTTGTGAGTATCAATTATGGTGCCGGACAGATGGCTATGTGTAAACGCATCACGGCACGTTGTATGCTGCTCGGGGCAGTAGGTTGTTTTATTTTTAACGGGGTAGTGGTGTTGTGCGCCCATGGTGCGATAGCCGTGCTTACAAACAGCCCCGAGGCTCTTGATTATGGTGTTACTCGTCTTCACAATGTACTTGTGTGGCAGTTTGTAGCCACCAGCTATGAAGTGGTCGCCGGCTCATTGCGCGGACTGGGATTTTCACTGTTGCCTATGGTGGTTACACTGCTCGGCACCTGTGTAGTCCGTATATTTTATGTGAAATTTACCCTCTTTGTGACAACAATATCTTCGCTTTTGCGAGTATATCCCCTCACATGGTTAATCACCGGAATAGGTATGCTTGCCCTCTATTTTGTTATAAGTCGGAGAGTTTACTCCCGTCCGGCAGTAAAATTAGTGAACTGAGCCGAACAAATACCCTCACTTGTACATTAAACTTATATGCAGATAATTCAACTTACAGTAAACGGTTTCGGTGAGAATACATACATTCTTGCCGATGAGGCCACCAAGCAATGCGCCATAATAGATCCCGGAGTTTCCGACTTGCAAGAGCAGAAGGCTCTCAAAGCCGCAATTGACAAGTATTCGCTCATCCCTACACATTTAATAAATACACACTTGCATATTGACCATGTATTGGGAAATGATTTTGTAAAAAAACAGTGGGGATTAAAACTTTCAGCCAACGATAAAGATGACTTTCTGGGAAAAAGAGTTACGGAACAAGCCCGAATGTTCGGTATGCAATTCAGAGTGGAGGCACCTGTTATAGACAATCCGCTTGAAGATGGCGATGAAATAAAAATCGGAGAAAGCGTACTGAAAGTGTTGGCAGTACCGGGTCACAGTCCCGGCTCTATTTGCTTGTATTGCCCGGAGTCCAAGTTTGTCATTACCGGAGACGCATTGTTCAACGGCAGTATAGGCCGTACGGATTTGCCCGGAGGTGACTTCTCCTCGCTGAAAGACGCCATAGCCAACAAGCTGATGACGCTGCCTGACGATACGGACGTCTTCCCCGGCCACGGTCCGGCCACAACCATCGGCAACGAGAAAAAATACAATCCTTTTTTATAAGACGCTCGCTAAGTAGTTGCGAGGCTCATTTCTTTTTCGTAACTTTGCACCGTTTTAAGCCCATGTCTTCCATGTATACGGACGTGGTATAACCTTGGTGTACATTATGATTACATTTTTCAAAGACGGCGCTCGCCATATTATTGCAGTGCAGAGCGTATCTCCCTTGAATGAAGATTATCAGAACCGCCTTACATGGCTTTTCGACGGTGCAACACCTCTCAAAGCCAAAAGATTAGGCGGCATATGGATTGGTCCGCGCAAAGAAATGGTTACTCCCTGGAGTACCAATGCCGTTGAGATTACCCAGAATATGGGTATGGAAGGAATAATCCGCATTGAAGAATACTATAAGGCGGACAGTGCAGACGCTTCGTTTGACAAAATGTTGCAACGCATTTACCCCGACGGACTCAATCAATCCATTTTCAAAATAGAGCGAAAACCGGAGCCCATTGTGCATATTGAAGATTTGGAAGCTTATAATGAGCAGGAGGGTCTTGCGCTTTCCAACGAAGAAATAGAGTATCTTCGTTCGTTGGAACAGAAACTCGGCCGCCGACTGACAGACTCTGAAGTGTTCGGCTTCTCACAAGTAAACTCCGAACATTGCCGCCATAAAATATTCAACGGCACATTCATTATCGACGGTAAGGAGATGCCTTCATCTTTGTTTAAGTTAATCAAAAAGACATCGCAGGAAAATCCCAATTCTTTGGTTTCCGCCTATAAAGATAATGTAGCGTTCGTCAAAGGGCCGAAAGTAAAGCAGTTTGCTCCCGTAAATCCGCATCAGCCGGATTTCTTTGAGGAGAAAACCATCAAGACAGTTATATCGCTTAAAGCGGAAACTCACAATTTCCCGACAACGGTAGAACCGTTCAACGGAGCGGCAACCGGTACCGGCGGCGAGATACGTGACCGTCTCGGTGGCGGTAAAGCATCACTGCCCATAGCAGGCACTGCAGTGTACATGACCTCTTATCCTCGTCCGGACGAAATTCGCAATTGGGAAAGTACAGCCCCGACTCAGAGAGAATGGCTGTATCAGACTCCGGCAGAGATTTTGATTAAGGCTTCAAACGGTGCTTCCGATTTTGGCAATAAATTCGGCCAGCCCCTCATCTGTGGCTCCGTGCTGACTTTTGAGCATCAGGAGCACACTCGTACTTTGGCTTATGACAAGGTGATTATGCTCGCCGGTGGTGTAGGCTTCGGTACTGCCAAAGATGCCATTAAGGGGGAACCCGAACCGGGCATGAAAGTAGTGGTAATGGGCGGCGACAACTATCGTATCGGTATGGGCGGTGGCGCTGTGTCATCGGTTGAAACCGGTCAGTATGACAACAGCATAGAGCTCAACGCCGTGCAGCGTGCTAACCCGGAGATGCAGAAGCGCGTAAGCAATGTAGTCCGCGCATTGGCCGAAATGGAAGACAATCCCTGTGTTTCCATACATGACCACGGAGCGGGTGGCCATCTCAATGCTCTTTCCGAGCTTGTGGAGGTAACCGGAGGTAAAATAGATATGACAGCTCTGCCGGTAGGTGATACCACTCTTTCTTCAAAAGAAATTATCGGCAACGAAAGCCAGGAGAGAATGGGGCTTGTAATGCGCTCCGAACATACCGACCAAGTGCGTTGCATTGCCGAGCGTGAGCGCGCACCGTTCTATGTTGTCGGTGAGACTACCGATGACTATCGTTTCGTGTTTGAACAAGGTGATGGCAAGCGACCCATTGATTTGGCGATGTCCGATATGTTCGGCAACAGCCCCAAAACTGTAATGACCGATACCACCGTGATTCGTAAATACGCTGATGTTGAATATGATTATACTCAAATAGACACATATCTTGAGAGTGTACTTCAACTTGAAGCGGTGGCTTGCAAAGATTGGCTTACAAACAAAGTGGACCGCTCTGTGACCGGGCGCATTGCTCGCCAGCAGTGTCAGGGTCCGTTGCAGCTCCCCCTGAGCGATTGCGGTGTTGTAGCTCTTGACTATCACGGCAAAGCCGGTATCGCAACATCGATTGGCCATGCACCTCAAGCGGCTCTTATTGACCCTGCGAAAGGTTCGGTACTTTCCATTGCCGAGGCTCTGACAAATATTTCCGGCGCCCTTCTTAAGGAAGGCCTCAAATCAGTTTCTTTGAGTGCCAACTGGATGTGGCCTTGCAAAAATGAAGGTGAAGATGCACGTTTGTATGACGCAGTAAAAGCTTGCTCTGACTTTGCTTGCGCATTGGGAATCAATATTCCTACCGGTAAAGACTCCTTGTCCATGACACAGAAATATGGTCAAGACAAAGTATATGCCCCCGGCACCGTGATAATCTCTGCAGCCGGAGAAGTGCGGAATATACGCAAAGTAACATCTCCGGTAGTGCGCGATGTTGAATCCGTGCTGCTATATATACCAATGAGCAAAGATGCCTTCAAGCTCGGAGGTTCTGCATTCGCGCAAGCACTCGGCAAAGTAGGCCACGATGCACCTACTGTTAATGATCCCGCATATTTCGCTTCCGCCTTTAACGCTATACAGCGTCTGAACGAGCGCGGACTGATTGCAGCTCAACACGATGTCAGTGCCGGAGGTTTGATTACAACGCTGTTGGAAATGAATTTCGCCAACGTGAAGGGTGGTATGGATATTGATTTCAACAGTATTCAGGAATTTGAAATCGTCAAAATTCTTTTCGCTGAAAATCCGGCAATCGTATTGCAGGTTAAAAAGGCAGCCATGGACAATGTGGCGGAAACTCTGGGCGAATTCGGTGTCGAGAGTTTCTATATAGGCAAGACTTGCAAAGAACGCACAATTTCAGTCAAGAAAGGAGATTACACTCACACGTTTGATATTGATGCATTGCGCGATGTATGGTATCGCTCCTCTTGGCTGTTGGATCGCGAACAAAGCGGTGAGAAATGCGCCGACGAACGTTTCCGCAACTATCGCAAACAACCGGTACGCTATAAGCTGCCCGCCGGTTGGACTGGACGCTTGAAAGACCTCGGGCTTTCCGAAGACAGACAGGGACGCAGCGGAGTACGTGCGGCTATTATCCGAGAAAAGGGCGTAAACGGTGACCGCGAAATGGCTTACAGCTTGTATCTTGCCGGCTTTGACGTGAAAGATGTACACATGACAGACCTCACTTCCGGACGCGAAACTCTTGAAGATGTTAATATGGTAGTCTTCTGCGGAGGTTTCTCAAACTCCGATGTGCTTGGTTCGGCAAAAGGTTGGGCCGGAGGCTTTTTGTTCAACGAAAAGGCAAAATCAGCACTCGACAACTTCTATAAGCGCGAGGATACGCTTTCGTTAGGTATCTGCAACGGTTGTCAGCTTATGGCGGAACTTGGTCTGTTATACCCCGAGCATAAATCCTCACACAAACTGTTGCACAACAACTCGCATAAATTTGAATCCAACTTCCTGTCAGTAGAAATTCCGCAAAACAACAGTGTGATGTTCGGCTCATTGTCCGGCACAAAGCTCGGTATATGGGTGGCTCACGGCGAGGGTAAATTCTCATTCCCGGAAAAGCTGAGTGAATACAATGTAATTGCGAAATATGCATACAAGTCATATCCGGGCAATCCGAATGGTTCACAAGCGTCCATTGCCGGTGTGGCAAGTGCCGATGGTCGTCATTTGGCTATGATGCCGCACTTGGAAAGAGCAATATTCCCTTGGCAGTGTGGTGTTTACCCGCAATCTCATCTTAAAGATCAGGTTACTCCGTGGCTTGAAGCATTCGTAAATGCACGCCGTTGGATTGAAGCTAATCGCAAAGGATAACAATGTCTGAAAATCTGATACAAGAAAATATGGAAATGGCAGGGCTGACCACTTTTGGCATCCCTGCCAAAACTCGTTATTTTGCAGAATACACGTCAGTTAGGGAGCTGCAACGAATTATGCGGACTCCCGAGTATCAACAAAATGAAGTTCTGCACATAGGCGGCGGCTCAAATTTATTGTTTGTTCGCGACTTTGACGGCATAATTCTACGCTCCGCCATTAAAGGAATTCAGCTCTACAAAAAGAACGAAGATACCGTATATCTGATTGTCGGTGCCGGCGAAGACTGGGAAAATGTTGTTTCCTTTGCTGTGGACAACAATCTGGGCGGCCTTGAAAACCTTGCCGGAATTCCCGGACAAGCCGGTGCAAGTGCAATACAAAATATCGGAGCGTATGGTGTGGAGGCAAAGGACACTGTATTCAAGGTGGAGTGTTACGACCGACTTGCACACACCGTCCGCACTTTTACCAATGAAGAATGTCACTTCGCTTACCGAGACAGTATCTTCAAGCACGAAGCCAAAGGACGATATTTTGTGCTGAGAGTCAGCTATAAACTCCGTCCCGGAATTAAAGCGCAACATTTGGATTACGGTCCGTTAAAGCAACTGGATGAAAAACTTGGCCACGCGCCGACTATTGCCGAAGTTCGTGATGCGGTAATCAAGATAAGAAATGCCAAGCTGCCTGACCCGAAAGTGCTTGGAAGCGCCGGCAGTTTCTTTAAAAATCCCATAGTCAATCGTAAATACTACGAAGACTATATTTTGGTGCAAGACCCTTGTGTGCCTCATTATGATATTGATGAACAGAGGGTGAAAATTCCAGCCGGTTGGTTGATTGAACACGCCGGATTGAAAGGTGTAAAAATCGGAGGTGCGCAAGTGTATGACAAGCAATGCCTTGTAATTGTAAACACCGGCAATGCCACCGGACTGTCAGTGCAAGCTCTGGCAGAGCACATCATACTTACGGTCAAAAAGAAATACGGAATAACCTTATGCCCGGAAGTTAACTTCATAGATACATCTATCCATGTGGAAGTACTTGGATCCGGCACCTCGAAAGGTGTGCCCGAACCGGCCTGTTTGTGTGAAGTTTGCAGCAGCGATAATCCCAAAGACAAGCGTCTGAGAGCATCAGTATTTGTTCGTACGCATGGCATGAAATTGCTCATAGATGCTTCTCCCGACTTTCGCGAGCAAGCACTCAGGAGCAAAATCATGGATATAGATGCTACATTAGTCACTCATCAGCACTACGACCATGTAGGCGGTTTGGACGATTTGCGAGCTTACGGAACATATAAGGATATCCCGATATATGCGTTGCCCGGTGTAAAGAAAGACATTGAGCGGCGATTGGATTATTGCTTCCGGCCGCACCCGTATCCCGGAGTTCCCAAAATAGAAATTCACGAAATAGGGGAGGAGTCATTTTACTTTCAGGGACTCAAGATTGTACCTATACATGTAATGCACGCACAGCTGCCTATTGTCGGTTTCAGAATAGGCAAATTCGCTTACATTACAGATGCAAAGACAATCAAAGATTCCGAAATAGAAAAGCTCAAGGGAGTGAAGGTGTTAATAGTCAACGCACTGCGTTTCAAACCCCATTTCTCTCACTTCAATGTAGAAGAAGCTCTTGCGTTTATCAACAAGGTGAAACCCGAACAAGCATATCTCACACATATATGCCACGAAATGGGTAAACACGCTGATATAGAACCTACCCTCCCGGAGAATGTGCACCTCGCATACGATGGCTTAAAATTGTTGATTTTATAAAGTTTTGCAAAGAAATTTTGTGAAGTCAGAATTTATAGTTACCTTTACATCAAATTTCAGAGGCAACGGTGATTGATTGCTTTACAAATGCGATTATTTGTCTTGTTGTTGTTTGCAAATTAAGTCTATTTATCTTAAATCTATTATAATGGAAGAAAATCTCATTAAAACGTGTCTTCATGACCGTCACGTAAAGCAAGGAGCGCTGATGTCTCCTTTCGGCGGTTTTGACATGCCTATTCAGTACACAACTATTATTGAAGAGCACAATGCAGTTCGCCAAAATGTAGGTGTATTTGATGTAAGCCACATGGGTGAAGTACGCGTCACCGGCAAACAAGCATACGACTTTGTAAGCCATATCTTCGTGAACGATGTAACCGGTGCTCCCGATGGACAAATCTTCTACGGCATGATGTGCTACGAGAACGGTGGTACAGTTGATGACTTGCTCGTATACAAAGTAAACGATGAAGAATACTTCCTCGTAATCAACGCGGCTAATATCGCCAAAGATTACGCATGGATTGAAAAGAACGCAGCCGGCTTTGATGTTAAGGTTGAAAACCAGAGCGACTACTATGGCGAGGTGGCTGTGCAAGGCCCCAAAGCAGAAGAAATGCTCATGCGTATTCTCAATCTTCCTCTTGACGAAATAGCTTTCTACAACTTCAAGACATTCCATATTGATGGCGAAGATGTAATCATCTCACGTACAGGCTATACCGGAGAAGACGGCTTTGAGGTTTACGGCTCACACGCCTTTACTCAGCGTCTGTGGGACAAGCTCATGGAAGCCGGAGTAACTCCTTGCGGTCTCGGTTGTCGCGACACTCTTCGTTTCGAGGTAGGTCTTCCCCTCTACGGCGATGAACTCGCTGATGACATCACTCCCCTTGAAGCCAGCTTGAGCATGTTTGTAAAACTTGACAAACCAACGGATTTCATCGGTAAGGAAGCTCTTGCAAAACAAAAAGCTGAAGGTGTAACTCGTCGCATCGTGGGTATTGAACTTGAAGGCAAAGCAGTACCTCGCCACGGCTATCCCGTAGAAGCAGACGGCAAAGTAATCGGTGAAGTAACTACCGGCTACAACTCAATCTCAACCGGCAAATCAGTTGCCATGGCAATGGTTGAAAAGCCCTATGCAAAACTCGGCAGTCCCGTGGAAATCCGTATCCGCAAAAAGACATTCCCCGGCGTTGTCGTTAAGAAACGCTTCTACGATAAAAACTACAAAAAATAATAAAACTAAAAATAAATAATACATCATGAGCAAAGTATTGGAAAATCTCCGCTATGCCGACTCACACGAGTGGGTAAAGCTCGAAGGCGAAATCGCAACTGTTGGTATCACAGACTATGCGCAGCACGCACTCGGCAACATTGTATATGTTGATATGCCCGAAGTGGGCGACGAGGTAACAGCAGGCGAAGAATTCGGCGCTGTTGAGTCTGTAAAAGCTGCCAGCGACATTATTTCTCCCATCAGTGGTGAAGTAGTTGAAATCAACGAAGCTCTCGAAGATACTCCCGAACTTATCAACGAAGATGCTTATGCCAACTGGATTATGAAGGTAAAAGTTTCAGATGCTTCTGAGCTTGACAACCTCCTTGATGCAGCCGCTTACGCTAAAGTGTGCGAAGAATAATAACAAATTAACAGTTGCAAACTTGCAGCTAAGTGGTTGTTTAAGTGGCTGTTCAATTTAAATTTAACAGACACTTAATTTAGCCGCTTATAACAAACAGCCGCCCGTTTTATCAATGTTTACAAACTAACCCTTGGTAAAATAGGGCGGTTTATATTTTTTATCAAATGAGCAACAAATTCATACCTCATACTTCGGAGGATATCAAAGCAATGCTTAACCGTATCGGTGTAAACAGCATTGACGATTTGTATGCCGAAGTTCCCGAAGAAGTAATTTTCAAGGGAGAATATAACATACCTTCAGCCATGTCTGAAATTGAAATTCGCAATTTCTTTAACGAACTTGGCAAGAAGAACAAACAACTCACAATTTTTGCCGGCGGTGGTGCCTACGACCATTATTCACCTTCTGTGATTAACCACTTGCTTGCCCGCAGCGAATTCTATACCGCTTACACTCCTTATCAGCCTGAAATTTCTCAAGGAACTCTGCAGTATATCTTTGAGTATCAGAGCATGATATCCGAACTCACCGGCATGGAATGTTCAAACGCTTCCATGTACGACGGTGCAACGGCAACAGCCGAAACCGCTTTCATGATGGTTGCATCAGCAAAAAAGAAAAACCGAGTTCTGTTGTCTTCAACACTCTCTGAAAGAGTAGTACGCGTAGTTTCCACTTATTGCAAATTCCATGGTGTAGATCTCACTGTCATTCCCGAGAAAGACGGCGTAACTGATTTGGAAGCAATGCGCAAAGAGCTTGAGTCCGGCGATGTGGCAGGTGTTATTCTTCCCACTCCCAACAAATATGGTATAGTGGAAGACTTCACCGGTGTAGCCGATGCAGTTCATGCAGCAAAAGCACTGTTTGCAATCAACGGTGATCCTTCCACACTCGCAGTGCTCCGAACTCCCAAGGAATGGGGTGCAGACATAGCTTGCGGAGACGGTCAAACTCTCGGTATGCCTCTGAGTTTCGGCGGTCCCTATTTGGGATATATCGCTTGCTCACAGGCTCAATTGCGTAAAATGCCCGGACGAGTTGTAGGTGCTACTACCGATGCAGACGGCAAACGCGCTTATGTGCTTACCTTGCAGGCTCGCGAACAGCACATTCGTCGTGAGAAAGCCACTTCAAATATTTGCTCCAACCAAAGCCTTATGGCTCTGTATGCAACTATATATGTAGCACTTATGGGTAAGCAAGGCATGGTGGAAGTAAACGAACTTTCAGCCGACGGCGCTCACTATTTGGCCGATCAATTGGTTAAAAGCGGTAAGTATACAATGGCATTCACCGGCAAGCCGTTCCTTAAGGAATTCGTTGTAAAGACCGACAAAGATATTGACGCTCTCAACGAACGCCTCGATGAAATGGGAATTATGGGCGGTCTCAATCTCGGCAACGGTATGCTCATGCTCGCCGTTACCGAAAAACGCTCAAAAGAAGAAATTGATCTGTTGGTTAAATTAATGACTGAATAAAATGAAATACTACGATAAATTGATATTTGAGCTATCACGCCCCGGTCGCAAGGGCTATGAGCTGCCCGCCAACAAGATTAAAGCCGGTGCTCTGAATGCTATCCCGGCCGACTTGCGTCGCTCCGAGAGCCTGGATCTTCCCGAAGTAAGCGAACTTGATGTAGTTCGTCACTATACTAATCTGTCTTCCAAAAACTTCGGTGTTGACACCGGCTTCTATCCTCTGGGTTCATGTACCATGAAGTACAATCCCAAAATCAACGAGGAAATAGCCGTGATGCCTCAGTTTGCAGGTCTGCATCCGCTTCAAAATGAGAAGAGTGTGCAAGGAGCTCTTGAGGTTTACTACAATCTTCAGCAAGCACTCGCATCATTGGCCGGCCTTGAGGAATTTACGCTCAATCCTTATGCCGGAGCACATGGTGAGCTCACCGGCCTCATGGTGATGCGTACATACCACGAAAAACGCGGTGACACCAAGCGTAAAAAGATAATCGTTCCCAACTCAGCTCACGGCACAAACCCGGCATCAGCTATGGTAGCCGGATTAGATGTTGTAGAGGTAAAGTCAAAGCCCAACGGTTCAATTGACGTTGAAGATCTCAAACCCCTTCTCAATGACGAGGTTGCAGGTATCATGATGACTAACCCGAACACACTCGGTATGTTCGAGACCGAAATCATGGAGATTGCGAAGCTCGTTCACGAAGCAGGCGGTCTGCTCTACTATGACGGAGCCAACCTCAACCCGCTGCTCGGCAAGGTACGCCCCGGCGACATGGGGTTCGACATCATGCACATCAACCTGCACAAGACATTCTCCACACCTCACGGCGGCGGAGGTCCCGGTTCCGGCCCGGTAGGTGTGCGCAAAGGTCTCACTGACCTGCTGCCCAATCCTCATGTGAAGAAGGCTGAAGACGGTACATTCTATGTAGACTTCGGAAATGACAGTCTCGGCTCAATATCCACATTCCTCGGTAACTTCGGTGTGATGCTCAAAGCTTACGCTTATATCCTCACTCTCGGTAAGGAAAACATCAAGAACGTGGGTCCGATGGCTACTCTCAATGCCAACTATATCAAGGAGAACCTGAAAGACGACTATCTGCTTCCCATTGAAGGTGTATGCAAGCATGAGTTCGTATTCGACGGTCTCAAAGACAAGTCAACCGGCATTACCACTCTCAATGTAGCCAAACGTCTGCTTGACTATGGTTTCCACGCTCCGACAATCTACTTCCCGCTTCTCTTCCATGAGTCAATGATGATTGAACCCACCGAGACAGAAAGCAAAGAGACTCTCGATGAGTTTATTGAAGTGATGCACAAGGTTGCCAAAGAGGCACGCGAGACACCGGAAGACGTAATCAACGCACCTCTCACCACCCTTGTACGCAAGCTTGACGAGACCGGCGCTGCCAAGCACCCGGTACTCAACTATAAGCAAATGAACAAATAAACTCTCAACATGATCAAATCCGACCTTATTATAATAGGTGCCGGTCCGGGCGGTTATGAAACTGCCTTGACCGCCGCCCACAGCGGAAAGTCTGTTGTCTTGTTCGAAGGCTCTCATCTCGGCGGTACTTGTCTGAACGAAGGCTGTATCCCCACAAAGTGCCTTTGCAAGAATGCCGAAGTGCTTGCACAATTTAAAGAGGCCGATAAATTCGGTATCGACAATTTTACATTTGAGTTTGACTTTGACAAGGTCATGGCGCGTAAAAACGAAGTGGTTGACACACTTCGCACCGGAATTGCCACAATGATGACACAGGCAAAGGTGAATGTGGTTGCCGAATACGCTTCGTTTAAAGATGCTCACACAGTAGTAGCAGCAGGCGAAGAATATACAGCCGATGACATTATCATAGCTACCGGTTCCGTTTCCAAATCCTTACCCATTGAAGGTGCAAACCTTGAATGTGTGAAGACCTCTACCGATATGCTGAATATCAGTTATGTACCGGAATCCTTGACCATTGTCGGCGGCGGTGTAATCGGTATGGAATTTGCCTCCATATTTGCAGCCATGGGCTCGAAAGTGACTGTTGTAGAGTTTATGAAACAGATATTGCCGCCTTTTGATTCAGACATAGCCAAACGTTTGAAACAGGCTCTGTCAAAGAAAGGTATCAATATCGTTACCTCGGCTGCAGTTAAAAAGATTGAGCAAAATTCTGAATACGAAATTGTAACCACATACGAGTGCAAAGGCAAAGAGCAGACAGTAGTAAGTACAGATTTGCTCATGGCTGTCGGACGTGCTCCTCGCCTTGAAGGTCTTAATCTTGAAGCTGCCGGTGTGGAATACACTCCACGAGGAATTAAGGTAGACAATGCAATGCGCACCAATGTGGAACACATTTATGCCATCGGCGATGTGAATGCCCGTATGATGCTTGCCCATGTAGCTACATTCCAAGGTCAACGCGCACTCAATTCAATTGACGACAAAGAAGACGACATCAACTTCAACATCGTACCCTCCGCTGTATTCACAGTGCCGGAATGTGGTATGGCCGGACTTACTCAAGATCAGTGCAAAGAGCAAGGCATTGACGTTAAGGTAGGTACATCATTCTTCCGCGCAAACGGTAAAGCACTTGCTTTGGGCGAGCCGGAAGGCCTCTGCAAACTCATTTTCCGCGCAGACGATATGAAACTCATCGGTGCGCATATTATGGGTGTGCAAGCAGCTGACCTTGCACAGCAAGCCGCTGACTTGATGAGCATAAATACTACAAAAGATGAGATGACCGATATAATTTTCGGACACCCAACTGTCTCGGAAGTACTTCTCTCCGCCGCTCACAATCTGAAATAACTATTATATCAACAGACAAAAGAAACGGACGACCGCTTTGATGCTGTCGTCCGTTTCTTTTTCAGTTTATTTTATTCCTCTGTATATTCAAGTGTCAGGGCATCATCACCCTCTTTGTATGAGGCCAATATTTTCCCCGATGATTTTCCTTCACTTTGAAGTTTGAGAAGCATTTCTGCCAAATCATCTTCGAGATACTTTTGAATTGCGCGTTGCAACGGACGTGCGCCGAACTGTCGGTCATATCCTTTGTTCGCGATGAAATTCTTAGCATCTTCGCTGATTTCAAGCTTATAGCCAAGCCCTTCGATTCTCTGCAAAAAGCCTTTCAGCTCAATGTCAATGATTGAGAGAATAGCCTCTTGATTAAGCGAGTCAAACATAATGATGTCATCAATACGATTGAGGAACTCCGGCGCAAAGGCTCTGTTCAGTGCTTTGGTTATTACAGCTCTGTCTTGTTCGGCTGTCGGCGTTTCATTACGGAAACCTACACCAGCGCCAAAGTCTTTGAGTTGGCGAGAACCTACGTTTGAGGTCATTATTATAATCGTATTCTTGAAGTCAATACGTCTGCCAAGTGAGTCTGTTAGTCGCCCTTCGTCCATTACTTGCAGCAAGAGGTTGAACACATCGGGGTGTGCTTTCTCAATCTCATCGAGCAACACAACGGAATAGGGATGGCGACGTACTTTCTCCGTAAGCTGGCCGCCCTCTTCGTATCCCACATATCCCGGAGGTGCTCCGACAAGACGTGACACTGTGAATTTCTCCATATACTCGCTCATATCCATGCGGATAAGCGCATCGGAAGAGTCAAACAGATATTCGGCCAAACGTTTTGCCAACAGAGTCTTTCCGACACCGGTCGGGCCAAGGAACATGAATACGCCGATAGGCTTGTTCGGGTCTTTCAGACCGATACGATTACGCTGTATAGCCTTGACAGTCTTTGTGATGGCCTGATCTTGACCGACGACAACCCCTTTCAGGCTTTCTTTCATGCCGAGCAAACGTGCACCTTCACCTTGAGCCACACGGCGAGTCGGCACTCCGGTCATCATGGCGACAACTTCCGCCACTTTGTCCTCGTCTACTGTCTGGCGCTCGTTATCAAGGGTTTTCTCCCATGCGCGTTTGGCCTCTTCGAGTTCGTTGCGTTTGCGTGTTTCTTCATCGCGGAGGGTGGCAGCCCGCTCAAAGTCTTGCGCCTTGGCAGCTGCGAGTTTGCTCTCAGTAATATTGTCAAGTTCTTTTTCAAGACTCTCAATCTTTTCTGGTACAACTATATGAGTAATATGTACACGCGAACCGGCCTCATCGAGCGCATCAAGAGCCTTATCCGGGAAATTGCGGTCGCTCACATATCTGTCAGTCAACCTGACACACGCCTCGAGGGCATCGTCAGTGTAATTGACATTATGGTGGTTCTCATACTTTTCCTTCACTTGTTTCAGAATTGCGAGAGTCTCCTCGGTAGTGGTGGGTTCAACCATCACTTTTTGGAAACGACGTTCCAAAGCACCATCTTTTTCAATATTCTGACGATACTCATCGAGCGTTGTGGCACCAATACACTGCACCTCACCGCGCGAGAGAGCCGGCTTCAACATATTGGCTGCGTCCATACTGCCGGGGGCAGAGCCGGCACCTACTATGGTATGTATCTCATCTATAAATAGAATAATATTCGGATTTTTAGACAGCTCATCGAGGATTGCCTTGATGCGCTCCTCAAATTGTCCGCGATATTTGGTACCGGCTACCATTCCGGCCAAATCAAGGCTGATAACTCTTTTATCGAACAAGATACGACTCACCTTGCGCTGCACAATGCGCAGAGCAAGACCCTCGACAATGGCACTTTTACCAACACCGGGCTCACCGATAAGCACCGGATTGTTCTTCTTGCGGCGCGACAAAATCTGGGCAAGGCGTTCAATCTCGCGGTCGCGACCCACTACGGGGTCAAGTTTGCCTTCAGCCGCCGCACGTGTCATATCAAACCCGAACTTATCCAATGCCGGGGTGTCAGTGGTTTTGTCAGTTTTGGACGCATTCTTTGCCGATGCCGACATACGACGCGCCCCGCCTGAGGGCGATTGAGGCTTTTCATTCTCTTCGTCGTCCTCGTCATCACTGAAAGTGCCGGGACCGTCTACCGGAGTTTCCTTCCTGTTCGGCATGCCGGAACGCATAAACGGATTGCGTGTGATATCTTTGTCAGACACATTCGTTATTGATATGTCAAAATTCATATAAGTCTCTTTTATATGTAATAATAAGTCGCTGTTCATAGCCTTGTCATCATGAATAAAGGCCAGAAGCAGATGCTCTCCTTTCAGCTCTACGCTTTGTAGGATATTGGCTTCCACATTGGCAAGCTTCAGATATCTCATGGCAGAGGGTGCAACACGGTAAGCTTCATTTGCATCATCTATAGAAATGTCATCGCTTTCCCGCTCATCATGGCGAGTCAGCATCAAGTGTTCTTCAAGCTCGGACGCAATATCATCTACCGGCACCTGCAAATGACGCAAAATGCGAACTGCCGTGCCGTCTTCAATGCGCAACATGGCAAGGAAAAGGTGCTCACCGGTAATGGTTTGCGCCCCTGCCTTGCGTGCCTGCTCCGCACCGAGTTTTAAGATGGTTTCCCAATTCTTATAATTCATACTTAAGTCAGTTTGTTTTAACGGTCTTTTTACAATAACCGTGCCAAATATTAACGATTTTCGCCAACGAAATATTACTTAACTACTGTTAAGAATACTAAAACAGCCGGGACACCTCATTGGTTGAGATATCCCGGTATCTTTCAATAATATGATTATCAATGTATTGTATCCGGAATTGAAGTAGCTTCAGTTTCGCCGGGCTTAGATTCTTCGTAAATTTCCGTTACACCGACACCGGTTTCTGTATGAACCTGCGAGTTTGTCTGTTTCTTGTCGGTTTTTTCTTTGGACTGACCGGTCCAAGACGGTTGATATTTGCCATATGGGTCCATCGTAATCATTGCAACATCGTAACCCTCCCGGTCGTTAACTTGCTTGTCACGTGCGCTTGGCGAAATAATTACGGGCATTCCCGGGGTAACATATTTTACCAATTCAAGTATGTGGTCGTTGGTAACACGAATACATCCGTGGCTGCTTCGTGAACCTATACTCCCGGGAGAGCAGGTGCCGTGCAGGCCAATCTGTGTGGATACCGGATTTTTTATGCGTATAAATCGCGGACCGAATTGTCCTTTCCTCTTGGAGGTGCGTCCGTTATCATCGGTAAACAGCCAGTCAGTGCTATTGTATATACCCTCTACGGAGAAAAAGCCCTCGGGAGTGCGACTGTCCGCTCGTTTATGCTTTGTGCCATAATTTCGCGCACATGCAATGCCATATGACAATATTTCACGGCCGAATTTGTCAAACAAACCTACACGCATTAATTGCTTGTCTATAATAAGAAATTTATCGTATTGATTATTAAGCAGTTTCTCTGCATACGACAATTCATCTTCCGCCATTTGCGGCAAAATACCCTCGGCATACTTTGTAGCATCTGCCGAAGATGTCATATATTCAAGAGCATCTTGGGTTGTGGCGAAACTGATTTGTGGTATTTGCGGTACTTTCGGCTCGGAGTCTTCCATATCTTCGGGCATTGAATCCGGCACTGTCACAGAAGCATCGGTATAGGAGCCGGTATTATTTGCATAGGTTGCTGAATTATCTGTCTGATTGGAAGAATTAATACCGCCGGCACTGTCGGTACTGCCGGTGCAAGCTGTTATGACCATTAGGGCAGTTCCAATGATACCTGTAATAAAGCTCCTGATATATAATAAATTATATTTCACGAAAATTTCTTTAAATTAGGGTGCAAATATACTACTTTTTTTACTGATTAACAAAATACAAACATATTAGTTCCACAAATCTTTATAAATCTGTCAATTGCACTTTTATTAACTTTTTTTGGCATTTCGGTATAAGCAAAGATACTCGATTTTTTTGTAATTTTGTAGTCCCACAATATATGTCCCCCTTTGCGGGACATCAAAATTTGCATTATAATGAAGAACATCAGAAGATTTCTATCCAAAATATTACCTCTTTTATTAACAATTGTTATGATTTCTGTCGCTTCAACAGATTTTCAGGCCGAAGCGCGTGCAAAGAAATCAAAGACTAAAACTACGCAGACTACATCAAAGTCAAAAAACAGCAAATCAAAATCCCAAAAAGGAAAGAACGGTAAAAAATCCAAAACCGGATCAAAATCCAAAAATAAAAAATCCGATTCTTCAAAATCCAAGAAGAAAAAGGTAAAATCTGCAATACGCAAATCGCATCAAACTTCAAAGCACCGCACATCAACTTCCAAATGGACCAATCACAAAGAGGCTCCGGCTGAGAAGGCGTCTTCTGATTCACTTACATTGCTCGTAAATAATGCAGTGCTCAACTGGGTACCGGCAAATCTAAACCCGGGAGGTTTGCGTGTTAATCTTGTAAAGCCCGATGAGCGCAACCATAATATTCAAGTCAAGCTAAACGACAACTTTACATATCTGCCGGTAACTAACGAATTTATCAATGACTTACAATCCACCGTGCGTCATTCCTTGCCGGACTCGCTCAAAAACTACCGACCTCTATTAATGGTGGGTAACAAATCCCTGTCGTATTACATATCCAAGATTGACAAATTGCCGGTTCAATATCGTAAACCTACTCCCTTTGTTCGCGAAATTGACCCTGACGGGAAATACGCCAAAGGAATGAACGGCGACATATTGGCTATGTGGCACTCTCACGGTCGATATTATAAAAACGGCTCATGGCAATGGCAGCGCCCCATGCTTTTTGAAACTGTGGAAGATGTATACACAATGAGTTATGTATTGCCCTACATTGTACCCATGATCGAAAATGCCGGAGGATACGTGATGTTGCCGCGAGAAAGAGATACCAACCCCAACGAGGTCATTGTAGACAACGACCTGAACGAAGGGGGCGAGATATACTCACAACCATATTATAGAGAAACCAATGGCACACAACATTGGGAGAACGGTGAAGGCGATGGTTTTATCTACGACCTTGAACATTTCCGCGACACCGAAAATCCCTTTGAGGTAGGCACTTATCGCCAAACCGCTACCATAAACTCCGGCAAGCCAAGTGTTGCAGCATGGTATGCCGATATACCCGCTGACGGTGAATACGCCGTGTATGTGAGCTACAAATCATTGCCCAATTCTACAACTGACGCCCGGTACACCGTGCACTACTCGGGCGGTATAAAAGATTTTCTGGTAAACCAGAGTATGGGAGGAGGCACATGGATTTACCTCGGCACTTTCCCCTTGCGCAAAGGCTTCTCAGATCAGATTCCAATTGTATCTCTGACTAACGAGAGCAAATCCGCAGCCGGCAAGATACTGACCGCAGATGCCGTAAAAATTGGAGGCGGCATGGGCAATATCGAACGCAGCCCGAGCCGCGCTGATGTGGCATACGATCCGTCTACTCCCGAGTCCGGCTATGCCCCCCAAGAAACGGTGCAAGAAGATGAAGAGTGCGATGATGAGGAAGATGAAGAGGTCGATGAAGAAAATGAAGATGAGGGCAACGATGAAGAGGTTGAAGATGCGCTTCCTCAAAACACTGGTGAAGAGTCAGTAGACCAAGAAGAAACACAAGAACCGACAAAACATGCGCCCGCACCTAAAAAAGGAGCAGCTCCCGTGTTCCGCACATCCGGCCTTCCCCGTTATCTTGAAGGTGCCCGCTACTGGCTGCATTGGGCCGGTATTCCAGAAGAGGTGTATTCACCCTATCATGGCCGCGATGATTACAAAGATGACTATACCGGACGCGCCCTTTGGGTTAACTATCTTGCCGGAGGCAGTCGTGTACTTCCCGATGAGCCGGGACTGAAAATACCGGTGGACGCCGCTTTTGCACTCCACTCCGATGCCGGCCGACGCTCCGACGGCTCTACTGTCGGCACTCTGGGTATATATTACACACAAGGCGGCATTAACTATGAAGACGGCACTCCGCGTATTAACTCGCGTATGCTCACAGATTATGTCATGAGGCAAATCACCTCCGACATCCGCAATACGTACAATTCCTCATGGACAAGACGTTCAATGTGGGACAAGAGCTATGTCGAGGCGCGTGTGCCGGAAGTTCCGACTACTCTGATTGAATTGCTGAGTCATCAGAATTTCGGAGATATGCAATACGGCCTTGACCCCAACTTCAGATTCCTTGTGAGCAGAGCAATTTATAAAGCCATAGCGCGGTTCATGGCTGAACGTAAAGACCGCGATGTGGTAATACAGCCGCTGCCGGTGCAGGAATTCGCCATTACTCGCAACGGCAAAGGGCATTTCAAATTGCACTGGAAGCCTACTCCCGACCCTCTCGAGCCGACTGCCAACCCCAAAGAATACACAATCTACGAGCGTCGAGGCAGCGAGCTCGGCTTCCATAAGATTGGCACTACTTCTTCCACACACTATAACGTCAAGGTAAAAGACAATGAGATTTACAGTTTCCGCATTGTGGCTGTAAATGAAGGAGGCAAATCTTTCCCCTCCGAGACGCTCAGCTGTCGCGAAGCTCCCAACGGCGGCAAGCCGGTGTTGATAGTCAACGGATTTACACGCGTGAGCGGTCCGGGTATTGTCAATGAAGGCGGCCGTTTAGGCTTCGACTCCGAAAATGATTTCGGCGTTCCTTATATCCGCGATATTTCATTTGCCGGACATCAACGCAATTTTTCACGCTCATCTTCCGAGCTTGGGCGCAGCGACAGCAATTATATCTCCACTATAATAGCCGGCAATACATTCAACTATCCGTATGTGCATGGTTACTCCATTTCCAACGCCGGTTACGGCTTCGTCTCCTGCAGTGTGCAGGCTGTGGAGAAAGGAGAAGTAAATCTGCGCGACTACGATGTTGTAGATCTTATCCTCGGCAAGCAAAAAGAGAGCAAAACAGGTAACGGACAAAGCGGTTGGAATTACAAGACTTTCCCGGAGGCTCTGCAAAAGAAGATACGCACCTTCGTACACCACGGCGGCGACTTGCTCGTTACCGGGGAATATGTGGCTTCCGACTTATACTCGACACGCTCTTCGCAAGCCGACCGTGACTTTGCCACTCAAATACTCGGCGTAACCTTAAGTGAGGTGGAAAAGGTGCGCAGTCCGCGTATACAGCCTGCCGATGATGCTCGTAAAGGCGGCTTTGCAAATCGTTCTTATTCCTACAACAACACTCTGAATGAGGATATGTACATAGTGGAGTCGCCCGATATGCTCCAACCTATTGGTGAGGGGGAAATATTGTTCGACTTTGACGGCAATACCGGAGCCGCCGGCATACAGCGACGCGACGGTAAAAGCACCACGATAGTTATGTCCATTCCCTTTGAGAGCATTACCAATGTTGACTTTCGGAATGCCTTGATGAAAGAAATTCTCACCTCATTTAAATAACCGTACATATGATTTATAATTTTGACAATATAACCAATCTGCTTAGTCAATTTGACAAAAACCAACCCTTTGTGCTGATTAACCTCAACGGCAGAACGGCTCAATTAGATGAGTTTGCAGAACACCGACTGTTGCAATTCGCTCGTGACACCAACGCTTCAATCGCTTACTGTCATTACCGGGAGAAATTGCCGGACGGGAGTGTGGAAAATCATCCTTGTATCACTTACCAACAGGGCAGTCTGCGCGATGATTTTGATTTCGGCTCGATAGTGGCAATCAATACGGAGGCTGTTCGCAGCGTAGTTACATCTATACCTGAAAGAGAATATATTGACGGCGGTTGGTATAAGCTTCGCCTTGCACTCAGTTGCGAAGCCGGAGGCATAATGCTCTGCCCGGAATATCTCTATACAGTAGATAAGACAGACTTCAGAGACAGTGGAAAAAAACAACATGACTATATTGATCCGCGCCGACGCGATTATCAGATTGACATGGAGAATACTCTGTCTGATTTCTTAAAAAAACAAAATGCTTTGGCGCCGCAAGAAAAACGAGCTTGCAAGCCCACTCAAGAAGACAAAGATTCTTTTCCGGTTACTGCCAGTATAGTAATACCGGTGCGCAACAGAGCCAAGACAATACGCGATGCAGTAGAATCTGCACTGAATCAGGAATGTGACTTCTCTTTTAATGTGATTGTTGTTGACAACGGAAGTACCGATGGTACCACCGAATTGATTGAGCAAATTACAGACCCTAAATTGAGGCATATCAAACTGACCGGTAAAGAAAATCTGAACATAGGCGGTTGCTGGAACCGCGCCATTCTAAGCCCGGAATGCGGACTATATGCTGTACAGCTAGACTCTGACGATATGTATTCTTCACCGAAAACTTTACAGAAAATAGTGGACAAATTCCGTCAGGACAACTGCGCCATGGTAATAGGCAGTTATACCTTGACAAATTTCCAACTCAACATTCTGCCTCCGGGTCTGATTGACCATGCTGAATGGACCGATACCAATGGTGCAAACAATGCACTGCGCATTAATGGGCTCGGTGCTCCCCGAGCTTTCTATGTCCCGGTGTTGCGCAACATTCTGTTTCCCGACACAAGCTATGGTGAAGATTACGCAGTCGGTATTCGCCTGAGCCGTGACTACAAGATTGGCCGTATATATGAGTCGCTGTATAACTGTCGCCGTTGGGACGGCAACTCTGATGCCAATCTTTCGGTTGAGAAAACCAATGCCAATAATTTCTATAAAGACTCTTTGCGCACGGCCGAACTTCGGGCGCGCATAAATGCCAATGAAGTGTCAAAATGAATCGCACGCCGGAATTAAAAGATTTCTTCAATCGTCAATTAAGTCTTTGGCCGGAAGTCAAAGCTCGGTTTGACGCTTTGAAACATGTTCAAATAAGAGAAGTCACACTTGATGACTTCCCTTTGCGACTTCAATATAATCCGGCACGCGCAGTCTCCACAGCCGCCAAGGTGGACAAAGACTCGATATCGGCTCGCCCATGCTTCTTATGCCAAGCAAACAGACCTGTGCAGCAGATTATTTATCCCGGTTTCAAGGAGTATGACACATTGGTAAATCCTTTCCCTATATTCCCGATGCATTTTACAATTACCTCACAGAAACATCAACATCAAGACAATGTTGATGTTTATGAAATGACAGACATTGCGCTTCAGCTGCCGGGAATGGTAGTCTTCTATAACGGGTCAACTGCCGGGGCTTCAGCTCCCGACCATTTGCATTTTCAAGCCGGGAACAAAGATTTACTTTCAATATGCAAAACACTTGAACAAACGCCCGGTGTCTTGCTCAAAGCAACTTCGGAATTTAAAGCATACGATGTAGACTTCTTTCCGGCTGAGGTAATACATTTTGTATCAAGAGAGTTGGCTGATGAAATGATTATATGGTTTGACACACTACTTCCCACCGATGGCAAGACTCTGACACTTCAGAAGGGAATGAGAAATTTGCTGATGTGGATTGATGAGACCGGACTCCTCCACACCCTTTTTATGCCGAGAACAAAACATCGGCCGGAGTGCTATTTTAAGGAAGACGGATATATGGTAAGCCCCGGAGCCGTTGATATGGCCGGCGTAATCATCACGCCTCGATTAGACGATTTCCACAAAATTAAAAAGTCTGATTTAAGACGCATATATGCCGAAGTGTCGCTACCATATAAAGAGTTGCCGACTTTTCAAAAACTGATGTTGTTATGAACCGATTCCCTTTTGAACCGTTGGTAAGAGTCGGCTTATGCACCGACAAGGGCTTTGGCTTGCATCCGCACGGACATTACAGCATATCCGCTGATGAGGATATGCTCACCTATCAACCGCTGAATGATGACTGCCGAATGGAGATTGACGGTATTCGCATAGGTAAAGACTTTCACTGGGACAGCAAACACAATTTCTCTTATCCGGGCATAATTCAAGTTTTGAAAAAAGATGCCTGCACCCACCTTATAAACATTCTTAAAGCGGAGCAATATCTTCAAAGCGTGGTAGGCAGCGAAATGCACCCCGAAGCTCCAGCCGAATTTGTAAAAGCACATTCCATTATCGCAAGATCCTGGCTTATGAGAATGTTGTATTCGCGCAAATCAGTGAAGCCGGAGCAAAGCGGTGATAACAAGTTCATATCATGGACTGATGCCTCACTGCATACACACTTTGATATTTGCAGCGATGACCATTGCCAACGCTATCAAGGTATCGGCTCTGTTTCAGAAAGTTCTCGCAACGCAGTTGAGTCTACTCGCGGATTGGTGCTCCTCGACTCCAACGGCGAAATTGCGGACACTCGCTATTCAAAATGCTGTGGCTCAACAACAGAATTGTTCTCTACTTGTTGGGCTGATACAGATTATTCATACCTCGTTTCAAAACAAGATCCATATTGCAATCCTCAAAGGCTTAAATCGGCAACGGCGCGTCACTCTCATTTACTCAAAGATTACGATGCGGCCACAACCGACTATTACGAATGGCAAGAGACCGTTCCAAAAGAATTGGTAAGACAAAATCTCAAAAAACTATACGGCACCGACTTTGGCGAGGTATTGCATATCAAGCCGTTAAAACATGGCCCGTCAGGCCGTATTTACAAACTTGAAGTTGAATGTTCCGATTCAAAAGTGATAATCGGCAAAGAATTAGCTATACGAAAATTGCTCTCGACAAACCATTTGCTTTCCTCAGCGTTCCTTATAAAAGAGACTCCCCATGAATTTATACTCAACGGAAGAGGTTGGGGACATGGTGTGGGACTCTGCCAGATAGGAGCTGCCGTAATGGCTGTGGAGGGAATGAATTGCGAACAAATACTTTCTTTCTATTACCCGGGCACTTCGCTCTCAAAAATTTATGATTAATCGTTCTGAGATAAGCTCTTAGATATTTACTATAATGAATATACCCCAAATTACCAAAAACGTTTATTACACCGGAGTCGATGACCTTACTACCTACCGGTTTGAAGGGTTATGGGCTCTCCCTTATGGTGTCAGCTACAACTCGTATATTGTACACGCAGAAAAAACAGCACTCATTGATGGCGTGGAAATTAAAAAACTTGAAGAACTCTTGCGCTCAATCGATGGTACTGACCTTAAACCCGACTATCTGATAATCAACCATATGGAGCCGGATCATTCCGGAGCTATTCCGGGGCTGATTGACCATTACCCTGAATTGAAAATTGTGGGTAACGCGAAGACGGTAGATATGATCCGCGGTTTTTACCATATTCAAGATGATCAACGCTTCATTATCGTAAAAGACGGTGACACACTTAATTTGGGCAACGACTGTGTGCTCAAGTTCTTCCTTACCCCCATGCTTCATTGGCCGGAAACAATGATGACATACCTTGAGAGCAATGAAATCCTTTTCAGCGGCGATGCATTCGGCACATTCGGCGCGCTGAACGGTGCTGTCGTAGACAATGATATTGCAGATGTCAATGTCTATTTCGACGAGATGTATCGCTATTATGCCGCAATTGTAGCTAAATACGGTCGCTTTGTCCAAACTGCGCTTTTCAAGCTATCGGCATTGAAAATAAGCTATATAGCTTCTACTCACGGCCCGGTATGGCATGACAAAGCCGAAGAAGCCGTTAACGCCTATTCCCGTCTGAGTTCATCAGATACAAAGTCAGGTGTTGTAATTGCTTACGGTTCAATGTACGGCAATACCGCAATGCTCGTTGACACCATAGCTCGCCGACTCCACGAAAAAGGTGTGGTACATGTACATATCTACAACTTGTCCACCTCCGAACAAAGCAGAGTGTTGGCCGATATTTGGAAATACAAAGGTTTGATAATAGCCTCACCTACATACAATAACAATATTTATCCGCCGGTTGAATCCCTCCTCAAGGCACTTGAAGTGCGCGAACTCAAAGCGCATACCGTAGGTATTGTAGGCTCATACGCATGGGCACCCGCCGCCATGCGTCTTATCAAAGAAAGGGTAGAGGCTATCAACCTGCCTGTTGTCGGCACCGTGGCTATGAAAATGTCGCCCGACGAAGAGTCTCAAACACAGGCAATTGCATTAGCTGATGTCATGGCTGACGCAATTTTGTGTTAACGACTTTGCACAGAGCGATGATTTTTTGTGGAAATAAATTTGGCCGTTTCAAAAATTCGCCGTAACTTTGCAGCGCATTAAGAGAAACGACAAAGGCGTTTTAATTATTTTCAAGGTCTCATGTCCGAGTGGTTAGGTACCGGTCTGCAAAACCGTTTACACCAGTTCGAATCTGGTTGAGACCTCTTTTAAAAAAGGATGTCAAACGGCATCCTTTTTTTCATAAGCAACATTCTCCACACACTTTACCACACACCTATGAGAGCCGACATCAAATTTATAAAAGCGAAATTCAACGAATTCAATTCTTTGATTTTCAAAAACAATCTGCCTGAAATTCCAATCCAATTAAGCACCGGTTGTCGTACACTCGGCGGTCTGCACGTGACTTGCGAATGTGCAAATCCCAAAAACAGAACTTATAAATTCATATTCTCAACTCGCTTTGATTTGCCTCAACGCCTTTTGGAAGATATCATCATTCACGAAATGATACATCTTCTTATTGCTTTCAAAGGCATAAGGGACACCGGCCCGCACGGACAAGTATTCAAGCAAACAATGAATACCATCAATCAGAGGTTCGGCCGGAATATCACGGTGACTTCAAAATTGCCTGACGCTGTTAAGGAAACAGACAACACATTTACATGTTATTACCTCATAACCTTTCATGTAAAAGATAAAAACTTGGACGGCATTATGCGGTGTGCCAAAACTTTTATCTTCAATGCACTGCGGCAGTTTGAAGACAATCCGAACATCTCCGATATAAAAATTTATGTAAGTACCGAGTCGTTTTTTAACCGTTTACAAAATTCACGCACACTTAGATACCATATCCTGACCGACCCGATACGCAGTGCCCTCTCTTCAGCCAAGCCTTTGATTAAAGTGGGCAACACAATCCGCCCCAAAAGATAAACCAGCAAGCATATGCAATTTTGTGAACTTGAGTTTTTTTGCTATATTTGCAGAAAAATACGAACTAATGTGCACTGATAATAAAACAATTCAGGAGTTTGACAAAATTCATGCTCTGTGTTTCGACATATTTTCCAAAAAATTAACTGATTACGGCACTTCATGGAGATTGATGCGCCTTCCCAGCCTTACCGATCAAATTTTTATAAAGGCAAGACGCATCCGATCAATAGAAGAAAAACATGAAGCTCGAATTAATGAGGGAATAGGCACTGAATTTATAGGTATTGTGAACTATGGAGTCATAGCACTGATTCAAGCCAAATTGAAACCGGGAAACGATTTGCCCGCAGATGAGGCCATTGCCCTCTACAATGAAATGTTTAACGCCTCAACGTCGCTTATGACCGATAAAAATCATGACTATGACGAGGCTTGGCGAGAGATGAGAGTTAGCAGTTTCACCGACATAATTCTCACGAAATTGCACCGCATTAAGCAGATTGAGGACAACATGGGCAAAACACTGATTTCAGAAGGCGTTGAGGCCGGATATATGGACATTGTGAATTATTCTATATTTGCCTTGATTAAGCTCGGATATGCAAAATAATTCTCAAAAAGATACAACCCGGGGCGATGAAAATGTTACTCGCCAACGCGAAGAGTCCGGACAGAGTTCATCTATAAAACCGGCGGTAAACAGTAATCGTTTCTCTACTATAATAATACCGCTTCTCACATGGCTCTTTCGCCTAAGTATTGGAGGAACATTTATTTTTTCAGGGGTAGTAAAAGCCATTGACCCATGGGGAACAATCTTTAAATTCCATGACTATCTGACAGCCTTGCCCGGCGACTCATTCAACTGGCTTTTACCGATACTCACCCCGGCAGCATTTGTACTCTTTACAGTAGAGCTGCTTATTGGTGTAGCTGTAATAACAGGCTCATATCGCAGGATTGCAGCTTGTGGAGCATTATTGATGATGCTGATAATGACTCCTCTCACGCTTTGGATTGCTTTGAAAAATCCGGTAGCTGAGTGCGGTTGTTTCGGTGATGCACTCATATTGAGCAATTGGCAAACGTTCTGGAAGAATATCGTATTGCTCGCCATGTCAGGTTGGCTTATAATATACAATAAACGGGCACGTTATCTGATATTGCCTGCAATACAATGGATAATGGTCATTGCTGTAATAGCATTCTCGGTGATTGTGGGATTTATCGGCTATTCCATTCAGCCGATGATTGATTTCAGACCTTATCCGGTAGGCTCCACGCTGATTGAAAGCTACGAAAATAATACAGATTCCGAGGGTAATCTAATGGCTGTTTGGAAAAAGGGAGACCAACAGATTACAATCCCGGCAGACAGTATCCCCGAAGGAGACGATTGGGAATTTGTCAAGCGCGTGGAAGATGACACTATTGATGAAGATGCAATCCAAAATGAAGGTAAACAAAAAGGGCTTGCAATCTTTGACGGCTCCGACGATGTGACGGAAGAAATTATTCCTACACAGGGAGAAGCTGTTGTGGTATTCATGTACGATTTGCCTAACCTTAGCAAAGGGAATTACTATAAGCTGAATTCTCTTGATGCATATTGTCGGGGACATGATGTGACATTCATTGTAGTTGCCGCCGCCACACCACTCCAAATTCAGGACTTTGCACATCAATCAATGGCTGATTACCCCATATACTCCGGTGAAGATACCGCCATGAAAGAAGTGGCACGCGGCAACCCCTCTTTCATATATCTAAAAGATGGTAAAATAGTTTATAAAGCTGTGTTCTCGGCAATTCCCTCTTACGACTTTAAGCAGGACACCCCGTCAACACCCGGCGCTCTTGCCGCTTACGAACCGGACATGGCCAATCCTAAGGTATTTAAGACATTATGCTTGATAGCCGTAAGTTTTATTGTATTGTTGATATTCCTTAGCCATATGCCTATGGTTGTAAGTTTCACGGCTCGTAAAATCAAATCGCGATGGGTAAAAGACGGCAACATGGCAAAAACAATGCTGATAATAGGTTGTTGCGCATCAATGCTCACAGCCTGCTCCGACAATGACCCGAACCCCGACCCGATAGTATATCCGGAACATGACGAACGTACCATTCTAATTTACATGGTTGCTTCAAATACTTTGTCTTCAAACTCTCAAGATGATATAGATGAAATCTTAAAAGGGTATGAGAAATATGAGGAGGATATTAATACCAACATTTTAGTTTATCGTATTAATAAAAACATGGAGGCACCGACCCTCTCCATAGTAGATGAAGACCGGAACGGACGCCCGATAATGAGAGAATTGAAGACATACTCGGAAACATCTTCCTCACTTTCAAAGTATCGCGTTGGAGAAGTAATATACGATATGCGGCAATATGCTCCGGCTGCGGAATACGGACTCTTCCTCTGGTCTCATGCCAGCGCATGGCTGCCCGACGGTGTGCCGGTTACGGCTGCTCCTCCAATGTATTCTTTCGGTGATGACTGGAGCAAAACAATAAAAATCAATGATTTGGCCGAGGCGATACCTCAAAACCTTTTCTCCTTTATTTGGTTTGATTGCTGCCTGATGTCAAATATCGAGACGCTTTACCAGTTTCGCAATCATTGCCCCACTATAATAGCATATCCCACACAGGTACTCGCACCCGGCGCACCTTACGATTTGATTATGCCTTACATAGCCACCCCGGCGTTTAACCTTAAAATGGCGGCGCAAACCACATGGGATTATTATGCAAACAACCAGGATTGGAATATGCGCTATTGCACGGTTGCCGTGATTGACACATCAGTGCTTCAAAGTCTTGCCGAAGTATGTCGCAATATTGTTAAACTCGGCTATAAGCTACAGTCTACAGCCGGGCTGCAAACATACGGTAAACTGCGAGGAACTACATTCTACGATTTTGTGCAGGTCTATTCTTCACTGGCCGGTCCGGAAACCGCATTAACAGACTTGCTCACTCAAAGAGCCGACAAAGCAACAATCTTAAAACTCGCAACTCCAAAATTTCTAAACATCTTCATTTCTCAAGACCATTTCAGTGGAATTTCATGCCATATTCCCGGCATGAGCAACAACTCGGAATATGAAGATTACTATAAAACATTGGATTGGTATAAAGCCGTTTATAAATAATCTCAGACACTTAACATGAAACTCAAACAATTTTTACCTGCAATTGTTCTGCTCTCACCTCTGACAACCCGGGCGGAGATGCCCCCCTATACCCCCTCCCCGGAAATAATTGAGGCTCAAACCGCTTTCCGCGACAAAGGCTTCGGTATTTTCATTCACTGGGGAATATATTCCATGCTCGGTGCCGGAGAGTGGGTACTCAATAACCCCAACATTTATCACAACGAATACAAAAATCTTGCAAACGGATTTTATCCTTCAAAATTTGATGCAAAACAATGGGTGAAGGCCATTAAAGACTCCGGAGCCAAATATATATGTATCACCTCTCGTCATCACGACGGCTTTTCAATGTTTAATTCCGCACTCACTGATTACGACATTGTAGATGCGACACCTTATGGCCGTGACATATTAAAAGAGTTGGCCGATGAATGTCAGAAACAAGGTATCGGACTACACTTCTATTATTCGCAGCTCGACTGGGGGCGTTCTGACTATAACCCTATCGGGCGTACCGGCCACGAACCGAACAGAGACACCTCCGGCAACCTTGAAGAATACAACGCGTTCATGCGTGGGCAGCTTACGGAATTGCTTACAAACTACGGACCGATAGGTTGTATCTGGTACGATGGTATGTGGGATCGCGACGAACTCCCCGGAGGTCTTGAGCCGGAGCTGTGGGATATGCCGGCACAGTACGAGTTAATACACTCATTGCAGCCCGGCTGCTTGATTGGCAGCAACCACCACATGGATCCTTTTCCGGGTGAGGATATACAGATATTCGAGCGCGACAAACCGGGTGAAAACTATGCCGGATACTCCGAACAATGTATCAGCGCACTTCCTTTGGAGACCTGCCAGACCATGAATAACTCATGGGGATATCGCATCGGCGACAAGGATTATAAATCCTCAGATGAGCTGATTAAATATCTGGTGACAACTGCCGGAAGAAATGCAAATTTGCTGCTGAATGTAGGTCCGCGCCCGGATGGCACTCTGCCCGAAGAAGCATTGCAGCGACTCGCTGACATCGGCGATTGGATGAACACTTATGCTCCTACTGTTCAGGGAGTAAGGGGTGGGGCAGTCCCCCCTCACGAATGGGGTGTAACCACTCAAAAGGGCAATACAATGTATGTGCACGTCACAGAGCCGGGCCACAAAGTGGTTTTCCTGCCATACACAAAAGCTAACCTTAAAAAGGCCAAAGAATATGCTTCCGGCAAGAAAGTGAAATTCACCTCTACAAAAGAGGGAATACTCATCACTCTGCCGGAAAGAGCTGCCGACACTCCGGACCAAGTTCTAGAACTGACTTTCGACAAACAATTGTAATATGATTCGCATAAAAAAACTCTTGTTTACAATATCTTGTGCTTGTCTTGCCTTGGGGGTTTTCGCTTCCTCTCCTGAAGAGCGTATAGTAAGTATCGGACAATATGTATATAAATTGCCGAAACCTGAGGCTGATGCACTGGAATTTATGTACAATTCCATGCCGATGAGCGACAAATTGATGTACCCGGCAGAATATCATCTTACAAATACACGCCTCGCCATCAAGGCCCGCGAGGAAATGCCATGGGGAAAAACAGTGCCGCACGACTTATGGCAGCACTTTGTACTTCCGGCGCGTGCCAATAATGAGTACCTTGACAATTTTAGAGCTACTTATTATGATGAACTTAAAGAAAGAGTTAAAGGTTTGACTATGGAGCAAGCTGCCTTGGAAGTTAACCACTGGCTTCATGAGAAAGTGACCTACCATCCTTCCGACATTCGCACTTCCGCACCCATGGCTACCATTTTAAACTCCAAAGGGCGCTGCGGCGAAGAGTCGGTAGTCGGCGTTGCTGCTTTTCGCACCGTAGGTATTCCGGCCCGACAGGTTTACACTCCCCGGTGGGCGCACACAGATGACAACCACGCCTGGGTTGAAGTATGGGTTGACGGTAAATGGCATTTCCTCGGAGCGTGCGAACCCGAGCCGGAATTAGACAGAGCCTGGTTTAATGCTCCGGCATCGCGTGGTTTACTTATGCACACCAAAGTATTTGGCAATTATCCGGGTCCCGAACAGATAATATCCCAAAGCAAAGGTATTACTGAAATCAATGTGACCGACAACTATGTGCCTGTGCGTAAGTCAAAAGTCACTGTTGTCGACATCAACGGACAACCTGTAAAAAATATAAAAGTAGACTACAAAATCTACAATTATGCTGAATTCTTCACTGCCGCTTCTCGCATTACCGACAATAACGGCACCGCTATGCTGAAAACAGGCTGCGGTGATATGCTCGCTTGGGCCTCAAACGGCACATACTTCGGCTTTGCCAAAGTTGCCGGCGAAGATACTCGCCTTGTACTCAATCATAAAATAGGGGAAGTGTTCAGTATGGATATTGACATTGTGCCCCCGGTTGAAAATCCCATTCCTTCAAAAGCTACCGAAGCTGACATAGCCGAGAACGCACTCCGCTTTGAATACGAAAATACACTGCGCAATGCGTATACTCAAACCTTCTACGGAGAGAAACATTGTCCGCTGCCTAAAGCCGAGGTTAATCTCCTGTTCAAAGATAATGCCGAAAGAGTAGATGCAGTGCTTCGTAAAGCAAAAGGCAATTGGAAAGCCATTTACGATTTCCTAACTGTTGTTCCGCAGGAGAGACTCTCGGAAGCGCTTGATATGCTTGATGTTGTTTCCGACAAAGACTTGCGAGACACTCCCTCACAAATATTCCTCGCTACTTTAATCGGCACCGCTCCGCAATATGACAACCCCTTGTATGTCGAGTACATACTCAATCCCCGAATTGCAAACGAACTGCTTACCGATTATCGCCGAACCATACACCCCGCAAAAGCTACTTCTGAATCTCAACCCGTTAACAAACTGATAAAACAAGCTTCTGAAATTGAAATTGACAATGAAGCCAATGCATACCGTGTGCCGGTTACACCTACAGAAGTTTGGAAAAGCAGAAAAGCAGACTCTCATTCTCGTGATATATTCTTCGTTGCTCTTTGCCGCAACAATTCCATACCGGCGCGTATTGATGCAATAACCGGAGCTTGCCAGTATCATGACGGAAATGTCTGGGTTACGGTAAAATTCGATGAGCAAGAAACGGCTACGTCCGTTCTCCCCGAAGGTCGACTCTCAGCATCTTTCTCACCTTCGGAATATCTTACCGACCCGGAATACTTCCGCCACTTCACAATTTCAAATATGGACAGCGGTTTGCCAAGCCTGTTGGAATACGGTGACGATATCAACGAAAGCTATTCCACTCTTCTTAAAAACGGATTGACTCTGCCCGAAGGGTACTATTTACTCACAACCGGAGTGCGTCAAGCATCAGGTGCGGTAAGTGCTCATTTATCATTCTTCAATATAAATAGAAATCAGACTACCACAGAGACTCTCATAATGCGCCACAATCCCGAGTCTATCGAGGTTATAGGTAACATTGATGCCGAGACTCTTTATCTTCCGGAGGGAGGAAAAGTGCAGACCTCAATACTCTCCACTACCGGGCGAGGATATTTTATTCTCGGTGTGCTTGGAGACACAGATGAGCCGAGCAATCACGCCGCCGCGGAGCTTGCCGGAATTAAAAATGCACTCCAAAATTGGGACAGACCAATAGTAATAATCGGCAAGAAGCGAGACAATCTCGCTGACAATCCCTTGATTAAATGGGGCAGCGATCCCGAAGGCAAAGTACAAAATATGATAGAAGCACTTATCCCCGAAAACAGCACACCGGCACGCCTGCCCATGTTCGTGTTGGCCGACAGTTTCGGCCGTGTGGTGTTCCTCTCTTCCGGATATGACACTTCTCTCGGACAAAAGCTGCTACGCATGTTCCCGGAATTATAAGAACTGATTCAAAATATACGAGTGTGTCTAATAGAATCCGATTTTTTTTGCTAATTTTGCATTTAAATTTTTAGACTCCGATACATAACAAATTTATGTTAATATCATCACTGAAAAGTTTCGGCAGATATTGTATGTTCATGGCCAAAGTGTTTCGCGTCCCCGACAAGTGGAGCGAGTTTGGCCGTAACATAGTAAATGAAATAAGTAAATTGGGTGTGGATTCCATACCTCTTACTATTATCATATCCATATTTATAGGCGCGGTAATCACTATTCAGATGCAGCTCAATATCATGAGCCCGCTCATACCCGCCTATTCCGTAGGACTTGCCACTCGCGAAATCCTGCTTCTGGAATTTTCATCGTCTATTCTGTCGTTGATATTAGCCGGAAAAGTGGGCAGTAATATAGCATCGGAGATCGGCACAATGCGAGTCACCGAGCAAATAGATGCCATGGAGATTATGGGTGTCAACTCCGCTAACTATATCGTTATGCCGAAAGTAGTTGGCTTTGTGCTCTTCGTTCCGGTACTCGTTATTCTCTCCATGTTCATGGGTCTGCTCGGAGGTTGGGGTATTGCCTACTTTACCGGTATCACCAGTGTGGAGAACTACATCTATGGCATCCAAACCATGTTTGTGGAATGGTATATATGGTATGGAATAATCAAGACATTCTTCTTCGCGTTTATAATTACAAGTATAGCTGCTTATTTCGGGTACTATGTAAAAGGAGGAGCGCTTGAAGTCGGAAAGGCAAGTACCAATGCAGTGGTTTGCAGTTCGATAATGATTCTCTTCATGGACGTTATCCTCACCAAACTGCTTCTTCAATAATAAAATCTCGAACAAACGGCTCAGCGAGTAGGTGCTTTATTCAGCACCTACTCGCTGAGCCGTTTGTCTGCGCATCTCATCACTCTTGCCGGGAACTCATCTACGAGTTGCATGTTATGGGTAGCCATCAATACGGAATGTCCTTCTTGCGAGAGGCGATGCAATAAGCTGACAATATTATATCCGGTTTGAGGGTCAAGATTGCCGGTAGGCTCATCGGCAAGGATAAGTTCCGGTTTGTTGAGCAAAGCTCTTGCAATTACTACACGCTGCTGCTCTCCGCCGGAAAGCTCATGAGGCATTTTATAGCTTTTGGAAAGCATATCCACCTCTGTGAGTACCTGCTCGATGCGCTCTTCACGCTCGCTTTTGGAACGCCAACCGGTAGCACGTAGCACAAAGTCAAGATTGGCAAACGCACTGCGTCCCTGCAACAATTGGAAATCCTGAAACACAATACCGCAAGCCCGGCGCAATCGTGGAATGTCGCTCTTGCGAAGAGTGCGCAAATCGAAATTCAAGACATGAGCCTCGCCGGCCTCAATCGGTACATCGGCATACATACTCTTAATGAGAGAACTCTTTCCGCTGCCGACTTTACCTACCAAATAGCAGAACTCACCTTTTTGCACACTGAAACTTACATGCTCAAGCACAATACGCTGCGCACGTTCTATCTCCACATCTTTATATTCAATTACTGCTGCCATTAATATTCTAATTAAATAGGTAAAACCATATATAGACAAAAATCACTCCCAAACAGTGTGTGACTATCTGAAAGTGAGCTGTTTAAGAATTGAGCGATAAACGGGACTCGAACCCGCGACCCTCGGCTTGGGAAGCCAATGCTCTACCAACTGAGCTATTATCGCATTTTGGGGTTGCATTGTAAAAACAAGTAACACTTATTTTTACAATGCAAATTTAGCGTTTTTTTTACATTCAGCCAATTATTGCAGCCGTTTTCAGCTAATTTTTTTCAAACTTTACGTTTTTCATCTGCTCAATAAGTTGTTTTCACTTTGAGCAGCTGCTTATTTGCGATATTTGTTATAGATTTCGTACCAACGTTTCCTTGCTTGTTTGATAACTGCCGGATCTTTTGGATTTATACCGAGGGTAGTTAGGCTCGGCACTTTAATCTTTGTTCCGGGACGTATGCGGTCGGGATGTCCAAGAGTTTTGTTATAATCGTAGATATAGGGCCATAAATTATAGTCTCCGTAATATTCACGAGCCATAGTGGTAAGAAAACGCGTCTTGGTTATCTTGTCGTTATATTCTTTGGGTTCGGATTTTTCCACAGATTGTTTGGCGTCTGATGCTTGGGTAGGAACGCTTACATCCTCGGGCGTTTTCACCGGTTTAATTTCAGATGTAATTTCAGATGTTGAGTCAGCTGCCGCTGCAACGTTAACGATTGAGTCTGTATCTTCAGCCGAACGTTTATCCGCGGTCTGCATGGCTATCTTTGCCTCATCTGTTTTTTCTGTTGTTTGACCGGCTGCTCCTTGCAATTGGTTAGTAACGGCTGTGAATGAGTCGGGCCATATAAATCGCCATGCTAACATACAGCCTGCAATAATTGCTATTGCACATAGCGCGCCGACTAAAATTCCTTTCCAAAAATTAGATTTACGCGGTGTGGGATAATATTCTTCATCTGAATATATACGTTCATCACCATAGTAAAGACTATCATCATTAACCGGCTCTTCAAATACAACCGGCTGTTCAGGTGTGGGAATTTGTTGTTCAGCAGTGTCAGCACTCTCACTTTCTGTGGAAGAATCGGGTGTTTCTTCTTGAACTGTTTGTGTTGCGGATATATTGGCAGGAGGTGCGAAAGGTATATTTTCTTCTGCATTAATTTCTTCTTCATCGGGCTTTTCGGCCACACTTTGAATGGGAGCGTTGTCCACATCAGACTCGGCTGCGGGTACAGGCTCGGATACAGAGAAATCGGAATTTTCGGTAGTCTGTTCTTCGGAAGTTGTTTCGGACTCTGTATTAAGCAATTCCTCTGTAACGTCATCGTTCAATTCTACCGGTTCAAACATAGCGAAGGGAGCATTTACGGCATCAGCGAGAGACTTCTCCGGAGTAAATGAGATTTTACGATGGCTCGGAATTATCATCTGTTCGCCCGTGTTTACGTTTACACTTTTGCGTTCTTCCACCACAGTTGATTTGAAAGTGCCAATACCTTTGATTTTTACGTTTTCGCCGGCAGAGACTGTTTGAGCTACTACGTCAAATAGTTCGCGCAGGAATAATTCGCAAGCCTTTTGATTATAGCCCGATATGCGAGCCACAATATCGCTGAGTTCGGGAAGTGAAATTTTATTGTTCATTGCTCAGACGTGGTATTTGAAGTGTCTCGCATTTTCTGTTTAAGGGCACTTGCCGGGCGGAAACTGATTGATATTTTTGGAGGAAGCAGCATACGTTTCCCCGTAGAGGGTACGGCCATAACTCTTTCAAGGCGTTTTTTAGGTTCAAAGTTGCCGAATGAAGGTATGGCAATTATATCCATCTCGGAGGCCGCTTCTTGAATGGCTTGTGCAAGCGCACCAATTATGTTAGCGGCTTCTTTGCGGTTTACGCCAGCGCGACGGCATACTGTATCTGTCAGAGTTTTGTTGTCCATGCAAATTGCGTAGAAAATATAGTGCAAACTTACGGAAAAATTCTGAAAAGCCCAAATTGAATTTCTATCCTCAGGTCTCGATTTGCTATTAGAAATCTTTCAACCGAAGATATAGTTGATGCACGGGAAGCCCCATCACATTATAGAAACTGCCATGAATACTTTCCACTGCAACTGCACCAATCCACTCTTGTATGCCATAAGCTCCTGCCTTGTCAAGGGGAGAGTAATTGTCTACATAATAGTCAATTTGTGTATCATCAAGAGGTGCGAATACCACTTCTGTTTTTACCGAAAAAGAGTCTTGCTTGTTTGCCGTGGTAAGGCTTACACCGGTTACAACCGTATGTGCGTGTCCGGCCATTTGTCTCAACATCTCTTTGGCTTGAGCGGCATCAGCGGGTTTGCCCAATATTGTGCCGTTGTTAATCACAACGGTATCTGCGGTTATCAGCATTTCATCTTTCCCCAAACCGGGCAGGTAGGCTTGTGCCTTGAGTCGAGACAGATATTCCGGCACACTTTCCAAAGAAATGTCATCGGGGTATTTCTCATCTACTTCTATTGTTTCAGCAATCTCAAAGGGGAGGTCGAGCATTTTTAAAAGCTCCTGACGGCGCGGTGATTTGCTTGCCAATATAATTTTTTTCATCATAAGTGTCTGTTTGTTTACCAACCAAAGGCTATGTTATCACTCATCCATATTCCTTGTGCTTTCATCACTTGGCTCAGAATATCACGTCCCACACCGTAACCGCCGTTAACCGAGCTTATATACTTACATACTTCACGAACCTCCGGCGCGGCATCGGCCGGGCAGCAAGACAACCCCACATATTGCAATGCCGGCAAGTCGGGTATGTCATCTCCTACAAAAGCTACTTCCTCCGGTTTGAGTTTGTATCGAGCCATCCACTCTTTGAGTACCGGGAGCTTTTGAGATGCGCCCAAACAAACATCGGTCATACCCAGTCCTTCAAATCTTTTGCGGACTCCAAGAGTAGTTCCGCCGGTAATTATGGCCATACGCACTCCTCGCTTTACTGCCAATTGAATAGCATAACCGTCTTTAATACTTACCATTCGGAGCGGTTCGCCGGTTTCGGACAGAAGTGTAGTGGAGGGTGACAGCACTCCGTCTACATCGAAGGCTATCCCTTTTATTTTAGTTAAATCATAAAATATGGAGCTCATTTTCGGATATTTTTTATTATGGATTGCGAGAGTAAGGAATATATTTGTTTGTATTCCGGATTTTTCAGGAGGTTGAGATGGATGTCTATCACTTGTGTATCACCGCGAGCGGCCGGACCGGTCTGAGCCTCTTCGGGATCCAGATATTTCAACTTAGACACGGAGGTATCAATGAGTGGAAGCAACACATCAAAATCGAGATGCTCGGTGCGGAGTATGTCGTTCGTAATTGACCATAAGCAATTGGCAAAATTACAAGCAAATACGGAAGCTAAATGCAGAGTCCGGCGTTGTTGGCTGTCCGCTTTTTGTAAATGAGATGTGAACAGCGAAGCCACTCCCATTAACATTCCTTCGGTAGCGGCATTGTTCCCCTCAATAAACATCGGTATTGCAGAGTAATCCAGATATGCACCTTTCGTAAAAGTCTGCAAAGGATAAAAGACACCGATGTTGTCAAAATAGGGTTTCAATACATCTATCGACACCGACCCGGCGGTGTGAGCCACCACCCCGGCTACACCCGGCATTTTTGAGGCCACTTCGGTGATAGCTCGGTCGCTCACTGCTATTATATATATATCCGAGTCTGTCGGAATCTCTTCCGGCTCTCTTGATGATATGTTGATTAGCTCATCTACTTTTCCGGCAAGGGCTATACATAGATGAGTAGCCACATTGCCGGTACCTATTATTGTAATCTTATTCATAAGCGGGCAAATCCTTGCCGGGGTAAAATATAAATGATTTGTTTTGCTTGCAATATTGCTCGTGTAATTTCAGGGCAACATGTCCCATGGTCATACGTACATTCACCTCAACACATGGATTGATTTTGCCGGAAATATCGCACAACATATCCACGCCCAAAGGACCGGTATATTTATCGGCCACCAAGTTTTCCAATGCAGATTTCAAGATGAGCATTGCCTGTTGCAATTCGTCGGTATTGCAATGTTGCAATATATATTCCTTGATATATTGCTGCGATGCCACCACATTGCCGGAGTATTGAGCATGATTGTCGCAATTAAAAAGAGAAAATCCGACAAACCGGGCTTTGCCACCGGTTATATTCCATTCCGTGGCGAAATCAATTGTCTTATTCCAACGCGGCTCGATCATCAGTGAACCTTGACGACTCAACATTTGACCCATGGTGTATTCTGTCGGGTTAAAAATTACACCGCGCCCGGAACTGCTTCGAGGCAATTTGGCTACGAACTCTTTGCCGAGACGCTTAAACCCGTTACTATTCTCGGTGGCCTCTTCAAGAGTATGCACGCAAACCGGACGCCGAGAATACAACACCTCATCAAATTTGAAATATTCATACACTTTGCCGGTGAGCGAGCGGTGAGACAACTCTCTGATATCCTGTATATTTTTGTCTGTCGGCATATTAGCCTCCGAGAAGCCGGCTTTTAACAAACGAGTTTTCAAACAGGCACTCCATCCCCAAGGTATCGGCACTGCATCTTTATCCGTACATTCACTCACAATTTTCATGCCCTTTGCTTTCAGTACATCATAATATGGAAGTAGTGAAATATCCGATATGTCGGAGGGTACAAGTATTTGGGAGTCGGGAAGAGCATAAATACTTGGCAATAAGGACAATTGCCGGATATAGTCAGATATCTTACGCGGTGGGGTGTATGAGCAGCCGGAAGTGGCAAGAGCCATTTCATTATCGGGATTAAATATATAACAGAATGTTCTTGCCACACCCGGATACATACTCTCGAAGACACACTCTTATTGCATCAGCCCTGCCGTTGCCGGGTCTGACATCATGGCCGCTTGCATTAACAGGCCAAGGTTCTCCATGCCCTCTTTGTGTTCAGCGGCAAACTTTGTGAGTTTCTCTTCTTGAGCTTTTGTAATTTCATTCCGATACGTCCATTGCATTAGCATCAGCACTGCATCCATGAATTTCGGGTCAACGGAATTGGGATCTTGCAAGAGTTTTATCTCTGCATCTGTGGGTTGACTCCCGGTCATTGCCTTGCGCGTGATGTCGGCGATTGACTTGATTTTGGCAAAAGCTTTGTCGGAATTTGCTTCCAGATAGCTGATTGCACTTTCGGGGGTGGGGAAATCTTCCGAAGTGTATACCGGGAGAGAGTCTGACGCAGCAGCCTGAGCGGCACTCATACCGGTGAGTGAATCAATCATCGCTTCTCCTGACAATGACTTAGTCTTGCTTTCGGCGTTCTTCCCTTTGGTTTCCTTATTTGTATCGTTGGTTGTATTTGAGTTATTGCATGAAACCGCTGTTACGGACAAGGCCATACCTGCTGCAAAGCAGAGCGATAAAAATTTCAATTTCTTCATTTTAGTTATGTGTTTTTATAAGAAAATCACACCGCACACAGTTTTACTGCATACGGCGTGAGTATGGTTTATATAGCTCTCTAACTTACTAATCACTTAACTTTCAGTACTTGACCGGGCCTAAGTGTGTCAGACTCTTTGATATTGTTAAGTCGCATAAGAGCACCGGTGGTTGTACCATAGGACTGTGCAATCTTAGTTAAAGAGTCGCCACTCTTCACTACGTATGTGCCGGAAGTTTTCGGTGCAGAAGCGTATGTCTTTTGAGAAGGTCCTTGGGTATATGTACTCTTCGAGAATGCGTATGTATCTCCTTGTGTACGTCTGTTTGCTATATCAACTATCGCTTGCGGGTTAATTGCGTAACCCATATATCGAGTTTCAAAGTGGAGGTGAGGACCGGTACTCCTTCCCGTACTGCCGCCTAAGGCTATTGGCTGACCGGCTCTTACAGTCTGATCGGGTTTTACAAGGAATTTGTTAAGGTGGCCATAGACAGTCTCAAGGCCGTTGGGGTGGCGCAAGATTACGTAGTTTCCATAACCTTTCGCTTCAAAGTTGGTAAGACGTACCTTGCCGTCGAAAGCGGCATAAATTGTATCGTTCATCTTGATACCTATATCCACGCCTTTGTGCATACGGCCGAAACGAGCACGGTAGCCGTAGGGTGAAGTGAGGCGGTTGCTTTTGCTCGGGAAGGCGAAACCTCGCAGGTCAATAGAGGCACTGTTGGGAACGCTCTTTTCGTTGAACGGGTTTACGCGTTTGCTGTTCCAACCTTCGGTATAAATATCTATTTCCGGTTCTTCTTCCTCGCGGGAGAAATCAATAAATTCAGCATTCTTTTTAAGATTCACCTGCTGTGAGGGAGTTGATTGCTTGGCAATAAGTTGTTTGTGGGCGGCAGCGTGTCTGTTCTGAGCAAAGGCAGGAGATACAAAAGCCAAAGAGAGCAAAGCTGCGGCACATATATTTTTCAGTTTCATCATATCGGTGTTTGCAACGAGTCAGGAGAGCAATAGGTTATCCTTTCAGCTCGTCGTCGGAATAGAGGAATTTAATATTTGAGGGAGTATAGTCGAAAATCTCTGACGGCTTGAAAAATCTTTTGATTTCAATTTCAGCATTTTCAACGGAGTCGGAAGCATGCACAATATTGGCTTGTCCGCTGCAGCAGAAATCGCCGCGCAGAGTGCCGGGTTCGGCATTCCGGCCGTTTGTCACTCCTGTCATTTTACGGAAAACGGACACTGCATCAACACCTTTGAGACACATTACTATCACGGGAGAGGCTGTCATACTTTCCACAATAGAGGGAAAGAATGGACGGTCTACAAGGTGTGCGTAATGCTCACGCAGAATATTTTCGTCAAGTTGCATCATCTTCAAACCGGTGATGATAAGGCCCTTGTTCTGAATGCGAGAAATAATTTCTCCAATCAGGCAGCGTTCCACCGCCGAGGGTTTGAGTATGACAAGTGTCTGTTCCATATAATAATATACATTCAATGTTTAAGCTCCACCGGGGAGTAATGTTAATATTAGCGGGAGGTGCTCACGCCGCCTCGGGCTTCAAGAAAAGTTAGTCTGAAAATTTTGTTAACATCTTTTTAGATTTAACTTTTCTCGCTTTCAAAGATAACACCTTTCTCGGAATTACGCAACTCTTTTTTAGTTTAAAAACCATAAAACTTTGTTAAGAGATTTTTAATCCATAATTAAACATCTTAATTTACAATAACTTATAAGCTTTTTATGTTTTATAACATATAAATCCGGCTTTGCACATCTCCAAAACCGATGTGCAAAAAGAGCAATGACCTAAGTTATGTATGTGTTAAAATTTGTTAACGTTTTACACTTTGTTCTCTTTCAATTGTTTAGAATCACGCTCTCAAAAGCAATTTCAATTTGACGAACAATTATAGACATTGGATTGTCTTAATAAAAGACAGCCATTAGCTGTTCAATCTATTTAACTAAAATTTTCCCAATGAATGATACTATAATAATTTTATAAAGTTCTGAATATAAG
>JAMPIK010000018.1 GCA_023662865.1 Prevotella sp.
GTTATGTCTCGCAGCTGCACCTCATCTTTGAGCCTTTGGTTCAGTCACATAGCCCACTATGTTCCTTCACCTGCAGCCTCAAACCTGAGGCACATCTGCGACCCTGACGTTCACATTTTTATTAAAAAAGCTCTAAGGGTAATTGGGGGGAGGGAAGTTAGCCGCACTTGGAGTTGCCGCAGGTGGTACACAACAGGCAGCCTTCTTGATAGATGAGGGTTTCCGCTCCGCAGTGGGGGCATTTCTGACCTGAAGCGGCGGCTCCTTCGGGCATGTATTTCTTCAGGGCGCGGACTACTCCGTTCTTCCATGTGTTGATACTCTCGGAGTTGAGCTGCAAACCGTCTACGAGTTTCAGCACCTGGTCGATAGGCATTCCGTAACGGAGCACTCCGGAGATGAGCTTGGCATAGTTCCAGTATTCCGGATTGAATTTTTCGCTCAAGCCCTCAATAGTCACCTTGTAGCCGCGTTTGTTTTCAAACTGGAAGTCGTAGCGCTTGCGACCGCTCTCGTCTACATTCTTGATGATTTTGCCCTTGTTTACGCTTTTGGGACAGAAGATACCTTCGTCTTCATCGGCCAAACCGGTGAAGATTTCGTATGGCTTCCCTTCCGGGTCAAGACCTACGAATGCAATCCATTTTTCTTTGTTGTTTTGGAAACGGACTACATCGGCCTCAAGCTCTGCGGGGCGTTTCCTTACTTTATCGGTATAGTGGATAAGGGGTGCTTCCTCTTCTTTCTTCTTTGAGGATTTCACAGTCTCAAGCACATTGTTGCGCGAGCCGTCGCGGTATACGGTGCAGCCTTTGCAGCCCACTTTCCATGCTTCTACATAAAGCTGACCCACGAGTTCTTCCGTCACATCGGAGGGGAGGTTAATGGTAACTGAAATGGAATGATCCACCCATTTCTGCACACTTCCTTGCATACGCACCTTCTCAAGCCAGTCAACATCGTTGGAGGTAGCCTTATAGTACGGCGAGCGAGCCACAAGGTCGTTTATCTCTTCCGCAGTCATATTCTTCTTCACCTCGATGCCGGCTGTTTTCATCCATTCAAGGAATTTGTGATGGTATACGATGTATTCTTCAAAGGCATCGCCCACCTCGTCGATGAAATCGATTGTTGCGTCCGGGTCACCGGGGTTCACTTTGCGACGGCGCTTGTAAACCGGCGAGAATACAGGTTCGATGCCGGAAGTGGTTTGCGTGAGGATTGAGGTGCTTCCGGTAGGAGCAATTGTAAGGCAAGCGATGTTGCGGCGGCCTTGTTTGAGCATTTTCTCGTAAAGAGCAGGGTCTGCCTCGCGCAAACGCTGCATGAAGGGATTGTTCTTTTCGCGCTCGGCGTCAAACACCGGGAACGCGCCGCGCTCTGCTGCCATGTCGACAGATGCGTTGTAGTAAGCCAAAGCAAGAGCTTTGTGTACCTCGGTGGAGAAAGCAGTAGCTTCGGGAGTGCCATAACGCAATCCGAGAGCGGCGAGCATATCGCCCTCGCCGGTGGTACCGCAGCCGGTACGGCGTCCTTGCAGTGTCTTGTTGCGGATTTTCTCCCACAGGTTCAGCTCGGAGTGTTTAACCTCTTCCGTCTCCGGGTCTTCCTTGATTTTGGCGATTATTTTGTCAATCTTCTCCATTTCAAGGTCAATGAGGTCGTCCATCATGCGCTGCGCTTTGCCTACATGGTTGCGGAACTTCTCAAAGTTGAACTTGGCCTGCGGAGTGAAAGGATTGTCTACATAGCTGTACAAGTTGATTGCAATCAGACGGCAGCTGTCGTAGGGACAAAGGGGTATCTCGCCGCAGGGGTTGGTGGAGACAGTCTCAAAGCCGAGGTCGGCGTAGCAGTCCGGCAGGCTTTCGCGTTGAATGGTGTCCCAAAAAAGCACACCCGGCTCTGCGCTTTTCCATGCATTGTGCACGATTTTCTTCCACAGAGCTGATGCATCGATTTCTTTTGAGAAGGAAGGCTCTTCGCCGGGAGCCGGTTTCAAGGGGTAAGTTTGTGTGTAGGGAGTACCGTTAACGGCAGACTGCATGAAATCATCGTCTATGCGCACCGACACATTTGCTCCGGTCACTTTGCCTTCGGTCATTTTGGCATCAATAAACGCCTCGCTGTCGGGGTGCTTGATACTCACGGAGAGCATGAGCGCACCGCGACGACCGTCTTGTGCCACCTCGCGTGTAGAGTTGGAGTATCGTTCCATAAATGGCACGAGGCCGGTAGAGGTGAGGGCGGAGTTCTTCACCGGGCTGCCTTTGGGGCGAATATGGCTAAGATCATGACCCACACCGCCGCGGCGCTTCATGAGCTGCACTTGCTCCTCATCAATCTTAATAATGCCGCCGTATGAGTCGGGGTGGCCGTCCAGTCCGATTACGAAGCAATTTGAGAGCGAGCCCACTTGCTGGTTGTTGCCTATACCGGCCATGGGGCTACCCTGCGGCACGACATATTTAAAGTGGTCCATCAGCTCAAAGAGCTCATCTTCGCTCAGCGGATTGGGGTATTTGTTCTCGATGCGGGCAAATTCTCGAGCCAGACGGTGATGCATATCTGTGGGGGTGAGTTCAAACAGATGACCGTATGAGTCTTTGAGTGCATATTTATTAGACCATACGCGAGCGGCGAGTTCATCGCCTTTGAAATATTCGACCGATGCGCGAAACGCCTCATCGGGGGTGTATCTCTTTTCAGTGTCCTGAGATTTCATGCTTATATGTGTTATTTCAATATATATATGAGAGTTATTTATATTCAGAGTTGTGCGAAAATGCAATGCAAAGTTCCAATAAATTTTTCAGACGTGCAAATTTTTCAATCATGTTGAAAAACATATTTACCGCAAAGTTTTCCAAATTCATTATTTAAACCATTGATTATATGATAAATAAAAAATTATCTACATCTAAAAGTTTTCCAAAATATTTCACCGGGGTGTTGCGGATGTTAACATTTTTAAGTAAATTCGCACTTTGAAAAGAAGGTGTTAATCACCTAATACTCTAATACTCAATAAGAAAAATGAATACAGATTTTTCATACTTCAAAAATCGGCGCACTGTGCGCACGTTTAAGCCGGAAGTACCCTCCGCCGAGCTGATACACGAAGTGCTCGAATTGGCAATGCGAGCACCCACTACCGGCAATATGCAGCTTTACAGCGTTGTGATAAGCCGCGACCCGGCTCGCCTTGAAAAGTTGCGCCCGGCGCATTTCTGCCAACCCGCCTCCATGGCACCCGTGCTTATAACGGTATTCGCCGATGTGCATCGCTTCGAGCATTGGTGCAAAGTGAGCAATGCGGTGCCCGAGTTCCGCAATCTGCAAGGACTGACGGCTGCCGTGCTGGACGCCTCGCTGCTCGCACAGCAAATCACCACCGTAGCTGAAATGAAAGGTCTCGGCACATGCTGGCTCGGCACCACCACATACAATGCCCTTGAAATAGCCGAAGCATTAAAGCTGCCGCAGGGTGTGGTGCCTATAGGTACACTTGCAATAGGCTACCCCGATGGCGAACCGGCACAATGTGAACGCCTCCCCCTGCAAGCATGGGCTTACGAAGAAGAATACCCCGACTTCACCAACGAGGAAATCAAACAAATGTACGCAGCCAAAGATAACTTCCCCGACAATCGAAAATTCGTGGAAGAAAACGGCAAGCAAACTCTTGCGCAAGTATTCACCGATGTGCGCTACCCGGCCGCAACTTCCAATCCCTTCTCCGAAAAATTCCGGGACTATCTGCTTGCAGCCGGCTTCCGCTTGTAATCTTCCGGTGCATAAATTCAATAAGGGCAGCGACCTGAGGTCGCTGCCCTTATTGAATTTCCGTTTTCATTTTTGTTATTCTTGGGTGGGGGCGGAGTGCTTCTTGTTGAAGTTTTCCAGACCGGTGTTCAAGAAATTCAGGTAAACGTCTACGTCCTTACCGTTCTGATAGTCCATTGAGCCGGACAGCGGAGTGCCATCGTGGTCGATGATTACGTGGTAGGGCTGGGCGGCGATGCCGAACTTCTCGCTTTCAAGGTAGCCCCAAAGTTCACCTACTGTTTCAAGGATTACGAGTTCGCCCTTGCTGTTTGTCTTTTCAATGGGTTCGGGGAGTTTGGCCTTGTCGTCTACCATAAGGGAAACGAGCACGAATTTATCTTTGATGAGGTCGCGCACGTCGTTGTTGGTCCATACGGCACCTTCAAGTTCACGGCAGTTGGTACAACCATAGCCGGAGAAGTCGAGAAGAATGGGTTTGCCGTCGGCGATAGCTTTGTTCACACCCTCTTCAAAGCTGTTGGAGTCGGAGTGTACCTCACCGTCGTAGAGGGAGAAGTCTTGAGTATAGCTCGGAGGAGCGAATGCTGAGATAGCCTTGAGCGGGGCACCCCACAGACCGGGAATCATATACACGGCGAATGACAGAGAAATGAGGGCGAGCATGAAGCGACCGACACCGGTTTTTTCAACCTTGGAGTCGTGGGGGAAGCGGAGCTTGCCGAGCAGGTAAACGCCGAGCAGTGCGAAAATCACAATCCACAGGCAGATGAACACTTCGCGGTCAAGTATGCGCCAACCTTGTGTAAGGTCTGCAATTGAGAGGAATTTAAGTGCGAGAGCAAGTTCAAGGAAACCGAGCACCACCTTAACAGTATTGAGCCAACCGCCGCTCTTGGGCATTGATTTGAGCATGGTGGGGAACATTGCGAACAGTGTGAACGGCAATGCGAGAGCAAATGCGAAGCCTAACATACCTACTGCCGGTGCAAGGTAGCTGCCGCTTGTTGCGGCTTCTACAAGCAGTGTGCCGATAATCGGGCCGGTGCAGGAGAAGGACACAAGTGCCAAAGTAAACGCCATGAAGAAGATGGAAAGCAGACCGGTTGAGGAATCTACTTTTGAGTCCATCTTATTGGTGAACTTCGAGGGCAGGGTGATTTCGAAACCGCCCATGAAGGAAATTGCGAACACTACCAGCAACAGGAAGAAGAATACGTTGAACCACGCGTTGGTGGAGAGTGCGTTAAGAGCGGTAGCACCGAAGATAGCCGTCACCAACAATCCCAACAATACATATATCACAATGATAGATGCACCATAGATTGAGGCTGCGCGTATTGATTTAGCGCGGCTCTTGTTTTGCTTGAGGAAGAAAGACACTGTCATCGGAATCATAGGCCATACGCAGGGGGTAATCAATGCAATGATACCACCGAGCAAGCCGGCAAGGAAGATGCCGAGCAACGATGTGTTTTCTTCTTCTTTTTCATCACCAAGAGCTTTAACTTCTTTCTCGACATTGCGCCACAACGCTTCATCGCCTACGGCAACATTGGCTGCCACAGCTGCGGCATCGCCGGCTTCCGCCTCGGAGGCTTGTGCTTCCATTTCAGCGGCTACTTCCTCAGCCTCGGCGGCACTTTCGTTGTCGGCTGCTTCGGTAGCTGCTTCGTCTGCTTTTTCATCTTTTTTGTCATCGCCGGCGAGTTTGGCTTTGCCGGTGAGCTTTTTTGCAGCATTGAAGTTGGCACAGCTTGAATCGTCGCAAGCCTGGCCGGTAATCTTAATGGTGAAACTGTAAATGTCCTTTGTGGGTTTGAACTTTTGAGTGTAGGTTACCGAGCCGGTAAAGAAGCGAGCCTGCATGCCGTCTTCGTCTACTTCAGCCACCGGAGCGCGATCCGGAGTGGGGCTGCCAATAAGTGTGGCGCCGGTGGGGCGAATGGAGAAAGCAATCGGGTTCTCCAAGCCTTTGTGGTCAAAATTGTAGAGGTGGTGACCCGGAGCGATGGTGGCAGTCATCTGAATGGCCGGGTGGTCCGTGTCCTCGTCAATGATTTTGTAGCTCCAGGTGGGAGGCGTTGCCGCTTTCAGCGCAAACACGCCGATGAGCATCGCCAGGAGCAGAAAATATGTTTTCTTCATTATGATATGGATAATTTAGTTACTTGGTTTTGTCAGTAATTGACTCGATGATGGCAGCATGAAGCACCTCGTGGTTACCCTCCGTGTTACACAAGAAACCGACTACCTGAATGTTTTCGGGCACCCAATCTCCGTTCAGAGTTATGGAGCGACTGTCATCAAAGAATGTGCCGGCAGCGTGGTCTGCACCGTAAGAGTCACCCCATGTGCCGTTGAGTGCGGTTCGCAATACATGGTTGTTAACGTATGCCGGTTCTTCGCCGGTGGGAGTGGCCTGCTTGGTGATAATGCCGTTTTCCAATATATAAACTTGAAAAGAAACATCTTGCGACACTGTTGCTACAAACTGTGTTTGATATGCCACGGTGAGCTGACGAGATGCTTGGTCGTATGCACAATCGAGAGTAATGTTTACAGGCGCGACATCTTTTTCGTCTATGAGTGTGCTTACAAAGCCGCTCCATGTAGACACGGTAGTCTTCAGTACCTCTCCTTCAAATGTACGGCGGTTGAACATAGCAGCCGGGAGAGCGTTGCGAGTATTGTATTTGGCAAATATGTCGGATGCCACCTGTGTGCGCAAGTCTTTCTGTCCGCTGTAAGGGCGAGTAAGGCTCTGGAGCTGTGATGGATACAGGGCTACCGGGATAATTCTTTCGCCGAAAACGGGATTTTCGTGCAATGCGGTTATTGTAGCCGCTCCTGTCGGGCAGTTGGCGCAGCGAGATCCGGTAAACTCTTCTATGAGTACCACCTTGTCTGATTTGTGGAATTCCACGGGAATCAAGCGATCCTGTTCGTCTATATTATCGCAGGCGCAGAGGGTAAGAGCCAAGGCGGCTGCACTCAGTATTGATGTATATTTCATGATGTCGTTAGAAAGTGTAGTTGTAAGTTACTGTGAAACCTTTTGAGGCCGGCACCCAACGGCAGATACCTCCGGAGCAGTTATAGCCCTCACGTGTGCGACCGTAAGCCACATAGAAGCGGTTGCGCATATAGTTGTAGGTAACACCGAATGTATAGTAGTTTTTCTTCACCGGGCCGAGTTCTTCATTGTCGTTGAAGTTCTGCAAATCGGTTATGGTGAACATCCAGTGAGGAGCGAGTGAAAGCTCAACGGTAGCTGCGACCCAGTCGCCGAGGTCCTGCGCAGTGTGCAGATATTGAGCCTCAAAGCGGAGCTGCATATTCTTCTTCATTTTCCATTGACCTTCGCCGATGAAGATGTTTGCGTTAACCATGTCGCCGTTCACACCGTGACCGAGCACGATATGCTGATTGTAACGCTGGAACATATAGAAGAAAGTGAACTGGAAGCTCTTGTTAAGTTTTTTGTTCAACTCAAAGTTTACATCGGCATAGTACAGTTCGCCGATTTTCCAGAACGGAGCACCGAGAGCATCAGTGCCGGGAGTGTAAGAAGAGGGAATGTGACCAACTCCGGCAGGCCATTTGCGGTCAAGGCCGGAAATGTAACTACCGCTTAAACGCACATTGGTGCCGTATTTACCGCCAAGTGCGGATTTGCGTTTGAACTGATAACGGACTTCACCCTGGAATGCCCACTCGCCGTCGGCTTGTGTGGAATAGGGGTACATAGCGGCAAGTGCGTAAGTCTGTGTTTCTGTGAATGCCGGCAAGTGGTTTATGAATGAAGATACACCGCTTACCATGCGGTCGGAACGCCAGCTCATATTATCTGAACGCTTTGCCTGTACGAATGCGCTCACACCTTTGGAGGAATATGAGGTCGAGAGCAAGAATGCCGAACCGCGACGATATGTGAAGTTGTTGTCAACCTGCGGGTCGTTGTTTTTGGTAGCTCCCTCAAAGAGTACGCTGAAATCTTTAAGTTTGAGGTTTACACGACCATCGAAAGCGGCGGTGTTCTCCGGGAAGTTGAGCCGATACATTCCTGTGGGGTCAGCTTTGAATGTCTGCTTTTCATGTTTTCCAACGTATGAGAATCCGAGAGTAGCACCATAGTCATATCCGAATGCTTTCGGGAAAGCCTCTCCGAGATTCCACTCGGCGTCTGCGCCCCAAAGCCATGAGGAGTTGTGTTCCCAATAACGGCGCTGCTTACCGCCAAGGGCTGTGATGCTCACACCACCGCCGGGGTTCAGCTTGATACGGCCGCCTCGTATTGCGTTGTCGATACCGAGTGAACGTTCCTGATATGTGCGCAGGATAAGGCCGGAGCCAAACTGTTCGTAGAAGTCACCGGCGGTAATGCTGTAACCTTTGTAACGACCGGTAGCCCAGAAGTAAGGTACACCCCAACCGTCAAATTCCGGTTCGAAGCCGGGGAGAGGCCATTTAGCCCATTCAAAGCGGCCGCCGGCCGAAAAATAGGGGGCGTTCAGGGTGAGGTCGAAATAGGTATTGTTCATCACATCGGCCGAATACACCTTGCGGTCTGTGTGCTTGATGTTCAAGCCGCCGTCGGTCACCGGAATAAGGAATTCCGTCTGCACACTTCCGCTCAGACGGATTTGGTTGAACCAATTCTTTTTGCGTTCGGGGAATGCCGGTTGCACTTCAACTGTTTCGCCCATATATTCACGCTCCACCATGGGAACAGTGTCGGTTGCGGCTGTTTCCGCTGCCGAGGGTGATGAGGATACAGTAGGTTCAGCTGCCGTATTTGCAACAGCCGCCGGTATGCCGGCTGCTATCATGGCGCATAGAGTTAAGTAACTGCGTTTCACTTGTGGTAAGACTTATGTTGATATTATTTTTTCGTGGTAAAAGATTTGGAGAGCGGGGGGGATTTTATAAATCTTATAATTCTTATAATTCTTATAAATTTTATGGATATGCTCTATTTAGCACTATTCCCCAAACGCCCTCGCCTGCGGCGCGGGGGTTCGGGGCAGTTTGTGTATCTGTGTCCGTACGGACACTCTATGAGGCTTTGTTTCAGAAAATTAAACAAACTCAAATTTCTTGGAGTCAGTTTTATTTCTTGAGGCTGCGGAGCACTTCGAGGATTTCTTCCTCGCCGCCATCTACATAACCCTTATGATTCCATACGATATTGCCGTTGCCGTCTACAATGAAAGCGTGGGGCACGTCTGTCACACCCATTTGGCGTTTGAACTCACCGTTAGGGTCGAGAAGCACATCGTATTCCCAGCCGAAGCCATCAACCAGAGGCTTAACTTTCTGTGCATTCTGAGCCTCATCAATACTTACGGCGATGAGCTTAACGCCGGTTTCGTCTTGCCAGTCGGGATATACTTCATGAATGGCTTTCAACTCGCGTTTGCAAGGTTTGCACCATGTAGCCCAGAATGAGATAACTACGGGCGTTCCGTCTTTACCTATTTCGGCTGTGTTCACGGTATTTCCGTTAATGTCTTTCAGCTGCACACCGGGCACATCGGCCATCATTGCCGGGATGCTCAACAGGGCTGCAAGCAGCAGCATTGCAATCTTTTTCATTTCTTTTATGGTTAAACGATTAGTATTCAGTTAATTTTTGGCGCCGTGGAGAGCTTTTGCACCGTTGTTGAATGTCGTTGTTAATACTTAGACAATATTTAATGCCCAAAGTTACAACAAAAATATTGATTTTTGGTAAATACGGCGTAAAAAATTGTTAATAGCTTAAAATTCAGAGGTGAAGTGGAAGCGGATTGAAGGGAAATCGCTCTGTGCCATTTGCAATACGTAGTTGCTGTCGGCAAGGAACACATCGCGTCCCTCTTTGTCTACCGCCATAAATTGCTGTTTGCGGCGCTTGAAGTTGGCAAGGGCTTGCTCATCATCGCTTTCAATCCAACAGGCTTTGAATAAGCTGATTGGCTCCCAGCGGCATTGTGCGCCGTATTCGTGCAGCAGGCGGTATTGAATTACCTCAAACTGCAACTGGCCCACTGTGCCGATGATTTTGCGGTTGTTAAACTGATTTACAAACATTTGCGCCACTCCCTCGTCCATAAGCTGTCGGATACCCTTGTCGAGCTGCTTTTGCTTCATGGGGTCGGCGTTTTCAATGTATTTGAACATCTCGGGGCTGAAAGAGGGCAGCCCTTTGAAATGGAGTGTCTCGCCGGAGGTCAGCGTATCGCCGATTTTGAAGTTGCCCGTGTCCGGAATACCGACGATGTCGCCGGGAAAAGCCTCGTCTACAATGCTCTTTTTCTGCGCCATAAACGCAGTGGGAGCGGCGAAGCGCAGGGTTTTGTCAAGGCGTATATGTTTATACGGAGCATTGCGCTCAAATTTGCCGGAGCATATTTTCACGAAGGCTATGCAAGAGCGGTGGTTCGGATCCATATTGGCATGGATTTTGAACACAAAGCCGCTGAATCCTTCTTCTTCGGGCTTGATTTCGCGCTCCTCGGCTTGTATGGGGCGCGGTGAGGGGGCTATCTCCACGAAGCAGTCGAGAAGCTCTTTTACACCGAATGTGTTGAGTGCCGAACCGAAGAACACCGGGGCTACTTCCCCCTCAAGGTAAGCTTGTTTGTCAAACTCCGGATACACACCCTCAATCAGCTCAAGGTCTTCGCGCAGCTTGGCGGCATCGGCCTCGCCGATTAGTTCGTCTACTTCCGGGGAATTGACATCGGCTATTTCCACACGCTCGGAGATGGTTTGCTTCGAGGGTGTGAACAGGTCAAGCCCATGCTCATATATATTATACACACCTTTGAATTTCGCACCTATATTAATAGGCCACGACAGGGGGCGCACGGCGATTTTCAGCTCTGTCTCCAGCTCATCAAGGATGTCAAACGGGTCGCGACCTTCGCGATCCAGTTTGTTTACGAAGATTATTACCGGGGTGTTTCTCATTCGGCACACCTCCATGAGACGTCGTGTCTGTGTTTCCACACCTTTGGCCACATCAACCACGATGATTACCGAGTCGACAGCTGTAAGGGTGCGGAAGGTATCCTCGGCGAAGTCCTGGTGACCGGGAGTGTCAAGGATGTTTATTTTATAGTTTCCGTAATCGAAACCCATTACGGAAGTTGCCACGGAGATGCCGCGTTGCCGCTCAATCTCCATCCAGTCGGAAGTGGCCGTTTTCTTAATTTTATGGCTTTTCACCGCGCCGGCTACATGGATTGCGCCTCCGAAGAGAAGCAGTTTCTCGGTAAGGGTGGTTTTACCGGCGTCCGGGTGAGAAATGATTGCAAATGTACGTCTGCGTTGTATTTCGTCTGTAAGTGTCATAATCAGTTGATTAACTTGGCTTTAAGAGTGGTGTATTCCTCATCGGAAATCAGCCCCTTCTCTTTGAGGTCTGCAAGCTTCTGAAGTTCATCGGCTATTGAGTCAATGTTCGGTACGTTTATTGAGATTGACTCCTCAACGTCTTCAATATCATCATTTTGAGCGTTTGCGTTTTGGTCAATCACAACACTGATGAGTTCGCTTATTCTTGTTGCATCTTGGCAAGCTTTTTGATATTTCTCCTTCGTAAAAGAATCGGTCGTTTTCACTTGTTTAGACAAGCCGCCCGAGTCTCTGTAAGCATCAAAACAGGGTATGCGCAGAGATGTCTGAGAGAAGTCGCGCAAGCGTATTACCACTTCTATTTTGGAAACTTTCTTTTCCTCATACATACTTCCGGTCAGGCCGCCGATAATGGCTCCGGTACGTCCGGCTATCATGTTGCCCACCACTGACCTTCCGATAGTTCCGGCGAGTGATTTCTTCATCACGGTAGTCTCGTCTTCATTTACATACACGCCCATAATTGCAGAGTATGGTATCACCTGACGGGCTTCGGGTGAGGTCATGTAAATTACCTGCTTGGCAGTGTCATCTACAACAAGCATATATGAATTGTCTACACCTGTTACTTTGGCCGCTACATCGTACTGATAGGCTATATCATCAAACTTGTCGCCTATTTTCTTTTGTTCCTCTTGTTTCTTGCGGTCTTTTATTGCTGCAAAAACAGCGGCTATACCTACAGCCGCGAGTATTGCCCAAAACACCCAAGTAACTTCCAATTCACCCTTGGAATTTGTGGTGCAGGAGGATAGCAGTATAAGAGTATTGAAAAGAATTGATGCAATCAGAAATCGTTTCATGGAAGTGAGAGATTAGAATGAATGAAAAAATTGATAAAGACTCGTTTGCCAGTCGGCTATTTCAAAGGCGAAAGTCTTTTGGAACTTTGAGCAGTCAAGCACACTGTAAGCCGGACGGTGTGCCGGGGAAGGATATTGGTCGGTGGTGACGGCATTCACACGCACCTTGTTCACTCCGGCCTGTCGGAAGATTTCGCGTGCAAAATCGTACCAAGTGGTACGTCCCGTGCCGGTGAAATGATATGTGCCGGGCTGCCATTGCTTCGCGCTGATTGCTGCAATAATGCCGCGTGCCAAATCGGGCGCGTAAGTGGGGCAGCCCCACTGGTCGGCCACCACATTTATTTCATCGCGATTGGCAGCGAAAGTAAGCATGGTCTTGACAAAATTCTTGCCGGTGTGAGAGTAAAGCCATGCAGTGCGCAAAATTATATGCTCGTTTGGCAATATGTGCCGTATAATCTCCTCTCCGGCAAGCTTGGTGCGCCCGTACACACTTCCCGGCTTGGGTGTGTCGGTTTCCTTATATGGACGCGAGGCATTGCCGCCGAACACATAGTCGGTGCTCACATGCACCAATTTGGCTCCCGTTTCAGCACAGGCCTCAGCCAAAATGCCGGGAGCATCGGTGTTAATAAGCCGACAAATGTCCGGCTCACTCTCCGCTTTGTCAACGGCAGTATAAGCAGCCGCATTTATCACAAAGTCCGGCTTAAAGGAATTGAAACAAGCTCTCACCGCCGCCGCATCAGTTATGTCAAGAGTGTCGGCATCGGTGTAAAGCACTTCATAATCAAGCATTTCAGACAAAAGCAATTGCAGTGCATCGCCCAATTGCCCCTTAGCTCCGGTCACAATAATCCTCTTCATCCTGACCGCAAAGTTACAAAAAATCCCCGACATTTGCCATCATTGCTCAACAACCGTGATTTTTATCTACATATTTTTTATCTACATAGTCAACGGGGGCGCGCAGAAGCACGTCCCCGTTTGGATTTATAGGATTGGGAGGGACTCAAATGCGGTCGAGGACTGTCTCGATGAGTTTGCGCACTGAGGGTTTGTAGTCGGTGTTGGCTGTCGTGAGACGACGCTCGGCTATTATGCAGCAGGCTGTCACGGCTTTGTGGCCAAGCAGCCGAGCCATACCTTGCAGGCAGGCGCTTTCCATCTCAAAGTTGGTAATGGGGCGCTCGTCATAGCGGAACGATTCTATTTTCTCATTCAGGCGCGGGTCTGCAAGCGGGAGGCGGATCTGTCGGCCTTGCGGAGCGTAGAAGCCAACCGCTGCCATGGTGTAGCCGCGAATCATGTCGGTGCCGCCGATGCGCTCCACAAGTTCCGGGTCTGCATCCACCACATACGGAGCCGCCCATGAGCGTTGCCAGTTGGTGTGGCGCATCAGCGCGTCTTCAAACATCAGGTCGCACACCCGGTTTCTTCCTTCGTAAAAATTGAGTATACCGTCTGTGCCTATTGCCTTTTTGGCGAGGACAAAGTCTCCGGCATGGATATGCTCCTGCAACGAGCCGGAAGTGCCGACGCGCACCAGGGAAAGTGTGCGGTGCTCGGGTTTCACCTGGCGCGTTTTGAAATCAATATTGGCAAGCGCATCAAGCTCGGTGATTACAATCTCGATATTGTCCGAGCCTATACCGTGAGAAATACACATCAACGGTTTCCCTTTGTATGTACCGCCGATAGCATGAAATTCGCGTGATTGTACATCGTAGTCGATTGTGTCAAAGTATTCGGCTACCATTGACACACGTCCGGGATCGCCCACGAGGATGATTTTATCGCGGAGCTGTTCCGGCTTCAAATGGATATGGAATGCACTTCCATCGGAATTAATAATAAGTTCGGAAGCGGGAATAATACGTGACGCCATAATATATTATCGTATTTGGGTTATATATAAATTAACATTCAGACGCCGACAATTGTTTTAGGCAGGTTCTATATTGAGAGCGAATCAAGGTAACCGTTCAGAATTAGAACCGCCGCCATTTCATCGGCAAGTTCTTTGCGTTGGCGGTCTTTCTTTTTGAAGCCGGCGGCGAGCATTTCGCGGTGGGCTATGGTGGAGGTAAACCGCTCATCGTGCATCACTGTCGGCATTTCAGGCATTGCTTTTTTTAGTCTGCCAAGAAATGGGATTATATACTGCATGGATTCCGAAGGCCGGCCGTCAAGCTGAGTGGGCTTGCCAATCACAATCAAGTCCACTTGCTCCCTGCTGCAATAATCCGTCAGGAAATCCATAAGTTGATGCGCCAACACCGTGGGCAAGCCGGTTGCCGTGATGCGTAAAGGGTCGGTCACGGCAATGCCGCAACGCTTGCGCCCATAATCAATACAAAGAATTCGTCCCATTTACACAAAGAATATATAAGCACAAATCACTGCGGCCACTGCGCCCACAACGTCACATAAAAGAGCGTATGGCGCGGCGTAGCGTGTCTTCTTTATTCCAACAGAGCCGAAATATACGGCAAGTATATAAAAGGTGGTATCCGTGCTGCCTCTTACACACCCGGCAAGTTTGCTCACAAAAGCATCGGCCCCTTGTGCTTGCATCACATCAAGCATCATGGCGCATGAGCCGCTGCCGCTCAATGGCTTCATGAGCATTGTGGGCAATGCGCCCACCCATTGAGTGTCGCAACCGGTAAGAGCAACTCCTTGTTCTACCCAACCTACTATCAAATCCAATGCACCGCTCGCTCTGAACATACCTATTGCCACCAGTATCGCTACCAGATACGGAATAATCATCACCGCTGTTTTAAATCCCTCTTTCGCCCCTTCAATGAAGCAATCATACAGGTTCAGCTTGCGCCTCATGCCGGCAATCAAAAATACGATTATTACCCCGAATAGCAACAAATTTGCACCGAAAGAACTGTAAGTCTGCACCTTGTCGGCCGGGAGCGAAGCAAAGAACCATACCACGGCGGCTATTATCAATGCCAAGCCTCCGAGCCAACACACAAGCGTTTTATCAGGATGAATGCGCTGCTTTACACACAAGGCAATAAGGCCGGTGAGTGTGGCAATTGCCGTAGCAATAAGTATGGGAATGAACACATCTGTGGGAGAGGAAGCACCGCCCTGCGCCCGATACATCATTATACTTATGGGTATCAGACACAATCCCGAGGCGTTCAGTACAAGAAACATGATTTGCGCATCGGTAGCGGTATCCTTCTTCGGGTTAAGGGTTTGCATCTCCTGCATAGCTCTCAGCCCCATAGGCGTGGCGGCATTGTCAAGCCCTAACATATTTGCCGAAATGTTCATAAAAATTGCGCCGAAAGCCGGGTGTCCTTTGGGAATGCCCGGAAACAAGCGCGTGAACAAGGGAGAGATAGCCCTTGACATAAGCTCGGTAACCCCGGCTCTCTCCCCTATTTTCATTATGCCCAACCACAAAGCAAGCACACCGGTAAGGCATATTGATATTTCAAAGGCGAAAGCCGCCTGGTCAAACGAGGAATTCATCACTTCGCCCCATATGGCCGTGTCGCCCGTGGTGAGCGAGGTATATGCCGCTGCCAAGAAGGCAATAATCAGAAAAGCAATCCAAATATAATTCAGTACCATATTGCAAATTTAGACATTTATATTATATCCGACAAACCCCAAGCACTCATTATTAAACACAGTTGTGAATTATTTATGGATTAAGAGATGTATTATGGAAATTTTTCCGTAATTTTGCGCCGAATTTTCAATAGGACGAAATGACAAAGAAAATTAAGTATGACTCGCTGTTTCATTCGGCGAAAGACTATTTTTTTATAGTGCTCGGCATTGCGTTTTATGCCTTTGGTTTCTGTGCCTTCGTATTGCCGCATCATGTGGTAATGGGAGGTGTGACCGGTGTTGGTACTCTCGTGTTTTATGCAAGTAACGAGATTATACCGGTAGCCGTAACCGGTTATGCCACAAACCTCACCTTGCTCGCTATCGCTTTTAAAATTGTGGGCAAGACATTTGTGAAACGAACCGTGTTCGGAGCTACGGTAGTGGCCATTATGATTGGTTGGATGCAGCCCGTATTCTTGGGGTTGAGCCACCCGCTCATGGAAGACCCCACTATGAGTATTGTGCTCGGCGGTCTGCTTTGCGGTTTGGGTATCGGCACCATATTCATACACAACGGCTCATCGGGCGGCACAGATATTGTGGCTGCCATGGTAAGCAAGTTGAGCAATGTAAGCATCGGGCGTACAATGATTATAACCGATATGCTTATCGTGAGCTGCTCCATTCTTCTGCCTTTCGACGGCACGCTCATGGAGCGCTTCCAAGTGCGACTCCCGCAGATTGTTTACGGTCTGGTAGTTACATATCTCACCTCGTTTATGACGGATATGCTCATCAACACCAACCGTCAGGCTACGCAGTTCATTATCTTCTCTCGCCATTGGGCAAAAATTGCAGACGAAATAAACTCTGTGGCACATCGCGGCGTTACTGTAATGGACGGTATGGGCTGGTACTCCAAACACCAGGTGAAAGTTTTGCTCGTTTGGTGCAGAAAAATCGAGTCGGTGACAATGTTCCGTATTATAAAAAGCATTGACCCGGACGCTTTTATTGCCCAGAGCAAGGCCAACGGTGTGTACGGCAAAGGCTTTGACACTATGAAGGTGCGCATAAAAAAGCATAAAAACGAAGAACTGCCGGAACACAAAGCCTCAGAAGCGTCTCACCCCTATCGCCCCGACCAAGGTCCGAACCTCGCTGCCGATTGACAGCCTCAAGATTAGACAACTATGAAAAGATTGAATATAAGCCGAATAGCAATAAGCCTGTTAATGGTAATTCTCTGTACACTTGCAGCAAGTGCACAGACCAAGCCCGTTAAAAAGGTATTGTTTATCGGCGACTCACAGACCGGGTGGATGGGCGAGCGGCTCACTGCCTACGGTGCGGAAAACGGTTTTGAGGTAGCCACAATCACATGGGACGGCGCCACACCTCAAAAATATGCCAAAAGCGGCAAACTCCCCTCGCTCATTGCACAACACAAACCTGACGTGGTATTCATAAACTTAGGCATGAACGAGCTGCTTGAGCGCAATCCGCAAGCGAGCCTCGGCTCATCGATGGCCACTATAAAAAAAGCATTGGGCGACATACCTTTTGTATGGGTGGGACCGCTATCCTGGCCCGGCAAAGGAAAAGGAGAAACGCTTGTAAACTGGCTGCGCCAAAGTGTGGAAAGTGTTCCCAACGGTCATTTCTATTACGCCTCGGACGAGGTGATACCTCGCCAAAGCAAGACCAACCCTCACCCCACACGCGACGGGGCAGCCCTTCTGGTAGATCACATAGTTTCTTGGCTTCCCTCTACCGACCTTAACTTCACCTCTCTGAAAAAACCCTCCGGCGCGCAAATGAAACGCGGCAAAACGTTCATATACCGCCGCATGAATCAATCTCTCTAATTTAGAAAACTATGTCTGACAACAACAAGAAAAAAATAGTACTCAGTGGCATACGCGCCACAGGCAACTTGCATCTCGGCAACTATTACGGCGCTCTCAATAAGTTTGTGCGCATGCAAGACGATTACGATTGCCGCTTCTTCATAGCTGACCTTCACGCCCTTACCACCCACCCCGATCCGAAGATGCTTCACGAGAACGTGAAAAGTATCCTCGCGGAATATTTGGCTGCCGGGCTGGACCCCGAAAAGAATATCCTTTATGTGCAGAGCGATGTGCCGGAAATCTCCGAGATGTATCTGCTCATGAATATGCACGCCGGTATCGGGGAGCTTATGCGCACAGCTTCGTTCAAAGACAAGGCTCGCAAAGCATTGGGCATTTCAGTGAAAGCCGATGAAAGCGAGGAGGAAATTGAAAAGGAGATAATCGGCAATCAGAGCGGCAAGAGCGTAAATGCCGGTCTTCTCACCTACCCCACCCTCATGGCCGTGGATATCTTAATCCACAAAGCAGACTTCGTGCCGGTAGGCAAAGATCAGGAGCAACACCTTGAGCTTACCCGCCGCTTCGGACGCCGCTTCAACTCTTTCTATAAAACCGATTATTTCCACGATGCGGTAAACTTCAACTTCGATGGCAAGCCGGTAAAAGTGCCCGGTCTTGACGGCTCCGGCAAAATGGGCAAGAGCGAGGGCAATTGCATTTACCTGATTGACGATGAAAAGACTCTTCGTAAGAAGGTGATGCGCGCCGTGACCGATGCCGGCCCCACAGAGCCGAACTCTCCGGTGTCTGAGCCTATTGCCAACCTGTTCACTCTCATGGAATTGGTGAGCGAGCCCTCCACTCTCGAGCATTTCAAACAAGCATATGCCGACTGCTCCATTCGCTACGGCGACCTCAAGAAGCAATTGGCCGAAGACATTCTGAAGGTGACTCTGCCCATACGCGAGCGGATTCTTGACATCCGCGACAACGATGAATATATCAGCAAGGTAGTACGCCGCGGTGCCGAACAGGCACGCGACATCGCCTCAGACACGCTCCGCGATGTGCGCCAAATCATGGGTATCCGCAAGTTCTGAAAAATGTCATGGCGCGGTTTCTCATTGGGTCTTAGGGTGGCCTTGCTGCTTTGTGTGCTTTGTGGCGCATGCTCGAAAGAGACGCGCAACAAAGTGCTCACAGTGAGTGTACCATCCCAGAAATGGCTGTTGGACAGCATTGTAGGCGACCGTTACACCGTAATCACAATGCTTGGCGAAGATTCAAATCCCGAAACTTTCGAGCCCGGTATGCGTCAACTCATGTATCTGCAAGAGAGTGATGTTTTTTTCACAGTGGGAGCTTTGAGCTTCGAGCAAACCTTGATGCCCAAAATTCAAGACAATTTCCCGTATCTGCCCATAGTCAACACTTCGAAAGGCATTACCACCATGGAAGATCAACACGCCATGAGTGCGCACCACGACCACACCCCGGAACATGAGCACAGTTTTGACCCACATATTTGGACCTCCCTGCCCAACGCTCGCATTATGGCCAAGAATATGTACGAGAAAGTAGTGGAACTTGACCCCTCGGGAAAAGATTATTACACGACACGTTATCTCGACCTTGACACCCGGCTCTCCGCCTTGAACGACTCGGTGGCTCTTGCTCTTGCACCGCTTGCCGGCTCATCGTTTGTGATTTGGCACCCCTCGCTCAGCTATTTTGCACGCGACTACAAGCTCAAACAGATTGGGCTTGAAACCACCGGCAAAGAGACCTCTGTGGTGCAGTACCGCGACCGCATCAATCGTGCACGTCGAGCCGGCACATCGGTATTCTTCACTCAGACAGAGTTTGACACACGCCAAGCCGATGCACTAGCTTCAGAGTTAGGCATACCTACTGTTAAAATTTCACTTATGCAGCCCGATATAGCTGCACAGATTCGCACACTTGCCCATGAACTCACACTCGCCCGTCATTGAGCTGCATAATGTGAGTGTAAGCTACGACAGCCGCCGACCGGCTGCCCTCTCCGATGTTAACCTCACCATAAACCGTGGTGACTTCCTTGCCATATCCGGCCCGAACGGAGGCGGCAAAACCACCATGCTCCGAGTGATACTGCGCCTGCTTAAGCCCACTTCGGGAAGTGTGAAATACTTTGACAAGTCCGGGCACACGGTTAAGCGTTTGCAAATCGGCTATCTGCCTCAAAAAAGCGCGGTCGACACTCGCTTCCCCATCACTGTGCGAGATGTAATCCTCTCCGGGTTGCTCACCAAACTGTGGAGCAGACCCTCACACTCCGACCTCAAGCGACTCGAAGAAGTGGTTAATCTCACCGGTACAAGCGGTTTCCTCACCCAAAGTATAGACACCCTCTCCGGCGGACAACTGCAACGCACTCTGCTTGCCAGAGCTATAATATCCCAACCCGAGGTGCTCGTGCTCGATGAGCCTCTCTCATATGTTGACAAGCGGTTTGAGCAGCAGATTTACGGCATAGTGGAAGAACTGGCAAAAACAGCAACCATTATTTTGGTAAGCCACGAGATGTCCATCATCTCCGGCATGGCCAACCGACACATCATAGTAGAGCGCACGCTGCACCAATGCCACGCCCTGCACCACTACATCCCCGGCTCCACCGACTGCGACCTCCTCTAATCCCTCCCCACGGCGATGCGTAAGCCAAGGCGCGTGAAACTCGCCGACTTACTTTGATTATATATACACCTATGAATTAGCAAGTTGGGCGAGACCCGAATAGACAACAAGCTCCAGCCTCACGGTTGGAGCTTGCCTTAAACTATCAACTTTTCGAGTTGGTCTCACACGGAGTTCGGCCAACTCTACTTTTATGAGAAAATCACCTATCTATTATCATCGGTTAAATTGGTAAACTTATATCTTTGACAGGCTCGGAAGCCTGTATATTTCACCTTTTTATATGGCGTAGTCACAACCGCCATGTGTTTCTTACAGCTGCAATGCAAACCGATTAAAGGCCGGGAGCGGGCAAACTGTCACCGCGATTAGCGGATACCGGTTTGCAGGAGGGCTTGCCGTCATGCTTGTTGTGGCGTTTGCCGCCGGGCTTATTGTTGCCATTGCCGGGCTTTACTCCTTTCGGCTTACCGCGACCATCGCGAACTTTCTCTTTCATAACCTCTTGATTGGCTTTGAATTGAGCATACTGCGCGGGGGTCAGAATTTTCTGTATCTCCTGGTCTCGTTTTTCCATTTTTGCCTTGCGCTCCTTTTCCATTTTTTCTTTGGCTTTGGTGCGCTCCTCAGCATCTTTGGCTTTCAGCTTTTCAAGCTTGGCCTTCTGGTCTGCCGTAAGTTCAATGCCCTTGAAGGGATCCGGCTTGCCGGGACGTACGGGTTGGAAATTCTCGTCAAGCTTGCAGTCTTGCTTGTGGCATTTTGTGTCTTCTTTGCACACTTTTTCCGAAGCTTTGAGTTCCTTGTCAAACTTACGATTCTCTTGTGCTGAGATATTCAAACTCAGGGATGCGGCGATTACTGCGATTGCAAATATTTTCTTAAACATATCTTTTTCGGATTTTATGGTGAGATTGGCTCTCACACGTTAATATTAAGTTGAGTACTGCGCTGTATCTCAGAAGCCGTGCTTTTGCGTGGCTTACGATACTATGACCACAGGTTCGCCAATCGGTTTAAATTGCCGATAAATATTTAACGCTTTTTAATATTTGATATGTTTATGTAAAAAAGTGTATACGCAAGGCGATGTCATCAATCTTCATCATCGTCATCATCGTCCCAATCGAGAAAGAAATTGTCGGCTGTATAACTTGCTTCTTTGAACGAGGCCATCTCTCTGGCATCTCGTTTGGTGGGGCGTCCAAGCCCCTTGCGACGGTCTACGAAGCCGGAGATGCGTGTCATCTCAAGCAGTTCGTATTGAGTCGGAGGAGTGAGGTTTTCCAGATAGTCCGGCACAAGCTTTGCTCCGAGGCGTCCGGGCGGTATAGCCAGTACCTTAAAAGTATATGTAATCGGAGGTTTCCGCACATCGATTATGTCGCCGACTTTAATATTTCGCGAAGGTTTCACTATTGTGCCTCCCATGCTAACTCTGCCTTTCTTGCAAGCATCGGTTGCAATGGTGCGCGTTTTAAACACTCGCATAGCCCAAAGCCATTTGTCAATACGCTCTTCGGTTTTGGGCATGGGGCTATTTATTATTGAAGTGAGTCATGGTGAAAGCCAATCCGCTCAGGCAATAAGACTTGACCGCATCTGCCGCCACCTCTATACGAGGCGGAAGCTCGGCAAGCTGCTCCGGTGGAAATTTGCCTAACACATAATCAATCTGTGCGCCACGCGCAAAGTCGTTGCCAATACCAAAGCGCAGACGTGCGTAATTCTGATTACCCAACTCGGCGGCTATATTCTTCAGCCCGTTGTGTCCGGCATCAGAGCTGTTACCGCGCAGACGAATTGCTCCGAAAGGTAAAGCCAAGTCATCTACAATCACAAGCAGATTCTGCAAGGGCAGTTTCTCCTTGTTCATCCAATAACGTACTGCCACACCGCTCAAATTCATGAATGTGGAGGGTTTCAACACCATCAGTTGTTTGTTTTTCACTCGGAAACGAGCCATGTCTCCATACCGACAAGACTCAAACGCCACTCCGGCATCCGAGGCAAGACGTTCGGCCACCATAAACCCTATGTTATGGCGTGTGCCTACATATTCAGGTCCGATATTTCCGAGTCCGACTATCAGGTATTTCATATCCGACAACAGCGCGGCCGCTTTCTTGGCACGACCGGCAAACATTCGTGAAATTGCTTTTGGTATCAAGATAAAATAATTGATATGTCAAGACCCGATGAGGCCTTGACATATCATATATTTATATTATTACTCGGCTTTGGCAGCAGCACCGCGAGCGGCACGAGTGAGCTGAACGGCGCAAACTACCGCGTTCTTGGCGTTCATAAGCTCAAGGCCTTCGAAGTGGAGGTCGCCTACTGCCATTGACTTACCCAGACCGAGGTTGTCTACGTTAACCACCAGACGCTCGGGAATCTGACCTACACAAGCTTTCACTTTGAGCTTACGCATTGACAGAGTGAGCTTACCACCGGCTTTCACACCTTCGGCGTGGCCTTCAATCTGTACGGGTACTTCCATAACAATGGGCTTGTCGGGAGTTACCTCAAGGAAGTCAATGTGCAGAACAGTATCTTTTACGGGCTGGAACTGGATTTCTTTCATTACGGCCACGCGTTTGTCGCCATCGATGTTCATCTCAATCTCGAAAATGTCGGGAGTATAGATGAGCTTGCGAACATCTTCGTTCTTAACAATAATGTCGGTAGTGATGATACCGCGCTTCTCATCTATGGGAGCTACTTTCTCACCGGGTTTGAGTGTGCCGGTAAAGGGAAGTTCCACGATTTTGCCGCCATTGAGTACTGCGGGGATGCAGCCGGCAGCACGAAGAGCCTTAGTGGCTTTCTTGCCAAGCTCCACACGGGGAGTGGCGTTGAGCTGAAATTTCTTCATTTGGTTGAAAAAAAATTGAGTGTTACTAAAAATAAGTTGTTTGCGTTTTGGGTCAGACGCACCCTGCCGCGGACTTCCATGCGGAAGCTACCCGGAGCCGGCAACATATTTCCCATCACACGGCACTGCACCCCTCACCTCTGCACACACAGCTGCAAAAGAAGCAGTGCCTTTTGCGGCTGCAAAATTACTAAAAATTTTTCAAACGGCAAATATGCCGCGCAGCATTTACATTTTTTCTCGCGTGTTCAGACATGGCTGTTTATTGATTTTTTGCTGTGCGGAGGATTTTGTAATTTTGTGTCGTAATTTTTTCTGAAACATATGAACCCGACTATTCTCACTGTTTTGCTGCTGGTTGTCAGCAATGTGTTTATGACTTTTGCCTGGTACGGACATCTCAAACTTCAGAGTAGCGGTATCAGTGCCAATTGGCCCTTATATGTTGTAATCCTTATATCCTGGGGCATTGCTCTGTTGGAGTATTGCTTTCAGGTGCCGGCAAACCGTATGGGGTATGAGGGTAACGGCGGACCGTATTCGCTCATGCAGCTCAAGGTGATGCAAGAGGTTATAACACTGGTGGTGTTTGTTGTCTTTTCGCTGATTGCGTTCAGCGACTTTCATTTACGCTGGAACCATATAGTTGCCGCATTGTTGCTTATCGCATCAGTGTATTTCGTATTCCTGCCTGAAGGCAAGTAGTCGGTTACTTGCTTGTGCAAAGCCCGGCGTACGGACAATACATACACGGAGCGTGGTGATTGGGATTGAGGTCGGGCATTCCGGCGGGGGGCGCAAAGGGGGTGTCTTTGTCGAACAGTTCGCTTAATTTTTCATTCAACCACTGTTTGAACTCGGGCATATATGGCAGGTGAGAGAGTACCGGTTTGTCCTTTTGTTTTACAAAGGTTTCGAAATCCATACGCGGCAGAGCACGTGTCTTGTAGATTGATAGCGCAATCTCCTCACCCGGCTCTTGGCAATATTGCTCGGAGTAGAGCATGGCATAGAGCATCAGCTGGAAGATGGCACGCGGCGCATCTTTGGGAGCAAACATCTTCTCCACCTTGTCGAACGACACTTCATCGGACCCCGTCTTATAGTCTACGATGCGCAACCGCCGTTCCCCTCCCGGCATATTAACTCTGTCGAGGCGGTCAATAATCATTGTCATGTTTACTTGCCGATTTTCGTCAAATTGGTATACCGCCGGCAATTTCAGCTCAGACGCCACATACTCGAAAGGAGCAAGCTTCAGGTCAGCATCCAGGCACCATTGGATTTGCAGTTCGAGCATTTCCAGTGTGATGAGTGCATCGCCCGGCAAGGGGGCATCGGCCGGCGCGTTCTCCATGTAATTTTTGCGTATCATGGATATTGCCAATGCTTGGATATTTTCATATTCACCTATTGATGCTCCTTGCTTCCACGCCTGAATCATCTCTGCCGTAATGACAGAGGTGTGCGTATTGTTGTCGGTCACGGATTTGTAAATGTAATCCAGACTTTCATGCAGCACATTGCCGATTACGATAGCGCCCATAAAGTCGTCCGGCTGTTCGTCCACCTTCATTTTTCTGATATATGAAAAGTAGAATTTCATCGGACACGCGAGATATTCCTTCAACGAGGAAGCCGACAGGCGTTTGTCGGAAGTCGGATTCAAATATTTGTTAAGAAACTCCATTACCGACTTTGACTTGGGAATTGCAAGGCTATCCTTGACAGTTTCCGCATTAAGCAAAAATCGCGCGGAGGTTTTCTTGATATTGTGTCCGTTAGCCAACAGATAACGCAATTGGAGCAGGTATCGCGATGGGTCACCGCTTTTGAGCCCCCCCTGAGAAGCGTCATACAGCAGATACACCTCTTTGGCGCGAGCTAAGAGGCGGTAAAAATGGTAGGCATATATTTCTTCCTGAAAACGCGTGGTGGCTATACCGTAACCTATACGAAGAGAATCGGGTATAAAGGTGCGGGCTTTCAGCCGACGAGGGAAGATGCGTTCATTCATTGAGGGGATAATCAAGTAGTCGAAATCCAAAGCACGGGTTTCAAGCATACCCATAATCTGCAACCCGGTGAGCGGTTCGCCCTGCATTGACAATGTGTCATTTGCCAACACACGGCAAGCCATGAAGAGGGCAGTCTTCGGGCTCATCTTGAGATTGTATTCCGCACACAAAGCGGCAAACTCTTCAAATTCTTTGAGGTAATGGTCAATGTTGGCCGTTTCAAGCGATGCTTCCGAAGCATTGGCCGCTTCGGTTGGAGTTTCGGGCATGAGTTTTTCGCGAATTTTTGTCAGCAGATTGCAAATTTGCCGGATTGTCTCTGCCGGGGTATCCGTGTTCGGAAGGGGCGCAAACAGTGTATTTATAATCTCCGAATATTCCGATTTTTGTTCCGCAGAGAGTGCATTAAGCATATCTTCAACGCTGATGAAATACAATCGGGATTGAAGCAGGTAGCCATGTATGAGGTTGGCGATATCATGCCCCAAAAGTATCCGAACCAAGGGGTGACTCAAAAGAGACGTGACATCTTTGTGGTAATAGGTAGTGCACCCTTGGCGTTTGCGCGCCTTGGTGTACATCAAGCGCAAAATGCCGGTAAACGAGGCTACTGAAGTATGGCGTAGCGGATAACCCATTGTCAGGTTAACCTTTTCAGCCACATTGGCCGGAACGGAGTGGAACACCGGGAACAGCAGCCCTTCGTCCGGGAGAACCACCGCCACACGCGCCGGATCAATATATGGCTCACCATGCCCATGGATAATACCTTTGAGCAATTGGGTGATTACCTTGGCTTGCGCTACATTCCCCGGGCATGCTATTTCCTCAATTCTTTCCGGGAACGTTTGCGCATCGGCATATTTATCCATGTTTTTCACCGAGCAGGGAAAGTCGGCGGCATTACGGCGCAAGAAGCGTGCGGCCTCTACCGGTGAATGTTTGGCAAGCGCGGGGCCTGGAGTATCCCAAAAGAAATCGGCAAGCGAGTTGCCGTCGGGAGCAGTTTGTTGTTGAACGGCTTTGAACAGTGCGCGTTCGGCAGTACTCAAAGCATTGAAGCCCACATACACTACCCGCTGGGTATTCTTGAATTTGTATTTGCCGTCCTCAATATTACGTGTCGCCTCCTGAAAGGCCATGCCCGGATATGATATTTGTTTTTCCCTAAGTAACTGTTTGCAGGCAAGATACAAGGGGGCGAGTTTCTCCCACAGACTTAGAAAATGCTGTTGCATTTCTCCTTGCTTGTGCAGGTGCTTCCAAAAGCGTTCCACTTCCAAACCTATATTGCTTACCCCGAAATATTTTTCAATTGTCTTTTTTTGCTCCTCGCTCAAATAGTCTGTTGCTATATCGTTGATGTCAGCGAGATTTTTATACAGAGCATCGGCATCCACGCAATACATATCCACATCGTTGAAGTCGGCTATTACAGTCTCGCCCCAGCTGCGGAAATTGTCAAAGTCTTCGGCGGTGAAAGCCTCGCCGGGTGCATACAATGCATGGTGGACACTATACAGAGAAAATAGAAGTTGCAGGCGAGTGGCGGGCTTCAAGCCGGAAATGTGCGCCGTATGATCCGAAATGGTTATAATTTTCGGCAACTCGCCATACCCCGGCAACCGGCCGATACGGTCGGAAATCACTTGTTCAAAGTATTTACGCATGTATGTGACGCCGCGCTTATGGGGCATCACAATAATAAAATCACGAATATTACCGCCAAATCGAGCCGTAAGCTCAATTGCCACACTCTGTAAAAAAGGAATCATGCATCAAAGTTAACTGTTTTCAACAATATGACCAACTTTTTTAAACTGTTTTTTGTCTGTTTGGCTATGTGCGAATTTATTTGTAAATTTGCAGTTGATGAAATTCAGCGACATCATAGGTCAGGAGGCCGTTAAAAACAGGCTGCGTGCAATGGTCGATGATGACCGGTTACCCCATGCGTTATTGCTGCACGGTGCTCCCGGTGTCGGCAAATTGGCGATGGCTCGGGCATTGGCTCAATATCAGCATTGCCGTAATCCTCACAACGGCGACAGCTGCGGTGTGTGTCCGGCTTGCCTGCAACATCAGAGCCTCAACAATGCCGATATGCACTTTACTTTCCCTTATGTAAAGAAAAAGACTGAGGGATATTCAGTGTGTACTGACTATGCATCGGAATGGAAAGATTTTCTTGCAGCCGGCACTTACGGCACATGGGAGCAATGGCTGGACATATGCAAAGCCGGCAATTCCCAACCCGGAATTTATGTGGAAGAGAGTGCCGAGATTGTACGCCGCATGAACATTTCCAACTATTCGGCAAAATACAAAATCTGCCTGATTTGGCTGCCGGAAAGATTGCAGCCCGAGTCGGCCAATAAATTGCTGAAGATTATCGAAGAACCGTTTGCCGACACCAAATTCATACTCGTAAGCAACGACCCGGACGGAATACTGCCCACAATATTCTCACGCACCCAACGCGTGGAGATGCCCCGCCTTGACGCATCTCTGATAGCCTCTTCGCTCATGCAAAGTTATGCCGTCGATGCGGTATATGCCCCGCAGATTGCCACACGCGCCGAGGGCAGTATGGCAACGGCTTTGTCGCTTATCGGCACCGAAGGTGAGCGCCGGGAGTTTGCCCCCTTGTTTCGGGACATGATGCGAAAGGCTTACTCCCGCGATGTGAAAAGTCTGCGCGACATTTCCGAGAAAATAGCCGGCATGGGACGCGAAAAGTCGCGCCGCTTCCTGCAATATTGCTGCTCAATGGTGCGCGAAAATTTCATTTACAACCTTCACGAGCCGATACTTCTGCAAATGGACAACGAGGAGATACAATTCAGCTCGCGCTTCGCTCCTTTCGTAAACGCAGCCAATGCCGAAGATATGATGACAGACTTTGCACGAGCCGAGTCAGACATCGGGCGCAACGCTTCTGCCAAGATAGTATTGTTCGACACTCTGCTCCGGCTCATTGTTCTCATTCAAAAGAAACCGATTTAAACTCAACAGATATGAAACCCACTTTGTATATACTTGCTGCCGGAATGGGCAGCCGCTACGGCGGATTGAAACAGCTCGACGGTCTCGGCCCGACCGGCGAAACCATCATGGACTATTCCGTTTACGATGCTCTGCGCGCCGGCTTCGGCAAGATTGTATTCGTAATACGCCGCGACTTCGAACAAGACTTCCGCGAAAAAGTGCTTTCCAAATATGAAGGACATGTGCCGGTAGAGGTTGTGTTCCAAAGCATTGACGCTCTGCCGGAAGGCTACACAGTGCCCGATGGCCGCACCAAACCCTGGGGCACCGGCCATGCCGTGCTTATGGGAAAAGACGTAATCAAAGAGCCGTTTGCCGTAATCAACGCCGACGACTTCTACGGCGCGGAGAGCTTCCAAATGCTCGCAGACTTCCTCCGCTCCGTTGAGGCCAAGAAAAATGAATACTGCATGATTGGCTTTAAGATTGAAAACACTCTCAGCGAAAACGGCGGTGTCAGCCGCGGTCTGTGTCAGGTAGACGCCAACGGCTACCTCACCGGCGTGAACGAGTGTCACGGCATTCAATTCAAAGACGGCAAGCTTATTCAGATTGTTGACGATAAAGAAGTGCCATTCCCCGAAGGTGCGGCTGTGAGCATGAATATGTGGGGCTTCACTCCCGACTATTTCGAATATTCGCAAAAAGCATTGCTTGAATTCCTTGCCGCTTACGGCAATGAGCTCAAGAGCGAGTTTTATATACCGACAGTAGTTAACGACCTGATTAACAACGGCACGGTAACACTCAAAGTACTCACCACCCCAAGCAAATGGTTCGGCGTAACCTTCGCTGCTGACCGCCCGGCTACCGTAGCTCGTTTCGCAGAACTCGCCAAAGAAGGCATCTACCCTACTCCACTATTTAAAAACTGATACTATGAAGACAAGAATTTTGGTTACCGGTGGCACAGGATACATAGGCTCTCACACAGTAGTCGAGTTGCAAAATGCCGGATATGAGGTAGTGATTATCGACAACCTCAGCAATTCAAATATTGAGGTGCTCAACGGCATTGAGGCAATCACCGGTATCCGCCCGGCTTTTGTGAAAGGCGATGTGACCGATGCTCCCACAGTCAAGAAACTGTTTGAAGACTACTCCGACATCAAGGGTATAATCAACTTCGCGGCCTCAAAGGCTGTGGGCGAGAGTGTACAAAAACCTCTCATGTACTATCGCAACAACCTCAACTCCCTGATGAACCTGTTGGAATATATGCCGCAGTTCGGAGTGAAGGGCATTGTATTCTCCTCTTCTTGCACCGTGTACGGCGAGCCGGACGTAAACCCCATAGACGAAACCGCTCCAATAAAGCCGGCCACCTCACCTTACGGAAACACAAAACAGATTTCCGAAGAAATAATCACAGACTATATCGCCTCCGGCGCACCGATCAAGAGTATCATTCTGAGATACTTCAACCCCGTGGGCGCACACCCCTCCGCACTGATAGGTGAGCTCCCCAACGGTGTACCAAACAACCTCATACCCTATCTCACACAGACCGCCGCCGGCATACGCAAAGAGCTGACAGTATTCGGCGATGATTACAACACCCCCGACGGCAGCTGCATACGCGACTTTATCGATGTAGTGGACTTGGCAAAAGCTCACGTAATAGCCATGCACCGCATGCTTGACAAAGACGACACCGACGCCATCGAGATATTCAACCTCGGCACCGGCCACGGACTCTCAGTGTTGGAATTGATTGACAGCTTCCAAAGAGCCACCGGCGTAAAAGTACCCTACAAGATAGGCCCTCGCCGCGCCGGCGACATCGAAAAAATCTGGGCACTCCCCACGAAAGCCAACCAAGTACTCGGCTGGAAAGCCAACGTGCCCATAGACGACACCATGCGCAACGCCTGGGCATGGCAATGCCATCTTGGAGAGCATTAGGAGAGAGCAAGCCTCCGACTTGCTGAAGAATCCCCTCCGGCTTGCTGAAAAAATCGCAAGCCGGAGGCTTACGTTCCTACGCACACACTATCCACTCCATAAGCTCAAACGTATTGAATAAATGGAAGCCGATATGGCCGCCTGCGGGGTAGATTTTCACCGTGACATCGGCTTGGGGATAATTCGGCAGCGCGTTGGCGAGAGTCAAGGTAAGTTCAGGGCTGAGACTTACATCGTCAAGACAATGTTCCAGCCATACTCTCATTTTCAACAAATCCGGCAGTCGACTCATATTGATACCCCCGGCTATTGACACCACCCCGGCAAAGGCATCTTCGCTTCTCGCCGCAATGTCAAGCGCACCCAGCGCACCGGCCGAGAAACCCACAAGCACTATTCGGTCTTTGTCTACGGGATAAGTTGCAGCCAATTCATCTGCCAAACTGATTACGGCATCATACATCGGTGTCGGTTGGTTCGGTATGTTCATACTTTCCGAAGACATAGGCCACGGTCTTGACGGATAACTCCAATAGTATTCGGGAGGACATTGCGGATAAGCCACAAAGCAAGGATATTGCTCCTGCGCATCAAAGAAATATTGATAGCCGTGAGCCATGTGCGACATGCCGTCTGTGCCGCGTTCACCTATTCCGTGAAGGAAAATCACCAAAGGGTATGTCTTGTCCGAGGGTGCGCCGACTGCTTCCGTCGGGTCAAGCAAGCGGTAAGGTATTTTTAACTGTTCAGCTGAGTTTTGGCCGATGCTTACGTTCAGTTCATGGTATGAATAATAAGACAAAGCATCTTTTGTTTCAGGCACCAAGGGGTCGGGAGTCGGTTTTACTTCATCGTCTGAACATGATGCACAGCAAAAGAATATCAAAAGCTCAATTATATATAATGTGTAATGTTTCATGTCTGTAATTTTCCGCGACAAATTTACGAAAAAATATCAAATAATTTTGCTGCATCAACTTTTTCTTATAACTTTGCGTTGTAATAGCAAAGGCGAGCGAGCCTGTTCCCGATTAGACAATACTTATACCACATCAAAGTAGATTGGGAAACTCATCAAATTTTAATGAAATACCGAGACAAGCTTACTTTCTCAATGGCGGGCCGCGACTCCCCCGGGAGTTGTTGCGCAAGCGACACAGCGGATTACAGCGAGGAGGAGCACTCAAATCCTGTCATTCGGAGTTTCATCGCATCCTTTGATGTGGCTCTTATACCGGGGCGGCCTTACAGGTCGCCCCGAATTTTTATATTGTCATCTTTTAGACATTTTTTTACTTAACCGTTTTTCTTAAACTATTTTAATATTTTGTTGGTTTTTTTAATGTAATTTTGCGATTGAGAGAATTTTTCATACTACTTACAAATTTAAACTATAAAATTATGAATGATTTCTACCGCAAACTTCGAGTTGGAGCTTCGGCTTTGTTCATGAGCCTTGCCTTGGGGGCTTTTGCCCAATCGGCAAGCGTGAACATTGAAATCTCCGACATCACGGTGTCCGACGCTTACATGGCGTTCACGCCCTCTTCCAATGACTTCAAGTATTGCACTTTCGTACAGAGCAAGGCCGACTATGATGCCGACGGCGGCGATGCAACCGCTATCTCCAAGAAGATTGCATATTTTGAGAACATGGCCGACCGCTATAATGACACATGGCAAAGCTGGATGGCTATATACCAACACACCGGTGCATACGGTGAGCAAGCAGCCGAAAGCCTCGGCTACCTTTTCCCGGAAACGGAATATGTGGCTTACGCTTTCGCTCTCGACAACGACAAGAACGTGATTGCTCCGCTCGTAACAAAGAAATTCACAACCCTCAGCAATTCCGTAAAGAGCGACAATACATTCACCCTCTCTGTTGAGTCTATAACCGTTTCGGGCAACAACCGCAATGATGTTGTGGCCAAATGCGTACCCTCAAACGATGACACTTACAATGTGAAGTGCATCCTCAAATCCACAGTAGACAGCTATGACATTGACACTCCCGAAGGTGAGAAAGATTTCATCAATAATGAAATGATGTATCCTCTGTATCAGAATCAGATTTATTCCGGCACAAAGGAACTCACTTTTGCAAACCTTGTGGAGGGCAACGAATACTGCCTCGTGGCTTTCGGTGTGACAACAGACCTTGTGGCCTCCACCAGCGTTACCGTACTGCCTTTTGTATGCACGAACCAACCGGCCGTCAAGCAGGAGTCAATCTCAATCGAGGTTTCTGACATCACCGCCTCCAACGCTTACATGAGTTTCACTCCCTCTTCCGATGACTTTGGTTACTGCTTCTTCATCAGCAGCAAAGCTGATTTTGATGCAGCCGGAGGTGCAGACAAGGCCATTGAAAATCAAATAAAATATTGGGAACAGAGTGCCGAAATATACCAATATACTTGGCAAAAAGTAATGTCTTGGTATCAGCACAACGGCATCTACGGCGAATACGCATACGAAAGTTACGGTGCTCTCATGTCTGAAACTGAGTATGTTGTCTACGCTTTCGCAATCGACAATGACAAAAACATCATAGCGCCGCTGGTGACAAAAACATTCACCACCGCCGAAGCCGAGAAGAGCGACATCACTTTCACACTCTCCGTGACCTCAACTGTGCCGGAGGGCAACGACCGCAACACTGTTAACGCCCAATGCGTGCCTTCAAACGATGACACTTACAATGTGAAATGCATCTTAAAAGAAAACGTTGACAAATATGACCTTACCGACTCCGCACAGGAAAAGGCCTTTATCAACGAATACATGATGTATCCACTTTACGCCAACCAAATCTACTCCGGAACCAAGAATCTTACTTTTGAACATCTTGTTAACGGTACAGACTATTGCCTCGTGGCTATGGGCGTGACTACTGATCAGGTAGTGACTACCGGCGTGACAGTATTCCCCTTCACCTGTGGCGAAAAACAGCCCGACCCCACAGTAAGCGGTACAATCGCTCTGAACGTAACCGACATTACCGGTATGGACGCCCGCATTCAGATTATTCCCTCAAACGATGACTTCATCTACTTCTACGATGTCACCACTCCCGAACTAATCGCAAAAAAAGGCGGTGTGGAAGCCATTCCGCAGAAGTTCATCATTGAATGGTGGCAATATCTTGCTGAATTATATGAAGGTTACACATGGCAGGATATCATGAAGATGCAGTGCACTACCGGCAGCGTTGACGAAATGGCCTCCAAACTCACGGAAGAAGGCTTGCTCAGCCAAATATATTGGGGTCAAGACCTCGTGCTTTACGCAGTAGGCTTCGATGAAAACGGCAATGTGGTGACCCCCACTGCAACATTCGACTTCAAGACCCCCGCTCCCGAAAAGAGCGACCTCACTTTCGAGTTCGAGTATATGGGCACTGAAATCAACCCTGATTACAAGACAGTGTTCACAGCTACCGTAGACGTTATCCCTTCACGCGATGGAGAGCCTTTCCTCGCAAACTATTGCACTGACCGCGTATATGACCAATACGATGAAGACAGCGATGAAGATATGTTCGAGTTCCTCACATATCAGTTCTACCGCTACGCACACGAGTTTGACGGCTGGGCACGTCTGCAGTTCCCCGACCTCTACATAAACGATGTAGCTGCCGGCAAAGATGTTAAGCAAAACTATTATGCAATAGTAGTAGGTTGGAACGAAGGTCCCACCACTCCCATCTACAAATTCTCCTTCAACGCAGACTCTACATCAGGCGTGGAAGTCACAGAGATTACAGACACTCAGGTGCTTGCCGGCAAAGGTGTAATCAACATCTTCGGCACATTCGACAACGCAGCTGTATTAAACACAGCCGGTCAGCTCATCGGCGGTCTTCGTCAGCCCGGTTCGGTAAATGTCGCTCCCGGTATGTACATCGTACACTATACCGCAAACGGCAAACCCGCCTCAGTAAAAGTAATGGTTAAGTAAATCGAATACTCATAAGTGAACCTCAATGAGGGGGTGCGACAGAACTCGCACCCCTTTTTATTCATAAAACATTCGGCACTTTTTCGCGTTACTATAATGTAAACAACCCAAAACGAAATAACATGAAAGATGTAAAAGAAGCATTGCTCTCACGCACCTCCGTGCGCCGATACGAGCGAGAAGCTATCCCCGAAGAGACTATGGAGCTGATACGCAGAGCTGTGGAGAATACTCCAACAAGCTACAACGGTCAGCAATTCAGCGTAATCGACATTTCTGACCAAGCCCTCAAAGAGGAATTATACGCACTCACCAATCAGAAACAGCTCAAGACATGCAACCGCCTGCTGATTTTCTGCTCCGACTATAACAAAATCTCTGTGCTCGCCAAGCGCAAGGGTGTGGATATGCCCCCCTTCACCAACACCATGGACGCGGTGACAATCGGCATAATCGATGCCTCTTTGGCCATGATGAGCGCGGTAGTTGCCGCACAAGCCGCCGGCCTCGGCAGCAACTGCGTGGGATACCTGCGCACCGTTGACCCGGCGAAAGTGGCCGAACTGCTGCATCTTCCCAAGGGTGTATTCGTAGTTTGCGGACTTGCCCTCGGCATTCCGCGTGAACAGCCCGACTTGAAGCCCAAGCAACCCGCCTCATTGGTGTTCCACCCCAACCGCTATCGCGGCGATGAAGAGGCCATGACCGATGAACTCGCCGCCTACGATGAAGTGGTAAGCCAATACAACCGCACACGCTCCGGAGGTACCTCCGAAAACGACTGGTGCGCTCACATCATAGACTACTACCGCCACGCCATGGACTACCGCATCCTCGACTACCTGCGGGCCCAAGGCTACAACATTCAAAAGTAACGCATCTCTCATATCCGGTTTGATAACGGTCGCAAAGACATCGGCAAAAAATCTTTCCCGACAATCTTGTCTGCCATCTCTGATTTTTTTGCTATCTTTGCGACCAAATCATATATGGCAGGTTCTATAAATTTATTCGAGGTGATTTTGAGATGAATTTTAGGCTGATTTAAGGGTTTGTTGAGGGAGCAATGCGAGCATTGTGACCGAAACAAAGCATTAAAGCAGTCAAAATTCAGCCAAAATCAGCCGAAAGCCTGCAATTCTAATAATTAATAATTTCGCAGCGTTAAATTTATAGAACCTGCCATATATGCTTTATACTGTCGTAGAGAAAAAATTAAATTGGTGGATTGCATCCGATGAGTGCACGGTCAAGAACCTTGTTTTCTATATGGAAGGCAAGGGAAATTGCGTGACGCACAGTTAAATTGTGTCAAAACATTCTTGTTTCTCAAACTCTACGGTCGGAATAAGCCATTATGGAAACTGATGTGTGAGGGTGCTTTCAACACTCTTAATCTTGATGATGTCTCGCATACCACACATGCACTGAACTTCCTTAAATCCAATCCGGCGGCACAAGCTCTCTATGAATATGTTCTATCCCAAAACGACTTAGGTAAGCCTTTCTCTCCCAACCTTGCCGAATTGATAGCCGAAAATCTCGAAGCAATAGATTATGAAGCCACACTGAAAGCTCTTTTCGGCAACACTTCGTATGCCGATTATATTTTCAGTATTCAGATGGGAGCCGGTAAGACATGGCTCATGGCGATGTTTGTTTACCTCAACCTGTACTTTGCCGTCAATGAACCTGCGAATAAAGTGTTCGCACACAATTTTATTGTCGTGGCCCCGGCAGGCTTGAAATCTTCCATTATTCCAAGCCTGAAGGACATGAAAGAATTTGACCCCGAATTCATATTGCCCAAAGATGAGGCAATGCGCCTCAAACGCATGGTTATATATGAAGTGTTGGAAGACTCAAATTCATCAAAGGGCAGCAATATCGTAAAAAATCCCAATGCGGTAAAAATACAGTCTCACATCCCCTTCCATGACCTTATGGGCCTTGTAGTCATAACAAACGTGGAAAAGTTGTACGACAAGCTTGACAAATCAGACAAGTTTGATGACAAAAGATTTGATTACTTGCCGGAAGATGAAAAGAAACAGTGGCTGGAAGTAAAACTTGCCAACGAACTGCGCGAGATTATCGGAAAACTCCCCGGACTGTGTATCATGGTCGATGAGGTGCAACATGCAAAAACGGAAGGCCTGCAGATAGTAAAAGTTATAAACAAATGGGCAAAACACTCCGATCTCAACTCCATACTCTGCTTCTCCGGCACACCATATTTCTCCTCTCCCGACACCATTAAAGTATCCGACACCCTGAAGCTGAAACTTGAAATGTTCGGCAATGTGGAGACATATTATCCCCTTGCCAAAGCCGTCGGCAACTTTCTTAAACGTCCGCGTGTGAGATACTCAAGTGTTTCAAGCGAAGATATTATACGCAATGGCATAACCGAATTTCTAGTGAGATACCAAGATACGGTATATCCCGAAGTCGGTTCAGCCAAACTCGCCATTTACTGCGACCTTATAAACAGACTTGAAGAGGAGGTGTATCCGCTTGTCTGCTCGATATGCCGTGAGCATGGCCTTGACCCGGAAGAGGCCGTGTTGCGTTACTATGGATCCACAAGCAAAAGCAAGTATAAATGCCCAACCGGGGCGCAGGCTGATTTCAGAGCTCTTGACACGGTCTTCTCAAAGCACCGCATTGTGCTGCTCGCTCAAATCGGTAAAGAGGGTGGAACTGCAAGAGCCTCACAAGCGTGATTCTGCCAATGCCCATCCCTTCGGTAAAGAACAAGATTATGCAGACAAGTTGCCGTTGCTTGCGAGAAGTGATTCCGAATTCTGACGTGACGGCACTTATTTGGCTAAGCCGCAGCAATTATGACCTGCTCGACAAAGAGCTGAAGAAAAACCATCACTCCTCAGTAGAGCAGTTTACTAAAGGCGGTAAACGTCAGAAAGAAGTAAAAAGATATTCCCGGCAAGAGGTAATAAATCTACCCTCACTTCATTATTATCAGTTTGATGTGAGATACAATACAATCACAAATACACACAATGATGAAGAAAGCCGCCTGAGAGTGGTAACGCCCCAAAAGCAAACCAAGCAATTAATTTATGAGAGCGACATCAAAGGCCTGAACACAGTCTCCGGCCAGTCCGAAATATATGTGTCTACCGAGCCGGTTTCTTTCAATTATTGGCTGTCCAGGATTTCGAAAGAGTCTTTCGGCACCATCGGGATAAATCAGCTTCGTAAACATACGAAAATCTTAAAAGAGTTTTTCGGCAAAGTCTCGTTTGAAAATGAGGGGGTAACTTATCTTGATCCGACTTACAAACAGCAGACTCTGCGCAGCGACATCCGCAAATGCTTCACACCCGTTTCCACAATTGAATGTAAAGAGGAAACCATTCCTCGCGATGCTTCGCTGCTTAACCCAACTTTCACCCCTTTAAAAATTTTTGAGAAAATTTTAGGGGTTGATATTTTGTAATGTGGTGGTTTCCAATATGGGCAGTACTGTAGGAAGCTCCATAAATATCTCCACCGATGCCGGGGCGCAGATTGTCTCCGATGTGGGCCGTGGCATACTCAACGGTGTCAGTCAATACCTTACCAAGAAAGTCCGTCAGGTGAAAGTCCATCTCAAAGCCGGATACAAAGTGATGCTTAAACAAAACGAGCAGTAAATCACATTTTTCCCGATACTTACCAATGCCATGCTTTTTCATGAAAGAACCCTTTTCTTCCTCTGAAGTCATTTGGCTCCCCTCCGGGAAGTTAGCTATCAAAAAAGCGTATAAATTGGCATCAGAATTATCACTGTAATAATCTGACTTGGTATTATTCTCTTACATAGTTCTATAAACAGACATATAAAGAATGTGTTAACCAAACAGTTCGGAATGGCTTCCCAATCTGATTAGTTTTACAAGATTTGATGTTTCATCCAACCAAATGAGAAGATAATCTCCCTCAATATGACATTCCATGTGACCAGCGTAGTCTCCAATCAACATGTGTGCCCGATATTTAGCTGGGATAGCAGCTCCAGTTCGTAGATACTTATCCACAAAGTCATATAGTTCGCGCAACTTCTTGGGTTGATTTGCAAATCGCTTCAAATCCTTCTTGAAACTCTTTGAGGCTTTGATTTCTTTCATTTGACTTCAAGCGATTTAAGAAAGGAGTCGTAGCTGCTCATGTCAACCGAAGAGAGGTTAGCCTCGTCTTGAGCCTCTTTCATCGCCGCAATAGTTGCCTCATTTGGAGTGTTATATGCAACATCCATCAATATTGTTTCAACATAATTATTGAGACTGCGATTATCTCTCGCCGCCAATTGTTTCAGCCTATCCAACAACTCTGTACGAAGGCGAAATATTGCTGATTTCCTGTTTATAGATACTTCCATAGTGCTATCATTAATACTGCAAAGTTATATATTTTATATTTCAGGAACAAATTATTCCATGTCAAAGTTTAAGGCCAATGTAAATACATCTGCGGCTTTAATTCAAAAATTCAACAACACGAAACAAATGCTAACACTGAAAACACTCTTTGTTGCAGCAGTGGCTCTCTTCGGAGTAGCCACCGCTGTCAACGCAAAAATCCCGAAAACACCGATAACAATGTGTCGTCAACGTCAACCTCGGTTGAGCAGCACGATGTCAACGTCTATGGAGCAAATTACACCAACGGTGACAAGTTCGATGGCCTTACCCAAAAAGTCGGTTTCGACCGAATGATTCCCCCTCACGCTCTGGAGGTTTACTATGAGAAAACCACTCATATCATCTTCCCGGCAGAGATAATTTATGTGGACTTGGGCAACGAGAATCTCGTTGCCGGACTCGCTGACGGTGCTAAAAATGTACTTCGTGTAAAGTGGAAAAGGCACGGCGGTTTGACCCTTTGGGGCACGCGGAACTGACCCTTTAGGGCAAATTAATTTTGACCATCTCGGACAAAATAAAAATGACCCCTGTATTGTTGAAGTGACCCCAAAAAGTTGGACGGGTTAAACATTATCCAGTTATAGAAAGGGTTCGGTATTGCACCGGACTCTTTCCATTTAACCGGGATTTGATTCTTTTATTGTTGTAGTATTCAATATATTCTTCCAAAGCATTTATAAAGGCTTGCGGAGATTCAAATTTTTCCGCATACAGTAATTCAGATTTCATAATGCCGAAGAAGTTCTCCATCATAGAGTTGTCAAGACAGTTGCCCTTCCTTGACATACTTTGGATAATATGATGATCTTCAAGACGCTTCCGATAACCGAAATGCTGATATTGCCAGCCTTGGTCGGAGTGGAGTATGAGTCCATCAAGATTGTCGAACTTGTCGAAGGCCTTGTCAAGCATATCATAAACTTGTTCAAGATTAGGGCTTGAAGAGATATTGTGAGATATTATCTCTCCATTTAACATATCCAGGATAGGCGATAGATAGAGTTTGGTTGAGCCAATGTTTATCTGAGTGACATCAGTCGCCCATTTGCGATTGGGTGCAGCAGCCGTAAAATCACGGTCTATGATATTGGGCGCAATCTTGCCGACTTCGCCCTTATATGAACGATATCTCACCTTGCGTATCCTGCATTTGAGTCCCATATCAGTCATAAGCCGTTGTACTGTTTTGTGATTTATAACATATTTCCTATTGCGCATTTCAGCTGTTATACGCCGATAGCCATAGCGACCTTTATGCTCATGAAAAATATCTCTAATCTCCTTTTTCTCAGCGGTATATTTTTCTTTTGCTTGCAGGCGTTTAAGGTGATAGTAGAATACTGAACGAGCCATCATTCTTAACTTTAAAAGTAAGTCAAGAGGATATTTCGACCTTAGTTCATTGATGGCTTTTGCCCATTGAGAGGTACTCGGGCTTCCTGTTCCTCGATTAAGGCCTTCGCTTTTTTAGCAGCGCATTCTCCGCCCTCAGGCGAAGATTTTCCGCCTGAAGCTTCTCAAGTTCTGTCTGTGGTTCTTTCTTCTTGGGTCTTGTCATTGGATTTTTCGGTGAGCGTCCCCGTTTTTTGTTTTCAAGGGAAAGACCATTGCGGTAGCGTCTAATCCATAATTGTAGAGCATACATGCTAAGGTCATATCGGAGACATACTTCATGCAAAGTTATGCCTTTTTCTGTAACTTCGCGCACAATAGCAAGCTTTTCTTATGCAGTGTAATGATATGAACGTGTGCCTCGTAGTCCATCTTCGCCATATTTATTATAGCGAAGTTGCCACTGACGAACCATTTTCTTGTCCATTTTCAGCTCCTTGCACAGCGATTCCAATGGCTCTCCTGATAAAAGTCGACTCACTATATTAAGTCGTTCTTCAAAATTATGGTGTCTATACATAAAGCACCCCAAAAGTTTTATGTCTAACTTTTGGGGTGCAGTTCACAATACGACAGGGGTCATTTTTATTTTGTCCGAGATGGTCAAAATTAATTTGCCCTAAAGGGTCAGTTCCGCGTGCCCCAAAAGGTCAAACCGCCGTGCCTTTTCCAGATTATATTGTGCTTGTGCCATGGTTGATGTGATTATAATTGCCAATACTATTGTAATTATCGTCTTTATGGTTAATCGTATATGGATTTTATAATTTTTGTGGGAACACCTCCGGCTATCATGTTGGCCGGAACATCTTTCGTCACCACCGCTCCGGCTGCAATAATGGCATTGTCACCGATGGTGACTCCAGCTGTAATCACTACATTTGCCCCAATCCATACACCGTTGCCGATGCGGATAGGCTTGTGGTGCAGGTTCTGACGCTTGGCGGGGTCTTGGTCATGGTTGAGAGTAGCCATTACTACGCAGTGTCCAATCAGGCAACCATCGCCTATGAAGATGCCGCCTTGGTCTTGGAAGTGGCAACATGAGTTGATAAACACATTCTTGCCGACATGAATGTTGCGTCCAAAGTCGGTATAGAACGGTGGAAACATTCGGAACGATTCATCAATCTCGTTGCCCGTCATCTTACCGAACAGCTCGCGTATCTCTTCAGGCGTGTGGAAATTGCAGTTGAGATCAAACTGAATCTTACGCGACTCATCGCTCTGGCGACGCATGAACTGAATTATCTCATTGCCTTCCAGGGGCTTCCCCTCTGCTATCATCTGTTGAAATCTCTCTATTGTCATATCTATTATAGCCTTTTTCATAATGCAAAATTACTGCCAACAAAATTGTCAGACTTACCAAAAACATAGGAATGCCAACCATATTCAACGATTGAGGTCGGCGAGATACTGAGAGGGTGTTTGCCCGGTGTGCTTCTTGAACATCCGGCTGAAATGCTGCGGATATTCAAACCCCATGTCGTAGGCTACCTGTGAGACATTGCCCGATGAGACAAGACGGTTCTTCGCTATGCGGATAATTTGATTCCTGATGAAATTTCCCGCATTCTCTCCGGTAGTTTTCTTCATCAAATCGGTGAGATAATTGGGTGACATACAGAGTTTGTCTGCAAAATATTGCACTCCCGGGACTCCATATTTCAGCTGCTGTCCGGAGTCGTAATATTCATTAAGCAATGCACTGAGACGCACCAATATGTCACTACTCGTATTGCGTATCTGATGAAACTGACGGGTGTATGCGCGGTTACACAGATGAAGCATGACGGATATGTAGTCTACTATTATAGCATCCTGCTCCGGATCCCGAGGATGGTTGATTTCATCCTGTATGCTCATAATCAACGATGAAAGGATTTCTTTTTCACCGTCATTCAGAAAGACAGCCTCATTCGCGCTGTAGTCAAAGAATGAGAATTGCTTGATTTCCTTCTCAAGATGAGTGCCAATCAGCAAGTCGGGATGAAACAGAATTGCCCATCCGTCAATGTCTATAAGATCTCCGGCATCTTCTCTGCCACCAATCTGTCCCGGAGCCACGCATATCAAACTTCCCGACGCTCCGCCAAATGCACCGCGTCCGTAGGTAAGGTCATCACGCACCTTGCCGTGCATGAACAGCCCGTACACACCATAGTCATTCAGACTTGACGGTATGGGTGAAAGCGAAGCGAAGTCAACGACACCGACAAGCGGATGGCGTGTCTCGCCACCAACGTATGAGATGAAGTCTCGCGGTGTATTTACTTTAAGAATGTTCGGCATTGCTCTGAATTTCAACATGCAAAATTACAAAATTTTATCCGATTGTGGAAATTGGTAGGTATTCCGATGTTTATGGTATGACCACAAGATATAACATTTGTAATTTTGCATCGGATAAATTCTGAAAAGATATGATGAAAATCCCAAGTATTACATTTATGCTGACTTTACTCTCAATGTCAGCATTTGGGCAAAACAACTACTCTATGGATAATAAATTCATAATCTCAGCAAACGGGAAGGAGTTGACAGCCACATTCGCTGACAACAGTTCAGCTGAAGCGTTTGCCAATCTCATTGAAGAGGCACCCTTGACGGTTTCGATGATTGACTATGGCAATTTTGAAAAGGTCGGCGACCTCGGGCATAATCTCCCGACCAATAACACTCGCATAACCACCGAACCGGGTGATGTCATTTTGTATCTTGGGAACAGTATCACCATATATTATGGCGTAAATACGTGGACATTTACAAGGCTCGGAAAAATTGACGGCAATCCCACAAGAGAATCAATTCTTTCTGTTTTGGGCAACGATAGTGTAGATGTCACTTTCTCAAAACAAAGGTCATCCGCCGGTGTGGAATCTTTATCTGACGATTCTGCAAGGTTGGGAATAGCCATTCGTGGAAGAAGAATTGAGATTGCGGGAAACGACAACTCAACAATAAACGTCTTTAATACCGATGGAGCAATCGTGTATTCGGGAAGCAATCACACAGTTGAATTGCCTACGGCCGGCATTTATGTTGTTAAATGTAATGGGCTGAAAGCTAAAGTTCTCGTAAACTAAACTGACTGTAATATGAAGAAAGTATTGGTAATCTCAACAAGTCTCCGCAATCATAGCAATTCTCATGCTATTGCGGAAGAGTTTGCCCGCGGAGCAAGCGAGGCAGGAAACGAAGTCGAGTTAATTTCGTTTCAGAATAAGGAGATAAAATTTTGTCATGGATATCTGGCTTGTCAGAAGACAGAGAAATGTGTGATAAAGGATGATGCTCCTGAAATCGTCGCTAAAATGTACGATGCCGATGTGATTGCATTTGCAACCCCCATATATTACTATGATATGAGCGGTCAGATGAAAACCCTACTCGACAGAGCAAACCCCTTGTATGGTAGTGACTATCACTTTACCGACATATATATGCTGACTTGTGCCGCAGAAGATGAGCAGGAAACACCGTATCGCGCAATCACAGGACTCGGTGGTTGGATTGAATGCTTTGAACGGGCTTCGCTCAAAGGGTCCGTGTTCGGCGGCGGAGTCAATGACCCCGGCGAGATAAAAGGTCATCGCGCTCTTGATGAGGCATATGAACTCGGAAAATCGATAAACTGATGAAAACAAAAACAATAATATTGTCAGCAGCACTGGCTTTCGGTGCGCTGACTGCAACAGCACAAAG
>JAMPIK010000019.1 GCA_023662865.1 Prevotella sp.
GCACGTGATTTGTAATCTCGGGGTCGTTGGTTCGAATCCGACAAGAGGCTCAAACAGAGGGCGTTCCATGTATTTGGTGCGCCCTTTGTCATAACTGTCAGACACACTCTTATGCACATACACAATACTACATTCGTTTGTTCAGAACGCGATTTGCCGAAATTGCTTGGACTGTTGCGAGGGGAGATTATACCGATGTTGCTTGAAAGCGGCCATGCGCAACGGCCTCGTTTGTCGCGTGTTGCGTCCGCTTTACCACAAGGGCAAGAGTCGGAAAGCATCAGCTTGCAGTTTGAGTTTGACACGCCGAAGGCGTATGCCGAATGGAAGCGCACACATTTGCCCGGTGTGGAAAAGAAGCTGAACGATACATTCGGCGAAAAAGTATTGTTGTTCAGTACGCTGTTGCAAGCGCTGCCTCATGAATAATACACCGGCCATTAATCATGAACGCATAATCCTGGGCATTGACCCGGGAACCAATGTGATGGGTTATGCCCTGCTGTCGGTAGACGGCGGGAAGCCCAGTCTAATGGTGATGGGAGTGATTAAACTCTCCAAGTTTGAGGATCACTACTTGCGGCTGCGACGTATTTATGAGAGAGTCAGCTCATTAGTGGCTCAACATTTGCCGGATGAACTGGCTATTGAGGCACCGTTTTTCGGCAAGAATGTTCAGAGTATGCTTAAATTGGGAAGGGCGCAAGGAGTGGCCATGGCTGCGGCATTGGTACGCGATATTCCGATTACGGAATATCCGCCAAGGAGCATAAAACAAAGTATTACCGGCGTAGGCTCCGCGTCCAAAGAACAGGTTGCCAATATGTTGAAGTATCTTCTGCATATCCCAGATGAGAATATGCCGGCATTGCTTGATGCAACCGATGCGCTGGCCGTTGCGCTTACTCACTTTTACGAAAGCAACAAGCCCTCGCTGCCCAAAGGCCCTAAATCATGGGGCGAATTTCTTAAACAAAATCCTGACCGATTGGCACAACGCCGCAAATAGACGGAATTATGATTGATGAAATGTTGAAATATAACCGTGAGTTTGTGGCTTCCGGTGCGTATAAAGAGTTTGAAACGAGCAAGTACCCGGACAAAAAATTGGCCATAGTGACTTGCATGGACACACGGTTGGTGGCGTTGCTGCCGGCGGCATTAGGTATTAAGAACGGCGATGTCAAAATGATTAAGAATGCGGGCGGAACGATTACTAATCCTTTTGACTCCACGGTGCGCAGTTTGTTGGTGGCTGTGTATGAACTTGGAGTAGAGGAGATAATGGTAATCGGTCATACCGGCTGCGGAGTGCAGGGCATGGATGCGGACGAAATGCTTCAGATAATGCTCAAGCGAGGAGTATCGCAAGAGCATATAGACCTGATGGGGCATTGCGGCATAAACCTGAAAGAGTGGCTTCACGGCTTTGAAGACACCGCCGAGGCGGTACTTGAAACCGTAGACCTGCTAAGCCACCACCCGCTGATGCCGCCCGGCATAACCGTATGCGGCTACATCATGGACTCCGCCACCGGCGCCCTCAATCCGTTGTAAACCCAAGTTTGTTGAAGAGTAGGTATAATGCAGTGAATTGGCGTATTACGCACGCCTTTTGCCGGATATCATAGTCCCAAACACCCACGGCTTTGCCGCGTATGTTTGGGGCTATGATATCCGGTGTGCGTTGCGCGTCACCAAAGTCTATAAATATCAATGTAATATGACTTGCGAAACTTGAATGTGTTATTGTTGGGTGGCGTTGAAGCCGGCGGCGGATACGGCGCGTTTCAAGGTTTCGGGGTCGTGATTGCCTTCTACTGTGGCGCGGCCGGTGCTCAGGTTTACTTCTACTTGAGTTACTCCCGGCACTGATGAGATAGCTTTCTCTACTGAGGCTTGGCAATGGGGGCAGTTCATGCCGGTTATTACATAAATTTGTGTCATATCGTTGAATGTTTTTGATTTTCTGAAGAAGCGGCGTCCGAATGCCACCAACAGCAGAGCCGCCATTATTCCGGCGCATATGAGGGGGAATATTTCCGAGGTGTCTGTGTGGCAGGCACCGTGCGCGATGTGTGGCAATACAACCCGGTTGGCCGGGAGCAGGTAATCAATTATCAGGCCGAAACCGATTGCTCCGGCTATGATTGCCGCCAAGTAGAGTGTGGCTGCTTTCTTGCCCATTTCGCGGCTGATGAGGGTGAAGGAGGCAAAGTTGGCCGCCGGTCCGGCCATGAGCAGTACCAGTGCCGTGCCGGGGGAGAGGCCTTTCAACATCAGCGACATGGCAATGGGTATTGAGCCGGTGGCGCATACATACATAGGTATAGCCACTACCACCACCGCCAACATTGCGAGCAGCGGCCTGTCGCCGAGAGCGGCGAAGAAGTCTGCCGGCACATAGACAGTGATAAGTGCAGCGATAATCAGACCGGCCACAAGCCAGCCGCCAATGCTGCCAACGAGGTCGACAAATCCGTATTTCAGCGCGTCAAGGCAGCGTTTGCCCAATGAGGCTGTTTCCGGTTCACCTTCTTCTATAACTGTTGATGCACATGAGTCGGCGTTATCTTTTTTCTCGGAAACCCCGACTGCGAGTCCGGCACCTAGGGCGGTGATGAGCGCAGCTATTGGTCGGATTATTGCGAAAGCGGAACCGAGCATTGAGTAAGTGGCGGCTATACTGTCCACACCCGTTTGGGGCGTTGCAACTAAGAATGAGGTAGTTGCGGCTCGTGAAGCACCACCTCGGCGCAGAGCAACGGCAGTGGGCAATACTCCACATGAACACAGAGGCAACGGAATGCCGAGCAGGGCGGCTTTGCAGACCGAGCCGAAGCCGGGCGAGGCAAGGTGTCGCGCCATTATGCGTTGAGGCACAAAGGCGTGCATCAGCCCGGCTATAAGGAAACCGAGAAGTATGTAAGGCGCCATTTCGGCAAGCATAAACAGCAATGAATCAAGTATTTCCATGTGTTTGTGTGGTTAGTGGGGCTGTTGCCAGGTGTAATTTGTGTGTTTGTTGGCTTGAAAATCGGCGCGGTAACAGGCGTTGGCAATAGGGCGTATCAGCCAAAGGATTGGAACTGACCACCATAACTTAATAGTTTGCATGGCAGCGGCGGCGCGTCGATAAACGCAAATCTGGTCGGCCCAAAGCAGCAACATGAGCAAAAGAGCGGCACAAACCGGCAGCAAGTTAGGCAGACCGATTACGGCTGCTGCTATTGCGCAAAGCAAAGCTCCCCACACGCTCAAGCTCATAAATCCTTGTGTACGCAGGGCGCCGGTGTGAAGGTACTTGGCGGTGAATGTATATCGCTCCTTGTTGTGCTTCCATAGCCGCGTGAATTCTTCCGGGGGGAATTGGATTGCCGGCATGGCCTCCGGTTGAAATATCACTGCGGTATTTTCCGACGTTGAGATTTCATTTACGAAAATATCGTCTTCGCCGTTCTGAAAGCGATTGGTTGACGCAAAGCCTTTGTTCTCAAAAAATGTGTCGGGGCGGAAGGCCAGATTATACGCTGTGCCTCTGTACGGGTGATTGAGGAGAGCCGCTCCGAGCCAACGGGTATCGGAAGAAAGAGTGTCGAACGAGCGCCAATATTTGCCGGAGCCTTTGTCAGTGTCATTTGGCAGGCGAATAGCTCCGAGTCCTATTTCAATATCTTTATCGGCAAAAGGGGCGGCCATGAGTCGCAGCCAGTTGTCCGATGGAATTTCAATGTTGGAGGCGGTAAGCAGTGCAACCGGATATTTTGCAGCACGAAGCCCTATGGTGTAAGCCAATTTGCGGTGGCTGATATTTTTTGCCGTGTCGGAGACGAATGTCAAGTAGAGCCGGGGATTGCTTTCCAGCATATTCTCAACAATCTCGCGAGTATTGTCGATAGAGGCATCGTTAACAACAATCACCTCAAACTCCGGGTGGTTCTGTTGCAATAACGTATTGAGAAAAGTCTCGATATGCTTTTCGGCATTGTGTGTGTAAACGATTACTGACATGCCGGGGAGATTGTCGTCTGCCGGTGTGTCGCTAGTCATTCTCTTGCTGTAGCGAGCCACTTTCCTCATGTGCCGCAAACCGATGACGGCTGCCGCCAAAGCGAAGATAAATGCCGCGCAAAGCAAATATATTGATATATTGTCAATAGCTAAACTGAAAATCATGGTGCAAAGTTACAACAACTTGCAAAGCTTGCAAAATCGGGTGTTCTAAAAAATGTTATTTCCGGGATACTTTGCCACTCGGTTGCAGCTTTCAGATACCAAGCAAGTCGCGTGTTATGTCAAGGGCTGTGAGAATTTCATTGTCCGGGACACTCACGGCTTCAACAGGCTCACCCGGTTGTTTAAGCAGTGTGAAGCAGATAGCACCGGGATTCGGATTTTTTTTGTCGTGGTGCATAAGCTCCAACAGCTTGGGGTATTGGGAGCAATCAAAATGTACGGAAGGATACAATTCGCGGATTTTTTCGGCAAACAGTTGCAATTGATTTGAAGGGAAATCAAACAATATATTGCTCAAGACCAAGGTGGTAACAGTACCAATGGCAACAGCGTGTCCATGGGTGAGGGGAGTGTTTGTTTCATTAAAATATGCTTCGAGTGCGTGTCCGAAGGTATGTCCAGAATTGAGTATGCGTCTGAGACCGGCTTCTTTGGGGTCTGCCGCTACAATTTTGAGCTTGAAATTTACCGACTCTTCAATCAGAGGCAACCATTTTTTTTCATCAAGAGAAAAGGGGTTAATATTAATGTATTCAGCAAAGGTATCGGGTCCGATCAGCAGACTGTGTTTAAGCATTTCGGCCCAGCCGGAAAGGATTTGTTTGTGCGGAAGAGAGCCAAGGAATTGTGGCGAAATTATTGTGGCGTAAGGCAATCGGAAAGCTCCGACAATATTCTTGACGCCTGCAAGGTTCACGCCGGTTTTACCACCGCAGGCGGCATCTACAGCTCCGAGCAAGGTAGTGGGAATGTTAATATACTCCACCCCGCGCATATAGCACGCTGCCACAAAGCCGCCGAGGTCTGTTGTCATGCCGCCGCCAAGGTTTATTACCGCTGATTTGCGATTTGCGCCGGATGCAAGCATTTCATTCCATATTCGGGAAGCGGACTCAATCGTCTTATTCTCTTCTCCTTCCGGGTGAGGGATAAGTGTGCATTTGGAAATGATGTCTGCATCATTGAGTGCCTTTGTCAACAGGCCGACACAATTTTCAGGGATAATCATAAAGCACCCGGAAGGCGAGAGCTCATCAAAAATTTCACGAAGTCCAGCCGCGGCATTGTATGTAAAGACAACTTCCCTCATTTTTACAATTTTCGGGGAGCGACAAGTTCTGAAACGTGGTCGCCAAATTCGGGCATTGATGAGAAGACAATATCCGCGCCGGCGTCTAAAAGAGCCGCTTCCGGCACCGGGCCGGTGGTTATGCCTATGGTGAAACACCCGGCGGCATGACCGGCTTGAACGCCGAGCGGTGCATTTTCAATTACAATGGTTTGAGCGGCAACGCTTTCGGCCTTTTCAAGCCCCTTGAGGTAAGGCTCCGAATCCGGTTTGCCTTTTGTTACATCAAGCGCAGTTACCCTCATGTGAGGGTGAAAAGCCCCCGGGTAGTCGTGGGCCAGACTCTCCAACAGACTGTTTTGAGCGGATCCGGTTACGAGTACACGTTTCAATCCGGCCTTTCGCAGCTCGTCAAGCATTTTTGATGCGCCCGGCATTTGTTGCCGCGGTCCTTGTTGTCTGAAATATTCAGATTTAAGCGCATACAGTTTTTCCACCTCACCGGGTTTCGGATTGCGACCGAGACGCTCTTGCATGAGCATCTCAATGGTGGCTTTGCCGGTCATTCCCTCGTAAAGAAAAAATTCATCTTCGGAGCAAGGAATACCTTGTTCGTCCATCATTTTTTTCCACGCACTCGCATGACCCGGCATGGAGTCGTAAAGCACACCGTCCATGTCAATCAGGGCGGCCACAGGATGCCAGCACTCAATGTCGTGACGTTTACAATATGATGAAATAGAGCTGACTATGTCCATTACTTCTTATTCTTCTTTTTCTTTTTCGTGGAGGCTTCTTCCTCGGACTTTTTTACATACTTCTCGTTGAAGGCCTTGATGATGTCGTTATTATTGCCCAACACTTTGATTGCCGGGGCTTTAAGCGAATTGCCTAACATATCCATTGGCGAAGAGAAATTGGAGTCGTCTGATGAGCTGTCGCCAACGGATTCACGCCCCATTTCCTTATCGAGGTTGTATTTGTCAAATTCCGGACGGTCAGCATATGACACCGCGGCTTTATTGATGAGTTTACGTAATTCCAAACGCATGGCTTTGACGAAGTTAACACGTTGTGTTTCAATGAGGTCTACCATCTCCTGCGCCTCATTCTCCTTGTATTTGGCACCGCCGAACCGCAATTTGGGTTTATCGAACGTGCCCTTTACATTGATACCGAATTTGAAAGGTATCGGCGATTTGAGCACCGAGAGATGATAATACATATTGGAGGCGAAGTCGTTTTGGCCGAGAAGGGCGAAACGGTATTTCTCCATGCCGAATTTGAAGGGATACAGTCTTAATACATTGTCGTGCAGCGAAATCTGGATATTCATGTCGGTGATATGCAAAGGCCCTTTCTTGCGAATAAGCATCATGTGGGCGATTTTGCGAATGAGAGGACTCTGTTCCAGAGTCAGGCCGTTACCCGTGAGGTTCAGCATCGCATTCATGGAATTGAAGTCTATGTCCATATTCGGATACATATCAAACGAACCCACCAGTTTAGCCCCCACAACGCCGCTGAGGTCGGTCATCATCGGCGCCATTTCCGTGATAGTCGGGAAAGTGGTAAACAATTTTTGCAGGTCTATTTCGGAGAAACCGAGGTCAATGGCGAGATTGAGCAGAGCGGGGTTTCGGCTGGAATACAGCATATTAAGATACGCATTTCCGAAGTCGGTTGAAGCCATGAGCGAGTCAATGGAAGCGGCACCATCGTTTACGGCCAGGTCGGCACGCATATCGTATAAATCGATGTCTCCGTACAAAGCTTTGTCAGCGCGCAGGTGCATACGTGCATCAATATTGCGGGGCAGGACGAGAGGTATTGTGTCCGAAGCCAAAGACTCTACCGTGTCAATAGCCGCGGCGGCGCGTACTATGGCGTCTTGTTCCTCCGGACTTAACCGGGCAAGATGTCCTCGTTGTGTCTGCAGTGCGGAACCGAGCATGAAGTTATAAATCATCTGATTAAGATCAATCGACTTAATGTCGGCGTTTAGCCTTACAGTGAGGGGTTTGCGTGTGCGCCCAAGCATGAGTTGGCGTATGTTGGCTATTGTACCGGACAAACTCAAGGCGTTCTCTTGCGTTTTGATATATGCTCTATGCAGACGCACAGAGTCAAGAGAGAAGTCAAAGTCGAGATTGGAAATGTTTACCGGCACGGGGTACAGCAGATGCGTCAGACGCACCTTTTCTGAAGACAAATTACCGTTAATTCCCCATGTCTTGAACAGATTCTTCACACCTTCATCTACTTTCAATCTCATAACATTCTCTTGTTTGGGAGAAGATGCACGTTTGCCTTTGTTTACACCCTTGTGTCGGCGTTCGCGCAGGTGTGCGGTGAGGTTTGATGAGAATGTCTTTGCTCCCAGACGCATTGTGGGGTCGGAGTACACAAGTCGGTCAGCGCTTAGATTGGCTTTCATGAGCGGCGACTCGGCATTCCCTTCATAACGGGTAAGAGAACCGTCGGCGCGCATCGCTTTTATTCTCACTTTTGTGGTGTCTGCCTCGGAGTCCATCTTGAAATTACGTGCGGTGAGGAGCATTCCCATCGGGGTAATCTCTTTGTCGTTGGTGCGTTCCCGCAGCAATTTGTCAGACGCTCCCGCTTTTAGAGTAGCACCGACAATTCCCACTCTCATTCCGGGCATGGAGTAGTCCAAAGTGTCGACTTCGGCAAAAGCCGATAAAGTACCCGGCACGCGCGGACCATGTTCAGACAAGGCGGTGCCGAAAGAGAATTTGGCTAACCGGCTGTAAACTTTCATGGCCATTGAGGGGAGTTCGCACAAGAAGTTGCGCACAAGCAGAGAGCCGTTGGCATCAATATTCTCGTATCTGAGAGCCCTCATGTCATCAAGCCGACATTTGATTTCAGCATCGGCCTCCACTTCGCCGTGCAATGTAGAGCCTGGCATGAAGGCTGCAAACGGGTCAAGGTTCAAGTGCCCTTTGGATTGGAACGTAATCAACGGATTGTCAGAGAGTAGCTCCTCCACATAAGCACTCATATCGAGGCTCATGTCTTTACCCGCAATATTGAATAACGGCACATCCAAGCGGCTTAATTCCGGCTTCGCACCATTGAAGTACATATTCCCTTGCAGGGCTATATTGTCTATGGAGAGAAGCGGATTGTCCGTCTCATCGTTTAACGTAAAGTAACTTTCAGGAATATTGAAGTTGACAGCCACGTCCGGCAAATCGGGTGCATCAAACCTCCACGGACATTTTACTTCCGCGCTCGCGGCTATGCTCATGTCTGTGTCAATCTGCCGGAGCATCGGTATCTTCTCAATCAACTCCTTCGGTATGGCCATTTGCAATGCCTTGAACGATACGGGGTTAATATCCAGTGAACATGATTTGAGTGTCATCGGTTCAGCGAGGCTAAGGGCGGTTTTGATCTTGGCACTGAATATAGCCAGCGAGACATTGTAATCAGGCAGGTTAAAATCAAGAGTGTTCAAATCCCAATCAATACGGCCGGAACACTGAACGGGCCACCCGCTAAGGTAATTCTCGCCGTCCATGCCGAGCGAAAGTTTGCCTTGCAGTTTAGTGTCAAGCTGCTTGCAGTCCGTGTCCAAGGGGGTAATGTTAAGAGAAGCATTTGCCAAAGTTACGTCTGTGCCGGAGGCGGCGTCAAGGTAATGAATACCGCCCTGTGCGTTTAGAGAAATACGCCCGAATCGCAATTTCCGGGGTGTGCCTTCTTCTTCCTCCGCTTCTTCCTCTCCGCTCTCCGGGAGAATCATGTAGTTGTTAATCTTATCATTATAACTTACAAGATTGAGGCTTAGGCCGTTTGCAGAGATGTAACCCAAAGCGATTGTGCCGGAAAGCAACTTCCATGGGTTGACGGAGGCGCTAAACGTTGCGGCATCAAGCAGCCTTTCCGGATTTTTTCCGAGAGCTTGCATCACCGAGTCCGGTTGTCCCTGCAAGGTGCGCGAGGTGAGATGCAGGTCGGTAACGTCCAAGCGTATTGAGGGGAACGAACTCCATATGGTCAGCTCCACACGCTTCACCTTGACATCTGCGTTCAGGTACTCGCTGCCGTATTTCTCTACAAGCGGGGTTAGCCTCTCGGGAGTCAGAATCCATGCGGCAAGGCACATGATGAGCAGCAGCAATCCAATCAGCGAGCCGATTGTCCAACCTGTGATTTTCAGAATACGTCTCCACATCGGCTTGCGCTTCTTTGAGTCGGCCTCTTGTCGATTGTCGGTTGCCGGTTCTTGTTGCAAACTTTTGTTTGAAGAGGTATTTAAATCGCCTGTTGACATTTGTCTTTATTCCGGTTTGGTGACGGTGATATGGAAGCACGCCGTTTTGCGCTCAAATTTCACCATACATTTGTTCTGCTTGCGAAGATCGAGAAGTACTTCTGCGAGTACATTTTTTAAGTCACCTTCGTTGATGGTGCGCGATTCGTCTGCACACACAAAATTCGTCCAGCTCAAATCGAAAGTCGTGCCGAATTGATGAGTGGAGCTGTCGGTGGCATTTGTATTTACGCGTCGCAAGCTTTTAACCGTAGCCGGGGTGCGTAACAAACTGGTTACTTTAATCTTATAGCCGTCAACGCCGCGCTTTGCCAATGTGTCGATAAAATTATATCCGATTGTTTTGAGCAAGTCTGCCGCATCGGGCACAAGGTAGGGCAGCGAGTGTGTGAGCTTGTCTACACCGTATGCGTCACATTCCTTGATGTAAACCAAAGGCCGTGAGGTGCGAAACGCATCGTTGAGATTATGAATCGGCTTGATACCAAGCTTCTCCGCCCACACATATTGGTATTTGTTGCTGTCGTTGAATACTTCTGCAAGGCGCCCGATATTGTTCACCTTAATTCTATCGTGATGTCGCGGGCCGGACGGAATATTGGTGCCGGTAACGGGAGTGTGCTTTATATTCAACGGGGTATAGTTCAATGGGTCGGAATAAAAACTTCTGACACCTTTATCGGCAGATACTTTTTCATCGTCCGGTCCGGCCATGCCCATTACTCCTTTAAGCTCTGCTTGAGCTTCCTCTTCCGACTGCCCGCAACCACCTATGCTTGAAAACAAAGCGGTTGCAAAAACAGCAAACGATGTATATAATAATATTTTGCCAAACTTATACATTTCCATAATAGCGGCTTTTAAACTAACTACCGCCACGCAAAATTAACAAAAAATATGAAAATGCGCAAACTCGCATGAGAAGTGGAATTCAATTCAAATATCTTCTTAATTTAATTTGTTAATCATGAAAACTATTACAAGAGGAGTGTGATTTGTAATTATTTGCAATACAAGAGATTAAGGCGGTGAAATCAGTTTTGTTGAAAATAAAATAAAAAAAGTTGATAAAAAATTTGGTCAAGTCGGCAAAAGGCTCTAACTTTGCACTCGCTTAAAGGGAGCAACAAAGTCTCCGAAAAAGCACTCTCGGGGTGTAGCTCAGTAGGTTTAGAGTACGCGTCTGGGGGGCGTGAGGTCGCAAGTTCGAATCTTGTCACCCCGACTGAGAGCAAGGACAACCAAATGGTTGTCCTTTTTTGTTTGGTATGAGAGACCGTCAGTAAATTTAATTGAGTGCTAAATCGGTGTCTCTCAGCCGCCTTCGCGGTGTGCTGTCTACCCCAAACACCCACGGCTGCACCGCGTGTGTTTGGGGACGGAAAAATAGGGCGAGCCGCAGCTTGGGGCTGCGGCTCGCTTATTGATTCGTTGTTGCGAATGGGATTACTTTTCTTCTGCCGAGAGTTTCTCTTTGAGAGCTTGAAGTGCATCGAGGTCACCGAGAGTTGTCTTCTCGATAGCCGGTGCAGTTACTTTCTCTTCTTTCTCAGCGCGAGGAGCGCGTGCCTTGCGTGCCTCATTGTTGGCTGCGCGGCGTTCAGCCTTTTCAGCGTCTTCGCGGATACGGCTGTGGCTCAAGATTATGCGCTTGCTGTCTTTGTTGAATTCAATAACCTTGAACGGTAATTTCTCATCAAGTTTAGCCTGAGTGCCGTCTTCTTTAACAAGGTGCTTGGGAGTAGCGAAGCCTTCTACGCCGTATTCAAGAGCGATAACGGCGCCTTTGTCCATAACTTCGATGATTGTACCTTCGTGTACTGAACCAACTGTGAAGACGGTTTCAAATACCTCCCAGGGATTTTCTTCAAGCTGCTTGTGGCCGAGAGACAGACGACGGTTGTCTTTGTCAATCTCAAGAACTTGAACCTCAATGTCGCTGCCCACTTTCGTGAACTCGCTGGGGTGTTTGATTTTCTTAGTCCAGCTCAGGTCTGAGATGTGGATAAGGCCGTCTACGCCCTCTTCGATTTCAACGAATACGCCGAAGTTGGTGAAGTTGCGCACTTTTGCAGTGTGTTTGCTGCCAATGGGGTAGCGAGTTTCGATATCCTCCCAGGGATCTTTCTTCAACTGCTTGATGCCGAGGCTCATCTTGCGCTCTTCGCGGTCAAGAGTGAGGACAACTGCTTCTACCTCGTCGCCTACTTTCATGAAGTCTTGAGCACTGTGCAGGTGCTGGCTCCAGCTCATTTCGCTCACGTGGATAAGACCCTCTACGCCGGGAGCGATTTCAACGAATGCGCCGTAGTCTGCCATAACCACAACTTTACCCTTTACATGGTCGCCAACCTGCAAGTTGGGGTCAAGAGCGTCCCAAGGATGGGGCATGAGTTGCTTCAGACCGAGAGCGATACGCTTCTTCTCATCATCGAAATCAAGGATTACGACATTGAGTTTCTGGTCGAGGCTAACCACCTCTTTGGGATCGCTTACGCGACCCCAGCTAAGGTCTGTGATGTGTACAAGACCATCTACGCCGCCGAGGTCGATGAATACACCATAGGGAGTGATATTCTTGACTGTGCCTTCAAGTACCTGACCTTTTTCGAGCTTGGAGATGATTTCTTTCTTCTGCTGTTCGAGTTCGGCTTCGATAAGGGCTTTGTGGCTGACAACAACGTTGCGGTATTCCTGATTGATTTTCACAACCTTGAATTCCATTGTTTTGTCAACATACATATCGTAGTCGCGGATAGGACGAACATCGATTTGGCTGCCGGGCAAGAATGCCTCAATGCCAAATACGTCAACAATCATACCGCCCTTGGTGCGGCACTTAACGTAGCCGGTGATAACCTCATCGTTCTCAAGAGCCTGATTAACGCGCTCCCAGCTGCGTGAGGCGCAAGCCTTGCGGTGAGAGAGTACGAGCTGACCCTTTTTGTCTTCCTGATTTTCAATGTAAACTTCCACTTTGTCTCCAACTTTCAAGTCGGGGTTATAGCGGAATTCGGAGATGGAGATTACGCCATCTGATTTGTAGCCGATGTTAACCACTACCTCGCGCTTGTTGATTGCGATTACGGTACCTTCGGTTACGTCTTTGTCTTTTACGGTGTTAAGAGTCTCGTCATAGCTTTTTACCAGCTCTTCGCGGCTCTTTTCGCCCGCTGTTTCGCCATTTTCATAGGCTTCCCAGTCAAAATCTTCGATGGGAGTGTTTTTAAGTTCGCTCATTAAAAACGAATTTGTTTGGAATGTGATTGACTGATTATCAGTCAATCGGGTTATAAAATAAGAAAATTAACTCATGCCGAGAGTGTGTACTCACCTTCAGCGCGGCAAAGGTACGATTTTTTTTTCATACCACAAGCAAATACCCTGATTTTTCGCAAAAAAATCTGAAATGGACGGTAGATATGTGGTTAATGCCGATTCTTTTACACCAAAACTTTACCCTCAGTTTTTGTGTTGTAAATCTTGTGGCTATTGCCGTTTGAATTTTTTTTTGTAAATTTGTGGAATAATGTTAAAATTCAAGAATAAGACACATACCTGCATACTGTTGCTGTTTTTGTTTCTGTGGCTGATGCCCGGACAATTACAATCTGCTTTCGCACAATCTCCGGCTCAAACGTTCGCGGAGTCCTCGGCTGTCAACCCCGAAAAGTGTGCTGTGGTTATCATTGATTTGAAAAACAAAAAAGTGGTAGACTCGCACAATGCGAAATTGCCTCTTGTGCCGGCTTCAATCAATAAAGCACTTACCATTGCCTCCACACTCACCAAGTCGGATTTAAATTATCGATACCACACCAAAGTGTTTCTCGGCGGCAAGGTTGACGAAGGCATACTCAACGGCAATCTGATTATTGAGGGTGGGGGAGACCCGACATTGGGTACAAAGCAAGGCCCCTCAAATGCCGATTTTATTCAGGATATTGTCAAAGCCTTGAAAAAGAAGAAGGTAAATATAATTTCCGGCAAGATAGTAATAGATGCAGACGTTTTTCCGGGGTCGGCAACCATACCTACATGGCACCCGGGAGACTTGGCTCATTCTTACGGCACGGGGTGTCACGGTTTCAACTGGCAGCACAATGCCTCGGGAAAGAGCGCGGTGAAAGACCCGCAATCCAAATTCCGCACGCAGCTGATTTCCGCACTGAACAGAGAGGGCATTGAGGTGAACGGCGATGAATTCCCGGTTGAGAAGCGTGGCAAGGCTGTTGTCGACTTTAAGTCCGAACCCATATCGGAAATTATGCGCTATTGCATGATGCAGAGCGACAACCTGTATGCCGAGGCCTTTCTGCGCACTTTGGCTATGCTCTCCGACAAAGATGCCACACCCGACAACGGTGCGGAACTTGAACTGAAATATTGGAAGAAGAAAGGCTCACCCGTTCAGGAAGTTAAGGTGTTCGACGGCTCCGGCCTGTCGCGCTCAAACCGCCTCACTGCCGAATTTTTGGCCGATGTGTTGGTGAAAATGGCCAAGGATGCCGACTATGTATCGTTCTTCCCTATGGCCGGAGTGGAGGGCACTGTCAAGAGTTTTCTTAAAGATACTCCACTTGAAGATTATATCGCATTGAAAACCGGCTCCATGAACGGCATACAGTGTTATGCCGGTTATAAATTAGATGATGAATATGCCCCGACTCATGTCGTGGTAGTGATGATAAACGAATTGCCGCAGGGTCGTCCGGCTGCAAAAAATGCAGTTAAAAAAATGTTAATTGATACTTTTGAAAAACAATGAAAGCGAAACTTACAGAACTTGTAAATACCCTTTACGAGGCTGAGGGGTTGGTTGAAATGGCAATACGCCGCAATGCAAATGCTTCAGATCGTGTTGTCGACCTTATAATTAATAAATGTGGCGAAATGGCCGAATTGGCGCAAAACCTAATCGTTGGCCGACCTGTTGAGGAAGAAGTTGCCGAAGCAGACACGCTCCCCGTGTATGATAGTGATGAGGAGGTGTGCCGTGCTTCCGCAGAGGAGAAAGAGGTGGAAGTGTTCACCACTGAAATTTTGCCGAAAATACCCTCAAGACAAGACGCCCCGGAAATGCATGACACTGAAATGTTTGACGATGAGCCTGAAGATTTTTATGATAGTGTACCTGCCGAACCGACTACCTCGCAACCCTCGCGGACTGACAGCGGCAAGAAGCTTTTCTCGCTGTTTTCAATCAACGATAAATTCCGTTTCCGCCGCGAGCTTTTCGGCGGCTCGGACGTGCAGATGCGCGACACCCTCTCCATGCTTGAAACTCTTCCCGACTTGGATGCCGCGTTCAAATACTGCACGGAGGCTCTCGGTTGGAAAGCAGACAACCCCGAAGTAAAGGATTTCCTGTCCATAACCCAAAGATATTATTTATAAATGAGCGGAAAGCTATATATTGTGCCTACGCCCGTAGGTAATCTGGAAGACATGACCTTTCGGGCAATAAACATCCTCAAAGAGGCTGACCTTGTGCTTGCAGAAGATACTCGCACAAGCGGTGTGCTTTTAAAACATTTTGATATTCACACCCCCATGCAGAGCCACCATAAGTTTAACGAACACAGTGCGGTAGCCTCAGTAGTGGAACGCCTTGAGGGGGAGCAGGTCATCGCACTCATCTCCGATGCGGGCACTCCGGGTATTTCCGACCCGGGCTTCATGCTCTCGCGCGAATGTCGGCGCCACGGCATAGAAGTGGAATGTCTGCCGGGAGCAACCGCCTTCGTCCCGGCTATTGTCTCCTCCGGTTTGCCATGCGACCGCTTTGTTTTTGAGGGGTTTCTGCCCCCCAAGAAAGGGCGAGCCACACGCTTGTCTCTGCTTGCCGAAGATGATCGCACCTGCATAATTTATGAGTCGCCCAAGCGACTGCCCCGCACCCTGCGCCAACTGTGTGAATTCTTCGGAGAGGAGCGTCCGGCAGCCGTCTGCCGCGAAATCTCAAAGCTGCATGAAACCATACATAAAGGAACTCTTGGAGAACTCTCTGAATATTTTTCCGTGAACAATCCCAAAGGAGAGATTGTTGTAGTAGTTGCAGGCCGTAAAGGCGCGGAAAAGCAAGACTCCGAGGCCGGCCTGTAATGGTGAAAAAAATAATTTATATAAAAACACACAAAAACTCTACTATGAAAAAGTTATTGCTTATTGCAGGAGTGGCTATCTTGGCAATGGTAGCCTGCAACAAACAGGAAGAATCGAAAGACACATCAGACGGACAGCAGCCCAACATGGACGAACGCCTCAGTGTAGCTGAAGATGCGAAGGACTCGCTGATTTTCGTGATGAGCGACATCTACTCCGGTCTTGAAGAAATCAATATGCAGGAGAATATGATGTACAATCTTCGCGGCACTGAGAATGCAGCTCAACGTGAAGAGGCCCTTGCCAACTTGTCGGCCATCAAGAACCGTCTGGCTGAACGCCAGGCTACCCTTGAAGCCCTCGCGGCACAGATTGACTCAGAGAAGGCCAACGGTCAAGCTCTTCTTGCCGAGGTGAACAGACTCAAAACTCTCATCACCGAGAAGACAAAGACAATCGCCGAGCTTGAGACAAAACTTCAGGATGCAAACACGCAAATTTCAAATCTGAAGGATACGGTAGCCGTTACTCGCCAGCAGGTGACAGACGTTACAGCCGAGAAAGAGCTTGCCCAACAGATTGTAGACGAGCAAAGCCAGGTGATTGCCCAACAGCAGGCTGATGCCAACAAGGTGTACTATTACATAGGCACCAAGAAAGAACTTGAAAAGGCCGGCCTCATGGTCAAAAAGAAAGCAAATTACAGCAATTTGAACATCTTTACTTCCGGCGACAAGACTCAAATCAAGTCAATCCCGCTGGGCAACAAGAAGTTTGAATTCGTAGGTGCAGCCCCGGCAGCAAGTTCATATCAGGTAGTCGGCGACAAGAAAGCTCCCAAGACACTGGTTATCACAAATCCCGACCTCTTCTGGGCAAACAAATACCTCATCATCAAGATCGACTGATTTATTTTGAATCAAATAATAAAAGCGAGGACATGCCACCGTGTGTCCTCGCTTTTATTGCTGAATAAGCCAACCGCTAAAATTATCGTAGCAAGCTTTTGATTTTCAATTAAATGAGCTGATTTAAAAAATACAGAAAGACCTTAACGCCCTTAAAAAGAATTCTTCAAGCGGAGTAACTTTGCTGATAGGGGAGTGGTGAGGGAAAGCGAGTCAGAGTCTGTGGCAACGCATGTGTCAGTCATGGTGTTGGATTTATGGCTATGCTGTCGCGGCATGTTCGGCAATATCGGCATCGGCGAAAACATGCGTTGAAGCAATGTCTATTTATAGCAGTTTTTCAAGTTTTCCCGTGGTATTAGTTTCAAAGATAGAGTTTTAGTTTTACGCAAATATTGATGGTTGCGGCTGCACACGGATCTGCCTTATAAGCCTCTCCCTCGATGTCAATACTCGGCCGAAATCAGTTGGATAATTTCAGACCGACCACTCTCCTGTGATTACAATGCAAAATTACGTTAATTTTTTTTGCAGACAAAATTTTGGAGGAATTATTTATGGCAAATTGCTAAAATATTTTCTTCCTGAGGCTGATAATCGGAATACCTGCCGCATAAATATGCTTTACAACATGTTTTTGATGTCACTTTGCGCAAAAAAACGACCTGTCCGAATACAACAAAGGCGTCCCGTAAACGAGGGACGCCTTTGTCAGCAAGTTATGGGGTGTCACGCCAAGCGGCGCAAGATGTCGGTAAGGAAATACCAGAATTGTTGTACGCTGGGGATGTTTGCTTTCTCACCGGGTGAATGGATGTCTTTGAGAGTCGGGCCGAAGGATATTGCCTCCATGCCGGGCACTTTGTCCATGATGATACCACATTCAAGGCCGGCGTGGAGAGCCTCGACTTTGGGCTCTGTGCCAAACAGGCTCTTGAAGCTCTCTTCGGCAACTTTGAGTACCTTGCTCTCCGGGTTGGGCGCCCAGCCTACACTCGGGTCGTCTGTCTCGACACGACAGCCGATATTCTCATACAGAGCGCGAACACGGTCGGATATTTCATCGCGGCGGGAGTCAACGCTGCTGCGCTGGTGAGTAGTGATGAGGAGCTCGTCAGCGGCCACTTTGCGCACGCTTGCCAAGTTGGTGGAAGTTTCAACCAGCCCGGGTACAGCCAAGCTCATTGCCTGAACACCGTTGGGTGTGCCGAACAGAGTGGCGACAAGAGCGTATGCTTCCGGCTCGTTAATCACAGTTTCAGGAGCTGCAACTTCCTCTACGGTGAATGTAAAGTCTGTATTTTCAGCGAGTTTGAACTCGTTGTGAATTGTTTCTGAAAATTCTGCGGCATACTTTTTGAGAGCCTCGGCATTAGCGGCAGGCACACCGAACAGTGCTGTTGCTTCTCTGGGGATTGCGTTGGGCAAACCGCCGCCGGCAAAATCGGAAAGTACGAGGCCGAATTGCTTCTCGCTTTCCCAGAGGAAGCGTGCAAGTTGCTGGTTGGCATTGGCGCGACCAAGATGTATCTCCATACCGGAGTGGCCGCCCTTCAGACCGCGGATAGCGGCGTTGAAGTAGACATAATCAGCCGGAGCAGCCTGAGTAGTGAAGGGGTAGTGGCACAGAGTGGCGATTGAGCCGGCGCAACCGATTACAATAGTGCCGTGTTCCTCGCTGTCAAGGTTGAGCAAAATTTTGCCGGAAATCATGCCGGGTTCAAGGCCGTTTGCACCGATGAGACCTTGCTCTTCGTCAACGGTGAAGAGTACTTCCAGCGGCCCGTGAACCAAATCCTTGTCGAGGAGCACAGCCATGCCGGCGGCTACTGCCATACCGTTGTCGGCACCGAGGGTAGTGCCGTTGGCGCGTACCCAGTCGCCGTCCACGATAGTCTGAATCGGGTCGTTGAGGAAGTCGTGTTGTACGTCTTGGTTCTTTTCGGCAACCATATCCTGGTGGCCTTGAAGCACAACAACCGGTGCGTTTTCATGGCCGGGAGTTGCGGGTGCGGTCATCACCACATTGCCCACAGCATCGGTTTTCACGGGGATGTTGTGTTCAGTAGCCCAGTCCACAAGGAATTTTTTCATCTTGTCGAGATGATGAGTAGGGCGAGGCACCTTGGTTATTTCATCGAAGCATTTCCAGAGGAGCTCCGGTTTGAGGTCAGAGACTTTCATTGTTACTTTTCTTGAGCTTTGTATTTTTGATATTCGCGAGCCATACGGGTGTGATAGCCGCGAGCTTTGTAAGAAGCGCCGTTGTATTTACGAGCGAAGCCGGCCCAATTTTTGTTTTTCAGGTCGGTCAGCATGCCGGTGTTTTTAATGAAATTGGCGAAGAGCTCCAACTGCTCGAACTCGGAGTAGCTCATTCTGTCGACAAATTCTTGCACAGAGGCGCAACCGCAGAGCTTATAGTTGAAACCGCCAATCTGGAACATTCCCCAGAATGTGCCCATATTGGCCTTGTCAATATTCACTTTGCGTGCGTTAATGAGCTGCTGCCACTCTTTTTTGCCAAACGCGCTCTTTATGCCGTCCGGTATTTTCGTGTTTGCCGGGGCTTTTGCATTGGAAGCGGGTTTTGCTTTGTTGTACATGGCTCGGTCAAAATTGATTACCGGCACCCCGGGAGCAAAGAAACCCTCGAGCGATTTGCCGGCCTCAATATGAACCACAGCCTTGATAGCTGCAATTTCAACGTCCAATTCATTGGCTATCACGCGGTAGTCCTCATCGGTAAGCGTCTTGTAGCGAGCATCGCCATCTGTTTCGGCCATTCTCTCCATTTCCGAAATTCGGGAAGTGGAGTCTTGAGAGGAAATCGTGTCGACACGCTGCTCGGTATTGCTGTCGGAGACCGTGCGGCCACTTCCGATGCAGGCTGCACCTGCCGCGGAAGCTACCGCAACGGCTATTGTCAGCAATATGGCGCTCCTGCCTTTCATGACTTCGCTACTTTAGAGAGCGTGAGTTCGAGATGACGCCAGAATTTTTCTACTGTGGGGATGTTCAGCTGCTCATCGGGAGAGTGAACGCCGGTCATTGTGGGGCCGAAAGAAACCATGTCGAGTTCCGGGTGAGTTTCAAGGAAGAGACCGCACTCCAAACCGGCGTGGATAGCTTTGATAGCCGGTTTCACGTTGAAGAGCTCTTCATAAGCCTCAGCGGCGATTTTCATAATCGGACTCTTCATGTTGGGAGCCCAGCCGGGATAACCGTCGGAGTGGCTCACTTCTGCGCCGGCGAGCTGGAAGTGAGCTTCCACTTGTCCGGCGATGTCAAACTTACGGCTCTCCACGCTGCTACGCTGTGAGGTAGTCACCTTTATCTTGTTGTCAGCCTCCATCTTAACAGCGGCCAAATTGGTTGATGTCTCTACCAAACCGGGCAGGTCGCGGCTCATGGAGTATACGCCGTGAGGTGCGCTGTAAAGGGCGCGGATAAGGCGCAGAGAAGTGTCGGAGTCGATGCAGAATTCCGGACGGTCTACGCTTTCAATCTCGAATTTTACGGAGGGCTCGATGCCGGCAAATTCAGCGGCTATTTCTTGAGCGAACTGATCAAGAGCGTCTACTACGGTCTGTTTGGCTTCACCGTGCACACCGAAGATTGCGTAAGCCTCGCGCGGAATTGCGTTGCGCAGATTGCCGCCGTCGAATTCGCATATTTCTACCTCATGCTTTTGGCTCATGTTCCACAGAAAGCGGGCAATCAGCTTGTTGGCATTAGCGCGACCCAGGTGGATATCACCGCCGGAGTGGCCGCCGAGCAGGCCTGAAACGCTCACTTTGAGGAAGTGGAAGTGTTCGGGTGCTACACTGCGATGATATGAGAAGATTGCAGTAGTGTCGATACCTCCGGCGCAGCCTACGAAGATTTCGCCGTCGTCTTCGCTGTCAAGGTTTATGAGGATTTTACCGGTAATCATGCCTTCGCCGAGGTTGATGGCTCCTTCAAGGCCGATTTCTTCGTTTACGGTGAACAGACATTCAATAGGGCCGTGAACGAGGTCTTTGTCAATCAGAGCTGCCATACAAGCCGCCATACCGATACCGTTGTCAGCGCCTAAGGTAGTGCCCTTCGCTTTTACCCAATCGCCGTCAATATAAGTCTGAATGGGATCTTTAAGGAAATCGTGCTGCACATCGTTATTCTTTTCAGCTACCATGTCCATGTGAGCTTGCAGAATAACAGTGGGAGCACCTTCGCAACCGGGAGTAGCCGGTTTGCTCATTACCACGTTGCCGACTTTGTCTGTCTTCACAGCGATGTTGTGTTTGGCAGCAAAGTTAAGCAGGAAAGCGCGGATTTGCTCCTCGTGGCGAGAGGGACGAGGTACTTTTGTAATTTCATCGAAGCATTGCCAGATCAATGCCGGTTTAAGGTCTTTTACTTCCATAAGTTTTTATAATGTTTTGTTTTAATTTCGGGTAATAATTAATGTAGGACACAAAGATAAGTCTTTTTATCGGACTTGCAAAACTTTTACAAAAAAAACTGACTGACGCCCTTGGATTCGGGATTTTTTATTAATTTTGCAGTTTGTTATGATTCGGCTTGTATGTATCTCGATATTGCTGTGCGGCTTGGCCGTCACTCTGCTTTCGGTGAGGGTGATCTTCAAGAAAGGAGGGCGTTTCAGCCAAGGGCATGCCTGCAAGTTCGACCCTAACAAACACACGAGTCACACCAATAGAAATAAACAACTTAAGATATGAAAAAGTTAATAAACGCGTTGTGTATAGCATTATTGACTGTCGGTGGATTGGGATTTACCTCGTCCTGCAACAGCGGAAACACCAAGGAGGATTCAGCTTCGTCCAAAGTAAAAACTACCAAGACAAGCGCCAAGCCCTCAGCCAAATCAACCAATGCCGCTGCCGGCAATCTGCCCAATTACAGATATGTAGATACCGATACTCTTATAGCCAAGTATAATCTTGCCAAAGACTATGATGAGGAAATGCTTCGCCAGCAGAACAGCTATGAAAACACTGTGCGCCAACGCGAATCAAGCATACAAAGTCAAGCGGCAAAATATGAGCAGCAGTATAAAAACAATCAGATGGACGAATCCGCTTACATGAAAGCCATGCAAGATATGCAAAACAGGCAGGTGTCTGCTCAAAAAGAAATCGCCCAGTTGCAACAAAAAGCTCAACTCTTTGAAATAGAAGCGCGTAAGGTGGTGAATGATTCTATTATGAACTTTATAAAGGAGTATAATAAGACCTATGGTTATGATGCAATATTCATGAAGGCCGCCACACTTTATATCGATCCGGCTCTTGATATCACAGATGAAGTGCTTGAAGGTCTGAATGCTCGTTACAACAAACAATAAATCAGTATTTTATAAAACAATCTCAATGTTAAAACTATTCAAACAATTGTTGCCGGCAATAACACTTCTGTTGTCGGCAACAACAGTTTCAGCAAATGATGAATTTCCTTCCGGTACCCAACTGTACGGGTATCGGATGGGCAATTTCTATCAAATTAATCCGCAATCGATTACATCTCTGTGGAGCGATCCTCATTTTGTGAACACTTTTACGGAAATGTCCACCGGGTGGGAAAAAGACGGGAAGCTGTGCGGTTACGCAGCTGATACATGGGGTACTACACTGTATGGTCTCGATTATGTGGAATTCAATTTGACAAGCGGTGAAGTATTGTCGTCCACCTCTTTTAATTCCGCTGATGTATGGCCTGCTTTTGCCGCATTCAATCCGATTGACAATACCATTTACGGTTACGGCAGTGACTCTTCCGGCAATAAAGTGTTTATCAAGGCCCCGACCGCTACTCCCGGCGATTTCATTGTGATAAAAAATGTGGAGGACAACGAGTTTTGCTATGGCTTGACATGGAACTCAACAGATAAAATCATGGTCGGTATGCGTCCCGACGGCATTTTGGTACAGATTGACGTGCAAGGCATGCAGACTCCCATTGTGAGAACTGAACTGAAAACATCGTATTCCGACAGCAACAAGCCATCATCTGTCATAGCATGGAGCGAAAACGAAGGGTTGTATTACTGGAATATGCAGTCTGCCGACTACAACAACAAACTTTATACAATAGACCCTGTTTCTAAAATAGTTGCAGACACCGGCAATGCGGAAGACAAGCTTTATGCAATAATGGTATGTGTGTGCAAAGCACAGATTGGCGGCGTGCCGGCCACTCCTCAAATCACAGCAATCGACTTCCCGGCCGGCTCTTTGTCAGGACATGTGGCTATGACGATGCCGACCAAGAAAGACACCGGCGAAGATTTATCCGGTCAGCTAACATGGACTGCATACTTGGATTCCCAAAAATACAGTGATGGCAAGGCTGCTCCCGGCGAGGTGGTCAGCGTTGATTTTACCAACCTGACAGAGGGAATACATGCGTTCTCATTTACTGTAACCAACGGTGCTGACACAAGTAAGGAAGCATTGCAAACTGCATATATCGGTGTTGACACCCCGATTGCGCCGGAGAATGTAGTGCTGACCGAAAGCTCCGTTTCATGGACTGCCGTGGACAAAGGTCTGAACGGTGGTTACATAGACCTCGGCAATCTTCAATATGAAGTAAGCCTCAACAATGAGCCGTTAGGCACAACGGTCGAAACCTCAATGACTGTAGCTTTGCCCTCAACCGGCAACCTCAAGTTGTACAGTGCAAGTGTCAAAGCAATATCCGGTGGTAAAAGTTCCCAAGCCGCTGTGTCAAACAGTATAGTAGCCGGCGATGCCATGGCTCTGCCTATGGTAATTACCCCCACCGCAGAGGAAGCTGAATTGTGTTCTTATATAGACGGCAACGGCGACGGCAACACTTGGAAATATGATGAAAGCAAAGGCTGCTTCAATTCCGGCTTTTGCGAAACTTCCGCTCTGAACGATTGGCTCATACTTCCGCCCGTTGAACTCAAAGCCGGTTCAAAATATGAATTTTCAATGAATGTGTGGCGCAACAGTTCTTTCTTCAACGAGGAATACATTGAAGTGAGATACGGCAAAGCACCCCAAGCAGACGCCATGACAAATATTCTCATTGAAAAGATGACCGCATCTGCAGAGGTGGAGACAGTGGACGCAATACTTGAAGCTTTGGAGTCGGGCAAATATTATATTGCGTTACATTCTTTGAGCGATGCCGAAATGTTCGGTGTAAACGTAAATAATATCAAACTGATTGATACTCACTCAGAAATCACATCTGTTGCTTCGGTATCAGATTTGAGAGCGGAAGCCGCCCCTAACGGTGAATTGAAAGCTACCGTATATTTCACTTTACCGGATAAGATGACTGACGGCTCTGCAATCCAAGCCGATGCCAAACTCACAGCCGTTGTGGAGGGTGCTTCAAAGGTAACTGTGGAAGGAACTCCCGGCGCATCTGTAAATGCCGTAGTGGAGACATTGCAGGGTATGAACAAAATTAATGTGACTCCCGGCCTTGGCGAACTTAACGGCATTAAGTTGACCGTAGCAGTGTACACCGGCGAAACATTACCCGACAAAATCACCGATTTGAAAGCGCAAGTGTCGGAAGATATGAAGTCTGCGAAACTGACATGGAACGCACCGACTGCGGGAGTGGACGGCGGATATATAGACCCGGCAAATCTCACATATAATGTATATCAACTGGTAAGCACCTCCATGGGAGATGTTTGGCAAGAAGTGGCTACCGGGGTAAAAGAAACGTCGTATAACTTTATACCGGAACAACTGATGCAGGATTATTACGAACTCTGCGTGAGAGCATGCAACATAGCCGGCGAGACACCGACCGATGTTGAAACGTATGCATTGCTCGGCGTTCCTCATTCCCTGCCCATGTCTGATACTTTCGATATCGGCACATACACCTACAATCCGTGGGTGGTATATACTCCGACTCAGGAATATCAAACTCAGTGGGGTTTGTTGCCGCTTGAAGTAATTCCATTCGTGAAAGAGATGGGCGGCAACGCAATATGCGGCATGGGACACGTCCCGAATTGTAAAGGTAAAGCCGGCATGCCGGTATTCACAACCAAAGGATATGATCAGGTACACACCGAATTTATGTTCTGGACCGGCGACCAATGCGCATCAAACATAACCATTACCGGCCAATGTTTCGGCATGACTGATGAAGTGATTGTCGGCACAGTGCAATCTAAAGGCCTATGGACAACTGTGGATTTTGACCTGCCGAAAGAAATGGTTGGCAAAGACTGGGTGCGACTTTACCTGAACGCAGACTTCCCTGAAGGAACCGAAAATTGGGTAATCATGAAGTATTACAAAATTGCGGAAGGCGCGGCAGCCGGCCTTGCACAGAACGTTGCCGATAATGCACTGACAGTGGCTTGCGTACCCGGCGGCCTGCGTATTATGACATCGGAAGCTGCAGCTATAAGCATTTATACCCCCGACGGTATTCTCGTAAACACTCTTGAAGCAGCTCCCGGCGAGACATTTATTCCCCTCGAAAGAAACATATATATTGTGACTTCGGGCAATTCACGCCAAAAAATTGCAGTGAAATAAACCGCTGCCGTTTAAATATAAATCGAGACGAGTCGGAAACTATCGGGCTCGTCTCGCGTTTTTATTAAACTAGCTCAAAAGTGAATAGGCAGGTTCTATAAATTGATTCGAGATGATTTTGAGATTAATTTTAGGCTGATTTAAGGGTCTGTTGAGGAAGCAATGCGAGCATTGAGGCCGAAACAAAGCATTAAAGCAGTTAAAATTCAGCAATAATCAACCGAAAGCCTGCATTTTAAATAATTAATATTTCCGCAGCGTTCAATTTATAGAACCTGCCTATATTTGTTAACGTGATGTTTTTTTTGTAATTTTGCGTAATTTTAAGAGCTGATGATTGAAGACAATATAATATCGAAAGAGGCGAATGAGCGCACGGTACTCGTCGGGCTGATTACTGCCTCGCAGAATGAGCAGAAGACACTTGAGTATCTTGACGAACTTGCTTTCCTTGCAGACACGGCCGGTGCCGTGCCGGTGAAGACCTTCTTGCAAAAGCTTGACTACCCCAATCCGCGTACCTATGTAGGCAAAGGCAAGCTCGAAGAAATCAAGGCTTACGTTGAGGAGAATGAGATAGGCATGGTAATCTTTGATGATGATTTGTCTACCAAACAAGCCACCAATATCGAGCGCGAATTGCAAATCAAGGTGCTTGACCGCACATCGCTCATTCTTGATATTTTTGCCAACCGAGCGCAGACGGCTACGGCTCGCACTCAGGTGGAACTTGCACAGTATCAGTACCTGTTGCCCCGCCTTACGAGAATGTGGACTCATCTTGAGCGTCAGCGAGGCGGTATAGGTATGCGCGGTCCAGGTGAGACTCAGATTGAGACTGACCGACGCATTATCCTTGATAAGATTTCACGCCTGAAAGAAGAGCTGCGACATATTGACCGGCAAAAGACAGTGCAACGCAAAAACCGAGGCAAACTCACCCGTGTGGCTCTGGTAGGATATACCAATGTGGGTAAATCAACCATCATGAATTTGTTGAGCAAGAGCGATGTCTTTGCCGAAAACAAACTGTTTGCCACTCTCGATACCACGGTGCGCAAGGTGACAATCGACAATCTGCCGTTTTTGCTCACCGACACAGTTGGATTTATTCGCAAGTTGCCTACAAATCTTGTGGACAGCTTCAAGTCAACTCTTGATGAGGTGAGAGAGGCCGATTTGCTGCTTCACGTTGTAGACGTGAGCCACCCTCAGTTTGAAGAACAGATTGAGGTTGTCAACAAGACTCTGGCGGAAGTCTGTGATGCCTCCGACAAACCTATGATAATGGTTTTCAATAAGATTGATGCTTTTACATATACGCCCAAAGATGAAGACGACCTTACTCCCCGGCAACGTTGCAACATTCCGCTCGAAGAATTTGAGAATACATGGATGGCCAAAACCTCCGGCAACTGCGTGTTTATTTCCGCCAAGAAGAAAATCAATATTGATACCCTGAAGCAGATGCTATACGAGAAGGCGCGTCAAATCCACGCTGAAAGATTTCCATATAACGATTTTTTGTATCAAAAATATGACGACCTCGACACTACCGAAAGCTGATAAACCATCATATATGCAGCCGTACCGCTCCCTGACCCCGGCAGAGATTACCCAACTCAAAGGGCAGGCTTGCTATTGTCCGGACTGGAGCAATGTGTATATCCGCGAGGGTATAGACCTGCGTATGGTGCGCTCCACCCGATTTGCCGGAACGGTAAAGATAGGTATGCTCCAAGCCGATACCGATGTAGAGCAGGGTATATACAGCGCGATGATTAAGGACTGTGTGATAGGAGACAATGTGTTCATATGCGGAGTGGCGGGGCGCCTTGAAGGGCTTGTGATAGATGATATGGCGCGGATTGAGAATGTGGGTAGAATTCTCGCCGAGCCGGAAGCTGATTACGGCGTGGGCACTGCTGTGAGCGTACTTGATGAGACCGGCTCACGCCCCGTGTATATTTTTCCGGGGCTTACCGCACAACTGGCATGGCTCATGGCTCACCGCCCGGCATGGACTGAAGACACCTTCCTGCCCATGCTCGAAGAGATAAGAGAACGCTCACCTCGTGTGCCAACTATTGGAAAGGGTGCTGTGGTGCAAGACACTCGCTATATATTTAATGTACGCATAGGAGCGGGAGTACGTGTGTTGGGTGCATCTTATCTTAAGAACGGCACCATTATCAGCAACGGCACATATGACCATTCACTTACGCTGGTGGGCAATGATGTTGATGCAGAAGATTTTATAGTGGAAGATGCACATGTAGACTCCGGCACTCTGTTGCGCCGTTGCTATGTGGGGCAGGGGGTTGAGTTGGAAAAACGCTTCACGGCTCACGATTCTCTGTTCTTTGCCAACTGCTCAATGGAAAATGGCGAGGCCTGTGCCATAATGGCCGGTCCTTACACGGTGAGTATGCACAAGTCTTCATTACTCATTGGCGGTGAATACTCTTTCTTTAATGCCGGGAGCGGAACCAATTCGTCCAACCACAAGTATAAGCTCGGCCCGGTGCATTGGGGGGTAATGCAGCGCGGTGTGAAATGCGCCTCCTCCTCTTATATAATGTGGGGAGGTCGTGTGGGTGCTTTCTCATTGCTTATGGGTGCGCATAAGTTGCACCCGGACACCGCATCGTTCCCGTTCTCGTATCTTTTCGGACAGTCCGACGGATCTACATTGGTAATGCCCGGCCTCATGCTCAAGAGCTGCGGACTGATGCGCGATGAGTTGAAATGGCCAAAACGCGACCGCCGCGTCAAGGGCAGGGTGCCGCTGCACGACAATATCAACTTTGAAGTACTCAATCCCATTACAGTCGGGGCTATGATTGACGCGCTGCATATACTTGATGAGTTGAAGCAAGCTGATGTTAATTCTTCCTGGCAGGTGCGCTATAAAAATGTGTATCTGAGGGCAAAAGATTTGGAGCGCGGCATTGAATTTTATACCCTTGCCATAGCCAAATACGTATTCGGCAAGCTTAAAAAGGCGAAAGAGGAAGGTATTGAAGCGGCTCCTCAATCAGTGGAATGGCGCGACCTCGGCGGCCAGATACTCCCGTTATCTGTTATGGAAAACGCCATGGAAGCCGACAGCCTTGAAGAGATAACGGCTATTCTGAAACAGGCTCACGAACAGTTTGCCGCTACCGAATTGGCATGGATATACAGTGTGCTTGACAAGCCGCTGAAAGAGGTAATCTCCAAAGCCGAGAATGCGGCGGCACGTCTGGACGCTCTCGTGGAGCAGGATCGCAAAGACTATCTGAAGACCCTCTCCACACACAACTCCGCGTTCACTCTCTGACGGGATTATCGGCGTGACAATGGAATGATAGCCATGGGTTCGTGCAGAGAGATTGTGCCGTTGGGGTAACTCTCGCGGTATTTATGTGCCGCCCGGGCTACCGTGTCAAGGTTGTCGCTCATTTTGACAATTACATAATAAACAGGCTCGCCATTGCGCAATACATATGATTTCCAACCGTCGGCGGCGAGTCTGTCGGCGTGTGCTTTTGCATTGGTGAGCATTGAATATTTACCTATTGCCAAATTATACGGAGCCGGATCTGCCTTTCGCCCGGAGTCAACTGCCGCCGGGGTGTATTGCCATATAATTGCTTCCGTAAAAGCACGGATGCTGTCGGTAGGCGTGTGCATATATCGGGGCAGGGATTCGGCCAGCATCATATCATATTGATCTTCGGTAATGCCTTGACGCTGTTTGTTCATGGCCTTGTAGTAGGCCAACTTGTAATTCTTCTCGGTGGGTTTGCAGCCCGGGAGCATGGCTGTCGCATATATCACAGCCGCTACCATGTATATAAGTTTCTTCATTTCAACGGTTCAAGTATTAAGATTTCACGAGGGGCGAATTTTACGTTGCGTTGAGAGTGGTCAGCGGCAAACGGCACCATCTCTTTGCCGGAAAGCACATCGCGGTATCGTGTGCCGGGGGTGAACATTTGCTCATATCGGCTCATATCTATGTCAAGCTCCTTGTCGCGCCCGTTAAGAAGAACAATTGCTTCATTGTCAGTGTTCGGCACAAATCTCTTATACAGGTAAATCCCGTTGGTGGGCATGAAATGAATCATCTTGCCTTCGCCGATGGCTTTGTTTCCCTTGCGCCAATTGAGCAGAGTGCTGAGGAAGTCGTATGCCTCATTTTGCATAGGAGAGCGTCCGGCACGTGTGAAGGCGTTAACGGAATCTCCCGGGAAGCCTCCCGGCATATCGCGGCGTACATTGCCGTCGCCGAGCTTGCGGTCGCCGCTCATAAGCAACTCCGTACCGTAATATATTTGAGGGATACCCGGCATGGTGAGCAGTATGGTTTGAGCTTGTTTCCAATGTTCGAGACTTTCCGGGTGTGTCAGCATCATGCGCTCCGTGTCGTGGTTGTCGAGGAAGCGAAGTACCTGCATCGGATTGGCATATATATAGTCCAAGGCGAGGTGATCATAGATTTTGTTAAGGCCGTTCCATGGGTCTGTGTCTTCCTTATAAGGAACGAGGTCACGGCTCTTTATCATGAACGCGAAGTCCATTACGGCGGGCAGCCGGGTGTCGGTGTCGGGGGTAGCCAATTTCGAGCCCTTTTGCCAATACATTTCACCGGCCGGGTCGGCAAACCAACATTCACCTACGATATTGAAATTCGGATATTGTTTGAGCACGGCGTCCACCCATTGCCCCATTGCCTCGCGGTCGGCATAAGGGTAAGTGTCCATGCGTATACCGTCAATTTGCGCTTCCTCCACCCACCAGATTGAATTCTGCGTCAGATACTTCATCAGGTGCGGATTGCGCTGGTTGAGGTCCGGCATAGTCTCGACAAACCAGCCGTCTACCGCCAGTTTGCGGTCATAGTCTGATGCGTAAGTATCGGTAATTGTGGAGAGGCGGTAATTTGTCTGCACATATCCATCGGGGAAGTTGAACCAATCCGAAGAAGGGGTATCTCGTTTCCAGATATGCTCCGAGCCGGAATGATTGAAAATCATGTCCATTACGGTCTTGATGCCTCGGTCATGCAAATTTTCGATGAGGGCGGCATATTCCCGGTTTGTGCCGAAGCGAGGGTCTACTTTATAATAGTCGGTAGTTGAATAGCCGTGGTATGAACCTCCCGGCATATCATTTTCAAGCACCGGGTTGAACCAGATAGCAGTCACGCCCAGCGAGTCGATATAATCGATATGGTCCGCAATCCCCTTGAGATCGCCGCCATGGCGCACGTTAAGGTTGTCGCGGTTGGCACCCACCGGGAAACGCAGGTCTTTTCCGGAGCCGGCATTGTTGCCCGGGTTGCCGTCGGCAAATCGATCCGGCATTACCATATATAGAACATCGGATGCGTCAAATCCTTGAGCTCCTTTCTGCTTGCGGCGGGCAAGCAACTCATATTTCACTGTCTTCTTATCTTTGCCCTCGGTGAAAGTCAGCTTGAGAGTGCCCGGCTTTGCTTCCGAACTGACGTTGAGGTAAACAAACATATAATTGTCGCTTCTGTTGAGGCGAGCTATCGAGTCAATGCTTACACCGGGGTAGGGCGCAATGCTCACATCCGCACCTTTTATATCGGTACCATACACTTGCAATTGCAAAGAACTGTCTGCCATTCCCACCCACCAATGCGGCGGGTCTATCTTATCAACATTTACTGATGAGTATGCGCTCAAAGCGGTAACAATTGCCACACTTGCGGTCAAAAACTTTTTCATAGCCACAAAATTACTGATTTTTTCTTAAAACAGCAAACATTCCACGCTTACAGACGTTTATATTCACGAAAGTAAAAAAGACAAAAGACAGTTATGAAAAAGATGATTCTTATGGGTGCAATGACATCAATAGTGCTTGCCACAGCGGCCTGCAGTAAAACAAAAGAAGACACAACCGAGACAGTAGCCGGAGTGGTAGGCGAAGAGTTGGTAATGCCCCAAGAGGGTACTGACACTTCTGTCGTAGCCGATGGAGTGGCCATTATGGTTGACACCAATAAGTAACTCCGCTGCGGTTAAACCATTAATATTGACGCTTGTCCAATATGAGGACAAGCGTTAATTTTTTTATGTTTTGCGGTTTGAAAAATAATTTGTAATTTTGGCATTTGAAAAGGGTGATACCATTTATGATTAGCCTATGAAGAAATTTTGGAGCTACATAATCATGACAATTGCTTGCATATCTTTGTCTGCCATGGATTTGCAGGCGGCACGGTCGTGGGAAAGCCAGAGAGTGGAACGCTTTTCGGAGGGGCGCATCGTAACCCGCACTTCCGAAATCGAGATATGCACCCTGCCCGGAATTATTATGATTAATACTTCCAAGCCGGTGCAGGTAAAAGTATTCTCCATTCTCGGTCAGCTCGTCAGCTCAAGCACAATCCCGGCCGGCGTCTCGCAGCTGAATTTAGGCACTCACGGCTTGTTTATCGTGAAAGCCGGAGATATTACATGTAAGGTAGCTCTTTAAGACACAGATACTTATACAATAAATCCAATAACATGAAAGAGACAGAGATTGACTGGAAGAACCTTACGTTCTCCTATATGAAAACCGATTACAATGTGCGCTGTACATACAAGGACGGCAAATGGGGACCCATTGAAGTGTCCGACTCGGAATATGTACCCCTTCACATTGCCGCTTCTTGCCTGCATTACGGTCAGGAAAGCTTTGAGGGCTTGAAAGCCTTCCGCGGCAAAGACGGCAAAATCCGTATCTTCCGCATGGAAGAGAATGCCAAGCGCTTTATTCGCAGTGCCGAAGGTATCAGCATGCAGCCCATGCCCGTAGAGCTTTTCTGCGACATGGTACGCAAAGTTGTCGAGCTCAACAAACGCTTCATTCCCCCCTATGGCACAGGCGCTTCCCTTTATATCCGTCCGCTGGAAATCGGTATTTCCGCACGTGTAGGTGTTAAGCCGGCCGATGAATATATGGTTATCATGCTCGTAACTCCGGTCGGCCCCTACTTCAAAGATGGATTCAAACCCACAAAAGTATGCATGAGCCGCGAATACGACCGTGTTGCTCCCAAAGGTACCGGTTCAATCAAGGTGGGCGGTAACTACGCAGCTTCTCTCGTGGCCGGCGAAAAGGCTCACGAACTCGGCTACTCCGTAATGCTCTATCTCGATCCCAAAGAGAAGAAATATTTCGATGAGTGCGGCGCTGCAAACTTCTTCGGAATTAAAAACGATACATATATCACTCCGTTCTCACCCTCAATTCTTCCCTCAATCACCAATATGAGTCTGCGTCAGCTGGCCGAAGACCTCGGTCTGAAAGTAGAGCAGCGTCATATTCCGGTAGAAGAGCTCAGCACTTTTGAGGAAGTGGGTGCTTGCGGTACCGCTGCCGTTATTTCACCCATCGGTGAAATTGATGACCTCGACAATGGTGGCAAGTTTACATTCGGCGAACCCGGTGTTCCCGGTCCTTGGAGTGTGAAACTTTACGACCAACTCCGAGGCATACAGTACGGTGAGATTGAAGACACTCACAACTGGTGCGAAATCCTTCCCGAATAATTCGTGATTTCACAATAATTAAATAAGGGGCGGCATATTGTCGCCCCTGTATTTTTGAAATGAATCCGCTTGATATAATTAATAAATACACAGCCGGTAACGTCAAGTTGCGAGAAATTCTCATCGGCCACAGCGAGGCCGTGCGCGACAAGGCTCTTGAAATAGCCGAACGTAAACACCTTGACATTGATATTGCTTTTGTACAAGAAGCGGCAATGCTTCACGACATCGGAGTGGAGAGAGTAGATGCTCCGGGTATCAGCTGCTACGGCGATGAACCCTACATACGCCACGGAGTTTGCGGACGCGAAATTCTCGAAGTCGAAGGCCTGCCGCATCATGCTCTTGTTTGCGAACGCCACACCGGCTCCGGCATTACAAAAGAGCAGATTGTGGCAGAACACCTGCCCTTGCCTCATAGAGATATGTTGCCGCTCTCTTTGGAAGAGAAGCTAATCTGTTATGCTGATAAATTTTTTTCCAAATCGCGAGATTTGCGCACCGAGAAATCGGTTGAGAAAATCATAAGTCAAATGCAGCAGTTCGGCTACGGCTCGCTCGAACGCTTCGTACAGCTACATGTGATATTCTCCTAATTGTTTGAAAATCAAGAAATTAATATGGAGGTTAAAAAACTTTAACATATTGTAACAAACTCACCGGCATTATAACGATAAAAATCGCTAATTTTGCAAGTTGAAACACAGCCATTAATAGTCTGTTGAGGCGTACAATAATCTACATATTAGGAGCAATCGCGCTGGTTTGGATTGGTGTGTCGGCACAGACAAGCATTACCGGTAAGGGTAAGCTTGTCCGCGGTGCTTCGCGTACGGACAGGGATACACTACGGATTACAGCTCCGGACACTGTGCCGGTTGATACCTCTGATGTCCCCTTGGAGAACGGGTTTATACGCCTCTTGCCGGATACGATGGCAAACGACAGTTCGCGTATAGCCGTCTCCCCCTTCGTTCGCCATAAAGTGGATCTTGAGCAGGTCGTTGATTTCTCGGCAAAGGACTCGGTTGTAATGTATGGCACAAACCATGCGATAATGTACGGCAACAGTACCGTGAAGTATGGAGAAGTAGACCTCAACGCCGGGCGCATCGAAATGTCGATGGACTCCTCTACCGTGTATGCCTCCGCATCTGTTCCCGACTCCCTCATGCCCGACAAATCCGCCTACCTCTCTCCTGATAAGAAAGAGGAAGATTATCCCGTATTCTCCGATGGCTCGGGCGAGTATCAGAGCAAGACAATGAAGTATAACTTCAAGACAGAGCGCGGGTATATTACCGATATCATCACTGAGCAAGGCGAAGGATACCTTACCGGAGCAGTCACGAAGAAAATGGAAGACGGCACTTTCAACCTCATGGGCGGACGCTATACCACCTGCTCCGACCACGAACACCCTCACTTCTATTTTCAAGTGACAAAGGGAAAGATGCGTCCGAAAAAAAATATTGTCACCGGTCCGGTGTATATGGTATTGGCCGATGTGCCTCTTCCGTTAGCCCTGCCTTTCGGCTTCTTCCCGTTTAACAAAGACTATTCTTCCGGTATTATATTTCCCTCATTCGGCGAAGATTACAATCGCGGCTTCTATCTCCGCGACGGCGGATATTACTTTGCCATAAACGACAATGTGGACCTTGCCTTGCGTGGAGAAATTTACACACGCGGCTCATGGGGAGTGTCTGCTCACAGCACATATGTGAAACGCTACCGCTATCGCGGCAACTTTGACATCTCTTACCTTACTACCATCAGCGGCGATAAAGGCGATCCCGACTATGCCAAACAAAACAACTTCCGCATAGCCTGGACTCACACTCAAGATCAGAAAGCAAATCCAAATCTCTCATTCTCCGCATCTGTAAACTTTACCACTTCAGGATATACGCGCAACGACCTTAACTCATACTATAACAGTTCGTTTACAGAAAACACAAAGAGCTCAACGGTGAATGTCACATACCGTCCGCCGCGCTCCAAATGGTCAATATCAGCCAATGCCAATATTGCTCAACGTACTCAAGACTCCACGTTGGCCGTTTCTTTCCCGAACTTGACTGTGACATTATCCCAAACGGCTCCTTTCAAGCGTAAAAAGGCCGTCGGCTCGGAAAAATGGTATGAGAAAATACGCATTTCTTACTCCGGCCAATTCCAAAACTCACTCACCGCCAAGCAAAACGAGTTCTTTAAGAAGAGCCTGATTAAAGACTGGCGCAATGCCATGAAGCACTATATTCCCATAAGTGCCACTTTCTCGCTCTTCAAATATATAAATATCTCACCGTCAATTACTTTGAACGATCGTATGTATTTTCAGAAAGTGCGTCGCGACTGGGATCCGGTGGCATCAGCTGAGGTACTCGACACAACATATGGTTTTTACAATGTCTTTGATTTCAATGCCTCAGTCTCTCTCGATACCAAAATCTACGGTTTCTGGAAGCCGATGAAATTTTTGGGTGACAAGGTGCAAATGATACGCCATGTGATGACCCCCACCGTCTCCTTCACCGCCTCCCCGGACTTCTCCGACCCTTTCTGGGGAATCTATGACTCATATCAGCGCCCCGGAGAGAATGTGCAACCTACCCGATATTCCTATTTCCAAAACTCCCTGTTCGGTGTGCCGGGTGCCGGAAAGCAAGGAGTGGTGTCATTGTCTTTGGCCAACAACCTTGAGATGAAAGTGAAGAGCGACAACGACTCTACCGGAGTGAAGAAAATCTCGCTTATCGAGAACTTTACAATCGCCCAAAGCTACAATCTCGCCGCCGACTCCCTTAATTGGAGTAATATAAATACCTCAGTTTTGCTGAGGCTGACCCGCAGCTTCAATCTTAACCTCTCTGCAACGTGGGATCCTTACTTGTACGGTCTGAACAGTGCCGGCACACCGGTGCGCATAAACAAGCTCCGCATCGGCCACAAAGGCTTGCCCCGTCTCTCTTCCACCGGAACATCATTCTCCTACACAATAAATCAAGACACGTTCCGCAAGAAGAAGGACTCCTCCTCCGATAACAATAACGATGGCTCGCTTACCGATCCGGACGATGAAGAGGAAGAGTCCGGCGGCTCATTTGCCGACCGCGCCGCCGCTGCCCGGCGGCGAAACAATAATTCAGACGAGTCTTCGTCTGACGCCGATGGCTATGAAGCATGGACATTCCCATGGTCTCTTTCTTTCAATTATTCGCTTAATTACGCCTACGGAGCATTTAATTACGATAAAATGGAATACGATGGTAAGTGGACTCAAAACTTGTCGCTCTCCGGAAGTTTCCGCCCCACAAAGAACTGGAATTTCAATTTTTCCGCCTCATATAATTTTGACTTGAAAAAGATTGCTTACATGAACTGCAGTGTGTCGCGAGACCTGCACTGCTTTACCATGACCGCCTCTTTCGTGCCGGTTGGCCCCTACAAGAGCTACAATTTCCATATTGCAGTGAAGAGCTCCGTGTTGCAAGACCTCAAGTACGACAAACGCTCATCTCGTTCAAATGGCGTAACCTGGTACTAAGATGTTTATAAATTTGATTTACAAACCTTTAGAATTCAGTTCGCCGATATTGCAAAATATTTATTTTGCCAAATCGGTTTTTCTTGTTAACTTTGTAAAAATTTGGAATGGAAATGTCCGCCAATATTCCTGACATATTAAAAAATTTGGGCGGCAACTTGAAGTTGCTTACCGATAAATATCTCCTTGTCAAAGCAGAGAGAGACTCGGCTTTGGCCGAATGTCAGGAACTCAAAGAGCAAGTGCAAAAGCTCACCGCTCTTCTTGAACAGGCGAACACTCAAATCGAGTACTTGAGAATTTCTCATAAAGTAGCACCTACGCAAGATGATGTGCTCCGCTCAAGAATTCTGATTACCGAATTGGTGAAAAAAGTGGATAAATGTATCGCTCAGCTTCGCAACGATTGATGCCCTGACATCTTTACTCTGCGCGACTTATAATAATGAAAGATACTGACAAAATAAAAATGCGTATTAAGATAGCCGGAATGAGCATACCGCTCACTGTCGGCTTTGATGAGCAAGACCATGTGCGCGAAACAGAGCGGCGCGTGGCCGAACTCTTTGACAACTGGCGGCGCATGTTCCCCTCAAAGTCTGAACAGGAACTGCTCGCCATGATGACTTATCAATACGCCTCATATTATCTCGCACTCTCAAAAAGCCGCGAACAGATTGCCCGCCAACTTTCCGACTTTGACAAGCAGGTCAGCGACCTGATTGTGCGTACCTGATAATTCGTTGTCCGGATTTTACTCGCACCACACTTTCCCCTTTTCGTTTCCGTTTCATTTTTCTATCGGCTTGTTTGCCCATGGCCGACAGCTGTTTTTTTTTTATTGTGTTAAGTTAACTTGTTTAGTATCAAATATATATATAAATAAATGGAAACTGTAATTATAATTTGCGCAGCCGTTGTGGTAGCAGTTGTTACCTTCCTTATAGGCATGAATGTCGCAAAAAACAAAAGTAAAAATGATGCGTCTTCGCAGGCTAACATAATTATTGATGAGGCCAACCGCCAAGCCGAAGTTATTAAAGAAAAGAAAATACTTGAGGCAAAAGAGCAGGAACTCAAAATTAAAAATGATGCTGAGAAGCAGGCTTCGCAGCGGTTGCAAAAAGTGCAGGCAAGCGAAGCGCGTGCAAAGCAACGCGAAATCCAACTTAAAGAGCAAGGTTCGGAGCTTGGTAAACGCAAAAACGAACTTGACAATCTCCAAAATCGCCTTGAAAAAGAGCAGCAAGCACTCGCTATTCGCATTGCCGAGGTTGATAAAATGCACTCCGATGCTACCGAAAAGCTCGAACATCTTTCCGGTCTTTCTGCCGAGGAGGCAAAAGAACGCCTCATCGAGAGCCTGAAAGACGAAGCAAAAACCGCTGCCGCCTCTTATATCAATGATATTATGGACGATGCGCGCATGACTGCTACAAAGGAGGCAAAGCGCATCGTGGTGCAAAGTATTCAACGTGTGGCCACTGAAACCGCCGTTGAAAACAGCGTGACGGTGTTCCATATAGATTCCGATGAAGTAAAAGGCCGTATTATCGGTCGTGAAGGGCGCAACATTCGTGCATTGGAAGCCGCTACCGGCATTGAAATCATTGTAGACGATACCCCGGAGGCTATCGTGCTTTCCGGTTTTGACCCGGTACGCCGTGAGATTGCCCGCCTGGCTCTGCACCAACTCGTGGCCGACGGTCGTATCCATCCGGCTCGTATTGAAGAAGTTGTGGCGCGTGTACGCCGTCAGGTGGAAGAAGAGATTATCGAAACCGGTAAACGAACTGCAATTGACCTTGGTATCCACGGTTTGCATCCCGAACTGATTCGCATGGTGGGTCGCATGAAGTATCGCTCATCTTACGGCCAAAACCTTTTGCAACATTCTCGCGAAACGGCTAATCTGTGTGCTGTCATGGCTTCGGAACTCGGCCTAAATCCCAAAAAGGCTCGCCGTGCCGGCTTGTTGCATGACATCGGTAAAGTACCCGATGATGAACCTGAACTTCCGCACGCTCTGCTCGGCATGAAACTCGCCGAAAAATTCAAAGAGAAACCCGACATTTGCAATGCCATAGGAGCACACCACGATGAAGTGGAACAGACATCCCTGCTTGCGCCCATTGTTCAAGTGTGTGATGCCATTTCCGGTGCTCGTCCCGGTGCTCGCCGTGAAATTGTAGAGGCATATATCAAGCGACTTAATGACTTGGAGCAGCTTGCACTCTCTTATCCCGGGGTGATTAAAACTTACGCAATTCAAGCCGGTCGCGAACTGCGTGTGATTGTAGGCGCCGAGAAGATTTCTGATGTTGAAACGGAAAAACTCTCTGCCGAGATAGCCAAAAAGATTCAAGACGAAATGACATATCCCGGCCAGGTGAAGATTACCGTAATCCGCGAAACTCGCGCCGTAAGTTACGCTAAATGACACTTATGTCGGATATGGAAAATAACAACATATCACCGCAACAGATTCCTGAAAATGTCGAAGGGCATTGTCTGGATTGTGCACACGGTTTGGACGGACAGTGCGGCTCTTGCGGCAATTGTCCCCGAGCCAATATCTCCGAACCGCCGCGTGGCAAACTGTATGCTACAAATTGGCTCGAAGGTATCTCCGATGCTTCCGACTTTGACTTGGTTGAAGTGCAATTTAAAAACACGCGTAAAGGCTTTTATAGAAACGTTTCCGGATTGGATATTCATATGGGCGACCTCGTAGCCGTGGAAGCATCTCCCGGACACGATATCGGCGAGGTTACCATGGTGGGTCGGCTAGTGCAGCTACATATCAAAAAAGCCAATCTTAAGCCAGATCACGAATTCAAGAAAATTTTCAGAATTGCGCGTCCCTCTGATATCGAGCGGTTTAAAGATGCAAAGGCCAAGGAGCAAGATGCAATGATTCGCTCTCGCAAGATAGCCGAAGACTTGCAGTTGAATATGAAAATCGGAGATGTAGAGTATCAAGGCGATGGTGCCAAAGCTATATTCTATTATCTTGCTGATGAGAGAGTTGACTTTCGAAAGCTTATTCGTGTGCTTGCCGACACGTTTAAGGTGCGCATTGAAATGAAACAAATAGGTGCACGTCAGGAAGCCGGGCGCATTGGCGGTATCGGTCCTTGCGGACGCCCCCTTTGTTGCTCTTCTTGGATGACCGGATTCGTCTCCGTTGGCACAAGTGCCGCTCGTTTTCAAGATTTATCCATGAATCCGCAAAAGCTCGCGGGGCAATGCGCAAAACTCAAATGTTGCCTTAACTTTGAGGTGGATGCTTACATGGAGGCTTCGCGCAAGCTCCCCGATAAATCTATTCCTCTCGAAACGCAAGACTCTACTTATTACCATTTTAAGAGCGATATAATGTCAGGCATGATGACATATTCCACCGATAAACATGCACCGGTAAATTGCGTCACAATTCCCGCCGAACGTGTAAAAGAAATTATTGAAATCAATAAACAGGGTAAAAAAGTAGACTCGCTTGAAGATGCTGCCCCGGCACGCAGAAAGACGGAATTTGTCGAACTTGTAGGTCAGGACAATATAAACCGTTTCGACAAAAGTAAAAAGAAAAAGAAACGGTCCGGTGCCGCTGCTTATCAAGATAAAAAGAAAAATAATCCTGTTTCTCAAGAGAAGAAGTCTTCTCAGAGCATGCAACAATCCGCCCCGGATAAGAAGCCTGAAAGAAAAGAGAAACCGGGCAGAAATAAAAATAAACAACAGAAGTCGAAACCGAAATCGGACAATGACCACATCGGCACCGCATAATATTTCAAATCGCATAGTCGGATATATTTGTCTGACGATGGTTGTGTCTTTAATCGCTGCAAGTCTTGCGGCTTGCGGCAACAGCCCGAAAGTTATCTTTTCCGACTTTGTAGATATACCGGAGAGTGGTTGGAATTGCAGAGAATACTGCCGCTTCAGCACCGAAAGGCTCGATTCGAATATGCTTGACGAACCCTCGGCTCGTTACAACGTAATCCTCTCCTTGCGACACACGGATCAATATCCGTATGCCTCTCTGATTATGCCTCTTACTCAATCTCTCGACTCTTGTACGGCGCTCCCCGACACCCTTCGGATACCTATGATTGATACAGACGGAAACTGGCTCGCCTCGCAGTCAAAAGGTATTTATACTCTCACCGACACTCTGCTCAAAAACTCCTCGCTCCCTCCCCGATATTCCCTGTGCTTGTATCATGCAATGCCATGCGAAAACCTCCAAGGCTTGATTAGCGTTGGTATCATAATCCAAAAACTCTAACAACATGCAGACACTACAGTTTACTCCGGAATGTCAATTGCGCATATCAAAAGTGCGCAAACAAATGGCTCTTACCGGCATTGACGCTTTACTTATTACTGACAACACCAATATATACTATCTCACCGGAGCCGTATTTCGCGGCTATGTATATGTGCCGGCTCAAGGCAGATGTCTTATGTTCGTCATCAGACCTGTGGAACTGCATGGCGATGACTTGATATATATTCGCAAGCCGGAACAGATAGTAGCTGAACTCCAAAAACTCGGTCTGAAACTCCCCTCAACTCTCGGTCTGGAACTTGATGATATTTCATATTCAGATGTTGAGCGGCTCAAAAATGCTCTCAAGCCGAAAGCTCTTGCCAATGCTTCTACTTGTATGCGCAGAGCAAGAATGGTGAAAACGGAACTCGAAATTAAAAAAATTCACGAAGACGGTATAAAACAAGCCTCCGCGTATCACAAAATTCCTCGCATATATAAAGAAGATATGACAGACGTGGAATTCCAGATTGAAGTGGAACGTTTGCTCCGCCTGGAAGGCTGCCTCGGATATTATCGTACCTCCGGGCGACTCATGGAGATAAACATGGGTAGTGTATTGAACGGTGATAACGCCGACAATCCTACTCCTTACGACTTCGCTGTCGGCGGGGGTGGGGTAGACCTCTCTCTGCCTGTTGGTGCCGATGGTCGCACTATGCGCCCGGGCACTACCGTTATGGTCGATATGTGTGGTAACTTTAACGGCTATCAGTCTGATATGACGCGTGTATGGAGCATCGGCTCGGTTGATGACTTTACACATAAATGTCACGAATGTTCGCGCCGTATACTTCGCGAGCTTGAAAAAATGGCTCTGCCCGGTGTCCCGGTTGCCGACCTTTATCATAAAGCAAAAGAGATTGTTGAGGCTGAAGACCTGCAAAAATACTTCATGGGGCATCTGCAGCAGGCTCCGTTTATAGGCCACGGTGTTGGAATTCAACTGAATGAGCTGCCGGTAATCACCCCCCGTTCAAAAGATGTGCTTGAAGAGAATATGGTGCTTGCCATTGAACCGAAATTCGTAGTCCCCAAAGTCGGTGCCGTCGGTGTGGAGAACACATATCGCGTATCCCCCTCCGGCCTGGAATGTCTCACTCCTTTCTCCGAGGAACTCTCCGATATAACATTCTGATAAAACACAATGGATTTAGTCAAGGAAATATCATTTCCGGCAGCTCGCATCGTTGGCAAAGCAGCCGATACTTTGGGGTTGCAGACATATATAGTAGGTGGCTTTGTGAGAGACATTTTCCTGAATCGTCATTCCAAAGATATCGACTTCGTTACGGTAGGCGACGGCGTGCAATTGGCCCGGGCCGTTGCCAGGCTGCTTGGCCCCAAAACTCATATCAACATATTCCGAACTTATGGCACCGCGCAAATAAAACACAAAGGTCTTGAACTTGAATTTGTTGGTGCGCGAAAAGAATCATATACCCCCGATTCTCGCAACCCCATTGTAAGTCAAGGTTCTCTGCAAGACGATATGTCGCGCCGCGATTTTACCATTAACGCAATGGCAATCAGCGTAAATGCCGACTCTTACGGCAAACTGCTTGACCCTTTCAACGGCATTATTGACCTCCATAACTCGCTAATTCGCACTCCTCTTGATCCGGATGTCACTTTTAGTGATGATCCCTTGCGCATGATGCGTGCTATTCGGTTCGCAACTCAACTGCGTTTTAAAATTCATTCTGAAACTTTCGAAGCCATCAAACGAAATGCTCACAGAATTGAAATAATAACCAAAGAGCGCATCAATACCGAATTGATGAAAATCATGGACTCTCCAAAGCCGTCAATCGGCTGGTATTTGCTCAAAGATTCCGGATTGCTCAAGCTCATTTTCCCGGAACTGGAAGCTCTGTCCGGAATTGAAACGGTTGATGGCCGCGGGCATAAAGACAATTTCGCACACACTCTCAAGGTCCTTGACAACGTAGCTGCCGTATCAGATAACGTTTGGCTGCGTTGGGCAGCTCTGTTACACGACATCGCCAAACCCGTCACTAAGAAATACGACCCAAAGCTCGGCTGGACATTCCATAACCACAATTTCATTGGCGAAAAAATGGTTCCCAAAATTTTCGCACGTATGAAAATGCCACTCAATGCCAACATGAAATACGTTGCTAAACTCGTCGGTCTGCATATGCGTCCGCAATCAGTGGGCGAAGACGGAGTGACTGACTCTGCTGTAAGACGTATGATATTTGAGGCCGGAGACGACATTGCCGATTTAATGATACTTGCCGAGTCAGACATTACCTCAAAGAATCCCGTCAAAGTCCAAAAGATACTTGCTAATTTCCAACTCGTTAGAGAAAGAATGGCCGAAGTGGAAGAAAAAGACCGAATACGCAACTTCCAGCCCCCGGTTGACGGTCGCGAAATAATGGAAACATTCGGTATACCCCCATGCGACACTATCGGACAACTGAAAGAACGCATCAAAGATGCAATTCTTGATGGCCTGATTCCCAACGACCACGAAGCCGCCCGAGCCTACATGTTACAAATAGCCCCCGAATTCGGCTTGCATCAATAATCACCCTCCCCCCAAAAAAGAAATCACCCCAAGCGCGTGCGCTTGCATAGCATTAACCCCACGAAAACGAGTTCCGACAGGCACGAGTCTTCGTGGGGTAAATCCATAGCCCGAACATCAACCGCATCCCGGCTGCACCGAGCCGAAAGAGCCCT
>JAMPIK010000001.1:0-101792 GCA_023662865.1 Prevotella sp.
GAGCACTTCCTTGGTAAGGAAGAGGTCGCGGGTTCAATTCCCGCCACCGGCTCCAATTTCTTCTCATTTCAAGACGTAAATCATAAATCAAAAAAATAATATAGCAAACTTATGGCTAAAGAAAAATTCGAAAGAACCAAACCGCATGTTAACATCGGTACTATTGGTCACGTTGACCACGGTAAGACTACTCTGACAGCTGCCATTACCAAGGTACTCGCTGAAAAAGGTCTTTCTGAGGCTCGTTCATTTGACTCTATCGACAACGCTCCCGAAGAAAAAGAGCGTGGTATCACAATTAATACTGCTCACGTTGAGTATCAGACTGCAAACCGCCACTATGCTCACGTAGACTGCCCCGGACACGCCGACTATGTAAAGAACATGGTAACAGGTGCTGCTCAGATGGATGGTGCTATCATCGTAGTTGCTGCTACTGACGGTCCGATGCCCCAGACTCGCGAACACATCCTTCTCGCTCGTCAGGTAAACGTACCTCGTCTTGTTGTATTCATGAACAAGTGCGATATGGTTGACGATGAAGAGATGCTTGAACTCGTTGAAATGGATATGCGTGACCTCCTCTCACAGTATGAGTATGACGGTGACGAAACTCCCATCATCCGCGGTTCCGCACTCGGTGCGCTCAACGGCGAACCCCAGTGGGTAGAGAAAGTAATGGAACTCATGGACGCAGTTGATACTTGGATTCCGCTGCCTCCGCGTGATATTGACAAACCCTTCTTGATGCCTGTTGAGGACGTATTCTCAATCACAGGTCGTGGTACAGTGGCTACCGGTCGTATCGAAGCGGGTGTTGTTAAGGTAGGTGACGAAGTTCAAATCCTTGGTCTTGGCGCTAACATGAAGTCTGTTGTTACAGGTGTTGAAATGTTCCGCAAGCTCCTTGATCAGGGTGAAGCAGGTGACAACGTAGGTCTCCTTCTTCGCGGTATCGACAAGAACGAAATCAAGCGTGGTATGGTAATCTGCCACCCGGGTATGGTTAAACCTCACGATCACTTCAAGGCTCAAGTTTATATCCTGAAGAAAGAGGAAGGTGGCCGTCACACTCCGTTCCACAACAAATATCGTCCCCAGTTCTACATTCGTACTCTTGACGTAACAGGTGAGATTACACTTCCTGAAGGTGTTGAGATGGTAATGCCCGGTGACAACGTGGAAATTGATGTTAAGCTCATCACTCCCGTAGCTTGCGATCCCGGTCTGCGCTTTGCAATCCGCGAAGGTGGTCGTACAGTAGGTTCCGGTCAGATTACAGCAATTGTAGAAGACTAATCAGTTCTGAAAATTACATACACAACGGGGCTTGCCGATTTATGGTAAGCCCTTATACACGGGAATAGCTCAGTCGGTAGAGCACCGGTCTCCAAAACCGGGTGTCGGGAGTTCGAGCCTCTCTTCCCGTGCTAATTTTTAAAACAAATGAAACTATTTAGTGCAATCAAGGCATCTTACGATGAATTAGTCTACAAGGTGTCCTGGCCAACTCAAAAGCAATTGATCAGCAGCGCAGTGCTGGTGTTGATAGCTTCCATCATCATCGCCGTGTTTATTTGGGTTGTGGATCAAATTTTTAACTCGTTGATGGAATTCATTTACGGACTAAGTTTCTAACTTTTATCTGATGTAATCAATGGCTGAAACAAAACCGGGAGCTCGCAAAGACGAGCCCAAGGAAATACAGAAAGGCTGGTTTGTACTCCGCGCCATTTCCGGCAAAGAGGCAAAAGTGAAGGAAATTCTTGATTCTGCTATCAAGAATGGCACTCTTGGCAAACATGTATGGCAGGTGTTGATTCCTACAGAAAAGGTGATGACCACCCGTAATGGTAAGAAAGTTGTGAAGGAACGCACACTCTATTCCGGCTATGTCTTTGTTGAGGCGGAGCTGATTGGAGAAGTGGAATACGAACTTCGCAACACTACCAACGTTATTGACTTCTTGCGCGGACGAACCACTCAGAAACCTGAGAGACTCACCGAGCAGGAAGTGATGCGTATGCTTGGCAGAGCCGACGAGCTTCAAGAAGCTTCCCTTGAAGACGATGCAACCTTTATGGTTGGCGAGCCGGTAAAAGTAGCCGATGGACCTTTCAACGGGTTCTCAGGTGTTGTCAAGGAAGTCAATGCAGATAAGAAGAAGCTTAAAGTCGAGGTTAAGATTTTCGGTCGTGCCACAGACTTGGAGTTGGATTGCACACAAGTAGAAAGAGAATAAACCGAGATGTTACGGCTCGGGGTTTCTCACTGAGTTCAATATAATAATTTAAGAAAGAAATGGCTAAAGAAATTGCTGGACAAATCAAATTGCAGATTAAAGGCGGAGCAGCAAATCCGTCGCCCCCGGTAGGTCCCGCGCTGGGCTCCAAGGGTATCAACATCATGGAGTTCTGCAAGCAATTCAATGCCCGTACCCAGGATAAGGCCGGCAAGGTACTCCCTGTAGTCATCACTTACTATACGGACAAGAGCTTCGACTTCGTAGTCAAAACTCCCCCGGTAGCAGTACAACTCAAGGAGACTGCCAAACTCAAAAGCGGTTCCGCACAGCCTAACCGTAATAAAGTAGCTGAAATCACTTGGGATCAGGTAAAAGCGATTGCAGAAGACAAGATGCCTGATTTGAACTGTTTTACTTTAGACTCGGCCATGCGCATGGTTGCCGGCACAGCTCGCAGCATGGGTATCACCGTGAAAGGGGCATTCCCTGAACTTAACTAATAAACTTCAATTGAAATGAGTAAACTTACAAAAAATCAGAAGTTGGCTTTGTCGAAGATTGAAGCTGGGAAGGCTTACACACTCGCAGAGGCAGCCGAAAAGGTGAAAGAGATTACTTTCACAAAGTTCGATGCTTCTCTTGATATCGATGTGCGTCTCGGTGTAGACCCTCGCAAAGCAAACCAGATGGTACGCGGCGTCGTTTCCTTGCCTCACGGCACCGGAAAGCAGGTGCGTGTACTCGTACTCTGCAACCCCGATGCAGAAGCTGCCGCCAAGGAAGCCGGTGCTGACTATGTTGGCCTTGACGAATATATTCAGAAAATCAAAGGTGGTTGGACTGACGTTGATGTAATCATCACTCAACCCGCCATCATGGGTAAAATCGGTGCACTTGGTCGTATCCTCGGTCCTCGCGGACTGATGCCTAACCCCAAGAGCGGTACAGTAACTATGGACGTAGCTAAGGCCGTTAAAGAGGTTAAGCAGGGTAAAATCGACTTCAAGGTAGATAAAAACGGTATCGTTCACGCTTCTATCGGTAAGGTAAGCTTTACCCCCGAACAAATGAAGGAAAATGCCAAAGAATTTATCAACACCTTGATTAAGCTCAAACCCGCAACAGCTAAAGGTACTTATATCAAGAGTATTTATCTTTCCAGTACAATGAGTCCCGGTGTTAAAATAGACACTAAAGGTGTAACCGACTAAAACTGAACTACAATGAAAAAGGAAGATAAAGCTCAAGTTATAGAAATGATTGGCAAGACATTGGCTGACTACAGCTGTGTCTACCTTACCCAAACAAGCGGTTTGGATGCCGAAAAGACAAGTAGTCTTCGACGTGCCTGCTTCAAGGCTGAAGTGAAAATGCTTTGCGTGAAGAACACTCTTCTGAAAGAAGCATTCAAGGCAAGCGAAAACGATTACAGTGGTCTTTATGATCTTCTTCACGGTGAAACTACCCTCTTGCTCAGCAATTCAGGTAATGCACCCGCCAAGCTGATTAAGAAATTCCGTGGAAAAGAAGATACCCTCCCCATGCTCAAAGGAGCATATGTGGAAGAAACCGTATATGTTGGCGAAGAGAATTTGGAGACCTTGGCCAATATCAAGAGCAAGAACGAACTCATCGCAGACGTTGTGGCATTGCTGCAATCTCCGGCGAAGAATGTTATCAGTGCGCTTAACAGTGGTGCCGGCAAGCTCCATGGCATCCTTGAAACCCTCTCCAAGAAAGAAAACTAAATTCAAAAATAATAAAAAAACAAAATACGACAATGGCAGATTTGAAAGCTTTTGCAGAACAACTTGTTAACCTCACAGTAAAGGAAGTAAACGAACTTGCTCAGATTCTCAAAGAAGAGTATGGTATCGAACCCGCAGCTGCAGCAGTAGCAGTAGCAGCAGGTCCCGCCGCAGCAGGCGAGGCAGCTGAGGAGAAGAGCTCATTCGATGTTATCCTCAAAGCTCCCGGTGCAAGCAAACTCGCAGTAGTTAAGCTTGTTAAGGAACTCACAGGTCTTGGCTTGAAAGAGGCTAAGGAACTCGTTGACAACGCACCCGGTGCAGTGAAGGAAGGTCTTCCCAAAGCTGAAGCTGAAGGTCTCAAGAAGCAACTTGAGGAAGCCGGTGCTGAAGTAGAGCTGAAATAATCAGACACCTAATAAGCAAAAAACGGTTAAGGACATACAAATTGTCCTTAACCTTTTTGCGTATTATGCACTTTCAATTTTAAGAAAATTTATTTTCTTTTAGATAAATTTATATTTCTTTAAGAAAATTTAACATATTCCCAAATCCCGACAACTACCCGAAATTCCAATTCAAGGTGTCTAACCGGAATTGTGATTTGCAATGTAGGGACGCACGGATAGTGCGTCCGAAATTGGCAAACCGGACAATATAAACTGACGCACAAACAATGCGTCCGAAAATCGGTAAACCAATCTACATATGCGGACGCACGAGCCGTGCGTCCCTACAATTGACTGTCGGATTCCGGCCACCTTGCTGAAATATTACTTTTTGTGCAGCAGACGGTATTATTCAAATAATGGAGGTGAAACTCCGTTTGGGATCCAATAATTTATAACAGAACATTTTAAACTAAACCGAATGTCCGTATCGTTAACTGAAAAGCCACGTGTTAATTTCGGCACTGTAAAAAATCCGTTACCTTACCCGGATTTTCTCGAAATTCAGCTGAAGTCTTTCAGAGACTTCCTCCAGCTTGATACGCCGCCGGAGCAGCGTAAGAATGAGGGTTTGTACAAAGTGTTTGCTGAGAATTTCCCAATAGCTGATACTCGCAACAATTTTGTACTTGAATTCCTTGACTATTACATTGATCCTCCTCGTTACACAATAGATGAGTGTCTCGAGAGAGGTCTGACATACAGCGTGCCTCTCAAAGCCAAGCTCAAACTGTACTGCACAGACCCCGATCATGAGGATTTTGACACTGTAATCCAAGATGTTTATTTGGGTCCAATCCCATATATGACCAATCAGGGTACATTCATTATTAACGGCGCCGAGCGCGTAGTTGTGAGCCAGTTGCATCGTTCGCCCGGTGTATTCTTCGGTCAAAGCATACATGCCAACGGTACAAAGCTTTATTCAGCACGTATCATTCCGTTCAGAGGCTCATGGATTGAGTTCGCCACTGACATTAACAATGTAATGTACGCGTACATTGACCGCAAGAAGAAGCTTCCCGTTACAACACTGCTTCGCGCTATCGGTCTTGAACACGACAAAGATATTATCAACATATTCGATCTCGCGGAAGAGGTTGAAGTGAATGAGACAAACCTCAAGAAAGTAGTGGGCAAGAAGCTCGCTGCCCGTGTGCTCAAATCATGGATCGAAGATTTCCCCGATGAGGCAACAGGCGAGGTGGTTTCAGTGGAACGCAACGAGGTAATCAAGGATCGCGAACAGGAGATTACTGAAGAAGATATCCCCGAAATTCTTGACAGCGGCGTGGAGACAATCCTCCTGCAGAAAGAAAATGTAAGTGCGGTTGACTATTCAATCATCTTCAACACACTGCAAAAAGATACCTCAAACTCCGAGCGCGAGGCTATTCAGTACATCTACCGACAGCTGCGCAACGCAGAGCCGCCGGATGATGCAAGTGCGCGAGAGGTAATCCAGAACCTTTTCTTCTCCGAAAAGCGTTATGACCTCGGCGAGGTAGGCCGTTTCCGTATCAACAAGAAACTCGGTCTGACTACCGACATGAATGTGCGTGTGCTTACACGCGAAGACATCGTGGCCATTATCAAATATCTCATTGAGCTTATCAATGCCAAGAGCGATGTAGACGATATCGACCACTTGTCAAACCGCCGTGTCCGCACCGTGGGCGAGCAGCTCTACAACCAGTTCGGTGTAGGTCTTGCCCGTATGAGCCGCACCATTCGCGAGCGTATGAACGTGCGCGACAACGAGGTGTTCACCCCCATTGACCTTATTAACGCGAAGACAATCTCTTCCGTAATAAATACATTCTTCGGAACCAACGCGCTCAGCCAGTTCATGGACCAGACAAATCCCTTGTCTGAGATTACCCACAAGCGCCGTATGTCAGCTCTCGGTCCCGGCGGTCTGAGTCGTGAGCGTGCCGGCTTCGAGGTGCGCGACGTGCACTATACTCACTATGGCCGTCTTTGCCCGATTGAGACACCGGAAGGTCCGAACATCGGTCTTATCTCTTCTCTGTGCGTGTACGCCAAGGTAAACAATCTCGGTTTCATCGAGACTCCCTACCGCAAAGTGACCGATGGACAGGTGGATTTGAACAACAAAGACGTAATCTACCTCACAGCCGAAAACGAAGAGGGCAAGATTATCGCACAGGGCAACGCGCCGCTGAACGATGACGGCACATTCATTCGCAATAAAGTGAAAGCACGTCAGGATGCCGACTTCCCGATAGTTGAGCCGGGTCAGGTTGAGATGATGGACGTAGCTCCTATTCAGATTGCATCAATCGCCGCATCTCTGATTCCGTTCCTTGAGCATGACGATGCCAACCGTGCGTTGATGGGCTCCAACATGATGCGCCAAGCCGTGCCCTTGCTCCGCAGCGAGGCTCCCATCGTTGGTACCGGCATTGAGGGTCAGCTCATTCGCGACTCTCGCACTCAGATTATGGCAGAAGGCGCCGGTACAATCGAGTACGTTGACGCAACCGTAATCCGCATTAAATATGACCGCACCGAAGATGAGGAATACGTTTCATTTGAAAGTGCTGTAAAAGAATACAAGATTCCCAAATTCCGCCGTACAAACCAGGGTACAACTATTGACTTGCGTCCGATTTGCAACATCGGTCAGCGAGTAAAGAAAGGCGACATCCTCACCGAGGGATATTCCACTGAGAAAGGCGAATTGGCTTTGGGTCGTAACCTTAAAGTGGCGTTTATGCCCTGGAAAGGATACAACTATGAGGACGCTATCGTGCTGAACGAACGTATGGTACGCGAGGATATCCTCACTTCTGTCCATGTAGACGAGTACACACTTGAGGTACGCGAAACCAAACGCGGTGAAGAGGAACTCACTTCCGACATCCCCAACGTGAGCGAAGACGCCACCAAGGATCTTGATGAGCGCGGTATTATCCGTGTGGGTGCGTACGTTGTGCCGGGCGATATCATGATTGGTAAAATCACTCCGAAAGGTGAGAGCGACCCCACCCCCGAGGAGAAACTGCTTCGTGCAATCTTCGGCGACAAGGCCGGCGATGTGAAAGATGCTTCTCTCAAAGCAAGCCCCTCGCTTAAAGGTGTGGTTATAGGCACCAACCTGTTCTCGCGTGCCAAGAAGAAAGTGAAAGCTCGCGGCAATGTAGAGCTGCAAAGACTTGATGCTGAGTACGAAGAAAAGCAGGAAGAACTCAAAGCCATTCTCCTTGAAAAACTCCGCACCATCACCAAGGGCAAGACTTCTTCCGGTGTGAAGGACTTCATCGGTGTGGAAATCATTCCCAAGGGTACTTCATTTGACGATGCCAACTTCGCAACCATTGACTTTGAGACCATCAACCTCTCACGTTGGAGCGGCGATTCGCGCATGAACCAGATGGTAGCTGCCGCGATTACCAACTATCTGCGTAAGAGCAAAGAGATTGACTCCGAGCTGCGTCGCAAGAAGTTTGACATTACCATCGGTGATGAGCTGCCCTCCGGCATCATGCAAATGGCCAAGGTGTATATCGCCAAGAAACGTAAAATCGGTGTAGGCGACAAGATGGCGGGTCGTCACGGCAACAAGGGTATCGTATCCCGCGTAGTTCGTCAGGAAGATATGCCGTTCCTTGAAGACGGTACCCCGGTAGATATTGTACTGAACCCGCTTGGTGTGCCTTCACGTATGAACCTCGGTCAGATATTCGAGACCGTTCTCGGTTGGGCCGGTCGCGAACTCGGAGAGAAATTTGCAACTCCGATTTTCGATGGTGCTTCACTCGATGACTTGAACGAATGGACAGACAAAGCCGGCCTGCCGCGTTACGGTAAGACTTACCTCTACGACGGCGGCACGGGCGACCGTTTTGACCAGCCGGCTACCGTAGGCGTAATCTATATGCTGAAACTCGGTCACATGGTTGAAGACAAGATGCACGCTCGCTCTATCGGTCCGTACTCCCTTATTACACAGCAACCTCTCGGCGGTAAGGCACAGTTCGGCGGTCAGCGTTTCGGAGAGATGGAGGTTTGGGCGCTTGAAGCCTTTGGTGCAGCCCACATCCTTCAGGAAATCCTGACAATCAAGAGTGACGACGTGGTAGGCCGCAGCAAGGCTTACGAAGCTATCGTGAAAGGCGAGCCGATGCCTACACCGGGCATCCCCGAGTCTCTCAACGTACTTCTGCATGAGCTCCGCGGCTTGGGCTTGAGCATTTCGCTCGACTGATAAGAGAAGTGTGAGGGAGTGGCGTTTTTGCCTGTTCCTCACACAATAAAAAGCCCCGATTTTACGTTATATTAGTTCAAAAAAACAGGAAACAACATATATGGCTTTTAGAAGAGACAATAAAATAAAGAGCAGTTTCTCCAAGATTACCATCGGTCTGGCATCCCCGGACGAAATCAAGGAGAAAAGCTCCGGTGAGGTACTCAAGCCCGAAACCATAAACTACCGCACATATAAGCCTGAACGCGACGGTCTTTTCTGCGAAAAGATTTTTGGCCCGGTGAAGGATTATGAGTGCCACTGCGGTAAGTACAAACGTATCCGTTACAAGGGTATCGTCTGCGACCGCTGCGGTGTGGAAGTTACAGAAAAAAAGGTGCGCCGCGAACGCATGGGGCACATCGAACTCGTTGTGCCGGTAGCCCACATCTGGTACTTCCGCTCCCTCCCCAACAAAATCGGCTATTTGCTCGGTCTTCCCTCAAAGAAGCTTGATTCAATAATTTACTACGAACGCTATGTGATAATCAACCCCGGACCGGTAGAAGGTCTGGAGCGCTTGGATCTCATAGACGAAGAGCAATACCTCAACATCCTCGAACAGCTGCCCGAAGGCAATCAACTTCTCCCGGACGATGACCCCAACAAGTTCATCGCCAAGATGGGTGCCGAGGCAATCTTTGACTTGCTCAAAGACATTGACCTTGATGCCTTGAGCTTCGAGTTGCGCGACCGTGCCAACAAAGACGGCAGCCAACAACGCAAGACAGACGCACTCAAACGTCTGCAAGTGGTGGAAAGCTTCCGTGCAAGTCGCGGACGCAACAAACCCGAATGGATGATACTCAAAACAGTGCCGGTTATTCCGCCCGAACTGCGTCCCCTCGTGCCGCTGGACGGCGGTCGTTTCGCAACTTCCGACCTTAACGACCTCTATCGTCGCGTGATTATCCGCAACAACCGACTCAAACGTCTTATCGAGATTCAGGCTCCGGAGGTAATTCTCCGCAACGAGAAGCGTCTGCTGCAGGAGGCTGTTGACTCCCTGCTCGACAACTCTCGCAAGTCAAGCGCCGTGAAGAGCGATGTGAACCGTCCGCTCAAATCCCTATCAGACTCCTTGAAAGGTAAGCAAGGACGTTTCCGTCAGAACCTCCTCGGTAAGCGTGTCGACTATTCCGCACGTTCGGTAATCGTGGTAGGTCCGGAACTGAAGATGCACGAATGCGGTATTCCCAAACTTATGGCCGCCGAGTTGTATAAGCCGTTCATTATCCGCAAACTCATTGAGCGCGGCATTGTGAAGACAGTGAAGAGCGCCAAGAAGATTGTAGACCGCAAAGAGCCGGTGGTATGGGATATCCTTGAATATGTAATGAAAGGACACCCGGTGCTTCTGAACCGTGCCCCGACACTTCACCGTCTCGGTATCCAGGCATTCCAACCCAAGATGATTGAGGGTAAGGCAATCCAATTGCACCCCCTCGCTTGTACCGCATTCAACGCCGACTTCGACGGTGACCAAATGGCTGTGCACCTCCCTCTCGGCAACGAGGCTGTGCTTGAGGCTCAGATGCTGATGCTCGGTGCCCACAACATTCTAAACCCGGCCAATGGCGCTCCTATCACCGTGCCTTCGCAGGACATGGTACTCGGTTTGTACTATATCACCAAGCTGCGCAAGGGCGACAAGGGCGAAGGCTCCGTATTCTACGGTCCGGAAGAGGCTGAAATCGCTTACAATGAGGGAGCCGTGACTCTCCATGCGCCTGTCACTATTATGGTTGACGACATTGATGCCGACGGCAAGCCTTGCAAGGTGCTTAAGAAAGACACTTCCGTAGGTCGCATCCTCTTCAATCAATATGTGCCCAAAGAGATTGGATATGTCAACGAGATTATATCCAAAAAGTCTCTGCGCACAATTATCGGTAAGGTTATCAAAACTTGCGGTGTGACTCGCTCGGCACAGTTCCTTGATGATATCAAGAACCTCGGTTACCGCATGGCATTCCGCGGTGGCTTGAGCTTCAATCTCGGTGACGTGATTATACCGAAGGAGAAAGCCGAATATGTGGAAGAGGGTAACGCACAAGTTGAGGAAGTGCTCAACAACTACCGCATGGGTTTCATCACCGGTAACGAGCGTTACAATCAGGTGATTGATATTTGGACACACGTAAACTCCAAACTTGCTTCCACTCTGATGAAGCAGATGCAGGAAGACCAGCAGGGCTTCAATTCTGTATATATGATGCTTGACTCCGGTGCCCGTGGTTCAAAGGATCAGATTCGTCAGCTCTCCGGTATGCGTGGTCTTATGGCCAAGCCGCAAAAGGCCGGTGCCGAAGGCGGTCAGATTATCGAGAACCCGATTTTGGCGAACTTTAAGGAGGGTCTGTCCGTGTTGGAGTACTTCATTTCAACTCATGGTGCGCGTAAAGGTCTTGCGGACACCGCGTTGAAGACTGCCGATGCCGGTTATCTTACCCGCCGTCTGGTCGACGTGGCTCATGATGTGATTATCAACGAGGAAGACTGCGGTACACTCCGCGGACTTGTTTGCACCGAAATCAAGAACAATGAGGAGGTGGTTGCCACCCTTTCAGAGCGCATCCTCGGACGTGTGTCAGTGCATGATGTGGTAGATCCCATGACCGGTGAGGTATATGTATATGCCGGCGAGGAAATTACCGAAGCCGCAGCCGACAAGATTGAACAATCACCCATCGAGCAGGTTGAAATCCGCTCCGTCCTCACTTGCGAGAGCAAGAAGGGCGTGTGCGCGAAGTGCTACGGTCGCAACCTCTCCAACCACCGCATGGTGCAGAAGGGTGAGGCTGTCGGCGTAATCGCCGCCCAGTCTATCGGCGAGCCGGGTACTCAGCTTACTCTGCGTACATTCCACGTCGGTGGTGTGGCCGGTAACGTTGCAGCTGTGAAAGACGTAACTTCGCGTTACGATGGTCGCCTTGAAATAGACGAACTCCGTACCGTAAAAGATAAAGACGGCAACACAATAGTGGTGGGCCGTATGGGTGAAATGCGTATCATTGAGCCCAACAGCGGTGCCGTGCTTACCACTGCCAACATACCTTATGGTTCCAAACTCTACTTCCAGCCCGGCGATACGGTTCACAAGGGAGACATGATTTGCGAATGGGACCCCTTCAACGCCGTAATCATCAGCGAAGAAGGCGGTAAGGTTAAGTTCGAGAACGTGGTGGAAGGTGTCACTTACCGCGTTGAAGCCGATGAGGCAACCGGTATGAAGGAGAAGATTATGATAGAGTCCAAGGACCGTACCAAGGCTCCCGAAGCTCATCTTCTCAACGATGAGGGCGAAATCATTCGCACTTACTCATTGCCTATGGGTGCTCACTTGCTTATTGACGACGGCGATGTGCTGACTCCCGGTCAGGTGTTCGTGAAGATACCTCGCGCATCCAACAGTGCAGGTGACATCACCGGTGGTCTGCCGCGTGTAACGGAGCTCTTTGAGGCTCGCAACCCGTCTAATCCGGCTATTGTCAGCGAAATCGACGGTGAGGTTAAGTTCGGCGCAATCAAGCGTGGTAATCGTGAGATTTCCGTTACCTCCAAGCTCGGCGAGGAGAAGAAATATCTCGTGCCTCTCACCAAGCAGCTCCTCGTGCAGGAGAACGACTATGTACGTGCCGGCACACCTCTGTCCGATGGTGCCGTTACTCCGGCTGACATCCTGAGTATCAAGGGCCCCACAGCCGTTCAGGAATATATCGTGAACGAGGTGCAGGACGTATATCGTATGCAGGGTGTGAAGATTAACGACAAGCACTTTGAAGTAATCGTCCGCCAGATGATGCGCAAAGTGAATATCCTTGATCCGGGCGACACTCGCTTCCTTGAGCAGCAGATTGTGGATAAACTCGACTTTGCCGAGGAGAACGACCGCATTTGGGGCAAGAAAGTGGTGGTTGATGCCGGCGACAGCACAATCTTCCAACCCGGTCAGATTATCACCGCTCGCAAACTACGCGATGAGAACTCCGCCCTGAAGCGCAAAGACCTTCGTGAGGTAGTGGTACGCGATGCTGTTCCCGCCACTTCCGAACAGATACTTCAAGGTATCACTCGCGCCGCATTGCAGACCAAGAGCTTCATCTCGGCAGCCTCGTTCCAGGAGACTACAAAGGTGCTCAACGAGGCTGCAATCAACGGCAAGACTGACTACCTTGAGGGCATGAAAGAGAACGTAATCTGCGGACACCTGATACCGGCCGGTACCGGTCTGCGCGAATACGACAAACTTGTGGTAGCAAGCAAGGAAGACTACGCCGCCATGCTCCGCAAGGAAGAAGAGCGCGAAGCCGAAAACCCCGATGCCATCGAGGTAGTAGCCGAAGAAATAAACTGAACAAACATCAAGAAACCCAAGATAGAATAAAATCTGCTCAACCAAATAAAATCCCCGAGGTCAAGTGACAGACCCCGGGAATTTTTTATATGGAGCGCCCCAAAAGTTTTCCTCAAACTTTTGGGGCGCTTATGTTACAGTGTTTTGCGCTTATGTGAGCGGGTATCAGCCTTCAAGTTCTATGAGGGCTTGATCTGTACCGATTGTGTCGCCTTCTTCTACGAGGACGCGTTTTACAACGCCTTCGAGGTCGGCTGCCAAATCGTTCTCCATCTTCATTGCTTCGTAAACGAGGTATGTTTCACCGAGCTTAACCTTGTCGCCGGGTTTAACCTTAATCTCGATTACTTTACCACCCATGGGAGCTTTGAGTACCGGGCCTGTGATTTGCACAGTTTCTTTTACTTCGGCAGCGGCAGGAGCGGCAGCTTCTTCCTTGGGAGCGGCAGCGGCATTTTCGGCTTTGCGCACGCTCTTTAAGTAGTTCATAGCTACGGCGGGGAGCAGCTGGAGGAGCAGATATTCCTCATCGTTCTGAGCGAGAGGACGACCTTCAAATTCGGGGTTTTCAGGTTTGCGGTATGAGCTTACGTCATAGGGGCGTTCTACCGGGCTGCCGGTGATTTTCTCTCGGAATGCGGGGTCGATAGCCACCGGAGTTTTACCGTATTCACCCTTGACGAGGCCGATGAACTGGTTGTTCTTATTGGTATAGTCGGCTACACCTTTGCGACGGTCAAGCGCGAGTGCAACAGCCTGTGAACCTACAATCTGGCTGGTGGGAGTTACCAAAGGTACGAGACCGGCATCGCGGCGCACTTTGGGGATAAGAGCCATAGCCTCTTCAAGCACATCTTCTGCTTTGAGAGCGCGGAGGTTGGCTACCATGTTTGAGTACATACCGCCGGGTACCTCTGCATTCTTAACGATTTCGTTGGGCTTGGGCAGACCGAAGTAAGCTTCAATCTTGTGGCAAGCATCAAGCAATTCAGCCTCATTGTTGGCAGTCGCGGCAGCTATTGCACGGTCAAATTCAGCATCGATTTCCTTGGGCATGGCTGCATAAGCCTCATCGAAGTCTTTGGGCCAGTTGTTGCGGTTGAGGTCGAACTCTGCAAGGCTCTGACGTGCTTCCACGAGGGCTTTGCGTATCTTGGCAACAGCGTCCATATTTACGTCTACCTCGATACCGAGCTTCTGACAGAAGATCCAAATCAGCTCAATGCTGGGAGCTGCCGAGCCGCCGCCGAACCACCAAATGTTGGTGTCCACGATGTCAACACCCTTGATGATTGCTGTCAACACGGAAGCCAAGCCATAGCCGGGAGTACAGTGAGTGTGGAAGTCAACATCTACTTTCAGAGCCTGTTTGAGCTTGGGCATAAGAGTGAAGATGCGAGAAGGATTAACCAGACCGGCCATATCCTTGAGGGTAATCATCTTGGCGCCGAGGCGTTCCATCTCTTTTGCTTTCTCTACAAAGTATTCATCGGTGAAGATTTTTTCGGGAGCAGCCGGAGCTTCTTCTTTACCGCCGAAGAGTTTGCCGAAGAAGCCTTTCTTCTTGGGTGCGGGAGCGGGAGCTTCGTCCTTGGGGTCAACGGTGTAGCATACAGCCGCATCGGCGATACCGCCGAGTTGATTAATCAGGCGGATAGACTCCTTTATGTTGTCGATGTCGTTGAGAGCATCAAAGATACGCATTACATTCAGACCGTTCTTGATAGCCTCTTTGTAGAAACCTTCAAGTACATAGTCGGGATAAGGCACATATCCGAAGAGGTTACGGCCACGAGAGAGGGCGGAGAGCAGAGAGATGCCTTTCATCTCCTTTGAGCAGGCACGAAGGCGATCCCAGGGGCTTTCACCCAAGTAGCGCATTACAGAGTCGGGCACTGCACCGCCCCACACTTCCATAATGTAGAATTTAGCCTCGCGGTAAAGAGGGAGCAACTTGTCTACATATTCTTGTTTCAGACGAGTCGCAAAGAGAGACTGCTGACCGTCACGCAAAGTCAGGTCTCTGATTTTAAGAACTTTAGCCATAAGTATTTTTCGTATTAGAATATAATTTTAAATAAAAGGGGAACGCATGGCGGAGGTTTCGCTGCGTTTCAGCGTGTAAAGATAGCAATAAATTTTTACATGGAGAAAAAACAATTACTCTCAATTATTCTTTAACATATTTTAACGCAAAAAAAAGGATATTGCAAGTAGCTGACAGATTTGAATTTGTCTGTATCGCATGATTTATTTAATTTTGCAAGTTAATTTCTTCTATTAAACAAGTTCAATATTAAAACTCAACTGTTTGAAATTTTGCAACGAATAATACATCTCATATCGGTTATAATCATTGCGCTTTGCGCACTTCCGGCAAACGCTCAATCGTCTAAGTCGGACTCTGTGCCGGTGCGCAAACCTTCGGCATGGAAACTCATCAGCCCTTTGGGGCTGCATGAGCGAGCCGATTTCGACACATTGCCTTATAATTATCAGCGTCAGGCCATACCCTCATTGGTGAGCGATGCCTATGCCACAACCGGCAACTTGGGTGCGGATGGTCAGAACCAGATTTTTTTTGAAAGGCACGACAGGATGCCGTTCCTTTTCCTTGATGCACTGCGGCCTTGGTTACCCACTTTTGACAAACAGAAATTTTATAACGTATATGTGCCGTTCACTCAACTGAGTTACAACATGGGTGGTGGCAAGCGCAACTCGCAAGACCGTTTGCGTGTAGACTTTGCCGGAAATGTAAACCGACGTGTGGGAGTGGGGGCGAAACTTGATTATTTGTACTCGAAAGGTGCCTACGAGGCGCAGGCTACAAAGGATTTCATATTTGGCTTTTCCGGTTATTATAAAGGAGACCGCTATGAGCTGCAAGCCTTTTACAACCATTGGAACTTGCTCAATAAAGAGAACGGCGGTATTACCAATGCCTTGTATATCACCGACCCGGCCGAGCTTCAAGGAGGTGTCAGCCATATAGATGCAAAAAGCATTCCGGTGAACCTGAGCGCTGCACACTCCAGAGTAAACGGTCAGCAGCTGTACATAAATCAAGCGTACAATGTCGGCTTTTGGCGCGAGGAGGAAGTCAACGATACCCTTACGCGCGAGGTGTATGTGCCCGTAACAAAATTTATATGGACACTCGACTATGAGAGCGGACATCATATCTTCTTGAACGACAATGCTTCACAAGGCGATCAGTTTTGGACAAACAGATACCTGCAACCGCAGAACACCCGAGACGATACCCGTTTCAGCTCATTGACAAACACATTGGGTATTTCTATGATTGAGGGCTTCCAAAAGTGGGCAAAGTTCGGACTTGCAGCTTACGCCCAGTATTCGTTACGAACATATAAACAGCCCGGCATTGATTTGCTCAAGCAGGAGGATTTCCCCTCTGATCTACTCACACCTTTGCCGGCCGGCTTTGCGATAAAACCAAAGGATACACAACATTTACTCTGGGCCGGCGCTCAACTCACAAAGCAACAAGGAGCTATCCTGACGTATAATGCCGACTTTAAAATCGGCCTTAGCGGAGATGTAGCCGCTGATATAGAGCTGCTTGGCAATGCCTCCACTCATATCCCGTTGCCGGGTGACACTGTTGCCGTTGATGTTAACGCACACTTTAAAAACCTCTCGCAGCCCTATCTGCTTAAACATTACATCTCCAACCATTTTGCATGGAATAACGATTTCGGGAAAACTCGCTCCTTCCGTGCCGGAGGTGCAATTACCGTTCCCTGGACAAACACTCGCGTTGAAGCCGGATTCGAGAACCTGCAAAATTATGTGTATTTCAACAATGAGGGACTTCCGGCTCAATATGGCGGCAGCGTGCAGATTTTTACCGCACGCCTGAACCAGCTGCTGAAATTGGGCATTTTGCATTGGGACAACACGCTCACACTGCAAACCACCTCAAAAGATAACATCTTGCCTTTACCGCTGTTCACTGTTTATTCAAACCTGTATATTCACTTCCGCGCTTTCAGCGTGCTTGATGTACAGCTTGGTATAGACTGTGACTATTATACACGTTATTACGCACCGGCTTACCAGCCGGCTACCATGAGCTTCCATACACAACAAGATGTAAAACTCGGCAACTATGCGTTTATGAACTTATACGCGAGCTGCAAACTGTACAAGACACGATTTTTCGTAATGCTCAGCCATATAAATCAGGGGTGGTTCTCCAAAGACTATTTCTCCTCACCGCTGTACCCCCTGAACCCACGCAAATTCCAAATCGGTCTGTCAGTAGATTTTGCCAACTGATATGAGACATCGGTACAAGCCAAAGCATACACAAATGCTGCTATATATGATTCTGTTGCTTTTGACGGTTTTTCTTGCCGCGGGGCTGCGCAGATGTCCTCAGCGACAAAGCTCCTCAGCAGTGCAACACATAAAAGTAATTCAACCGGACAGCGTGCGATATATTCCGGTAAGCACAATGCAGCAATGAACCGAATTACCTCTCGCAGTGTTATGACATAAAATAAACTCTTAATCCTTATAAACTATGAAAAAGTATATTTGTGAAGTTTGCGATTGGGTATACGACCCCGCAGTAGGAGACCCTGACGGAGGGATAGCCCCCGGCACACCGTTTGAAGATATCCCGAACAGTTGGGTATGCCCGGTATGCGGAGTAGGCAAAGAAGATTTCCGCGAATTACCCGAGGAATAAGCCTCGCTTCCTGAAAAGAAACCTAAGAAATGCCAATCCTCCAACGGCAAAAGTTGGGGGATTGGCGTTTTTTTCGTAATTTTGCACCCAATTATTCGACTATCAAATGATTCAGACAAATAATTTAAGTATTCAATTTGGGAAACGTGTGCTTTTCCAAGATGTTAACTTGACTTTTAACCGTGGCAACTGCTACGGAATTATTGGTGCCAACGGTGCCGGAAAGTCAACTCTGATGCGCATTTTAAGCGGTCAACTCACACCCACCTCCGGTTCTGTAACCATGGGTCCGGGTGAGAGACTCTCCGTGTTGGAGCAAGACCACTTTAAATTTGATGAATGTACCGTAATGGAGACGGTACTTCGCGGCCACACTGTATTATGGGATATAATGCAGGAGAAAGATGCCATTTATGCAAAAGAGGATTTCAGCGATGAAGACGGCATACGCGCTGCCGAACTGGAAGAGAAATTCGCGGAGCTTGAAGGCTGGAATGCAGAGAGCGATGCGGCTGCTCTCCTGTCGGGTCTCGGTATTAAGGAAGCACGACACTATATGCTTATGAAAGACATGAGTGCCAACGAAAAAGTGCGCGTACTTCTTGCCAAAGCTCTGTTCGGCAACCCGGACAACCTGTTGCTGGACGAGCCTACCAATGACCTGGACCTTGACACTGTGGCCTGGCTTGAAAATTATCTGGCCAATTTTGAAAACACGGTGTTGGTAGTAAGCCACGACCGCCACTTCCTTGACGCGGTGAGCACTCACACCCTTGATATTGACTACAATAAGGTAAGTTTGTTTGCCGGTAACTACTCTTTCTGGTATCAGAGTAGCCAATTGGCTCTGCGTCAGCAACAGGCAGCCAACAAGAAAGCTGAAGAAAAACGCAAAGAGCTTTTGGAATTTATTCGCCGCTTCTCCGCAAATGTGGCCAAGAGCAAGCAAACCACCTCTCGCAAAAAGATGCTTGAAAAGCTCAATGTAGAAGAAATTCAGCCCTCAACTCGGCGTTATCCCGGCATAATCTTCACCCCGAACCGCGAAGTAGGCAACAAGATTCTCGAAGTGAAGGGCCTGAAAGCATCAGTCGACGGTGAAGTGTTGTTTGAAGATGTGAACTTCCAGATTGAGAAAGGCGACAAAGTGGCATTCCTGAGTCGCGACCCGCGCGCCATGACTGCTCTGTTTGAGATAATCATGGGCAACCGTCAGGCCGATGCCGGAGATTTTGCATGGGGGCAAACCATCACAACCGCCTATTTGCCGCTCGACAACAGCAAATTTTTTGAGACAGACCTGAACCTCGTAGATTGGCTGTGTCAGTACTCCAACGACTCTTCCGAGATTTATCTGAAAGGCTTTTTGGGCAAGATGCTGTTCTCCGGCGAAGAAGTACTGAAAAAAGCCTCCGTACTCTCCGGCGGTGAGAAAATACGCTGCATGATAGCCAAAATGATGCTTGCCGATGCCAACACAATGGTGCTCGACTCTCCCACCAACCACCTTGACTTGGAAAGCATTCAAGCCTTCAACAACACATTGCAAGGCTTCAAGGGTGTAATCCTCATGTCAAGCCATGACCACGAATTCATTCAGACTGTCTGCAACCGCATAATCGAGTTGACCCCCGGCGGTATCATAGACAAGATGATGGACTATGACGATTATATAACGGATGAGAAAGTAGCGGCAGCTCGCGAACGACTGTATCCGGCAAAAAACGAATAAAAGAAATGGTAAAACATATTGTAACTTTTAAACTGAAAGGCACTGCGGAAGAGCGCCGTGCCTGCTGCGAAGATTTCAAAGCCGCATTGTTGGCACTCCCGGAAGAAGTGCCGGTATTGCGAGCAATTGAAGTGGGAATAAACGAAAATCCGGCAGAAAGTTGGGACATAGCTTTGATTGCTACGGTAGACACTATGGCCGATGTGGAAGCATACAGCAAACATCCGGCTCATGTAGCTGCTGCTGCTATCATCTCCGACTTGAAAGCCGACCGCGCTTGCGTTGACTTCGAAGTGTAAACCACAGACTCAATACCTTGGACGGGTCGGACTTGTCAGACTATTCTGACTTGTCCGACCCGTCCAAGGTATTGAGGAATAAGGGTGGAGGGGGCGTTTTTATGCGCGGCGCAGGCGCGAGAGGTCCAGCTTGTCGCTGACTATCAAGCCGCCGATAATCAGCACACAGCCTACACAGCCGAGCACTGTAAGCGGTTCGCCCAGTGCCGACACTCCGATAATCATCGTGACAATAGGCTGTCCGTAAAGGTAGTTGTTGGCAGTTACGGAGCCGAGTATCTTCATGGTTTCATTCCATATCAGATAAGACACTACCGAACACATTATCACCAAGAATGCGAAATTAAGTATGTATTCGGGGTGGCCGAAATCAATCAATTCTGCCAGATGATACGGCTCGGTTTGCATGAAAAGCACCGGCAGGCCGGTAAGCACACCGTAAAGGAAGAGCTTTCTGGTAATGAAGAATGAGTTGTAAATCGGGATAAGGCGTTTCACCACAATACTATACAAACCCCAACTGAGAGCCGCGCTCAGAGCCAATGTGTCGCCTATCGGGTGAATCTCAAGGCCATCGGCCGAGCCGCTGAACACTACAAACCCCACTCCCACAAAGGCTATGACAGACCCTATTATCACCCCTCCGTTTATCTTCATTTTATAGAAGACTCCGCACAATAGGGTGGTGAAAATGGGCGAAATTGAGGCAAGCAGAGAGACGTTGCTGGCCGTGGTGTTTCTCAACGCAAAATTTTCCGTGATGAAATAAAGCGACCCGGCGCATACACCGCAAGCCACAAAGCAAAGCTCGTCTTTCCAGTTGTGAGACATCAGGCTCTTGTTGCAGGTAAGGAGCAACAGCAACAGGTATGCTACTGCAAATCTGTACACAAACATTTCCACGGGAGTAAACCCGCCATTCTCCATAAGCACCTTGGTACTTACGAATGATGTACCCCAACAAGAGATTGTGACAATGGCTCCGATATGGGCGAGCAGCTTCAAAGATGTATTAGGTATAGGTTTATTAGTCTTAGTCATGGTGTCAGACAGAGCCGCGTATGGCAACTCCGCCACGCGAAATTAACATTTTTTTGCCGAACTACAAAAAAAATTATAATTTTGCGGTATGGAACAAGAGAACACCAACCTCGACACCACAGCACCAAGATTGGCAGTAGTGGTGCCTTGCTATAACGAAGAGCAGGCTCTTCCGCTCTCTATGCCTCGTCTTCTGGCGGTACTCGACTCCTTGATTGAAGAGGGCAACGTTGCCGCCGACAGCTATGTACTGTGCGTAGACGATGGCAGCTGCGACCGCACTTGGGTCATAATAGAGGAATTGCACAAGGCCGACAAGCGGGTGCACGGCATTACGCTCACTCACAACAGAGGGCATCAATTTGCCTTGTTGGCCGGATTGATGAGTGTTGCCGACTCTTGCGATGCGGCGGTTAGCATTGATGCCGATATGCAAGACGACCCCGATGCCATAAAAGAAATGGTGGCAAAATTCCGAGCCGGTGCCGAAATAGTGTATGGTGTGCGTTCCAGCAGAGCAACAGACACTTGGTTCAAACGCAACAGCGCACGCGCCTTCTATCGTTTGCAAAACTCCATGGGTCTGCAAACGGTCTACGATCATGCAGACTATCGGCTCATGAGCCGACGCGCCCTGCAGATATTGAGCCAATACAAAGAGCAGAACTTGTTCCTTCGCGGAGTGGTGCCAATGATTGGTTTGGACACAGCCATTGTATATTACAAACGCGCCGAGCGTGTAGCCGGAGAGTCCAAATACCCGCTCAAAAAGATGCTCGCATTCTCCGTAGACGGTATCACCTCATTCTCATCACGCCCTCTGCGATGGATATTCTTTATCGGAATGAGCTTGTTGGCCGTTGACCTGATAGTAGCCATATATGTATTAATAGCCTTCTTTGCCGGCTCGGCGGTAAGCGGCTGGAGCTCGCTCATGCTCTCCGTATGGTTCTTGGGGTCGCTGATACTCATAGCCATAGGGGTGGTAGGCGAATACATAGGTAAAATCTTCACCGAAGTAAAAGCCCGCCCCCGCTTCAACATCAAAGACAGGATTTAGAGTTCGCTTAACCAGAGTTGAACTAAGAGTGTGTCTGATACTTCCGATGCAATAAAATCGCGGCAGTTTACTAATCCTCAAATAATTACCAATTACTTTCATAAAAAATTTTATAGTCAGTTGCGTCTTCGCTCTAACATGCTTTATCTCCATAGCACAAGCCAATGTTGTCAGAGATGCCGAAACGGACATGAACGCCAAGAATCCTTTCAACGAGGTTGTCACCATCATCAAGCCATCAAAGGCATACTGCTTGAACAGGAAAATAATGACAGGGAGGATATCAGGAGGATTTTTGAAAAAGCAATACAACTCGACCCTGACAATTTCCGGATGCTTTACCATTACGGACGTTTTTTATACAGTGAAGCTTGTTTAATCAACGACAATGCCCCAACCGATGACACAGCATACGCACAAATCTACTATGGTCAGATTCAGCCTCTCCTCCGTCGAGCAGCAGAGATTCTTGAAAAATCAGCCTGCTTGGATTTGGAGAACTCGAACCCAATCAAGCTGCTTGAACAAACTTACTACATGTTAGGAGATGAAGAAAAGTTGGTTGCCACAAGAGCTCGTCTCAATAGATGAATTTCACAGCACTCGGAAAAATCAGAATAAGTGATTCACTCTCAAAAGTAAGTACTAAAATAGCACGCATACAAATACAAAAAAATAAGAGAGCCGACAGATAGCTCTCTTATTTTTTTGTATTTGTATGTCTTTTTATTTGAAGAAGCGGTTGTAGAGGCCTTGGAAGCCTTGGCCGTGACGTGCTTCATCTTTTGCCATTTCGTGAACAGTGTCGTGGATTGCGTCCTGATTGTTCTTCTTGGCGTTGGCTGCAATGCGCATCTTGTCGGCGTTGGCACCGGCTTCGGCTGCCATGCGCTTTTCAAGGTTTGTCTTGGTATCCCAAACCATGTCACCCAGCAATTCTGCGAATTTGGCGGCATGTTCAGCCTCCTCAAATGCGTAACGCTTGAAGGCATCAGCTACTTCTGGATAGCCTTCACGGTCTGCTTGACGACTCATTGCCAGATACATACCTACTTCTGTACATTCACCGATGAAGTGGTTGTTAAGGTCTTTCTTCATCTCCTCATCGGCATCTTTTGCCACACCTATTACGTGTTCCGTTACGAACTGAAGCATAGCATCTTGCGCCTCTTTGGTGTATTCTTTAAACTTGGAAGCCGGAGCTCCGCACTGGGGACACTTTTCGGGAGCTGTTTCACCGGGAGCGATGTAACCGCATACGGTGCAAATCCATTCTTTTGCCATAGTATTTCCTGTGTTTTTGAGTTATGAATTAATGTGATGTCTATCTCGTTTTCAATAATGCAAAATTAGCATTTTTTCTTTATACTTCAATGCGGTTCACTCACTTTTTTCTGAAAGAATAAAAACTGTCTTATCGCACTTGGGATTGACACTCAAATAGCGTGAGCGGCGTACTCCGGGAATCCATATAATTCGGTCGGAGGCATCAACGGCCACTTTGTAGTCAGCCCGATATGGTTCCGGCACCCCGGCTTCGCGCAGCAAGTCGCTCACGAGTTTTGTGCCTTTCATGCCGAACGGCGCAATTCTGTCGCCGGGACGTACTGTTCGAAATGAGAGTTCTTCTCCCCCGGCATAATAAAGCACTTTGTCGCCTCTTTGCGAACGTATGCGCCTCATCAATTCTTCTGTAAGTTCGCACTCCGTCAATCGGAATTTTCTCTCGCTTTCTTGAAGGGGGAGAATGTGCAAACCGTCTGATTTCATCAAAACGACCGAGTCTGCAATCAGCCACTTTCTGCCCGGCTTCAAGCCTTGCGCCATCTCATCAATCTGTGTGGAAGATACTCCCCTGCTTTCAAGCCAATCCATTAGCAGCAACGGGCGCGAAGGAGCGTCATTATACACTTTTGCTGAAATGAATGTTGCCGACTCCGATTTGCTTTCCGCCATTGCCGTAGAACACAGTCGCATTGACTCTGTCAAATTCTTGCGCGTGCGAGCAAGGCTTTTTCTTATACCGGGCCAACGAGACTCAATTTCCGGAAGCAGTTCTCTTCTGATGAAATTGCGTCTGTACTCAGTGCTCAAATTGGAAGAGTCGGTAATATGCCGTGCGTTGATTGCCGAAAGATATTCTTCAATCTCTTTTCGGGAAAAGGCAAGCAGGGGTCTGGCAATCTCTCCGGTGTCTTCCGACATTCCGCACAAGCCTTTCAGCCCCGTACCGCGAAACAGATTCAGAAGCATAGTCTCATCGTTGTCATCTCGGTTATGAGCCGTAACTATCCGCACACAGCCATACTTGCCCTTCAAACGGCGGAACTCGGCATACCGCAACTCACGGCAGGCCATCTCTTCGCTTACCCCGTGAAGTCGCATATATTCCGGTACATCAAAATGCAGTTGAACACATTCGCAACCCAAACGTCGGCACACCAAGGCCACAAACCTCCGGTCGCGCTCGCTCTCCAAGCCACGCAGATGGAAATCGCAGTGCGCCACGACAAACGAGCGCCCCACACATCGGCAGGCGTGAAGCAACGCCATGGAGTCAGCCCCGCCGCTTACGCACAGCAACAACCGCCCCTCCGGCAAAGCTTTCCGGATATGGCTTTCAATATTCTGGACCATACGACTCACAGCGCAAATTTACTGCAAAATTTGCACGAGTGCAAAAAAATGAGTAATTTTGCACCGCCATTACGAGGGGTCGCTACCCTCAATTAATGATTTTAAACGTTTAAGTACTTAAGTAACAATGAAAAAAGACATTCATCCCTCCAACTACCGCGAGGTAGTATTCAAGGACATGAGTAACGATGAAGTGTTCATCACTCGCTCTACCGTGGCCGCCAAGGAGACAATTGAAATTGACGGCAAAGAATATCCGCTGGTAAAACTTGAAATCACCAGCTCTTCACACCCCTTCTTCACCGGCAAACAGAAACTGGTGGACACCGCAGGTCGTGTGGACAAATTCCGCAGCCGCTATGGCAACCGCATGAAAAAATAAGCGGACAAGCCACAGTAAAAAATTAAGGCGAACAACCGACGGGTTGCTCGCCTTAATTTTTGTATCTCACTTCTTTTTCTTAGACACACTCTTAATTCTCAAACTCGCTCCATAGACTCATGGCAAACCATAACCCTAATCGGTTGAACCGCCACGAGAATGGTATTAAACGTAGAAAAGCACCCATAAAAATCACATTATTTCAGTATTTTAACATTATTTAACATAATTGGGGGGTAAAAGTTAATTTTTTGTTACCTTTGCACTGTGATAATTAACTCAATTTAACCTGAAATTTGCTTATAAAAAAGTTAGTTTTTTGCGCAACAGCAGCATGCGCTCTCATTCTCACATCTTGTGGAAGCTTTAAGAGTACCACAACTACTGCAACAAAATTTGATGTTGCAACAGCAATCGGCTCAGTAAACGTTGCCGATCTTGAAGTAGGCAACCGCGTGACTTTCCGTTACACCACAACTGACAACGATCGCGCCGGTGGTGCCAATAACTGCAAAGACGCAGCCGTTTCTGCTCTTCTCAAACAAAATGGCAATGCCGATGTACTCGTTTCTCCCGAGTATTCTTACGATTCAGACATGAAAGTTATCGAAGTTTCAGGTCGCCCCGCAAGCTACAAAAATTTCCGTGGTGCAAACTAACCGCTGTGCCCACTAAGCTTTAATCACATAAGAGTCCGCCTCAACAGAGACGGACTCAATATATATACGTTACTCCATGAAATCAAGTCAATTTTCGCGGTTTACTATACATTTCTTGTCAACCATATTATTCTGTATGCCGCTTTCCGCTATTGCTGATAAGAAAAATACGTCAGACAGGGAAGTAAATGTCAATACAACCATAACCGCAGTTGCAGCCGCTGAACTCCAAATTTCAGATAAGCGCGTTTCAAAGTCTGTTTCGTGGGGTCCGAAGATTTTATCCCCTACCGGATTGGAACAACGTAAGGCTAATCTTATAATAGACCTGTGTCGGGAGGTTGATGCTGATGTAATAGTGGATCCTCAATTCACATATCGCAAACGTATGTTTGGGGGAGGAGTGCTGACTGTGTCCGGCTATCCTGCAAAATATACAAATTTCCGTTCCATGTCTGATAAGGAAGTGGAAACATTTATTACAACACCGGAATACCAATCAGGTAAAGTTGTGTTCATTAACAAGTGATTATCTGCTACAGATTGATATAGCCTCCCAACTTTCAAGGGCTCGGGTTTGGGGATTGAAAGTTACACCTATGCAGATGATTTGTTTGTCGGAGTACAGGAATGGTTCGCAATAGCTCTTTTCTTGAATTTGCTGCAAGGCGGCTTGCGGGGTATCGCCGAGCTTGAACTCGATTACATATATGAAATCATCGGTCTCAATCACCATATCCACCCTCCCGTTTGAGGTGCGGTATTCCGTGCGTACATAGAATCCCATGAGTTTGAGAATGATGTAGACTACATTTTGATAATGCACCTCAAGATTGGGTATTTGTTCATAAGGGAAGTCGGCAAAGAAGCAAGCCAAACTGCTCATGAACTTCTCTGTATCACCGGCCATTACGGCTTTTACCAACGTTGTTATATATGAGCCGTTTCGTACGTCCGGTGAATAGATGGGTGCCAAAAACCGCAGAAGGCTTTGTTCTACCTCCTTATTGGGGTATCCAAGCGTGTATTCGTTGAAAGTGCGGTCATACCCTTTTATGGTGAGGTATCCTGTCTGATAAAATACAGATATAATGTCGTTAAGAGCTTCGTCTGATCTTTGCAGTTCTTCTTGAGTGCGTTGTTCACCAACAAGATTATGAAGATTGTAATTGTTTTTTCTTCAGCAGATTTACAAGGAAAGTAGGTGTATCGGTAGAGAACCAATAGTTTTGTATTGACTTGTCGCGCAGGGCGTTAAGCAGGCTGTAAGGGTTGTATACGCCTTCTTTGGCCGGAGAGAAATGGTATCCGTCGTAGTTCTTTTTCAGCTCTTCCATGCCTTGCTCAAAGCTCATTTCATTTTGCCGGGCGAAGAGGCGAATTGACTCGGTGAAATACTGAGGCACTTCGCTTTCCGTAATACCGCAAAGGCCGTTGTATTCCGGAGTCATGGAAATGTCGGTGATATTGTTCAGACCGCTGAAAATACTGACTTTGCTGAAACGCGTCACACCGGTTAGCATGGCAAACCGAATATAGCCGTCCATAGATTTCAGCACGCTGTAAAAAGCTTGCAATTGCTTTCTGAAACGAGCGTGCAAGGCCGAGTCATGAAGAGTACTGAAAAGAGGTTTGTCATATTCATCAATGAGAATTACCACCTTCTTGCCGGTCTGTTAGCAAGCCGCCTGAATAATTTTCAAGAAGCGTAATTCAGGTTCTTGTTCACAGTCCGTGATGCCATATTGCTTTTCCCGGTCGGAAAGTTGCATTGACAGCAAGGCATGGAGGTTTGCCTCCTGCAAATATGAACTTGTGTTCAAGTCAAGGTGAAGCACGGGGTGCGGCTCCCAATCCCAAGGGAGCGAGTCAATTGCCAGACCTTTGAACAAGTCGCGACGCCCTTGAAACAGATAGTCAAGCGTTGAGAGCAGCAGACTCTTTCCGAATCTGCAAGGGCGGCTAAGAAAGAAGTATTTACCGGAATTTATGAGTTTGTATATGAGAGCGGATTTATCAACATATACATATCCGTCTTCACGCAGTCCCCCAAAGTTTTGCAGCCCGGCGGGGTATTTCATCGAGTCTTGTGTCATGTCTAAGAGTGTGTCTAATAAAAAATGTTAACATCAGGGTGGTGTATTTTTGAGCTGATTTGGCTTATCTTGGAGGGAGCATAGCGAGCTATGTGACCGGAAAGATAAGTCAAAGCAGCCGAAAATACACCGTAGTTGGAATTTAAAATATGTAAATTAACAATCATATACAATTGAATGAAATTGAGGAATTTAAATATAGATATGTATTTGTCTCGCAGCTGCACCTAATCTTTGAGCCTTTGGTTCAGTCGCATAGCCCACTATGCACCCTCACCTGCAATCTCAAATCTGAGGCACATCTGCGACCCTGATGTTAACATTTTTTATTAGCTGCACTCTAAAATTTTGCAGTGACAAAGTTAATAAAAAATCTTTGTCACTGCGAATTTATTCGAATAAATGGATTTTATGTCAGTGAGCGATAGCGAATGCGAGTGGGGGTGACGTTGCCATCGCGTTTGCGCTTGTATTCCTCATATTCGGAATATGAACCTTCGTAGTACACTACTTTGCTGTCACCCTCAAAAGCGAGTATGTGGGTGGCGATGCGATCCAGGAACCAACGGTCGTGGCTTACCACAACGGCACAGCCGGCAAAATTCTCAAGACCCTCTTCCAGTGCGCGAAGTGTGTTTACGTCAATATCATTGGTTGGCTCGTCGAGCAGCAATACATTGCCCTCCTCTTTGAGAGCCATGGCCAAATGCAGACGATTGCGTTCACCGCCGGAGAGTACGCCTATTTTCTTCTCCTGATCGGCACCGGTAAAGTTGAATTTACTCAAGTATGCGCGTGCATTCATGTCGCGGCCTCCCATGCGGAAGCCTTCCACTCCTTGACTTATCACCTCATACACAGTCTTTTCCGGACTGAGATCTTTGTGTGTTTGGTCTACATAAGCAATCTTCACTGTTTCACCGACATCAAATGTGCCTTTATCGGCTTGTTCCTGTCCCATAATCAAGCGGAAAAGGGTAGTTTTACCTGCTCCGTTCGGGCCAATCACACCGACAATACCATTGGGCGGGAGCATGAAATTCAGGTCGGAGAAAAGCAGCTTGTCTCCGTATGCCTTTTGCAGACCGACGGCTTCAATCACCTTGTTGCCCAGACGCGGCCCGTTGGGTATGAATATCTCAAGTTTCTCCTCACGCTCTTTTTGGTCTTGATTGAGCAAGGCGTCATAGCTTGCAAGACGCGCTTTCCCTTTGGCCTGGCGAGCTTTGGGAGCCATGCGTACCCACTCAAGCTCGCGCTCCAGAGTCTTGCGGCGTTTGCTTGCGGCCTTCTCCTCCATAGCCATGCGCTTGGTTTTCTGGTCAAGCCATGAGGAGTAATTCCCTTTCCATGGAATACCCTCGCCTCGGTCAAGTTCGAGAATCCAACCGGCCACATGGTCAAGGAAGTAGCGGTCGTGGGTTACGGCAATCACTGTGCCCTTGTATTGTTGCAGGTGCTGCTCAAGCCAGTCAATGGACTCTGCATCAAGGTGGTTGGTAGGCTCATCGAGGAGTAGTACATCCGGCTCTTGCAACAGCAAGCGGCACAGAGCCACGCGACGACGTTCGCCGCCGGAGAGTTGCGAGATTTGTTGGTCTTCGGGCGGACAGCGCAGCGCGTCCATTGCACGCTCAAGACGACTGTCAAGGTTCCACGCATCGCAGGCATCGAGCTTGTCTTGCAGCTCGGCCTGACGCTCCATGAGCTTCTCCATTTTGTCCGGGTCTTCAAGCACTTCCGGGTCACCGAACGCTTCATTCACCTTGTCAAACTCCGCCAAAAGGTCAAGAGTAGGCTGCATACCCTCCTGCACGACTTCTTTTACCGTCTTCTCCGGGTCAAGCTTGGGGTCTTGCTCAAGGTATCCCACGGAATAGCCGGGGGAGAAAACCACCTCGCCCTGATAGCTCTTGTCAAGCCCGGCAATAATCTTCATCAAGGTAGACTTACCCGAGCCGTTAAGGCCTATGATGCCGATTTTAGCACCATAAAAGAAAGAGAGGTAAATATTCTTAAGTATCTGTCGTTGAGGGGGTATAACCTTGCTAACCCCCACCATAGAGAAAATAATCTTCTTATCGTCTGCCATTTTATTTACTTTTTGGGGGCGGTTTTTACTTTGTAGTCGCAGTTTATTTTGCCTTTGACTATGTTGTTTAGTTTGCCTCGTATCAGGGATTTGCGTATGGGGGTAATCCGGTCTATATATACTTTGCCGAGCAGGTGGTCGTATTCGTGCTGGATTATGCGAGCCATAAAGCCGGTGAATTCGGCTTCCCGATTTTCAAGGTTCTCGTCTTGCCATGTAAGGCGGACGTGTTCGTGGCGTTTTACGGCTTCGCTAAGTCCGGGCAGCGAGAGGCAACCTTCGTCGCGGCTTATAAGCTCGCCGTCTTCAATCACTTCAAGTTCGGGGTTGATCAATACCATTTTGGAATCTTTGCATTCCGGATAATTTTCAGCTACCGGTGTGCCGTCAATTACAATGAGTTTTATGGCCTTGCCTATTTGTGGAGCTGCAAGCCCCACTCCCTCACTGTGATACATGGTTTCCCACATATCGGCGATAAGTTGTTGGAGGTCGGGATAGTCGGCGTCAATCGGCTCTGCGATTTTGCGGAGTACCGGGTGGCCGTATAAGTAAACGGGTAATATCATCTTTTTGTGTAAGCTATTTTTCAGACTGCAAAGTTACGCAAAATCTTCGGTGTTTGCAATATGGGTGAGTGTACTGTGTTTGGAGGATGACGGAAAGCCCCGGCAGCTTTGCGGCTGTCGGGGCTTCGGTGGTTGTGTTCTTTACAATATCTTACTTCTGAGTGAAGATTACGATACGGTTCCAATCGTTAGTGCTGTAGGGCTGAACGTCAGAGCCGTCGAAGCGTATGTTCAGGCGGTCGCGTGAGATGCCGTAAGTGTTAACGAGAGCATCTGCAACGGCGTTAGCACGTCTTTCAGAGAGCTTGAGGTTGTATTCAGCTGTACCGGTATCTTTGTCGGCGTAACCTACGATGTTAACTTTTTCGTTGGGGTTAGCTTTGAGCCATTCAGCCATGTTGTAAACGTTCACTTCCTCAGTAGGCATAATCTTTGCTGAGTTGATTGTGAAGCGTACGGTAGTCATGAGCGGAGCGTTTGCGCAGTCTTTTTGTACCACGGGTTCGGGGCAGGGGAGCTGAGCTTCGCAAGCTGCGAGAGCCTGTGAAGTAGCGAGGAGCTCGCTGCGCAGACCGTTAACCTGATTGTTGAGGTCGGCAATCTTGTTCATGTAGTCGCACTCGTTGAAAGTGCCCCAGCCGCGACCACCGAAGTTGATGTTGAAACCGCCGATGGCAGCTACGTTAGCCTCGATGGGATCGCCGTAAGAGCAGTTGTTCCAGTTGTCGCCGTAGAATGTAGCGCGAGCTTCTGCGAAGAAGTCAACATATTTGCACAGACGGAAACGGAACTGGATACCTGCGGTAACGGGCAGAGTCCAAGATTCGTCTTTGATGCCGTTTTCACCTTTACCGTTGATGTTGGAGGCAGCAGCGAAGTTGCCTTCTGCATCGTGGATGCGCCACATGTAGTCGCCGCCGAAGCCGGCAAACGGAATGATTGAGAATACGCGGTTGGGGTTAACGCCGCCCAGTGAGTTGAACATATCCCACATGAGTTCGAAGTTAACGTTCACGTGTTTTGCGCGAGTCCAGCCGTTGTAGGGTTGAGCCTTGGTGGGGTTATCCCAGTGCATTGCGCCGCCGATAGCGTTGATGCGGAAGCCGATGTAGGGGCTGAACCAACGACCGAAGCCGAAGTTGTAAGCTACTGTCATGCGCTTGCGATCAATGGATTTGATGTCGCGGTCTACGCCTGTGCCTTTTTCTACGAAAGGTTGGTTAATACCTGCACCAAGTTGGATAAACCAGTTGTTGCGCCAATTAGAGAAATAGTGTGTGTTAGGGTCACATTCATATTCGGTAACGGCAACAGTCTCGTCTACAAAGACGGTCTGCTGAGCGTTGGCATCGGAAGCAGAGCAGAGTGCTACTGCTGCTACTGCTGCACCGAAGTAAAGATTTCTAACCTTCATAATTTAACTTTATTTAGTTCTACAATTAATAATTTCAGTTTATTTAAGAAACAATCGGCAGGCGAGTTGGTTCACAAATTTGGTGCAAAGATATAACACTTTTTTGAATTTAACAAAAAAATCCGCATTCTTTGTTAAAATACGTATAAAAGTTTAAAATTTCATTCCTTTTTATAATAAATATAATACATATCTAATCTGTTATTTTGTACATCGGTTTTTAAAACTTGCAGATTCGGGCAGTTTTGATTAATTTTGCAGCTTGAAATGAAACTGCGCAGATACAGGCTCATACTTGAAGATGCCTCCCGCCTTAACAAAGTGGTGGCCATACGCATCAGTCGTTTACGACTGGTGATTACTTGTGTTTGCGTGTGTGCACTGTGCATGGGTATAGGTGTGATGTTTGTCTATCTTTCGCCGGTGAAGCGCCAAATGCCCGGATATATGTCCGGCACGGAACGTCGGGAAGCCGGAGAGGCTATCGCCCGGCTGGACACATTGAGTCTGGTCGTGGCGTCCAATCAGGTATATTTAAATAATGTATTGAAATTGTTGGATACCGAGCGCGAGCCGACCGATTCGGCTCATGCCTCCGTGCGTCTTGCTCCCTTGCCTCTTGACTCGCTTAAAACGGCATCGCCGGCTGAGCGCGAATTTGTGGCACAGATGAGTGAACGCGAAAAATATAATCTGAATGTACTTACACCGGTGGCTGCCGATGCCGTGATTTTTGAAGACCCTTCCGCCGGCGGAATTATAGTCGGCGACTCCGGGAAGTCGCAGATGCTGAAAATCATCATTCCCTACGGTGAGGGGGTGAATGCCATTGCCGACGGATATGTGATTGACCGCACATACGATGCCGCGGAGGGTACTTTCTCTCTTCTCATACAAAGCAAGCGCGGTTTCCTCACCCGCTATTCGCGGCTTGGCTCTCCTCTCGTAGACAAGGGTGATGCCATTCAGGCCGGACAACGAATTACGCCGGCTCCGGCTAGTGTCTCTCCTCGCAACAATTATATTGCCATAGAAATGTGGCGCGAAGGTACGCCCCTTATTCCGGGCGATTATCTGATGCACCGAAATCGTACTGCCCCAAAGGACGACATTGCAGATCCAAGGGGTAAATAATATTGATTAATGACAGAGTCACGAAATATTGCAATTTTAGGAAGTACCGGCTCAATAGGTACCCAGACGCTCGACATCATTGAGGAGTACCCCGACAGATTTCGAGCTTGGTTGCTCACGGCCAACAGTAATGTGGAGCTGCTGGCTCGGCAGGCTCGCAAGTTTCTGCCGGCGCGCGTGGTGATTGCCCGAAAAGAATTGTTGCCCAAGCTCAAAGATCTTCTGGCAGATGTGCCGGTTGAGGTGTTGGGCGGAGCCGATGCCATAGCAGAAAGTGCGGCACTTGAACCGATGGACACTGTGGTGACTGCAATGGTTGGGTACAGTGGTCTTGCTCCGACAATTTCGGCGATTAAGGCCGGCAAGACTATTGCTCTTGCCAATAAGGAAACCCTTGTTGTCGGCGGCGAATTAATCCAAAAACTGCTCAAAAATTCCGCCTCGAAAATAATACCCGTTGACAGTGAACATTCAGCCATATTTCAATGTCTTGAAGGGGAAAGCACTTCCCATGCCTCAAAGATTATTCTCACGGCGAGCGGCGGCCCGTTCAGGACGTTCACCAAAGAGCAACTTGAAAATGTTTCGGTGGAAGATGCACTCAACCACCCCAACTGGAGCATGGGGGCAAAGGTGACTGTTGACTCCGCCTCCATGATGAACAAAGGGTTTGAGATGATTGAGGCGCGGTGGCTTTTCGGCTGCCCGGCTCGCCAAATAGAAGTGGTGGTGCATCCGCAGAGCATAGTGCACAGCATGGTGCAGTTTGCCGACGGCTCTGTGAAAGCACAGCTCGGCCTGCCCGATATGCACCTGCCCATAAGGTATGCTCTCGGCTATCCGGAACGGTTGCACACCAAGGGGCGCGACTTGGAACTTGCTCGCTATAAATCATTGACTTTTGAAGCTCCGGATCTTGATAAATTCCCGCTTCTCGGTTATGCGTTCGATGCAATCGAGACCGGCGGCAATGCCCCCTGTGTGCTTAATGCCGCCAACGAAATTGCTGTGGCCGCGTTTCTCAATCGCACGCTCCGATTTGTAGATATGCCGCGCCTTGTGGCGGCCACTATGGAGGCTATACCTTACATCTCCTCGCCCGATTACGAAACTCTTGTTGAAACAAATACTATTGCACGCGCAAAAGCGGAAGAGCTCTTGCGCCTAAAATTTGAATAAATAAACTGTGGAAACATTCCTTATTAAAGCGGCGCAGCTCATTCTCGCTTTCGCCATACTTGTGATAATACACGAATTCGGACATTTCCTCTTCGCACGCCTTTTCGGTGTGAAGGTGGAGAAGTTCTATATTTTCTTCGACCCCTGGTTTGAACTCGCCAAGTGGAAACCGAAGAAATATTTTGCAATCTTCGGTAAAAAGAAGAAATTAAAAGAAGCCGAAGCCGAGGCTGAAAAAGAAAATCCGGAAAATCTGCCGGTGGAGAGAAAATCTTTCTGGGGCAACACGGAGTACGGTATCGGATGGCTCCCCCTCGGAGGTTATTGCAAAATCTCCGGCATGATCGATGAGTCAATGGATACGGAGCAGATGAAGCAACCGCCAAAGCCGTGGGAGTTTCGCACCAAACCGGCATGGCAGCGTTTGCTCATAATGACCGCCGGTGTGCTGTTTAACTTCCTGTTGGCCATACTTATTTACGCCGGGATTACCTGGTGGTGGGGCGATGACCATGTAGCTCCGCAAGACACCAAGGGTCTGCTCAAATACAGCGAAGTGGCACAAAAAGCCGGATTTCAAGACGGCGACATACCCCTCACGGCCGATGGCAAACCGATTACAAACCTTGCCGAAGATATGTTCGACCTCGGTGATGCCAAGCAAGTCACCGTGCTGCGCAATGACAAAGACACCATGGCAATCAATCTCCCGGCCAATTTCATGATGGATTTGGAGACAGGACGAGAAACGGACAAGCGCGGTATAGCTTTCGTGGAAATGGATATCCCGGTGGTAATCCACTCCATAGCAAACGAGAGCAGCCGAAAGGCCGGACTGCGTGAGGGCGATGAGATTATCGGTGTGAACGGCAAGCTCACAAAAGGTGCAACCGAGTTCCTCCCCTCGCTTGAAGGCAAGGCAAACGAAACGGTGGATATTACCGTAGTGCGCAACGATAAGGACACTCTCAATATCCCCGTAAAACTTGATTCAAGCTCAAAAATCGGCTTCCAATTGGAAAACGATTTGCGCAAACTCTTCAATGTAACCACCGAGAAATACGGCTTTTTCGAGTCTTTCCCGGTAGGTATAGCAAAGGGATCCGACAAAATGGTGGACTATGTCTCCTCTCTTAAATATGTGTTCACCAAAGAGGGTGCGCAGAGTGTCGGTGGCTTTGGTGCAATAGGCAGTATGTTCCCGGACTCTTGGAACTGGTATGCGTTCTGGAACATTGCCGCATTCCTCTCAGTGGCACTTGCTTTCATGAACATCCTTCCCATACCCGGCCTTGACGGCGGCCATGTTATGTTTCTGCTATATGAGGTGATTTTCCGTCGCAAACCCTCCGACAAGTTTATGGAGTATGCACAAATCACTGGTATGGTTCTGCTCATACTGTTGCTGCTTTACGCTAACGGTATGGATATAGTCCGACTCTTTAAATAATTGGAGGTTATGGCATTACCAGAAATACGACTTAAAAAAGGCAAAGAAGAGAGTCTGCGCCGTTTCCACCCGTGGGTGTTCTCCGGCGCGGTGGCAAAATTGCCGGAGACTCTTGAGGAAGGCGACCTCGTGCGAGTGCTTACTCACGAGGGTGAGGTAGTCGGCGTGGGTCACTGGCAGATAGGCTCGATTGCCGTACGTATGCTTGATTTCGGAGTGGAAGAATTGCCGAAAGACTATTTCTCATCGCGGCTCAACGAAGCTTACCGTATGCGGCAGGCTCTCGGCCTATTGCGTCCGGACAATAACTGCTTCCGTCTGGTGCACGGCGAGGGAGATTTCCTCCCCGGTCTTGTGGTGGATATCTACGGCTCAACGGCTGTGGTACAGGCTCATTCTCCCGGTATGCACTTTTGCCGTATGGAGATAGCCAACGCTCTGTCGGACCTGCCCGGCATTCGCAGTATCTACTATAAGAGCGACACCACACTGCCGTTTAAGGCGCAGCTTGATCCGCTAAACGACTATCTGCTCGGCAGCTACGACGGGAGCGTGGCAGTGGAAAACGGGTTGCAATTCAATATTGACTGGCTGCGCGGCCAGAAAACCGGCTTCTTTGTAGACCAAAGAGACAACCGCTCCCTGTTGGAGAAATATGCAAAGGGTAGGGAAGTGCTGAATATGTTCTGCTACACGGGCGGTTTTTCAGTATATGCCATGCGCGGCGGAGCGAAGAGAGTGGTTTCAGTCGATTCATCTGCCAAGGCAATTGCCTTGACAGATGCCAATGTGCAAATGAATTTCCCGGACGATGAGCGCCATACCTCCCATGCCGTTGACGCTTTCAAGTTCCTGAGCGACATGAAGCAAGGGGAGTACGATTTGATAATTCTCGACCCGCCGGCTTTCGCCAAGCACCGCGCCGCACTCAAGAACGGCCTGATTGGTTATCGCCGACTTAATGCCAAGGCGTTTGAAAAGATACGCCAGGGCGGTGTGCTTTTCACATTCTCTTGTTCGCAGGTAGTAAACAAGGAACAATTCCGGTTGGCAGTGTTCAGTGCGGCTGCACAAACCGGTCGCAAAGTGCGCATATTGCATCAGCTCACGCAGCCGGCAGACCACCCGGTGAATATCTACCACCCCGAAGGTGAATACCTCAAAGGGCTTGTCCTGTATGTTGAATAACTATCAACTACTTATATAAAAAACACCGGACTGCAAGAGACCGGTGTTTTTTTCATCTGCAATGCTCTGAGATGCATCTTTGCTCAGCAGCTTCCACTTCCTCTTCGGAAGGCTCATAGCCGGAAGGCCATTTTGATACCTCACCCGGTTTCCTGTTCTCGATTTGCCAATCAAAAGGATAGAAGTGGGCATTGGAGTTTCTCCAACCCGGCTTGCGCAAAGCATACACAATCAATGGAAGAGCTATAATCAGTCCCACACCGGCCACTATGATGCCTACATAAACAACGGGAGAACCGGTTGAAATCTGCGATGGCGGCATATAACTGAGTACAAGAGCCAACAGTGCACCCGAGATGCCGAGTGTGCATACCACTATCTCGCCGACTTTGCCAAACGGTACCTTATATCCGCGCATCTTGCCCGGCTGTGTGCGGCGAAGACGTATAAACGACATATATATCATTATTACCATGACAAGATATATAATTGTAGCCATCTGGCTCATAATCTGATAGGCCGATTCTACTGTGGGAAGTACAATCAAAAGCAGAAGAAGCAATGTTACGAATGTACCTTGAATAAGAAGAATCGGCACATTTGCATTGTTTTTGTTGAGTTTCTGCAACGACGGCGGCAGATAACCACTCTGAGCCACTGCCATCAGTCCCGTAGAAGGACCGGTAACAAGTGCGCTCACCTGGCCTATCACGCCAAACATAATAAGAAGTGCCATAACATTTCCCAACCAACTCAGATTAAAACTTGCCCATAGTACCTTGTATGCCACAAGCAAAGATTGCAGCAGGTTAATATCTTTTGAAGGTATTGCCACCCCAATCATGAGTGTGCCTAAAGAATAGACAAGCACAATAACAATGATGGAAAGGAACACGGCCTTGGGAAAATCTTTTGCCGGATTTCGCATATCCTTAACATGTACCGCCTGTATTTCCATGCCGGCATAAAAGAGGAAGATTGATGCTGCCAATACGATAGTGCCCGCATCAGAGAAATCGGGGAAGAAAGGCAAATGCTCCAAAGCAACGTGTTTGCCGACACATACATAAATCACACCGAGAACAATCAGCACCGCTCCCGGAATTATAGTGCCGATCAGGCCTCCGTATGTGCTGAGAACGTTGGCGGATCTCTGACCACGGAAAGCATTCCATGTGGAAAGCCAATACACAATCATTGCAATAACCAAAGTATATAACTTGTTGGAAGCAAGTGAAGCGTCAAAGCTTTCCGGCCAAAACATATATGCGAGCGAGGCTGCTGCAAACATCAAGACAGTGGGAAACCATATCACAACGGTCTGCCACTCGAGAAACATTGCAAGCCAACCCCATCGCGGGCCGAACGCCTCTGCCACCCAACGATAAAGACCGCCGGACTTTGTATATGTAGAAGCCAATTCCGCACACACCAAAGAGAACGGCAAAAGGAAAACTACGGCAGCAAAAAGATAATAAAATATTGATTGCACACCATATTTTGCCTCTGAGGGAAGCCCGCGCAAACTCAAAATCGAAGTGATAATCAGAATGGCCATTGCGGTCATTGTAACTGTACCCTTCGCTGTAGATGATGCCTTGTTGCGCCCCGAGAGAGTTGCATCGCCATTAGAAGATGTAGTGCTCATGGTAGTTGAAGTTAGGGTCTCACAGATAAGCGGATTAAACTGATATCCGTGAGACCCGGTTTTTTTAGGCAGGTTCTATAAATTGATTCGAGGTGATTTTGAGATGTATTTTAGGCTGATTTAAGGGTTTGTTGAAGGAGCAATGCGAGCATTGTGACCAAAACAAAGCATTAAAGCAGTCAAAATTCAGCCAAAATCGGCCGAAAGCCTGCAATTTTAATAATTAATAATTTCGCAGCGTTCAATTTATAGAACCTGCCTTTAATAATCTGTCACAATTTATTCACCGACGGGGAAAGCCTGTGCGATACGTGTACCGACTTTATAGTGTACGCCGGGTTGAGCGGTGATACTTACATTCGAAGCACGCTCAAATACCATTACGATATCGGAACCGCCAAACTGGAAGTAGGATATTTCTTCGCCCTTACGCAGTGTAGTGCCCGGTTCGGCAGTTACGATGATAGAGGATACCTGTGCCATACCCATAGGGAGGATAGCCACTTTGCCAATCTTGGATTGGATTACAATCAAACCGCGAGTCTGCAAAAACTGATAGCCGGCCTCGTCTTCCGCCACCAACTTGCGACGCACAATGTGCTGACGTCCCTGAGGATCACCTTCAATAGGTTCGGCATGCACACCAAGCCATGTAGCACCCTGTATCTCACGGGCTTCAAGTACCTTGCCCCCTACCGGAGCATGCTGGCGGTGGTAGTCTGTGGTGTTAAGGAATTGGTGAATCCAGATACCTCCGCGGAAGTCGTCTTTATATGCACTTCCTTCCAGAAGCTCTTCAACACTCCATTCCAGACCCTTTATGTTTACTTTTGAGTCTGCATTGACTTCCCATTGTCCGTCGTTGGTGGAATCGGCCGGGGATGTAATTACATGGTCATCGTTTATGGCCGCTATCGGTCGGTAACCGGGTTTCACACGGCGAGCGAAGAACTGATTGAAAGTCTTCCACCCACCCATGGGCATTTCATAGTCGTCCATATTGTAGCGAGGTGAGTCGTAATATGATTTGACTGCGGCGGGATCGAGAGATTCCGGAGTGTCCATCCACATTCCCAAAGAGATGACGAATTTACGCATCCATTTGGATAGTTCGGTAAGTTCAGGCATCACATTGCCTTTAAGTGTACTCGGCGTGATTGGAGTCTGCAACTCTTTCACGGGAGATTGATCAAGCAGGAAGTAGAACATAGTGACATGCTGATACACTACATCACCTTCCGGGTCTTCCTTGGGAACCCAATGAAGATTTGATTCGCACCAATCGAAATAGTCATCAAGAGTTTTGATGTTCTCATATTCGATAACGTTCTGAGCGTGGACGTTGTCAAGTGCTTTACGGAATTTGTCTTGCCAGCCGTTGCGAGCTATCATGTCAATAAGCTCCTGAACAACGGGCGAATAGCTTTTTGTGCCCATAATAATGTGGTTTTTTATAGTAAAAAATTAATTGAAAGAATACCTTAACGGCATTTGCCATGTCAGGCTTTTTCTTTCATATCATAAGCTAAACGCATTATAATAGCATAAAGTTTATCGTTTCTGGAATAAAATTTCTACCAATAATACATTTTAAACTATATTATACATATCAATTCTGCAATGAGAAATCCAAGTGTGTAAATTTTAGCTAATTTAATAATGTAACAATCAGAACAACAACAGATTGTAATTATATAACGAAAAATGATATAAAATAACGGTATGAATATTTGCGATAATCAGGGAAAATTTATAGCTTTGTTCTTTGGAATATTCAGTGAGTCAATGTCTGAATACCGTGTGGCTCGGCTTCCGGCGTTGATAAACGATAATCAGAACCTAATTAACTAAATCAATATCAAATGAAAAAGACAATTCCGGCTTTGGCTTTGGGTGCCATGTTTGCTATCCCGATGCCGGCTCTGTGTGTTGAAAACAAGGATTTCAACTATCATGTAGACCGATTCGCCGACATTGAAGTGCTTCGTTACGAAGTGCCCGGCTTCAACAACCTCACCGCTCGCCAAAAGGCAATGGTATATTATTTGAGCGAGGCTGCACAAGTGGGTCGCGACATTATTTGGGATCAGAATTGCCGATACAATCTGCCCATTCGCACTACTCTTGAAGCTATATACAATAATTATAAGGGCAACAAGAACAGTGCTGATTGGAAAGCCTTCGAGCAATATCTGAAGCAGGTATGGTTCGGCAACGGCATACATCATCACTATTCCACCGACAAGTTCAAACCGGGCTTCTCGCAGGCTTTCTTCAAGGAGCAGGTAAACGCACTTCCGGTTGCAGAATTGCCCAAGGGATATGCTGACAATGCAGCAGTAATAAACGAACTCGCTCCGGTAATATTCAATCCCGAGCTCTTGGCAAAGCGTGTAAATCAAGACGGTACGCAAGATGTAATTGCAACTTCCGCTACCAATCTGTACGCACCGGGTGTGACTCAGACTGAGGTGGAAGAATATTTCGCCAAACTCAAAGATCCCAACGATGCCACTCCTATATCATACGGATTGAACAGCCGCATGAAGCATGATGAAAAGACCGGAGAACTCGTGGAGGAACACTATCAGCTCAACGGTCTTTACGGCCCGGCTATCGCCAAGATAATCTATTATCTGAGCAAGGCAAGCGAATACGCGGAGAACGATGCTCAACGCAACTACATATCTCGCCTCATTGACTATTACATAACCGGCGACCTCCGCCTCTTTGATGAGTATTCAATCCTCTGGGCCGAAGACACCACAAGTGAGGTAGACTTCGTAAACGGTTTCATTGAGAATTACGGCGATCCCTTAGGCATGACCGCATCATGGGAAAGCTATGTTAACTTCAAGAACCTCCCCTCGTCAAAGCGCACCGAGACAATCAGCTCCAATGCTCAATGGTTTGAAGACCACAGCCCGGTAGATCCGCAATTCCGCAAGCCGGAAGTAAAAGGAGTGAGCGCGAAAGTAATCACGGCGGCCACTCTCGGCGGCGATGCCTTCCCCTCAACAGCTATCGGTATCAACCTGCCCAACGCCGACTGGATTCGCGCTGCTCACGGCTCAAAGTCCGTTACTCTTGAAAACATCACCGAGGCTTACGCAATGGCCTCCATCGGCAACGGTTTCAATGAGGAGTTTGTGATTGACGCTCCCACCTCAAAGCTCATGGACGACTATCTGTATATCACCGATATGCTCCACACAGACCTGCATGAATGTCTTGGCCATGCTTCCGGCCGCCTGATGCCCGGCACTGACCCCGATGCTCTCAAAGAGCATGGCTCCACTCTTGAGGAAACACGTGCCGACCTTTTCGCACTCTATTATCTCGCAGACCCCAAGCTGCTTGAGCTCGGTATTCTTGACAACCCCGAGGCTTACAAAGCTGAATATTACAAATATATGCTCAACGGACTGATGACCCAGCTTAACCGCATCGAACTTGGTAACGATGTGGAGGAAGCTCATATGCGTAACCGTCAGCTTATTGCCAAATGGGTACTTGAACACGGTAAGAAAGACAAAGTGGTTGAGCTTGTAAAGAAGAACGGCAAGACATACGTTAAAATCAACGATTACAAGAAGATGCGCGACCTGTTCGGACAGCTCCTCGCCGAAGTGCAGCGTATCAAGAGCGAGGGCGACTATGTCGCCGGCAACAAGCTCGTCAACACCTACGGCGTAAAGATTGACAAAAAGCTCCACAAAGAAGTGCTTGACCGCTACTCAAAACTCGACATCCCCCCGTATCGCGGTTTCGTGAACCCCGTATACACCCCGATATTCAACGACAAAGGCGAAATCATTGATGTAACCATTGACTATTCCGAAGGCTACGTTGATCAAATGCTTCGCCTGAGCCGCGACTATTCCACCCTGACCAAGTAACAAAAGTCGCGCAGCTCGCCGACATATAGTAACCGCGTATACACGGCAAAGCCGGGCATGCGCGGTTAGTCATATACGACAGGTCGGCGAGCTACGCACGTCTGTACACCGTAACATGCTGACACGAGACATCCGGGCTTTGCGTGGGTAACCTCCTTTTCTTGCCGGTTATAAGAAGAGGGCGTCGAGGCGAGTGAGGGGGAGGCGCACGAAAACGGGGTTGCCGGCGGGGGTGTGTGCCGGGTCGGGGAGGGAGAGGAGTTGGCCTACTATGTGCTCCATTTCGGCGGCGGAGAGGGTTTGGCCGCGTTTAATGGCGGCGGCGCGTGCTGTGACAAGGGCTATTCGCGCTCGCAGGTCAAGGGGAGTGGTCGTGGCATCTTTGCCGTAGTTGCTGCCTTCATCGCTCACCGAGTCAATGATTTTCAGCACCGCATCGCGTGCACTTCCCGGTTTGAGTGAGGCCGGGATGCCGCATATCTCATATTCGTTGTCGGCACTCTTTTCAAGGGTGAAACCGAGGGCTGACACCTCATCTGCCAAGCCATCAAGTATTGCGCTTTGCGCAGGGTCAAGACGGAGCGTTTCGGGGAAAGCCACGCGCTGTGAGGCCGGGGCTTCACCGTTGTCGGCTGTTTCGCGCATATATCTCTCGTACAGTATTTTTACGTGGGCGCGGTGCTGGTCTATCACCAAAAGTCCGTCGGAGTCGGGGGTGACGATATATTTAGCGGCGCACTGTATGCATAGGGGGGCAAGGGTATCTGTGTCAAGACCCAAGTCCGGGGCAGGTGCTTCAACGGCTGCCGGCTCGGATTTTTTGTCGGCTCGGTCGGCCCCATCGCTCATAAAGCCGGTATAGAGGCTTTCCCAATTTGCCGTTGATTGTTTTTTCAAGCTTGGCGATGCGCTTGACGCATTTCTAAACGGATTGTATGAGCGGTCAACCCCCTCGGTGGGTGCACTTACAAAATCACCGTCGCGTGCCGGGTTGAGTTGCAGGGCATCTTGTGTAAAGTCTATTGAGGGGGCGGCACCGTATTTGCCCAATGAGGCTCTGACAGCAGCGACAAGGAGTTGACGAATGTCGCTCTCGTGCTCAAATTTGATTTCGCTTTTTGTGGGGGAGATATTCACGTCTATGGTGTGAGGATCCACTTCAAATTTGAGGAAGAAGCAAGGTTGAGTGTCGGTGGCGATGTATCCGTCGAAACAAGAGATTATGGCTTTTCGGAAATAATGGTTTACCATATTGCGACCGTTGACGATGAGGAATTGCAGCGGATTGCGGCGGCGGGCGTGTTCCGGACGCGATACGAAACCGGATATTTTCACCATTGAGGTGTCTACCTCAATCGGCATGAGGTGCGGGTCGAGGCTGTTTTTCCAAATGTCGCATATGCGAGCTTTGAAGGAAGCCGGGCGCAGGTCTATGGTACGCGAGCCGGTGTTAATGCTCAGGTGAATATTGTTGTTCACCAGTGCGAGTCGTTCAAACTCGCGCATAATTGCGCTGAGTTCTACATTGTCGGATTTCAGAAACTTGCGTCGGGCCGGTACATTGTAAAAGAGGTTTCGCACCATGATGTTGGTACCCGGTGTGCACACCGCCGGTTCTTGCAATTCTTTGTGCCCGCCGCTGTATATCACCCTTGTGCCAAGGCTTTCACCACGGGGGCAAGTCTTCATTTCCACTTGCGAAATGGCGCATATCGAGGCGAGTGCCTCGCCGCGGAAACCCATTGTGGTGAGGGCGAAAAGGTCATCGGCAGATTGAATTTTGGAAGTGGCGTGTCGGCCGAAAGCCATGCGGGCATCGTTCACACTCATTCCCTTGCCGTTGTCCACCACCTGAATAAGGGTGCGTCCAGCATCTTTGATTACAATTTGTATTTCGGAGGCTCCGGCATCCACGGAGTTTTCCACCAGCTCTTTAAGCGCGGAAGCGGGGCGTTGCACCACCTCACCGGCCGCAATCTGGTTGGCTACCGTTTCCGGAAGTTGTCGTATAATATCAATCATAACACAATCTTAAAAAGCTAGGGGGAGGGCAAGCAGGTCTTCTTCCGGTGGCAGTATTCCCATTGTCGGGCTGCTGAAATATTCTTCAAGTTCAAAGGAGAGTTCGCCCAAACCGTCTTCCCAGCCTTTGCGATACCATGCATATTTGGGGCGGAGAGCTTCAAGTGTTTTGAGAGCACCCTCCATTTCAGAGAATTTTGACGCACCGGTCAGGGAGATGAATTCCGGCAGATAAAATTGCGACTTTTGCAGAATATACAATGGTATCACTTGGCCTGACACCTCACTGCCGGAACGGGCATAAAGTTTAATCTTCTCAATGCGGGTAGAGTCCAGGTCCACACTCAGAGTGTCTCCGGTGGCGTTCATCAGCTTATTGTAGGTGGAGTCCTCTTCTTGCGGCAGTATTATGGCTTGCACATCTGTGTGTGCGTCAAGGTGTTTTAGAGTTTCATTTTCCAGAAATGCCGTGATATGCCCGGCTCGGAGCTGATTGTAGAACCCTTCACCCACCACTTCGGCCACAAGTCCTTTGGCAGGCAGCGTGGCTTTGTCGGCAGTCGAGTCGTTGAAGTGCACAATAATTTTCGAACCGGCCACCATTCGCGGACCGCTCCATACAATCGGCTTTCGGTCAAGGAAAAGCAGCGAGTCGCGCGAAATCATGGTAATGGAGTCGGCAATTCCCTGAATGTCGTCACGGAAGAAACGAGCGCGGTTATATGCTTTGGCTACATGGTATTCTGAGTTGGCGTTTATTGAATCAATCCTTGCCGCCTCAATAGAGTCGGCTGGAGTTGAGAGTGAGTCAAGAAAAAGTCGTGGCAGAGGTTTCACTCCGCTGTTGAATGTTTGCAGAAAGACTTTGTCGGCTCGCAGGAAAGTTGTGTCCTTGCGCGAATACTCTTTGAGCAGGGGGTAACGCTCGGCGTAGGCAGTGCGGTCAAGGTCGGAGTAGTAGCCGTAACCGCCGATTAGGATGGCCTTGCGAGCGGTGTCGGTGATTACCATGGGAGTACCGCCGTTGGGCGACATAAAAGCTTCGCTGCGGCGCAGTGCGGCATCGTAGCTCAGCAAATCGCCTTCAAGGGTCGTTTCCGCACCGGTGCTGTCAAGGTGAGATATGAATGAGCGCGAGGTGAGCTGCGCATTACCGGTGGCCATTTCATAGTTTCCGGCACTGGTGCGTATGTACTCCGGGCCGGAAAAGATTTCGGTACGATCCACCACATCTACTACACGCGTGTCCGTATGATACAGCAGTCGGTCGGTGTTCAGGCGCGAGGTACGGTTTGTGATTTGCACATCGCCGGTAACTTCAGCCACGCGAGTACCGGTGTTGTATTGGCCGTAATGAGCAGTGAGAGTGTCGCGCTCGTTGGTGCGGAGATTGTGGTTGTACATGCGGCCTCCCTCGGTAAAGTAGGCGAGCTTTTGCAGCAGATTGTAATCCAAGGAGTCTGTGTAAAGATACTTCTTGGTGTTGTCATGCTTGGACCAATGCTCGAGCGACACTTCCTTGCCGCGACCGGCAGTACGCAGTCTGGCTGTTTGGGAGTTACCGTCGTAGAAGATATAATCAGACTTCACTTCCAGAGTATCGCCCTGCACCATTCTGACATTTCCGAAAGCATCAAGCGAGGAGGTTTCGGGGTAATACCAAGCGGAGTCACAGTATAGTTTAGTGCCGAATTTGCTGAACAAAACATTTCCGCTCACCACCTGTCGCAACGTGTCCCACTCCTCGTTTGAATAGAGAACGTCGGCTTTTTCAAGGAAAAATTTGTCCGGCTGCAGACGGCTCATTTGCGGCAACGAAGGCACGATAGGTTTTATAGGCTTGGGGCGAGTATAGTTTTTCGGGTAGAGCGACAAATCGGCTTTTCGCTTGCCCTGATTGGGAGTAGTGCCGGCGGTTTTGTTTTGGCCGCGTTGCCAGCGTATCGGCTCTTGTGCGTAGGATATACAACAGAGTATGGCAACGGCAATAGCCGCCACCATACGCACCGGTGAAAGATGAGAAAAATCAGTCAGTGAATTTTTCAAAGTAAGTCGTCTTATTTAATCCAACCTTGATACTCGAAGTCGCAACCTTCCCACCCGTCTTCAATATGCACGTAGGTCTGCTTTATCTTTTTCTCCACCCAATCTTTGAGTATTTTGTTTTTTGCTGTGACCTCGTAAAGGTCTTTCAGCATACTGAAGTCATCGGAGAGGTTGGCCTTGTGAGCCGGAATACGGTTTGTAAGCTTCACGATTGCAACCACTTCCTTATTGGTGGACTGATTCATCATGACAAACGGAAGGGATACGTCTCCGGGTTGCATATTTTCCACCTGACGAGCCACCTCGGCAGGCAGTTGGCTCATTTCAAAACGCGAGGAACCTGTCTGGGGATTCATCATGATACCTTTGTTGTTTTTTGTATCTTTGTCAGAACTTACATATCCGGCAGCCTCTTCAAAAGTAAACAGGCCGCGTTTAATTTCGCGCTGAAGAGAGTCAAGCTTATACATTGCGCTGTCCATCATTTCGCGTGAGGGTTTCGGACGCAACAATATGTGTCGCACATTTGCCTGCTCACCGCGCTTTTCAATGAGCTGGATAATGTGGTAACCGAACTCTGTCTCCACAATTTTGGAAACCTTCTTCGGGTCGTTGAGATTGAAAGCCACGGCAGAGAATTCGGGTACGAAGTCGGCGCGACCGTGGAAACCCAATTCACCGCCTTGCTTGGCCGAGCCGTCTTCGCTGTAGAAATATGCCAACGTTGAGAACTGCGACTCGCCGGAGTTAATCTTTTCGGTAAATTCGCGAAGGCGTGCCTTGATTGAGTCAATTTCAGACTGGGGAACCGGCGGTGCCAAAGTGATGATTTGTGTTTCAACCTGAAGGGGGACAGAGGGAATACTGTCTTCGGGCAAGCTGTTGAAATATTTGCGCACTTCAGCCGGAGTAGACTTTACATCTTTGGTGAGGTTTTGCTGCACCTGCTGAATGGTGTATTGAGTTCGGAAAAGCTCATTGAGCTGTTCGCGAATGGCACTCATGGGTTTGCGGAATTGCTGCTCGACCCGCTCTTTCGAGCCTAAATTGGCGATAAAGAAATTGATGCGTTGGTCTACGGCATTGCGTACCGCGCTTTCCGGAGCTTCAATGGTGTCGATTTTTGCCTGATGAAGATACAACTTCTCCACAGCAATCTGCTCCGGAATGGCGCAGTATGGGGAATTGTCGAATATGGTGCCTTCGTATTGCGCCTGTTGGTACATTTCTTCAATCTCCGAGCGATAAATAGGCTCATCGCCCACTACCCAAGCCACTTCATCGATTATATTATTGTTGGCAACGGGTACATTCCCGGCTTGCGGAGAAGATTCGGCAACAGCCATACAGGCGGCTACTGCACCCGCAAGTCCCATTAATGAGAGTCGTATCTTGTTTATTTTCACTTTGTTTATATTGTGTAAGAGTGTTATCTGTATTTGAGAGGGGTATAGCTTCCGCGCTTAATGGCATTGGATTTCAGCCCTTTTGTGAAAATCGAATTAAGGAGCATACGGTCGTAACTTCCGCGTTTGGACTCCATGAGCCGCTCCCTGATGTCTGCTTCGGCAAAGGCAAGCGGCATTTTTTCGCCGGAAAGGAGCCTGTCGGTAATGCGGAGAATGTATATGGTGCCATTGTCTTCCCATTCGAAGTAGTAATTGTCTTTTACAAACTTGTCGGCATCACCGAAGCGATAGGGTATATGGTCTGCGATTACTTGCCAATCCACCCACGTGTCAGCGAAGTAGTCATATTCCATAGCACCCCGCAGGCCGTCATTCTCCAGATTGTCAATGTCGGCACTTTGCGCTGCGCGTACCCATGAGCGCACTTCGTTAATCTGCGGGGCTTTGCTGTCAATCTTCAGGTACAATCCTTTAACCAACGGCCTTTCAAGTACAAAGAGGTCTGCATGGGAGTTGTAATACTCCATAATCTCCGATGAGGTTATTCCCGCTACATTGTCATCGGCCATCAACTTCCGATACTCGTTTGCGAGCAGCTGCTCGCGGTATTGCTCTACGAGACGCTCAATCTTCTCTATGTCGGGGAGTTGACTCCCGGCCAAATTGACAAGCATATTCCTTTCAACCCAAGCCTCGACAATGGCGTCGAACATACGGATTGAGTCGGTCGGGGAGAGACCGTTCGGAATCAGCCGGGTCACCATGTCGCGAGTCAGAATGGAGTCCCCTACTTGAATCAGTACTTCCTCATGCTTGACGGGCTCTTGTGTTTCCTGCTTTGCACATGAGCATATAGAGCCGAAAGCTACACATAAAGATGCGAGACCCGTAAACTCCAATATGCGAAATATGCTACACTTGCAAGTTGCCATATCAAGCCAATTTACTTGCAAAGTTACTAAAAAAATGGCTGATTAAGCAATAAAAAGCCCGGCAACTTCCTTTTAATTATATTAATATGTTGATTAACAGATGCTTGGTGTAAGGCTGTGCTGTGTTTTTTAACTTTTATTATACAATCCTTAGAAGTATTCACCGATTTTATCGTTCAGAATCAAATCGGCTTTCTCTTCAAGTTTGCGATAGGCGCGGGAGCATAGAAATTCGCGAATTATTTCCAGATGTCCCTGCCGGTGCAGGTCAGTACCCACAAAACTGACCATGTTGTGCGCGAGCAGCCACTCGGCTGTGTTTTTTGTTTGCTTGCCGTAGTGTCCGGCCAAAGACATGAGGTTGATTTGCAAGGCAACACCATTCTCATGCAGCCTTTCAAGCCTATCGTGATGACGTTGGTAGTATCCGTAACGTTCCGGGTGTGCGAGAATCGGTTTCAGACCCATACGGCTTTGCAAGTCAAACAGAAAAGCTTCCAGTCCGAACGGTTCCTGATACCATGAATTTTCCACCAACAGCCAACCTCCGGGAATGGGGCTGACAGTGTTGACGGCCACCATTGAAAACAAAATGTCGTCAATGCGGTACTCGGCGGAACATCGCAGTTGCATCTGCACTCCGGCCTCTTCGCAAGCACGCAAAAGTCGGCTGAAAGACTCACGGATTATTGCCGGTGTGTTTGGGAAAGTCTCATCGGTGACGTGAGGGGTTACTACCATTTTGTCAAATCCCAGCGCAGCCATACCCTTTACCAATTGCACACTGATTTGAGGCGAGGGCGATCCGTCGTCTATGCCGGGGCATACGTGGCTGTGTATGTCCGTATGCCAGAAGAGCTGAGGCGGTTCTGTGTTTGAACGAAATAGTCCGAACATAGTATATAGAAGAAAAAAGGTAATGTCTGCGAACCGACATGGCTCGCAGACTATTGTGTGTTATACGGATTATTTCACACCGAGTTCGGCGAGAATTCTGTCTATTTTTGCTTCTGCCTCTTTCACGCAGTTTTCGTAGTCGGCCGGGGATTTCATATCTCCGCGTACTTCAATGTAGAATTTGATTTTGGGTTCTGTGCCGGAGGGGCGGATTGAAATCTTGTCGCCTTTGTCGGTGAAGAACTGGAGCACATTGGAGGTAGTGGGGAAGTCAAGTTTTTCAACCTGTCCGGTTTTGAGGTTGGTGAAGTTGAGGTCCAGATAGTCTTTCTTTGCAGTTACGGGAACACCATCGAGAGTTTTGGGCGGATTAGCGCGGAACTGTTTCATCATTTCAACAATCTCTTCGGCGCCGCTCTTGCCCGGACGCACTACGCTGACACCCCTTTCGCGAGAGAAGCCGTACTTGGCATAAATGTCAATGAGCATTTCGTAAAGGTTTTGGCCTTTGTCGGCAGCCCAAGCGGCGATTTCGCACATCAGGGAGATTGCGGAGACGGAATCTTTGTCGCGGCAGAATGTTTCGGCAAGGAAGCCGTAGCTCTCTTCGCCGCCACCGAGGTAGCGAGCTGTCTGCTCATGGTTGCGGATTACGTCGGCAATCCATTTGAAGCCGGTATAGCAGTCGAAGCACTTCACATTGTTGGCATCGGCAATACGCTTGATACTTTCGGTAGTGACGATTGTCTTGACACAGTATTCAGTGCCGTTGAGCAGACCAAGCTCTACATTGCGTGTAATCAGATAGTAGAGGAAAATCATCACAATCTGGTTGCCGTTCACGAGCTGATAGTTGCCCTCTTTGTCGCGCACCACGAGGCCGATACGGTCAGCATCGGGGTCGGAAGCCACAACTACATCGGCACCCGTTTCCTTTGCTTTGGCAATAGCCATGGCCATGGCCGATGCGTTCTCCGGGTTGGGAGAGTCAACAGTCGGGAAGTCGCCTGAAAGCACGTCCTGTTCCGGCACATGTATAATGTTAGTGAAGCCCCAGCGTTTCAGCGAGTCGAAGATAAGCATCTTGCCGGTGCCGTGAATCGGGGTATAGACAATCTTCATGTCGGCATGGCGCTTGATGGCATCGGGAGAGAGTGAGAGCTTATGTATGTCGGTGAGGAAGTCGTTGTCGATTTCTTTACCGATAATTGTAATCAACTCCTTGTTGGGGTTGAATTTGATTTGGTCTACCGATGTCACTTTGTTTACATATTCAATAGTCTTGACATCGTGGGGAGCAATCATCTGCGCACCGTCGCTCCAATATGCCTTGTAGCCGTTGTATTCTTTGGGGTTGTGTGAGGCAGTCACCACCACACCGCTCTGGCAGCCGAGGTGGCGTATGCCGTAAGAGATTTCCGGGGTGGGGCGGCAGGCGTCAAACAGATATACCTTGATGCCGTTGGCGGAAAATATATCGGCGGCAAGTTCGGCGAATTTGCGAGAGTTATGGCGCACATCGTGGCCTATGCACACGCTGATTTGCGGCAGATCCTTGAAAGCATCGTTCAGGTAGTTGGCGAGGCCTTGGGTGGCAGCGCCCACAGTGTATATGTTCATGCGGTTGGTGCCGGCACCCATAATGCCGCGCAGACCGCCGGTGCCGAATTCAAGGTCTTTGTAGAATGCTTCAATGAGCGGAGTCTTGTCTTCGGCTTCGAGCATGGCCTTCACTTCGGCACGTGTTTCTTCATCGTATTCGGGACCGAGCCATTTTTCGGCTTTTGCAGTCACTTGTTTCAATAATTCATCGTTTTTCATATCCGGTACGGGTTATATTTTGTTTATTAATCTACACCTCAATTTCAGTTGGAGGGGTTCAGAATTGAACATTCAACTCTGAACCCTCATTAAGTTAACACACAAACGGGCTTACTTGTTTATCGCCCTGAATTTTTTACTTTCTGTACTATCGTGGTGTTGAAGTCTGTCTGTTTCAACAACTCTTCCACGGTGAGGTGCATGCGGTATTTCCAGTAGTGACGAGAGATGGCCGGGATGTTAATCTGCTCATCGGAGGGGTTCTCGCGTCGCAGAGAGCCGTCGGTGCTAAGCCAGTCTTGCAAGGGCAAGATACAAAGCATGGAGGGAGATTGGAGCTGCAAGTCTATGATGCGCGAGCAAATCCACGGCTCTGCATAGAAAGGGGCCTCGCCGTGTTCGCGGAGCACTTGATTGTAGAAGCGTTGAGCCATAGCCGGGTCGCTCTCCCACCAGCCGCGTATGCCGGGCATATCGTGGGTTGAGGAAGTACACACGCTATAATACGGATACGCCCATGTGTTTGCAAACTCCACTGTCGGATCCTTGGGCATACGTTGAATTTCAAGACTTAGTATCTGCAAATTGTGCATTACGGCCGGCACACAGTCGGGTATCATGCCCAAATCTTCGGCACAGCACAGCATCTTGGTGGAGTCTATGAGCGGAGGAAGTTTCCACATTGCTTTGCCATACCAGAAGTCGTTGTGACGGTGGTAAAAGAAATCGTTGTACAAGCGGTCGAAGCACCAACGTTCATAGTCGTTCAGACAGCGATATTGGTATGTGGACTGAGCGGCAATACGCGGGTGCCAGTGTCCTTTCTGCTCCGGGTCTTCAATAAAAAGAACATTGTCAATCAGCCCCATAAGGCCGTTGCACAGTTGATTGTTGTCTTCATTCTCGGGTTGCAGAGCAAAGTATTCGGCCACTTTGCGCTGAGTGTTTACCAAGGGTAACAGTTCGTAGCGGTCCCCTCCGATATGGTTAAGGAATTTCTCCTTGGCCGTTGCCGTGTTTGAACCGAAGAAGTCGGTGAGCATCCATTCAAGAATGAGTGGTTTGGCTTGCACATCGGGATTAATACGGAAATCGAAATCGTTTAGCAGTTCATCGGCGGTGAAGGGGAGAGCCGGTTGGAAAGTGCCGAGCAGCCCGTGAAGTGCGTCCATGGGTATCTGCCAAATGCGGAAGAAGCCGAGTACATGGTCAATGCGGTAGGCATCGAAATATTCGCTCATCTTGGAGAAACGGGCCTTCCACCAGGCAAAGCCGTTGCGGCTCATTTCTTCCCAGTTATATGTCGGGAAGCCCCAGTTTTGTCCCATTATCGAGAAGTCATCGGGGGGAGCACCGGCCTGGCTCTCCATATAAAACAAGTTGGGATATACCCATGCATCAACGCTGGTGCGGGAAATGCCGATTGGAATGTCGCCTTTTAGCACCACTCCCTTCTGGTGAGCATAATCGCGCACAGCGCGGAGCTGCTTGTCGAGGTGATACTGTAGGAAATAGACAAAACGCATTTCCGGCTCATATTCAGCCCAAAGCTTGTCAACCTTTTCAGGTGAATAAACTGCGTAATCCTCCCACTTGTCCATTTGGGGTGTGTGGTAAATATCGCGCAGAGTGCAGAATGCGGCATATGGGCGCAACCAGTATTCGTTCTTTTCGACAAACTCCTTGTAGGCACGCTCTTTAAGGGTAGATGCAGCTTTTTCGGCGAAGAGTTCGCGCATGAAGGCATTCTTGCCGTTGTTTACCTGCTCATAGTCTACGGAGTCAAGCTTGTTGAGTTCGCGGCCGAGGTTTTCGTAATACTGCTGACGCTCTTTGTTTTTAAGCTTGCCGACGGCCTGCAGACGCAGGTACATGGGGTGAAGGGCGAATGTAGAGTTGGCATTATACGGGTATGAATCAGTCCAACTGCCCGTCATTGTGGTGTCGTTCACCGGGAGCAATTGGAGTACTTTCTGGCCGGTGAGCACGCACCAGTCTACCATCTTTTTCAGGTCAAGGAAATCGCCTACACCGAAATCGTCTTCCGAGCGGACGGAGAACACCGGGATGGCTGTACCGGCTCCCTTCCACGGAGTGCGAGGATTGACAAAGCGCATACCGGCTTCCACTACGGCCTCGCCTTTCGGATTTTCTTCTGCCGGGTCTAACACACGATTGTTGCGCATCTCCCAGGCAACAACCTCGCCGGTTGCTTCTTTTATAATAATGAATTTATATTCGCAGGGGAATGAGAGGCCGCACAGAGGGATGTTGGCCTCCCATTCCGGGAAGCGAGCATCGTTCATGTGTATAGCCTGTTTTACGTTCCAATTGCCCAGGGTGTCACCCTCGCCGGCGATTGCCAAAATCTCATCGGGCATTACCATGGGAGCTTGTACACGCACATTGAGCATACCGGCTTCCACCTTCAGCGGCTGTGAGCGGAAAGGACGGTATAGCATGCCGTCTATGAATGCGCTCGAATAGTATGGCTTGTCGTACGGACGGTCTTGCCAACGGTCATAAACCTCTGCGTGAGTAACCACTTCGCCGGCTTCAAAGCGGTGTGGCCCTCCCCATTCCAAACGCCACGGCCGGTTGGGTGATTTTACTATATATCGGTAGGTAAATCCGGATTTCAGTTCGGGGATTTCCAGTTCCAACTGCCATGACTCGCCGCCGAGGTATGTGAGCTGAGGAGCGGCATGGTCATCACCGGCGCCGAGTTCGGGAATGTCGCCGCTGATGTAGAGAGCTTCACCCCAGAAGGTGCGGTAATTGATATTGAACGTAATCTTCATGCGATAATTGTGTGTTGTTTCTATCTTTGACTGCAAAGGTAGTGTTTTTTTGTCACATGGCTGATACGTTCAAATATGTTTTTTAACATATTTATCTCATTTTTTGCGTACGGAGAAGCCAAAATGGCCAAGATTGTTGCCAAGAGTGTAGTATTGGCCGTGTGAATAGGCTATAAGTCGGGCTTTTTCAAGGTCGAATTTGCCGGTGGCCGGGTCTATATATCTGTCATCGGCTCTCACTACGAGTACTCGCGCTATAAACATATCGTGGCTGCCGAGGCGCATGATTTCAGTTACGGCACATTCAATGCTCAAAGGGCTTTCTTTCAAAGTGGGGCTGCTTACCAGCTCCCCGGGAATGGGGGTGAGCCCCGTAGCCTTAAACTTGTCAATATCACGACCGGACTTTACTCCGCACCAGTCAGTAGCACGAGCCATCTCTTCGGTAGTGAGATTGATTGTAAACTCCATATTCCGCTCAATGAGGGCATGGCTGTGCCTTTCTTTTCTGACTGAGATATAACACATGGCCGGGTCGGTACATATAGTGCCCGTCCAAGCTACGGTGAGCAGATTCCAGTCTTGCGGTGAGCTGCCGCAGGTCACTAACACCGCCGGCAGGGGATTGAGCATTGTGCCCGGTTTCCAAAGTACTTTCATTCCGTGGGAAGGTCGTGTTCGCAGTAGACGCAACGCAAAGTGCCGTCGGCATTGATGAAACGTTGCGGCATGGGGTCGGAGTTGGTGATGCACTTGGGGTTGTCGCATTTCTGCCCCGGGAAGGCCGGCTCTGCATGTTCAATGGGCTTTGAGGCTTCTTCTTTTTGCGGAAGAGGGTTGCCGTCGGGGTCAATACCGAGGCATTTGCAAATCATGGCTTGTCGAGCGTACAGACCGTTCTTGGCCTGCCGGAAGTAGTAGGCATACGGGGTGTCGTCAACGTCCTGCGCTATTTCGTTCACGCGCGGCAGGGGGTGAAGCACACGCATTGCGGGGCGAGCGTTTTTGAGCATATCGGCTGTGAGAGTGTAAAGGTCTTTCACGCGCTCGTACTCGTCAAGGTCGGCAAAACGTTCGCGTTGCACACGTGTCATGTATAGAATGTCGGTTTCGTTGATGATTTCTTCGGAGAAATCTTCGGTTTCGGTGAACGGGATGTCGTGTTCCTTACAGAAAGTGATAAATTCGTCGGGCATTTTCAGTTCGCGGCAAGCCACAAAATTGAATTTTACGCGGAAATGGCTTAAAGCGTGGAGCAGGGAGTGCACTGTGCGGCCATATTTGAGGTCGCCCACCATAGTGACGGTGATATCATCAAGCCGGCCTTGTGTCTTATATATTGAGTACAGGTCGAGCATTGTCTGCGAGGGGTGCTGGTGTGCACCGTCGCCGGCGTTGATTACCGGGGTGTCAGTCACTTCAACGGCCCTTTGTGCCGCTCCTTCAAGGTAATGGCGCATTATGATGAGATCTACATAGTTGCTCACCATTTTAATAGTGTCCTTGAGTGTCTCCCCTTTTGAGGTGGAGGTGGCGGCCGGGTCGGAGAAACCTATCACTCTGCCGCCGAGACGATTTACCGCTGTCTCAAAACTGAGACGCGTACGAGTGGAGGGCTCGAAAAACAGAGTGGCTATCACCTTGCCGTCTAAAATTTTACGATTTGGGTTAGCCTCAAACTCGGAGGCGGTTTGCAGCAGTGCGAGGATTTCTTGCTTGCTGAGGTCGTTGATGGAGACAATATTGCTCATGGACAAAAATATTTTTCGCAAAGTTAATAATTTTATGCAAGAATGGCAAATTTTTAAATGACTGTATGTCGTAAATATTTGGTAATCATACCGATGTAAAATAAATTTGCGCACTCCGTTTTCTTTTATTAATTTTGTGCGCAATAAAACACAACAATCCTATGTCGTTTATTGCTGATAGAGTAAAAATGGAGGGTCTTACATTTGACGATGTCCTCCTTATTCCGGCCTATTCGGAAGTGCTTCCCCGCGAAGTGAACCTCACCACTCGGTTTTCAAGAAGAATAGTACTCAACGTGCCCATAGTGTCCGCAGCCATGGATACTGTGACAGAGAGCCAATTGGCCATAGCCATAGCTCGTGAGGGCGGTATCGGTGTGATACACAAGAATATGTCAATCGAAGAGCAGGCACGTCAGGTACATGCTGTGAAACGCGCCGAGAACGGCATGATTTATGACCCCGTCACAATACAATGCGGTGCTACCGTGGCCGATGCTTTGGCCATGATGCACGAATATCATATCGGAGGTATACCGGTAGTGGACACGCAGGGGTATCTGAAAGGTATTGTCACCAATCGTGACCTTCGCTTTGAGCGAAACCTCTCTCGCCCCGTTGACGAAGTGATGACAAAAGACAATCTCATCACTACCACACAAAGCACCAATCTGGAAGAGGCCGCAGATATTCTGCAACGACATAAAATCGAGAAGCTCCCCGTAGTCAATGCAGAGGGTAAGCTCGTCGGTCTTGTTACATATAAAGATATTACAAAAGCCAAAGACAAACCCTTTGCTTGCAAAGACAAGCTCGGACGCTTGAGAGTGGCTGCCGGCATCGGTGTAACTCCCGACTTTATGAATCGTGCCGAGGCTCTCGTAAAAGCCGGGGTAGACGCTTTGGTTATTGACACGGCTCACGGACACAGCGCCGGAGTAATCAACGTACTCAAGACTGTAAAAAACACATTCCCCGAAATTGATGTCGTAGTTGGCAACATTGCCACCGGCGAGGCCGCGCGTTACCTTGTGGAAAACGGTGCCGACGGTGTGAAAGTAGGTATCGGCCCCGGTTCAATTTGTACAACACGTGTGGTAGCCGGAGTCGGTGTACCGCAACTTTCAGCCATATATGATGTAGCCAAGGCTCTTGAAGGTACCGATATCCCCCTCATTGCCGACGGCGGTATACGATACAGCGGTGACATTGTAAAAGCGATAGCTGCCGGCGGACATTGTGTAATGCTCGGCGGTATGCTTGCCGGTGTGGAAGAAAGTCCCGGCGATACAATTATTTTCAACGGCAGAAAATTCAAGTCATATCGCGGCATGGGTTCTCTTGAGGCCATGGAGAAAGGCAGCAAGGACCGCTACTTCCAAGGCAATGAAACAGATGCCAAGAAACTTGTGCCGGAAGGTATAGCTGCACGTGTGCCGTACAAGGGAACGCTCTATGAGGTAGTCTATCAAATGCTCGGCGGTCTGCGTTCTGGCATGGGATATTGCGGTGCGAAAGACATTGAAGCCCTGCATCACGCACAATTCACACGCATCACCGCAGCCGGTGTGCTTGAAAGCCACCCGCACGATGTAGCCATTACCAGCGAAGCCCCCAACTATTCTCGCTCATAATTCCGCCCTCGAATTCCCGACAACAGCCGGAAGTTTTCTGTGCAATCCTGTTACAGCACAATGCGATTAATATAAGTAGGAAACAAGTAGGGTGTCCGATAGTACACTGATTTAGCATATCCCCAAGCACACACGCACGGTGTGAGTGCTTGGGGTAGTGTTAGAAAAAAAGAGCGGCATGCAAAGTACTTCAATTTACTGTGAATTGAGTAGTACTGTTTTCTGACCACAACAATAAACGATTGAAATAATCTTTTATCATATGAAGCTCCTCAAATATTCTCTTTCCCTCGCAGGATTGTTTTTTATATCGGCAATTATCCCCGGCATTATATGCGTTTTGTCAGGTCTTAATGGAGTTTGGGTTTCGTCCGGCATATCTTTAGCAATTGTGTGCCTTCTCAAAGGAAAGATTGCCAAGAAGATTTTTGGACCGAATACAACGCATTATTCTTCGCCTGACATTGCTTGTTTTCTAATTGCCATATCTTTAATCTCAGGTGGTATCAAGGCCTATACTTACTATCTTAACAAGGAGTCAATAGAAAGCTTTGGATTTACCCGTGAATCCACGAGGGAACAGGTATTCAATCAATTATTTGTACCGCTGCTTATTGCGTCATTACTTTTGTCCATAGTGTTAGGTATTGCAACGTATATTCGTGGTACACAAAAGAAGCATCAAGTACAAACGATTGAATCAAACGAAGATGTTATGTCATCTCATTTTAAACAGCAAAAAAAAGACTACGAAAATCATAGAGATGAGTTGAAATCAAAAAATAATTTGGATAGAGAGAATACTTTCGGTGATGATATATCAACCAATCCAATTAATGAATCAGATGAATCAGAGAATGTAAAAAATAGTGATACTTCAACTTCTCCAACTACAAAAAATTATAAAAAGTATATTTGGCCGGCTTTAGCAATTATTATAGTGATTGCCTTAGTCGTTTTCGGCATTTTCAAATTGTGCACATCCTGCGATAGTGCCGACGAATATCAAGACGATGATATAAAAGAGTATATAGATAATAGTATAGGAGAATATCTATATGTAGACTCATATGGTAATATTCACGTTGACAAAAATTGTTCCGGAATACCATCTATAAGTGTTAATCGTATTGAATATGAAAAAGTAAGTAATGAAGATTTACAAAATTGCTGTCATATTTGCGTCAATGATAAAATATATAAGAAACTTAAGGAAACATATAAAAATAAAGTCATTGAACAGCGCCTCAGCAATATTTATGATGTCCTCACCTTATACAATATTTCCAATTTACCGTCAAATCGGTTGGATTTCGGTGCCTGGATAGAGGCAGACCAAGATAATCTTCAGTATCTGTACAAAATACTATCTCTAATGCGTGTAAGCGAAATTGGCAGTGATATTACAACCTTTAAGTCATGGCTATACTCTGATGATCAATCGCAAATAGAGATTTCAACATCGCTAAGGCGGTTATATGAAACCTGTGAGCGAGAGAATATACATGTCGACGATTTCAACGAATTCATAAAGAATATCCAATATAATGAAAGCGATATGCAATGGATATATAATAAACTCGTTGAGCTAAACTATGACGTGGAACCATATCAGCAATATCACGATGTGGTAACAGCTCTTGTTCCATATGAGACAATAGACTAACCCCTATAAATAAGTGTCTGTTCAATTAAACTTTATGTGGCTGCGCTCAAAATAAAGATTAATTTAAATTGAACAGACACAAAAGTGTAATAGAATTATAACAAAGCTCTTCAAATTCATCTGAGGAGCTTTGTTTTTTTAAGGGGTAAAAAAATAGTCACAGATAATCTTGCTGTAAGCGTGTAGCATACAAGCGTGCGGAGCTCGCTGACTTACTGTGCATGATTTGTGCTGCTTAGTAGCGCGATAGGGCGGTGGCTGCATACCCCGAGGCTGCAGCTTTCAGAGCTGGGTGGTATGGCAGTTGCCGCAATAGCCGAAAGGCCAGCATGTCAGCCTCCTCTTGTGTCTGAACATCTGCCATGAGCTCCAACGCCTTCTGTTCGCTGACCTCTTCCGGAGGAAACAGATAAGCGGCCAACAGACGGCTTTCGCGAACCTTGCGGTCCGCCCACAGCGCATCGGCAAGCGTCATGCCCGGCACCAGAGTACCGGCGATATGCGCCAACTGCGGCACATTAAGTCCGAAAATCACATTATAGCAATCCATGCCGGCAGCACGCAGCGTATCTGCCACTATGCCATTACGATAAGCCATAAATTGCCCTTTTATCTTCTTAACAGTCTCTTGCATAACAACCGGATAGGTATAATAAGCGGTCGCCGGACAAGCCGATGACCGCCTATTCTTATGTATTTGTGAGATAGGGTGTTAGTCTTCGAGTTTGTGGATTACGAGGCCGGAACGGAGTTTGGGTTCGAACCAGGTAGTCTTCGGAGGCATGATGTTGCCGGTGTCGGCGATGTTGATGAGCTGGTCCATTGTTACGGGATACAAGGCGAGAGCCATCTTCATTTCGCCGCTGTCTACACGACGCTGCAGCTCTTCAAGACCGCGGATACCGCCTACAAAGTCAATGCGCTTGTCGCTGCGGAGGTCTGTGATACCCAGAATGTCGCGAAGAATGAGGTCGGAACTTACTGTAACGTCGAGTACGCCGATGGGGTCTTGGTCGTTATAAGTACCCTCTTTTGCAGTGAGTGAATACCATTCGCCGTCGAGGTAGAGAGCGAAGTTGTGCAATGCGTTGGGGTGGTAAATCTCTTTACCCTTCTTCTCAACGATGAAGTTTTCTTCTACCTTTGCAAGGAACTCGGCGGGAGTCAGGCCGTTGAGGTCGCGAACTACGCGGTTGTAGTCGATAATCTTGAGGTGGCTTGCCGGGAATGCAACAGCCAGGAAGTAGTTATACTCCTCGTCGCCCTTGTGGTTGGGGTTGTTCTTGGCCTTCTCTGCACCAACGAGAGCTGCGGCAGCGCTACGGTGGTGACCGTCAGCAATGTAGAGGTTGGGGATAGCTGCAAACTCCTCGGTAATCTTCTTGATAGTGTCTTCATCGTCAATTACCCAGAAAGTGTGGCCGAAGCCGTCGGGAGCTACGAAGTCGTATTCGGGTGTGCCGGCAGTAACCTTGTCGATGATTTCCTGCAGACCTTTGTTGTCGGGGAATGCGAAGAATACCGGCTCGATGTTGGCGTTGTTCACGCGAACATGTTTCATGCGGTCTTCCTCTTTGTCGCGACGAGTAAGCTCGTGCTTCTTGATGCGGCCTTCCATATAATCGTCTACCCATGCGGCAACTACGAAGCCGTACTGTGTGCGACCATCCATTGTCTGGGCGTAGATATAATATTTCTCCTTGTCGTCTTGTACAAGCCAGCCCTCTTTCTGGAACTTGTTGAAGTTCTCAACAGCCTTTTCGTAAACGGCCGGGTCATGCTCGTCAAAGCCGGGAGCAAAGTCGATTTCAGGTTTGATGATATGGTAGAGGCTCTTGGGGTTACCCTCAGCTTCAGCGCGAGCTTCCTCAGAGTTGAGCACGTCGTAGGGGCGTGACACTACTTCTTCCACCATTGACTTGGGAGGACGTACTCCCTTGAAAGGTTTTACTTTTGCCATTGTTTTTGGTATTTTATTGATTAAAAGGTATTTATTTGTCAAGTTCAATAGTCTGGCTACGATCCGGACCTACGCTGACTATAGCCACCGGTACCCCTAACTCTTTCTCTAGAAAAGATAGATAAGCCTTAAATTCGGGGGGGAATTGCTCGGGACTCGTCATGCAAGTCATGTCGGTTTTCCAACCGGGGAACTCGGTGTACACCGGCTCTATTTTGAGGGTGTTTACCTCAAAGGGGAAGCGGTCTGTCTCCTCGCCGTTGATGCGGTAAGCGGTGCACGCTTTGATGGTGTCGAAGGTGTCGAGTACGTCGCTCTTCATCATGATGAGCTTGGTGACACCGTCGAGCATGATAGCATATTTGAGAGCTACGAGGTCTATCCAGCCGCAGCGACGCTCACGCCCGGTAACAGCGCCATACTCATGACCCAGGTCGCGCATCTTTTTGCCAGTTTCGTCAAAGAGTTCTGTGGGGAACGGACCGGCTCCCACGCGAGTGCAGTAAGCCTTGAATATGCCGTAAACGTCGCCTATGCGCTGTGGAGCAATCCCCAGGCCGGTGCATGCGCCGGCAGCGATAGTATTGGAAGAGGTGACAAACGGGTATGAACCGTAATCAACATCGAGCATAGTGCCCTGAGCACCCTCGCACAACATCTTTTTACCCTGATTGAGCAGAGCATTTACTTCATATTCGGAGTCGATGAGTTGATACTCTTTGAGATACTCAACTGCCTGCATCCACTCCTTTTCGAACACTTCTATATTGGTGTCGCCGCCCAAAGACTCCAGCATGCGTATATGGCGCGCCTTGGCAGCGGCATATTTATTATCGAAATCATGCAACAGGTCGCCCACACGCAGGCCGTTTCGCGAGATTTTGTCAGTATAAGTCGGGCCGATACCCTTGCCGGTAGTGCCTATCTTGGCGGCACCTTTGGCAGCCTCTCCGGCAGCATCAAGCTTGCGATGGGTAGGGAGTATGAGGTGTGCTTTCTTGGATATGCGGAGTATCTTCTTGAGTTCCACACCACTCTGCTCAAGGGCTTTTGCTTCTTCGGCAAAGAGTACCGGATCAAGCACAACTCCCGAACCTATTATATTTATATTCTCATTCTGAAACACGCCTGAAGGTATGGAGCGCAGCACATATTTTTTACCCTCAAATTCGAGGGTGTGTCCGGCATTGGGACCGCCCTGAAAACGTGCAACCACATCATAGCGCGGTGTGAGCACATCCACTACTTTTCCTTTACCTTCGTCTCCCCATTGGAGACCCAAAAGCACATCTGCTTTCATTATTAGAGCTTATTTAATAATATCTTTATGGCTCATAGAGAGCACGTTAATTGTCAGTTTGGACGGTCGCGGCGCAATTGGCACACAGACCGTAAATATAAGCGGACAAATGCGAGGGCGAGAAGCCGCCGTACCTGTCGGCGCTGAGCAACGCATTGATTTCGGCATCGGCTTCGCGCTCGCTCACAGCACCGCAACGGGTGCAGATGAGATGCAAATGAGTGCCTTGATTTTTCTCATACAAGGCCTCGCCGCCGGCATTGGCAAAGTGATGTCGGCGTATCACACCGCACTCTTCCAGCAGCCCGAAAGTGTTGTAGACAGTGGCGCGGCTTACATGGTAGCCTACCTTTTCAAGGTTCTGCCTCAACTCCTCTGCACCGAAATGCCCGGGCATGCCCCACACGGCTTTAAGCACGGCAAACCGCTCCTGGGTCTTTCGCAAATGCTTGCTTTCCAACCAGCGATTAAAGAGCTTTACAGCCTGTATGTAGCCTTCATGTCCTGTCATGTAAAGAAACGCACGAACGTGCGAGCGGAAACCGCCCGCTCACTTCGCCCTGCAAAGTTACAAAACTTCGCCGACATTACAAACTTTCGCGTAAAATTCCAGATAGGATTATTATATATCATTTTTTTTCACTATCTTTGCATTCTATATGATAATGAATGTAGCTGACAGATTACGCTATAAGGTCAATATCACGATTTTATAAAGAATCTTTGGGGGATTTGTCGCCTTGTTTAAGCTATATCCTTATTTCTTTATATGGTAACAACGGCTTCTATATACCAACAAGTATTAAATTTTGAAGGATTGGATGAAATTCAACCCTTTGAAAAGGTGCGTTCTCCTCTTAATTACATTGGAGGTAAATTCAAATTGCTTCCCCAGATATTGCGTTATTTCCCTACAAGTATAGACACGTTTGTAGACTTATTTTGCGGAGGGTGTAATGTAGGGGTGAATGTAAAAGCTAAATTTACTGTCTTTAATGACAATTTAGTTTATTTAATAGATTTGTATCGTTATTTGAAAGAAAGCACTACTTATGAAGTTCTTGACCATATAAGAAACCGAATTCGAGAGTTTGAATTAACGCTCACCAACAAAGACGGTTATTTAAAACTTCGGAATTTATATAATACGACCAGATGTCCGCTTGATTTATTTGTTCTTGTTGCTTATTCATTTAATCATCAAATACGTTTTAATTCCATGCATCAGTTCAATAATCCATTTGGTAAAGATAGAAGTTCATTTAATCCGACTATGGAGAAAAACTTGATTGCATTTATTGAACGCTTGCATCAGATTTCATGTGAATTTATTTCCGGAAACTTTGATGTATTTGATTTTTCCCGTCTCAATCCGAATGATTTTGTCTATTGTGATCCACCATATTTAATATCCACCGGTACCTATAATGATGGCAAACGCGGATTTACAGGATGGGGTGCCAAAGAAGAGTATCAATTACTCTCTATATTGGACTCTCTTAACTACCACAACGTCCGTTTTGCTTTATCTAATGTATTATCGCATAAAGGGAAGCAAAATGATATTCTTATAGATTGGGCAAGAAAGAATGCCTATAACATAGTTCATCTTGATATGAATTATGCAAATTCCAATTATCACACTTCTGATAGAAGACAGAACTCAACTGATGAGGTTCTAATAATTAATTACGATACGAAATGCGCTATATAGGCAATAAAGAAAGTTTGCTTGATACCATTTACTCCAAGATTTCATCTCATGGAATATCCGGAGCTAAATTTTTTGACTTTTTTTCAGGCACTACAAATGTAGCTCGTTACTTCAAAGATAAAGGCTACCAAGTAGAGTCTTGCGACTTGTTATATTTATCCTTTTGTTTGCAAAAAGCGTATATAGAAAACAATGCAGAACCTACGTTTGATAAATTATTACCCAAGTTAAAGGTTAAAACTACATCTCTTTTTAGCTCTCCTTTGGAACTTGTTATTGAACACCTAAATTCCGTCAAAGATGAATTTGGCTTTATTTCCCAACATTATACCCCTTTAGGTACACAAGATTTGCCACAGCCTAGAATGTATTTCAGTGAAGAAAACGGATTGCGAATAGATGCAGTGCGGATAACAGTCGAAAAATGGAAACGGCACTCCTTGATTACAGATACAGAATACTATATATTGCTTGCTTGCCTTATAGAGTCTGTTTCATTCTATGCAAATGTAGCGGGTGTCTACGCTGCTTTTCATAAAAAATGGGATCCTCGTGCGGTAAAGCGATTTTATTTACGCCCGATTAAAATACATAACAATGGTTTAAATAATAGAGCTTATAACACCAATAGTTTAGAGCTTGTTCCTTCTATTGATACCGATATTATTTACATGGATCCTCCTTATAACGAGCGACAATATCTTCCAAATTATCATATAATTGAAACGATTGCACGATATGATAATCCTCCTATTAAAGGTATAACCGGGATGAGACCATATAGTAAAGAAAAATCTACTTTTTGTAACGCTGCTTCCGCCATTAGAGATTTGGAGTATGTTGCTGCAAATGCCAAATACAAGCATTTAGTACTTAGCTATAATTCAGAAGGGATTATGTCTACTGAATCAATTTTTTTAATACTTTCAAAATTTGGCAAAGTGTCACTTGAAGAGATTGAATATCTCCGTTTTAAAAGTAACAACAATGGTGTGTCGAGCAGAAAGAAACATGTGTACGAGCAAATTTTTATACTAAGTAAATGAATATTGAAAACCGTAACCTTTGGATATTAACAGAAGAACGTCCTAAGAAAGAAGTTCTTCAGATGATTTTTGAGTATTTTGCAAAAGATCATAAATGTGGCTTCTTCGGTCATGAAATACAAATAATACCCATTCTTGATAAAAATAAATGTTTTGATTTTACGTATGAAGTTATTGGATTTAAATGTGCAAAAGTAAACAGAGTTTTTATTAAAACTGTTTCAGGAGTATCAAGTTTTATTGACTTTTTGGTATTTTATCAAGAGGGATGTCCTCAAGAAGGCGCTGAACCTCTTTATGCAATTGAAGAGACAAAAACTGATGACCGGGAGAGCCGTAATACAGGTGTGTACCAGCGTTGTTCCAAATTCGTGTATCTACGGTATTTTTATCCCAAAACAAGGATGATAATGCTATACGCTTTGCAAGTACCTCAAAAGGAAAATCCGACAGAAACTTATATTTATGGTACTCGCTTACTCTTGACTTTCGGTGTCACGATACTTGGCAAAAGACTTGACTCACAGATTTTCATTCCCTTTACTTCAATAGATGATGTTATCAATGCCAAGAACTGTATGCAAAGGCCAAGGGCTGCCTCAAACATTCCTGTTTTGATAACCAAGAAACAAAATGTTATTGAAATTTCCGGCAGACTTGTAAAGGACAACCGTTTAGCACATGACCCTAATATAGGTGCATTAAGTATGATATCTGCTTGCTTTAGAAAATTAGGTTGGCAGGGTTCGATTGTTATAACTCGTCATGGTCTGTTACAGAAATATGTGGGCATTCGCAATAAATTTGTTCAAATAGCAAATAAACTCAACATAAGTTTGCAAGGGTTGAAAGTTCCCGAGGCGTTGTTGCCTAAAATGTATTGGCATTATGAGCGACTTGGTGAGAAACTGGGTACAATCTTTATTCATATTGTTGTGGATAGTTTCACGGATAGTTATGCTGTCTTTGAAAATCATGCCGGCTGCGAAAAAAGCTACTTTCAAACTGCTTCAGGAGAGTATTTACCACTTGTTAAATACTATGATAAGGAGGCTTATAAGGCCGGTGATAAAGACAAAATTGTTTATATTCCAGACCTTGTACTCCTTGATATTAAAGAAACCGAAGTAATTACAATTGAGGGTAAAAAGTATAGAGAGCGCAGGAATGGAATTAAAGAGCTTGACAACTATGATGCTTTTGATGAACTATACCTTAAGAAATTTTATCCAAAGTATAGGATTGTCAGAACGGTAGTACTTTACGGTTCAAATACAGACCAAATTTATGATGTGGAAATCGGTTTCTTATTAAATGAGAAAGGTAAAATGATTTTAGGAATCAGAGCTCCGAAACTTTTCACGCGTGCTATTAAAAATTTACTTGATTATTGGAATTAATTAGAGGTTTAGAGCTTGTTTGCATTGACAGTAATTTTGTGGGGTGTTTGCTCTGATTGATTGTAATAACTTCTTTGTATCGTGCGAGCGAGTACGCTACCCTCACCTTGAGGGCAGGCCGGTGATTGTGCTTTCTAACAATGACGGTTGTGCTGTGGCTATGTCCAATGAGGCTAAAGCACTCGGCATAAAACGTGGTGATCCGCTGTTTAAAATAAAAGATATTGTAAATCGAAACAAGGTGGCTACTCTCTCCGGCGACCATCGGTTTTATTCCGCGGTATCGCAGCAGGTTATGGACTCCTTGGCGGAGTTGGACCTCGGGCTTGAGGTATATTCCGTAGACGAGGCTTTCCTGCATATCCCATCAGAGTTGGGCAGTCCGCAAGAGTTCGGACAATATGTGGTGCAAAAGGTGAGGCAAGACACCGGTATCCCGGTAAGCGTGGGGATAGCTCCAACGCGCACACTGGCCAAGGTTGCCGCGCGATTTGCAAAAAAATATCCGGGCTACAAAGGCTGCGCCATTATAGACAACGAAGAGCGCAGACTTAAAGCTCTGCAGCTAACTGATGTGGCGGACGTGTGGGGTATAGGCCGGCGCCAAGCACCCAAGCTGCGCGGCCTCGGAGTGATAAACGCTCTTGATTTTGCGCAAATGGAGCGTTCGAACATCAAGGCACTGTTTTCCGTCACCGGCGAGAGGACGTGGCGCGAACTCAACGGCGAACCGTGTATTGAATACACCAAGGAAGAAACGGCCAAAAGCATTATGGCCTCACGCTCTTTCGAGAGAGACATTTATTCATTGGCGGAGTTGGAGCAGGCCGTCTGCGCGTTTGCCACAATCATCGGTAAGAAATTACGCCGACAGGGAGGGTATGCCGCGCAATTGGGCGTGTTTTTAGCTACCAACCGTTTCCATACCGGCCAGCCGCAATATTCGCGTATGGAAGTGTGTCAACTGCCGGTAGCCACAGACTATACCCCCGACCTTGTCGCAGCGGCGCGGCAAGTACTTCGGCAAGTGTTCAGGCGTGGCTATGGATATAAACGTGCCGGGGTGTCAGTGCCCAAAGTAATTCCGGCAGAGGCTGTTCAGCGCGGTTTGTTTGATGACCCGGAGATTGAGAAGCGGCATAAGCGGCTGATGCAGGTTGCCGACACATTGGCCAATTCCAATCCCGGTGCGCCACCGATACGCATTGCCGCCTTGGGATCCGGGTTAGGCCCGATGCTCCGCGATGGTGCAGAAGACTCGGAAGCGGCCACCAACCCGGATATTCTTCCGCATGTCGGCGACCGCTCCCTCCCTTTCGGTTTTTGACCCCCTTATTTCTGACCCTCGCGCACCAAGCCGCGGCGGTAGGCGTAGAGCAGATGGTGCAGGTCGCGAACCTGTGTCTGAAGGTCGCGTCCCATATCGGTGTCGCGCACTCTAAGGCGCGTACTTCCCCATTGAGAAAGCACCGTGTTGGAGATGATGTCGCGCCCCTCTTCAATAGCCTTTTGACGGCTCTCGAACGGGTTGTGCTGAACCAACTGCAACCCCCTTGAATGGGATACGAGAGTGTATCCGGCAATACCCGTTTCCGGCTGATATGCCTTGGAGAAACCGCCGTCGATTACCAGCAGTTTGCCGCCGGCTTTCACCGGCTTTTCTCCTTTGATAATTTTTACCGGCACATGGCCGTTGATGATATGCCCGGTTTCGGGATTAAGGCCAAACTCTTCGAGAATCATACGGCAGGTGTCTTCCGAGTCTGAAAGACGGTAATACCACCCCTTCACTTCCTTCTGCGGCTCTTTGTCTGAAAGCAGGTAGCGCTCAAATGTGGCCATTTGGCTCTTGTCAAAAGAGGGAGACTCCGGGCCGCACCACAGATACCACATATAGTCAACGCTGTATTTCTTCAGCGGATTTTCATCATCGCCTTTGCGGCAGGCATGTTGCACAAGGCGGTCCAGTCTGTCCAAAAGGGCTTTCCCTTTGAACGGCTCGCCGGCCACTACCACTGTCTTGAATGTGCCGTCTTCGTTCAGGGGGATTGAGGCATGGAAGAGCAGGTTGTTGTTTCGTGCCAAATAGAATGAGCCGCGGTGCAGCATACAGCGGATATGGAGGCGGAGCTTCTCGCTGCCTACAAAACACTGATGCATATGGCGGATAATGCTCTGTTCGTCTTCTGTGAGCTCGTATGGATTAGTCGGGTCAATGGTGGGAAAGTCGGTGTCCTTCATTTCGTATTCCACACCGTCTATATTCACAGTTCCTTTTTCAAAGTCAATGAGATGCAGGCGGTTGCGGTCGTCCATGCCATACTCCGGATTGCGGGCTATGATTGCCGCTTCAAGCTTCCATTGCATCACGGAGATTGCCTTGTGCATTTGCGAGATGATGCGCAGCTCCTTGTTGGTATAATATTTGCTGACAAATTTAATTTTCGGGTTGAAGACCTCAAGTGGGGTGTCGGCATATGTCTCCATTGCGAAGGTGGCAAGGGGGAGCAAATTTATGCCGTAGCCCTCTTCGAGAGTGTCGAGGTTGGCATAACGCAGACTTATGCGCACTACATTGGCCATTGACGCCTCATTACCGGCGTATGCACCCATCCACAGCAAATCGTGGTTACCCCACTGTATATCAACATTGTGGTAGTTGCAGAGGGTATCCATGATGATATGAGCACCGGGGCCGCGGTCGTAAATATCGCCTACTATGTGTAGCGAATCAATGGCGAGACGCTGAATGAGATGGCTCAATTCCACGATAAAGGCTTCGGCTCTTTGAGTGGAAATTATTGTGTGGATAATCTGGGCGAAGTAGGCACTCTTGTTTGGGTCAGCCTCCGTTTCATGCAGAAGTTCCTGAATTATATAAGAAAAATCTTTCGGAAGGGCTTTGTTTACTTTGGATCGGGTGTACTTGGAAGAAATGTTCTGACACACTTTCACCAGGCGGTTGAGGGTAATCTGATACCACTCGTCCATATTTTTCTCTTGGCGGGTCACCAGTTTGAGTTTCTCTTGAGGATAGTAAATCAGAGTACACAGCTCCTGTCGGTCTTCTTCACGCATTGAAGTGCCGAAAATTTCGTCTACTTTGCGGCGAATTGTTCCGGAGGCATTTTTAAGCACATGCCGAAAAGCCTGATCTTCGCCGTGTATGTCAGTGAGGAAGTGTTCCGTGCCTTTGGGCAGGTTCAATATGGCTTCAAGATTGATAATCTCGGTGCTTGCAGCAGCTATAGTAGGAAAAGACTTACTCAGCAATTGCAGATAATGCAAGTCAAGATCCTCGGGGGTAATGTTTAAACTCATGGTGTGTTAGATGGTGGTTAGATGTCGCAAAAGTACAACAACTCCATAACATTTCCAAATATTTCCGACAAAATATTTTTGGGCATAATGTGGCCTCAATTGAATTTTTTTAGTACATTTGCAAAAATTTTGTGTCTATACGGTAGCTTTTCGGCTTGCACGCTCCGCTTTGGTTAGTGCAGTTAAAAGCTGACAAGACACCTTAGGCTGATATATAATGAATTAAAACTTAACCCATTATAAGACATGAGCTTTAACATTATCGTGCTCGCCAAGCAGGTGCCGGACACCCGCAATGTGGGCAAAGATGCGATGAAGGAAGACGGCACAATCAACCGCGCCGCTCTCCCCGCAATCTTCAATCCTGAAGACCTCAATGCTCTGGAACAGGCCCTTAAGCTAAAGGACATGTATCCTGGTACAAAAGTTACACTTCTGACCATGGGCCCTCCGCGTGCGGCAGAAATAATCCGTGAAGGATTGTATCGCGGTGCCGACGGCGGCGTTGTCCTCTCCGACCGCGCTTTCGCCGGTGCCGACACCCTTGCCACTTCCTACGCCTTGGCTACCGCCGCTAAAAAAATCGGTGACTTTGACATTATAATAGGCGGACGCCAAGCTATTGACGGCGACACCGCTCAGGTAGGTCCGCAGATTGCCGAGAAGTTGAACCTCCCTCAGGTGACCTATGCGGAAGATATCGTAAATCTTGACGGACGTAAAGCTACTGTGACACGCCGCATCGAGAGCGGTGTGGAGACAGTTACCTGTCCCCTGCCGCTGGTTGTAACCGTAAACGGTTCCGCAGCCCCCTGCCGTCCGCGTAATGCCAAAGCGCTGATGAAATACAAACGCGCCGCCTCCATGACCGAGGTAGCCGGCGACGAAGAAAAGAAGGCATATCTGGAGGCTCACCCCTATCTGCAAGTGCAGGAATGGAATGCCGCATATGTAGATGCCGACCTCAATCAATGCGGCCTTGCCGGCTCGCCCACCAAGGTGAAAGCCATTGAGAATGTAGTGTTTACAGCCAAAGACGCTCGCAACGTTGAGAATAACGAAGAGGAGCTCGAAGGCCTTATAAAAGAACTTATCGCCAACCATACAATAGGATAATCCCATGTCAGACCAGAATAACCTTATCGTATATCTTGAATACGAAGACGGCAAAATTGCCGATGTCAGCCTTGAACTTCTTACCAAGGGTCGCAGCCTGGCCACTCGTCTGGGATGCAAACTGGAAGCCGTTGTAGCCGGTGACAAGCTCGAAGGTATTGAGAGCCAAGTGTTTCCTTACGGAGTAGACCGCCTGTACAAAGTGCAAGACGATCGCCTGTACCCCTACACCTCACTGCCTCACAGCTCAATCCTCATCAACCTTTTCAAAGAAATCAAGCCGCAGATTGCCTTCATGGGCGCCACTTCAATAGGTCGCGACTTGGGTCCGCGTGTAAGCTCTTGCCTGCACTCCGGCCTCACCGCAGACTGCACCGCTCTTGAAATCGGTTCTCACACTGACCCCAAAACAAAGAAAGAGTACAACAACCTGCTTCTGCAAATCCGTCCGGCTTTCGGTGGCAACATCGTGGCTACCATCGTTAACCCCGAGTGTCGCCCGCAAATGGCAACAGTGCGTGAGGGTGTGATGAAGAAAGAGGTGTTCGATCCCGACTATAAAGGAGAAGTGATTGATTTGGACGCCTCCAAATACACCAACCCCGAAGACTTCGTGGTTGACATCATCGACCGCCATGTTGAGAAGAGCAAGGTAAACCTGAAAGGCTCACCCATTATTGTAGCCGGCGGCTATGGAGTAGGTTCGAAAGAGAACTTCGATATTCTGCAGCAGCTTGCCGACACACTCGGTGCTGAGGTTGGCGCAAGCCGTGCCGCCGTAGATGCCGGTTGGGTAGACCATGATCGTCAGATTGGCCAGACCGGTGTTACGGTACGTCCGAAGCTTTACATAGCCTGCGGTATTTCCGGCCAGATACAGCACATCGCCGGTATGCAGGACTCAAGCATCATCATTTCAATCAACAATGACCCCAACGCCCCAATCAACACAATTGCCGACTATGTGATTACCGGCAACTTCGAGGACGTTGTGCCCAAGCTCATTAAATATTACAAGAAGAACTCCAAATAATCCGACACTGCAATGGCTAATTTCTATATAGACAACCCGTCGCTGAAGCACCACCTCACCCATCCCTTGATGGAGAAGATTGTAGCTCTCAAAGAGCGTGACTTCGCCGACGTAGACAAATTTGACTATGCACCGGCTGACTTTGCCGATGCCATGGACTCTTACGACAAGGTATTGGAGATAGTAGGCGAAATATGCGGCGACATTATTGCCGAGAACGCCGAGGCCGTAGACCACGAAGGCGCCTCTTGCTCCGATGGTCGCGCCCACTACGCCGCCGCCACTCTTCCCAACCTTGACGCTACACGCAAAGCAGGACTCATGGGTATGGCTATGCCGCGCCGTCTGGGTGGTTTGAACTTCCCCGTAACTCCTTACATTATGGCCGCTGACATCGTGAGCCGAGCAGACGCCGGTTTCGAGAACCTCTGGGGGCTGCAAGACTGCGCCGAGACTCTATACGAGTTCGCCTCCGAGGAACAAAAACAAAAATACATTCCTCGCGTGTGTGCCGGAGAGACAATGAGTATGGACCTCACCGAGCCGGACGCCGGTTCAGACCTCGGCTCTGTAATGCTCAAAGCCACTCAGAAAGAAGACGGCTCATGGGTACTCAACGGCGTGAAACGCTTCATTACCAACGGCGATGCCGATATTCACTTGGTACTTGCTCGCTCCGAGGCCGGCACAAAAGATGCTCGCGGCCTTTCAATGTTTGTCTATGACAAACGCAACGGCGGTGTGAATGTACGTCGCATCGAGAACAAAATGGGTATCAAAGGCAGTCCCACTTGCGAACTTGTCTACAAAGACGCTCCGGCTGAACTTGTCGGCGACCGCAAAATGGGTCTTATTAAATATGTGATGGCTTTGATGAACGGCGCACGCCTCGGTATCGCCGCTCAAAGCGTTGGTATCAGCGAACAGGCATACCGCGAGGCTCTCGCTTATGCCAAAGACCGCAAACAGTTCGGCAAGGCAATTATAGAATTCCCGGCTGTGTATGACATCATCGCCACAATGAAAGGCAAGCTTGATGCTTCCCGTTCACTTCTTTACGAGTGCGCACGCTTCGTGGATATGTATAAGGTGTACGAAGACATTGCCAAAGAGCGCAAACTCACCAAAGAGGAGCGTACCGAAATGAAGTATTACTCCAAACTGGCCGATGCGTTCACTCCCCTTGCCAAAGGCCTGGGCAGCGAGTTTGCCAACCGCAACGCCTACGATTGCATTCAGATACACGGCGGTTCCGGCTTTATGAAAGACTATGCTTGCGAGCGCATCTACCGCGATGCACGCATTACCTCTATATATGAGGGTACAACTCAGCTCCAAGTGGTGGCCGCAATCCGCCACGTCTTCACCGGTACTTACACTTCACGCCTTGAGGAATATGCCGCAATGGAATATGATGATCAAGACAGCAAGCTCTACAACACCCTGCTTGAAATGAACAAGGCTTACGCCGAGGCTGTGGCAAATGTGGGCGAAGGCCGCGAGAACGAGGGCTATGCCGACTTCATGGCACGTCGCCTCGTTGAAATGGCCGGCTTCACTATCATGGGCTGGCTCTTGCTCGGCGATGCAAAGCGCGGAGGCGAAGAGTTCCGCAAGAGCGCACACGTGTTCATTAATTGGGCACAAGCTGAAATTATCCGCCACCTTGACTTTATCAACCGCTTTGAGCCGGCCGACATGGCCGCTTACAAACCGGCTGAATAAATTGAAACTATAACAAAAGGCGTGTCAATCTTCTCTCAAAAGGATTTTGACACGCCTTATCCATAAACCATGTTCAAGAGATTATTGTCAATCATATCAATGTCGGCTGTTTGCGGCTCTTTGTTCGCAGCTTCTCCTGAGGAAAAGATAGCGCAGAAAGACACTCTGCTGGAGGCTGTTGTGATAGGCCATATCAACCCGTATGAGGAAATAATTCCGGCTCAAAGTCTGAATGCCAAAGCCCTTGAAAAGCTCAACTCCAACTCCGTGGCCGATGCGTTGAGATATTTCTCCGGCGTACAGCTTAAAGACTACGGCGGTGTGGGGGGTGTGAAGACCCTTGATATACGCTCCATGGGCACCAACCACATGGGTGTGTTTTACGATGGTATTCAGCTCGGCAACGCCCAAAACGGACAGATTGACCTCGGCAAATATTCTCTTGATAACATCGAAGAAATTTCTCTTTATAACGGACAGAAGAGCCGCATACTCCAACCGGCGAAAGACTTCGGCAGCTCCGGCTCCGTCTACATCTCCACGCGCCGTCCGCGCTTTCGTGACAACAAGCGATATAATCTGAACGTCACATTCCGTGCCGGTTCATTCGGGCTTGTCAACCCCTCGGCTCGTCTTGAATATCGTCTGAGCAAAAGAGTCAGTCTCTCGGCCAATGCAGAATACACATACGCCAACGGCCGATACAAATTTCGCTACAAGAAAGTATTTTCAGACGGCACACTTGCATGGGACACCACCGCCACACGTCGCAACGGAGACATTCATGCTTTCCGCGCAGAGGCCGGATTGTTCGGAACTCTAAACTCCGGTAAGTGGATGGGCAAGCTGTACTATTATGACTCCGAGCGAGGCATACCCGGTGCCATAGTGAATAACGTGTGGAAAAACTCCCAACGTCAATGGGACAGAAACTTCTTTGCACAAGGTACCTTCCAAAAGCAGCTGACAGACAGATATGAGATACTTGCCGGCGCGAAATATGCTCGCGACTATATGCACTATCTTAACCCGGACACTACCCTGATGTATATCAACAACCGCTTCAATCAAGATGAAATTTATGCCACCTTGGCACAGAAATATGCCTTGACCCGGCATTGGGAAGTGTCGCTCTCCACCGACTATCAATGGAATCACCTTGATGCAAATCTCGTGAATTTTGCCGAACCGCAACGCCACTCTTTCCTTGCTGCCCTCGCCACCGCTCTCGACCTTGAACACTTCAAGGTGCAAGCCTCCGGCATGGGCACATTCGTTTGGGATCGCACTCGCCTTAACCGCAAGAGTATGGCCAAGTTCACCCCGGCAGTCTTTATGAGTTACACCCCTTGGATTGATGCCGGGCTTGCTTTCCGCGCCTTTTTCAAACGCGCGTTCCGTATGCCCACCTTCAACGATCTTTATTATACCGACATCGGCAATGCCAATCTCAAGCCTGAATTCGCCACTCAATATAATATAGGTGTTGATTGGAAGCCGACATTCTCCTCCGGGATAGTCTCATATTTGCACTTGAGCGCAGACGGTTACCACAATCGTATCAGCGACAAGATTATCGCCGTACCCAAAGGCACCGGCCAATATCGCTGGATGATGATGAACATTGGCAAAGTCCGGATTTGGGGTCTTGACGTTACGGCACAGACCTCTCTCATGCTCGCTTGCGACATCACTCTGAACGGGGGGGTGAGTTATACTTTCCAAAGCGCAAAAGACTATTCCGACCCTTCGGATAATCTTGATGCCGCCGGAACATACAAAAGACAAATTGCATATATTCCCAATCACAGCGGCTCGGTGACCGCCGGGGGAGCATGGCGCGGCCTTGACGTGAATTACAGTTTTATATATGTAGGCGAGCGTTGGGATAATTCCTCAAACATACCCCAAAACTATGTGCAGCCGTGGTATACTCACGACATGAGCCTCTCTTGGACACAGTCGCTGCACAGCTGCACTCTGAAAGCCACTCTGGAAATCAACAACCTGCTCAATCAGCAATATGAAGTGATACGCAACTACCCCATGCCGGGGCGCAATTACCGACTCTCACTCAGATTTGATATATGAAAAAGTCTTTGTTCATAATCTTGACCTTATTGCTGCTTGCTTTTGCCGCTTGCCGCGAAGACGATGTTATTTTTATACCCGAAACAGTGCCGGTAGACAATCCGGTGTATTCCGACATTACCGGCTTCTATTTGCTCAACGAGGGCAATATGGGCTCCAACAAGTGCACGCTCGATTATTTTGATTATGCCACCGGAGTATATACGCGCAACATTTACGGAAACGCTAACCCCGATGTGCCGAAAGAGTTGGGCGATGTGGGCAACGACCTTCAGATTTACGGCTCAAAACTGTATGCCGTAATCAATTGCTCAAACAAAATTGAGGTTATGGACGCGGCCACCACGAGGCGTATCGGGCAAGTGAATATCCCGAATGTGCGGTATATCCGTTTTGAAGGTCCGTATGCCTACGCCACTTCATATGCCGGCCCGGTACAGATAGATGAGAACTACAAGCAGTTAGGCTATGTGGCCAAAATTGACACTGCCTCTTTGCAAGTTGTTGACACCTGCCTTGTGGGGTTCCAACCTGACCAACTCGAGATTCTCAACGGCAAGATATATGTGGCAAATTCGGGTGGCTATATGGTGCCGCGGTATGAAAAGACTGTCAGTGTTATTGATATGGCAAGTTTCAAGGTAGTTGAGAACATTCCGATAGCCATAAACCTGCACCACATCAAGGCAGACAAGCGTGGTTGCCTGTGGATAACCTCTCGCGGCGACTATTACGACACAGAGGCCGCTCTGTTCTGCTACGACACTCGCAAAGGACGCATGGAAAAGAAACTCGATGTTCCGGTTTCAGCCATGGATATGGTAGGCGATTCACTGTACATTGTCTCGGCTCAATGGAGCTACTTGACTATGTCCAATACCCCGGCATATTGCATTGTCAATACTCTGACAAAGGAAAAAGTGTGCGACAACTTTATCACCGACGGCTCCGAGTCGGAAATCAAAATACCCTACCTTGTCAAAGTCAATCCTCTGACTCACGACATATTTGTGAGCGATGCCCGCAACTATGTAAACCCGGGCTATCTGCACTGCTATTCGCCGGAGGGAGTACGCCGATGGAAAGTGCGCACCGGCGATATCCCCTCACAAATAGTCTTCACCGGCAAGGTTAAATAAAAGTATATACGCTTACGCAAGGTCCAACTCATCGTTGTAGTCTTTCTTGTAATACGCGCTCAAAGTACCGAGGAATTTTGATATTTGCGAAACGGCGGCCATGGTCTGCGGCGATACTTCCTTGCTCTGCAAACGCAACAGAAGTACACCGTAGAGGGCGGTAAGACACGCTTCAATCTCGCCCGGCATTTCTTCTGGAGAAGCCGCTCCCGACTTGGCTCTCAATTCCACTATAAGCGGCAGGGTGGCATAATACTGATTGGCGAAAGCGGAGTATTTCGGGTCTTTGATAAGGCGGCGACACAGGTCGGCCATTTCCCCGACAAGGTTCTTGTTCATTTGCAGATGTCCGCTTTTTTCGATACCCTCGCGACGCATCATGTCAATGAGGCTTTCGTACCACTCTTCCGGCTCCCGGCGTTGCTCATCAGTGAGATTTGTGTATTTGTCAATGATGTTTTTGCGAATCAGCTCCATATCAAGCTTGTTGGCGCGAATCAAGTCTTCAATCTGCCACATGTACAGAATATATTCCGCTACATTGTCGTTCTTCTTTATCGGGTTGTCAATCATTGTCGTCAATAATTTTTAGAAATTCATCTTCTGAAATCAAGGGTATGCCGAGCGACTCGCATTTCTGCTTCTTCGCCGGACCCATATTCTCACCGGCCAGCACGAAAGATGTTTTCTTGCTGATACTGCCGGCATTCTTGCCGCCGTTGGCCTCGATTATGGCTTTATACTCATCGCGGCTGTGATGAATAAACGTTCCGGAAATCACAATTGTTTTGTCGGCGAGGGCAGTTCCGGCCGGCTGCATTTCCTCTTCTGAAAGAGCCATGGTCACACCGGCGGCGGTAAGCGCATCGATGTCGGCTATATTGGAGTCAAGCCGCATAAAGTCAAATATGGCGCGAGCTATTATCGGCCCTACATCGGGGATTGCCGTAAGCTCCTCCTCGCTCATGGTGCGCAGCCTATCCATGGTCTGCGCATAACGCGCCACTCGTTTGGCGGTAGTTTCACCTACTCCGGGTATTGAAAGTGCGTACACCACCCTCTCGAACGGCACACTCTTTGATGCTTCAATGCCGTCCATAATACGGCGTGCCGACTTCTCTCCGATGCGTTCAAGAGTATAGAGTCTCTCGGCTGTCAGTTGATATATATCGGCAATTGTTGTCACCATTCCGGCAGAGAAAAGGAGTTCGGCGGTTTCCTCGCCGATACCGTCAATATCCATCATGCGTCGTGCGCAAAAATGCTCGATGCGCCCGGTAATCTGCGGTCGGCAGCCATAGCGGTTCGGGCATACCCATGCCGCCTCGCCCTCAACGCGAACAAGCGGAGTACCGCAGTTTTGGCATTTGCTTACAAATTGAATCGGCGCAGCACCCGGCTCACGCCGAGCCTTGTCCACACCCACTATTTTGGGGATAATCTCGCCTCCTTTTTCCACATATAGCCAATCATTCTCATGTATGTCAAGTTGCCGAATAATATCCTCATTGTGTAGCGAAGCACGTTTCACTATTGTGCCGGACAGCAAGACCGGCTCAAGATTGGCAACCGGAGTGACTACTCCCATACGGCCCGTTTCAAATGAAACGAATTTGAGCGGCGTGCAAGCCTGCTCCGGGTTGAATTTATAGGCAATGGCCCAACGCGGAGATTTCGCGGTTGAGCCGAGGTTGAGTTGTTGACGCAGAGAGTTTACTTTAAACACAAGGCCGTCTGTGGCTACCGGCAACTCGCGCCGCTCTGTATCCCATCTGTTTATAAATTCATTTACATCCTCAATAGTATGGAGCAGAGCCATATTCGGACTTACCTTGAAACCCCAGGAGCGTGCGGCGAGCATATTGTCATAATGATTGTCGGAGGGGAGGTCATCGCCAAGCAGGGAGTAGAAACGGGCGTCAAGTCGGCGAGCAGCCACAATGCGCGGGTCTTGCGTTTTGAGAGTGCCGGAGGCAGCATTGCGCGGATTGGCAAAGAGCGGCTCTTCATTGTAAGCACGTTCCTGATTGAGCCTCTCAAACTCCGCCCACGGGAGCAAGATTTCGCCGCGAATTTCAAATTCATCGGGCCAGGAACCGGGTTGGAGTCTGAGGGGGATGCTGCGAATGGTTTTGACGTTGGCTGTGACATCGTCTCCGCGTGTGCCGTCTCCGCGAGTCAGGGCTCGCACGAGTTCGCCGCCGCGATACAGCAGGGAGATGGAAGTACCATCGAATTTCAGCTCGCCGACAATGTCAAAATTCTCTCCGCCCAAGCCGGAACGTACGCGTGCGAACCAGTCGTCAACGTCTTGAATGTTGTATGAGTTGGCGAGTGAAATCATGGGCCGCTCGTGTATAACTTGCTCAAAGCCTTTGGTGAGGTCGCTGCCCACGCGCTGAGTCGGGGAAAGCGGGTCTGCAAACTCCGGGTGCGCAGCCTCCAAAGCCTCCAACTCTTTAAGCAATATATCAAACTCCTTGTCCGAAACCGTCGGAGCATTCAGCACATAATACTGATGATTATAAAGGTGGAGCAAATCGCGCAGCTCCGCAATGCGCTTACCGGGATTTCCCATAAACTGCCTAATTATTTATTTCCGTTGAATTTGCATATTGAGTGTGAAGTAAACATAGCCGTCTTTAATAAAAATTTCAGTTTCTTGACATGTATTTATCATGATGTATTTCAAGATTAATTTTGTTTGGAATAAATCTGTTGGGTAAAGTTATTTTCCCATTTTGAAAGCTATAAAGATAGCTGTACGTTCTATTGTCTTTGACAGAGGATAATAATTTTTCTGACAAAATTATTTTAAAATCTGCCGTAACACTTAATAAGAAGTTATCGTATGCTTTATGAAAAAAAGAATTAAGAAATAGTCCATTTTGAGGATTTGTTCTTTCAGTTTCATTTTCAGTCCAACTGATAATATGTGCCGTCTCCAATAGAGATGGCTCTGTAATACCTGAAATGCAACACCTACTATTGTAGGAACTAAGTACTGCATCTCTAAAAAAACGCTGATTTATTCTTCTTTTAGCAATTACGTATTTTTCAGAACCAATAGATAAATCAATAAAATTTTCAATAAGTCCTTCGCCATTTACAGATAAAAGTTTTTCAGCGTCATAGGCGAGTTTATCCCAGTTATTCACATAGTCATTCCAAACTATTTCATCTATATGTGATGTTTTAGAAAGACCGACTATACCTCTTAATTTTAATTCAGAATCAAAAGCTCCTAAATTACCTATTTTCATTTTTACAGCAGTAGGATTTCTGTTTATTACATTTGCAATTTTTACAATCCAAGGGTTATTGTTATGTGCTTTATTAAATGGCACATGGCAATATGCATATAATGCTAATAACACTTCATTATAAGTCCACTTCCTCATAGTCTATACATTAAGGTTTCTACATCGCTTAAGGAGGTGATATGTCGGCTTATCTCAAACATGATGATACTGTTAGTATTTTCGAGGAGTGCAAGTGCGAGTGCGAGTTGTACGATTGCAAATTTAGTGATTTTTTTCGGATTGACATTGAACCCAAGCAAAGAAATTGTTAGAGTTTGTAGATTAGTTGCAGGGATTGTATGAAGACGTTGGAGGTTACCGAAGGATGGTCGTGGTATTTTGTGTGGCGATAGAAGTAGGTAAGTTGGGCTCCCAAGTAGAGTTTACGCCACAGACGCAGCTGTGCGCTTATGTCCACAACGGCAAAAGTGCAGGCACTCTTGTCGCCCATTACGTTGAAGGTTGATTCGTTCACTTTCCGCAGGTCAGTGGTGGGAGGATACCCTTTCCATGTGAACAGACGGAAGATGGAACTGTTGGCCGATACACAGAACTTCTCCTTGTCCCAAGTGAATTGAGTTCCGGCTTTCACGGAGAAGCCGCAGGCAAGGTTGTAATTGCGTTGGTCAAGGTTGAAATAGTCGGTCAGCACACCGCCCAAGAGTACGGCATTGAGGTGCAAATCGGCATCAAACACTGTACGTGGGGTTACGCGGTTGCGATACATCATGCCCACTCCCAGAGAGGCCGGCACTCCGAGCTTGAACGGAATTTTGCGCAGTGCGGTGGATACAGAGTCTGAATCGTAATAGTCAAAATCCTGATACAAACCGATTGAGAGGTCATCTTTATGGTGGTCGAGCAATTCGCGTGCAAGCAGACGTCCTTGCACGTTAAGACGCGAGAGGATTGGCTGATGAGTGATGAAATTCAGCTGAGCGTTGAATGTAAAGTAGTCGTACGGTTTTGTGGAGTGTACCTCGAAGCGGTCACCGTATTCCATGGTAATACCGAGCGTGCCGCCCACTTTCGAGTCGCGAGCACCATCGTGCGAGTATTCCATTATTTTTGCCCCGCCGCTGATTTGTATGCCGACAGCCGGAGTGCCGAACTGTTTGCCGGAGGTGGGGCGCACTTTCCACATATCCCCGGTAATCAGTCGTGCGAAGCCGCGCATGGGGTCTACTACAAACATACCGAACTCTCGAGCGGCGCGTTCAGCACCGGTGGTGCGGTCGTCCATCATTGTGTCGGATATGCGATAAGTCATTTCTCCCAAGACGGTACCGCCGATCGGGGTGGCGATTATGTCGTTGGTTGAGGGGTATTCGCACTCCATGAAAAGCTCCCACATAGCCGAGCCTCCGATTGCGAACAGCGAGGACTGCCAGAAATTGTAGCCGTTGGAGCGCGCGGCGTTGAAGTAGAGATTGCCGCTGTATGGGTGCAGGAACATATTGTCGCCGAGGTTGTCGTTGTCCCACTTGAAGCCGGAGGTAAGGTTGCGTTTAATTGTATGGAGGTTTATCCGGGCGTAATCGGCGTTCTGCACATAGCGGTCGAAAGCCCACAGTCCGATGTTGAAACCGACGACCGTACCGGCAGCTCTCAAGAAATGCTTCTCCTCATGCCGGGCCACATCCGCACTGTCCGGAGGCGTCTGAACGCCGATATTATACATTATCGGCATTTGTGCCCTCACGGGAGTTGAGACAACAGCCGAAGCAATTATCAGAAAGATGAGGGATAATATGTAACGTGTGTTTTTCACTTGATACAGCATTAAGAGAGCTTTGAATTAAAACACTATATCAAAACGCTTTGTTCAAATCCGGAACAGTGCACAAATACCAATTTGTCAGTTTCAGCCTCCACGCTAATTAACCGACACAAACCATTCTGTATTCAACACAGCCTATTATTTTTAATGCTGAGATTTGCAAATGGATAGTTTTTTGTAAATTTGCACCGGAGAGAGAAACGATGCACGAAGCATGAAATTGTGTATTTCAACTGCTATCTTCAAGACTCCGAGATGTCAAATCAGAGGCTTATATTTTTGACACAGCTACAGGCATCTCACCCATTAGGATAATAGAAAGTAAAAGTAAGGAATTATGATGAAATTAGGTGTCTGCTTAGGTTGGGTTATATATACAGTCAGGAAAATAAATACTCATTTTGTTCGCGAATACCAAAAGTCCAAATTCAAAAGGATTGGTGTGAATGTGAAATTGTGTGAGGATTGTGCCTTCACATATAAGCATGTGGAGATTGGTAATGATGTATTCATAGGCAGAAATTGCAACATACAGAGCGAGGAAGGGCTTATCATAATAGGCAACCATGTGATGTTCGGTCCGGGAGTCAATATTCATGGCGTGGATCACGACATAACTCCATCTCCCGTACCTATGAAAAGTCGGTCTCGCACCGCCGGAATAAAAGGGGTTGTAAAAATAGGCGATGATGTATGGGTCGGGGCAAATTCCATTATATTGAAAGATGTGGAAATTGGTGACGGCGCAGTAGTGGCTGCCGGCTCGGTTGTTACTCATGATGTGCCGCCCGGAGCCATAGTCGGCGGAGTCCCGGCCAAAGTAATAAGATTTCGTAATGAAATTTCAAAACATGTATAGGTGGTTGTTTAAAGGCGGCGTATCAGGGTGTAGGCTCTTGCGATGCCTAGCTCGCCGGCTCGACTCCAGTCGGCGGCGGCTTGTTGTTTGTTGCCGGAGGCGGCGTGCAGAAGGCCGCGATTCAGGTAGGCTTGGGGCAGGTTCGGGTTCAGGGCAATCACATTGTTGTAAGCTTCAAGGGCTTTAGCCGGTTCTCCAAGGCGAGTGAAGATTATCGCCATGTCATAAAGGGCGTATATCAAATTAGGGTCCCGGGCGAGGGCTGCTTGCAGGTCGGCAAGGGCTTTTGTAAGTGCATCGCGGTGTTGTGCCTTCGCTAACAATCGCTCTTGCTGACCGGCGTGTCGGGCGTTGGAAAGATACATATCTGCCATGCAGGCATAAACAAATGCGCGCTCCATACGTGCTGCGGCAAGTTGGGGGCCTTCGGCCACCACTTTGTCCAAGTCGGAGAGTGCGGAGTCATAGTTCTTCAGCATGGCGTAGGCTACGGCACGCCCCATACGTTTTTCGTTTGTAGAGGGCAACAGCTCGTTCTCTGCAAATGAAAAGAGAGCTATGGCTTGTTCCGGGTCAGGCGTTTCAGCAGCATCGGGGCTTATGTAAAGTGGTGAGGGGAAACGGCCGGAGGCGTTGATTGCCGAGAGTTCCGGATATGGGTAAGTAAGGGGGTGCAAATCATCGTATGGATGAGTGAATGAGAGAGCAAACATGCCGCATGGTTTTTTGACTTCATCTGTTCGGATAGCAGATTTAATCGCCGGCAGGAATGACTGTTCGGCTATGAGATGAACAGGAGTTAAACTCTTGCCGAACAGAGCTTTTTGCACTATTATATTGTCGGGGTTCAAGTTCAGTGCAATTTTGAAATCAGCGGTTGCAGCGCGAGGGTTGCCCAACCGGGTATGGGCAATGCCTCGGTTAATGTATAACGTCTCATTATGAGGCATTAGTTTGAGAGCATTGTCAAGCAGGGGAAGAGCATCATTCCATCGGTTCTGCGTTAAAGCCAAATCTGCAAGAATCAGAGTGGGTTCTGTGCCGAAACTCCCTTTGCCGGGTATGCTTTTGAGTATTCTGACAGCAGCGAGAGTGTCTTTCTCGGCAAGCAGACTTCGTGCATGGGCTGTATATCCGGGAATGAACTTCGGGTACAACCGATGCAGATTGTTGTAAGTTCTTTCGCTTTCAGCAGTGTGTCTCAGCTCGTTTTGGCAAATGGCTGAATAGTAGAGGAAAGTGCGGTCATCGGGCATAAGAGAAAGTCCGGTTTGGAAGTCGACAAGAGCTGCGGTAAAATCATCGGACTGCATCCGAACCAGTCCTCTGACGCGGTACGGGTCGCGCATATATGGGTTGAGGGAGATGGCCGATGTGCAATCCGCCGAAGCTCCGGGGATGTCGCCAAGCATCATTTTGCACAAACCGCGCAGATAGTACGGCTCGGCCATATATGGCTTTGCCTGAACGGTCTTTCCCAGATATTGCACGGCCAAGGCATAATCTTCGTTGTCAATAAGTTGCCGAGCAATGGAAAGTGTCTGCTCCGCACTTATTTGGGCGTACATGCCGCTCGCAGAGCTGCAAAGCAAAACGCACACCAAGATAAAACGAAATGTGTTAATCACCCTTTTCACATCTGCAAAGTTAGCACAAATTTTTATAAAACACAAGTCGTGTACACTCCTTTGCGGCAGGTACACGACTGATTAATTTTGCGTATCAACTTTGATTAGCCGGCGTAGCGGGTTTCCACTACTGACCAGTCTACAATGTCCCAAAGGGCGTGCAGATAGGCCGGGCGGCGGTTCTGATAGTCAAGGTAGTAGGCGTGTTCCCATACGTCGAATACGAGTATGGGGCGCAGACCCTCGGTCATGGGATTGCCGGCGTTTTGTGTCTGGGTCAGGAAGAGGTTGCCGTCGGCATCGGCAGAAAGCCATACCCAACCGCTGCCGAAGATACCGGATCCGGCCTCCTCGAATTTCTTCTTGAACTCATCGAGGCTGCCGAATGTTTCGTCAATCTTTTGAGCCAATGCTCCTTCGGGTGCTTTCTTGCCGTCCGGCGAGAACTGGAAGAAGTAAAATATATGGTTCCAGGCCTGGGAAGCGTTGTTGAACAGCGGGCCTTCGGACACTTTGATAATCTCCTCGAGTGGCTCATTGGCAAGCTCGGTGCCTTCAATCAGACGGTTGAGGTTGTCAATATACGCCTTTTCGTGTTTGCCGTAATGGTAATCAACAGTTTCCTGCGAGATAGCCGGTGCAAGGGCATCGGGAGTGTAGGGAAGTTTGGGTTGTGTGAATTTCATAATATTTGTATTTGTGTTATACGTTTTTTTGAGTAAGGTTTCGGGTGAAGTGGAGCAGAGTGCCGAGTGTCTCAAGGTTTGAAGTTGCAATGGCGGCTGCTCCGGCATCTACATGATTCAAAATGTCTCCTTCGGTAATGTCACCACCTGCTACAAGGGGCGTTTCAATCATATTATCTTCAAGATATTTTGCAATCTCGCGGATATTTTCAAGTGCTTCGGGAGTGGCATTGCTCTCAAAGAAGAGGTAATCAATGTCCAAGCCGCGCAAAGCCTCGGCAGATGCACGGTCTGTTACGCTTACTCCGATAATCGGCCATGCGTCCACGGCCACACGTACCGCGCTCAAGGGTTTGTCTGTACTGTATATATGCACGCCGTCACATTGCCATTCCTTAGCCTGCTCGTAGCGGTTGCCGAGAATAAGCACCACATCTTTCTCTGCAAGGTCAGGGCGCAGCTTCTCAATAAGCGCTTTCAGCTCATCATCGCTTACAGACTCGGGTGCACATATCTCAATCCAGTTTACCCCGGCCTCCATAGCGGTACGTGCCGCAGTTTCAATCTTGCCAACGGTGTCTTCTTTTGTTATGAATTGTAAAAGCATAATCAGGTGTTTTTAAGTGTCAACGTTGCAAGAGGGCATTTTGTTGAGATTTGCCGCGAAAACGTGCGAAAAGGCATATAGTAAGCACTGCAGCCGCCAACCCGATACCGAGCGCCACGCCGTATGGTATAGCCCAACCGAACAGCGACTGAGTCAGGCCGGTGAAGCCTTCGGGTGCGAAGAATATGTAGGTTACGGTGACACAGGTCATAAACACTGCCGGGAAGAATGAAATCCAATAGAAGCGACCCTGTTTGGCAAGCCATACGGTAGCCGCCCATAGGGTGAATACTGACAATACCTGATTGCACCATGCAAAGTAGCGCCACAGGGCATCGTAAGGCAGTAGCATTATAACAAAGCAGAGTGCGAAAATAGGAATAGAGACAAGCAAACGTTTCACCACCGTTTTTTGCGGAATACGCATAAAGTCGGCTGCTATGAGCCGGGCGGAGCGCAGGGCCGTGTCGCCGGAGGTAATGGGTGCGGCAATCACACCGAGTATGGCCAGCAGACCACCGAACGCACCGAGCCAACTGCGTGAGAGCTCATCAACAAGTACTGCCGGTGTTCCTTTGCCGATATATTCTGCAAGTTGGTCGTAACCGCCGGTGAAAGCTACGGCAGCCGCTGCCCAAATAAGGGCAACGATACCTTCGGCTACCATTGCTCCGTAGAAAATTGGACGCGCATGTTTTTCGTTTTTCAGGCATCGGGCCATCATGGGGCTTTGAGTGGCATGGAAGCCGGAGATTGCACCGCAGGCAATAGTTACAAACATCATCGGGAATATCGGATTAGCCTCGGGGTTGGCTTTATGGTTATAGAACTGTTCCCACACTTCCGGCACGGAGTCATGGTGCACGAAGAGCATTACGCAAATACCCACTGCCATAAAGAGCAAAGCAAAACCGAAAATAGGGTAGAGCTTGCCGATGAGCTTGTCTATGGGCAGCAAGGTTGCCGCCATGTAGTATATGAAAATTACTATTACCCAAAATGTTACGTCAAGGTGTTCGGGGGTGAGCTTGCCAAGCAGGTCTGCCGGATTGTAGACAAACACCGCCCCCACAAGAATCATCAGCACCAAAGCGAACACGCGCATCACATTTTTTAGACCTGAGCCGAGTTCCGAGCCGGTAATTTCAGGCAGAGATGCACCGTCGGAGCGCAGCGACATAAGCCCGGAGAGATAGTCATGAACCGCCCCGGCGAAGATAGTGCCCAATGCAATCCAAAGGAAGGCTGCCGGACCGTACATCACACCCATAATAGCACCGAATATCGGACCCAAACCGGCTATGTTCAGAAACTGAATGAGGAATATTTTCCAGTTGGGAAGAGGCACGAAGTCCACACCATCGGCTTTGGTGTGCACCGGAGTTTTGCGCGAGGGGTCTTGTCCGGCTATTTTGCTGACAAGCAGCCCGTAAGTGAAATAGCCGCCAATAAGCACGGCCAAGGCAATAACAAATGATATCATGGTTAATTTGTTGTAACTACGTTAGACACTCTCTTGTTTAGACACTCTGTTAGTGGTTGCGCAGAGTTTTGAATACTTCATTGCGAGTCTTTTTTACTTGGGAACGCAGAGTGTTGAGTCTCTCTTGCGCCAAGTCAATAGCCCGATGCGATGAGTCGGTGGGGTTCTTGCTGAAATCTTGTCTTATGGCAGCCATCTCGGCGGAGGCAAACTCAAGGCGTTCAAGAGCTTCCTGATACCTCTGCATAGGGGCGCGTGCTGCCATGGGCAGTTGGGAGTAGGTCGTGTAAATCTTACCTCCATCGGCTTTGAAGAAGAACTCGTTTTCGCTTTCCGGTGCAGCTTCTTCGGTCTTTATGTCATTTAATGTCTGTCGCAATGGAGAGTAGTCTTTATTTTCAGCCCATGTGAGAGTATAGCCCGGAGTGTCTTCCGGAGCATTCAATGTCCACAACTCGGCCAGTTGGCGTATGCCGGGCGTGTCAGCATCGTAATTGCGGCGAACCTCTGAGGGTGCGTAGAAGTAGATTACGGCACGGTCATCTTCATCCGGAGTGCGAGTTGTAGCCCAACGTCCGACACCTGTATACTCATCAATGGCAAGCAGATAGTCGTCTTCGTTGGAATTATAGGGCAGCCCCACATTCACCGGGCTGCGAAACTCTCCGGTGTCGCTGTCGCGGTAGGAGCGGAAAATGTCGTAACCGCCAAGTCCCGGCTCGCTGCGCGATGCGAAATAGAAGGTTGAGCCGTCGGCCATCATAAACGGATAAGCAGCGTCTACATCTTCGTCAAAAACGGGAGTCGGCTCGCTCCATGTGCCATCGTCTAAACGAACACCTTCGTATATGCGAGTGATCAGCTCCGTTGAGTCAGTATCTTCATTTACCCTCTCGGTGGCTACCGTTACATAGCGCAATGTGCCGTCCTCGCTCTCGAAGCTAACGCCGAAGGGTGTGAACTTCTCCCACTCTCCTTTCATGTCTTTCAGCGATGAGGGAACGAATAGTCGGCCGGCAGAGGGTGACAATTTATAGTTGTAAACTACTGAGTCGCCGGGTACTGACAGCGAGTCCACCACGGCAATCTGCTCTACTTGGCCGGCAAGCAGTTCTTCAAAAGAAAGTCCGGGGGTGTCAGCGGCCGCCGACAGGAAGCCGCTGATAAGAATGGCAACGGAAGTAAAAATCTTCGTCATTTCTTTGCAAGTTTTTAGCATAGAGCGTAAGCTATGGAGCGTAAAGCCTCCGGCTTGCGTTTTATTTCGCGCAAGCCGGAGGCTTGCGCCCCAACTCTTCCTTATTTCAAGCGCAGGTAGTAGTAGCCGAAACGCTCGGCTGCGGCACGGTCGAGTTCTTCGCGGAACTCGGGCGCGGCTACACTAATCATCAGCTTGGCACGCTCCGCAAGGTTCTTGCCTCGCAGATTCACAATGCCGTGTTCCGTCACTACGTAATTAGTTTGGAAACGTGTGGTGACCACTCCGGCACCTTCCGTGAGCACCGGCTTGATTTTGTTTTGTCCTTTGTTGGTAGTGGAGAGCATGGCAAGGAATGATATACCACCTTCACTGCGTCCGGCACCATACACAAAGTCATGCTGACCGCCCACGCTGGAGAATATCTTCGTACCTATCGAGTCGGCACATACCTGACCGGTGAGGTCAATCTCCAAACATGAGTTGATACTCATCACTTTCGGGTTTTGGGCTATGATGAAGGGATCGTTTGTCCAAGCTACATCGCGTATGATAATGTCCTTGTTATAGTCCATATAATCATACAGACGGCGTGAACCCAAAGCAAGTGAGGCAATGGACTTGCCCGGCTCGATACGCTTCATGGAGTTGTCTATCACACCGCTTTCAAGCAGAGGCAACACGCCGTCGGTCATAGCTTCGGTATGCAAACCCAGATGCTTGTGGTCTTTTAAAGCAGAGAGTACGGCATTGGGAATACCGCCCACACCGATTTGCAGAGTGGCTCCGTCCGGGATTAGTTCGGCTATATAGTTACCGATTTTGATCTCCTTCTCGGTAGGCACGGCGGTGGGTACCTCAACCAAAGGCTCATCTACTGCCACTGCGGCTGCAAGGCGCGATACGTGTACCAACGGATCGCCGTATGAGAAAGGCATGTGAGGGTTAATCTGCGCAATGATAATGGGAGCGCACTCCACAGCGGCTGTGGCCAAGTCGGCACTCACACCGAAGCTCACATATCCCTCATCATTGGGCAGGGAGCAGTTGATGAGAGCCACATCAAGAGGCCAAGTGCCATCGCGAAAAAGAGCCGGCACTTCGCCGAGAAAACGGGGGGTCATGGAGCCGTAGCCCTCGTTAATCCATTTGCGTACGGAGTTGTTTACGAAGAATGAGTCAACCAGGAATGAGTCTTTATACTCCGGTTTGCAGAAAGGGGCTTCACCCTTTGCTACAGCAAAACCGGTGTAGACTGTCACATCGCGCAGCTCATTGCCACGGTCGGCCATTGCCTTAACCAGCACTTCCGGAATGGAGGTAGACCCTTGGATATAAACATGATGTCCGCTCTTGATGAGCTTGACGGCCTCCTCGGCACTTGTATATTTTATATCTGCCGCCATATCAATGTTCATCATTAAAGAGGCTCAGACGCTCCTCGAGCACATCGAAACTGTCGTCTGTCTTAAGCATGGATACACACACACGCAGACCCTGCTGCTCGCTGCCGGTGGTGGGCAGTGAGATGGCGGCAATGCCATAGCGGAGCAATTCTCCTTGAAGCTCTTCGCTGGTAAGCTCCTTGAAGCCGGCGGTGAAATAGAAACCGTCTGAGATTTCGCGATCTCCGTCTTTGGCGTAAATCACATGGAAACCGTTGTCGGTGAACAGTTGTTTGGCACGACCGCCCCATTCTTCGTATTTACGGCAGTCTTCCACAAAGTTGAGACGACCGTCGGCAGCGGCACCGAGCATGGTGGCAAAAGCATGTTGTGCAGAGTGAGCCGTACCCGATGAGAGGGCGTAAAGTACACCGAATACGAATGCTTTCAGGTATGTGGGCATGCCGAAGTATTCGTTGAGAGACTCACATTCCATATCAGCGAGTTTCTCGGAGAAGCATACCATGGCGATACGTTGTCCGGCATAACTGAATATCTTGGAAGCTGACACCAAGAAGATATAGTTGTCTGTGAATTTGGCTACTGTGGGTACAAACGGTTCTTTGTAAGGCACTCCGAAATTGGAGCGGAAGTCGAGACAAACGTATGCCAAATCTTCAACGGCAATCACGCCGTACTTAGTGCATAGACGGCCGATAATCTCAAGCTCCTCTTCGGTGAGGTTAATCCATGCCGGGTTGTTGGGCGTACAGTAAAGGATAGCTGTGATATTTCCTTTGGAGAAAATCTCCTCGAGCTTTGCTTCAAGAGCTTTGCCGCGATATGAATAAATGTCGAACGACTCTTCTTTCAGGCCGATAATCTTTGCCTGATAACGCTGTGCCGGGAAGCCGGGGTTGATGAAGAGCATTGTGTCGCGCTTGGGGTCGCGGTGAGCCAAAAGCATCATGGTTGCATAGCCGCCCTGCATGGAGCCTACGGTGGGTATGATACACTCGCCGGGCAAGTCTACATCAAGGAATGCTTTCATAAAGCGAGAGCCGTTCTCTTTCAGACGCGGTATGCCGGAAATGTTCGGGTACTGGTTGGCGATGCCGCGACGGAGCACTTCGCGCTCTGTCTCTACACCCAAAGCATTGGCCGGCAGACCCGGGTTGCCTATCTCAAGGTGTATCATTTTCTCGCCGGCCTGAGTCTCCAGATAGTCGGCCAAAGCTGCTATTTGGCGAATAGTGGCTTGTGTTATATCTTTAATTCCGAGCTTGTACATAGCTGCCTCAAGCTCATGCTTTGACAATGGGAACATATAAGTATATATTGAGGTGGTCTCACAGACTTGTAAAAGCTTTGAGACCCCTTGTGTTGATTACTTGTTTGAGATGTTGCGTGCAAATTCCAGACCGGCGCGGAAGGCGGCTATATTGCTTTCAACTATCTTCTCTCCTTTTGCTCCGAACACACTGCGGATGCCGTCTTCAATCTTCTCCACTTCAATATCGATGAAGGGAGCGGCGGCACCGAGAAGCACCATGTTAGATGAGCGTGCGGTAGCTACCTGTTTTGCCACCTCGTCCATATCGAAAGCTACGGTGTTGGGCCAGTTGTGAAGTTCTTTCTCCAAAGTTTCCAATTCCGGATAATTGGGAATATTGATAAAGGGAGCTGTGGAAGTGACAATCCAACCGTTGGGCTTAAGCCATTGCACATAGCGGAGTGCCTCCATGGGCTCAAGAGAAACTACGAGGTCGGCTCCGCCGGTAGGAATGAGGTCGGAGGCAATGGGTTCGGAGCTGATGCGCAGATTGCTCTGCACGTCACCGCCGCGCTGGCTCATGCCGTGAACTTCAGCCTGTTTGATATACAAATTCTCTTTCAGGGCTGCCGCACCGAGTATGGTCGCGATTGAGAGAATACCCTGGCCGCCTACTCCGGCCAATACTATATCGGTTTTCATTTGTGTACTGTGGTTTTGAAATTATTTTTTTGCTGCGGCGGCCTTGGCGGCTGCAGCTGCGTGACGGCGTGCAGTCTGGATGCACTCGCGGCGGCAAATCACTACTGATGTGCCTTTGTATTCTATCTCTTTGCGGAAAATCTCCATCATCTGCTCATGAGTTTTGGGCAGAGCATCGATGGTGATTACGTGTTCGGGTGCTACACCCAAGCCGAGGCAAATCTGCTCCAGCTTGCCGGTGCCTTGGCTGTCTTGGCCGCCGGTCATACCCGTGGTCAGGTTGTCTGAAATCACGGCTACCATATTGGTGTTTTCATTCACGGCGTCAAGAAGCGGTGTCATTCCGGAGTGTGTGAAAGTAGAGTCGCCGATAATGGCTATTGATGGGAACTGGCCGGCATCGGCTGCTCCTTTTGCCATTGAGATTGAGGCTCCCATATCAACTACGGAATCGATTGCATTGAACGGTGAAAGCCAACCCAGAGTGTAGCAACCTATATCGCCGAACACTTTCGGGTCTTTGTATTCCTTAAGGGTTTCGTTCAGTGCACTGTACACATCGCGGTGGCTGCAGCCCTGGCACAATGCCGGCGGACGCGGCATTACAACCTGACTTGCGCCCTTGCTTTCCAACGGCTTCAAGCCCAAAGCTTCGCGTACGCAGTCGGGGTTAAGCTCGCCGGTACGCGGAAGAGCTCCGCTCAGTTTGCCGTAAACGGGCTTCGGTGTGCCGAGCAGGCCGCGCAGACGCTCTTCGATGAACGGCTGGCCTTCTTCTATCACCAACAGGCTTTCGCACTCTTTCGCCATTTTCTCAATCAGACCCATAGGCATCGGGTACTGGCTGATTTTAAGCACCGGGAAAGGACAGCCCTCTGGGAAGCACTCCATCAAGTAGTTGTAAGCGATACCGTTGGCTATTATACCTTTGCTCTTGTCGGCTCCATCGGAGTATTTGTTGAAGGGTGAGTTGTTCGACTCTTTTTCCAAGTCAGCCCAAAGCTTTAGCAATTCTACATAGCGCACTTTGGAGTTGGAGGGCATCAGCACCCACTGGCGAGTCTTTTCCGGATAGCTGAGAGCATTTTCTGCCTTAGCCTCATCGCTTTCCACTACGGCGCGAGAGTGTGCCAAACGAGTCACCATGCGCATGAGCACCGGAATCTGATGCTTCTCTGAGAAACCGAATGCATAGTCCATCATATCGTAAGCCTCTTGCTGATTGCTCGGCTCAAAGGTGGGGATAAATGCAAACTGTGAATAATAGCGTGAGTCTTGTTCGTTCTGGCTTGAGTGCATTGAGGGATCATCGGCAGCTACTACCACCAGACCGCCGTTGGCACCGGTCATGGCTGAGTTTACAAAACCATCGGCAGCAACATTCATGCCCACATGCTTCATGCATACCATGGCGCGTTTGCCGCAGAAGCTCATGCCTAAGGCCTCTTCCATTGCGGTCTTCTCGTTGGTACACCAATGGGAATGTACGCCGCGCTCTTTGGCCATTTTGTTGTCTTGAATAAACTCGGTAATTTCTGTTGAGGGTGTGCCGGGGTAAGCATATACACCGGACAATCCCGCATTCAACGCGCCGAGAGCCAACGCCTCGTCGCCCAGAAGAAGTTTCTTGTCTTTCATCTTATATCAGATAGTAGGGTTAGTTATGTCATTAGTCATCTTGCCTCATATAAGCAAGCGGCAACCGGGATTTGCCATAAGGCGCTTCCTCTTGCCGCTTGCAAAGATAATATAAATTCTGTAATTGTGCAAATTTTTTCTAAAAATCCGCAATCAATCAAAGTCTGCCGGGTGTTCCGGGTGCTTAGGCAGAGTGACATGAAGCCACAGCCAACCAAACATTCCGGCAAGCAATGAGCCGACTAAAATACCCAATTTGGCATTGTTCAGCAGAGCCGACATCAACGGATCGCCCGTGCCGAAGCTCAGATTGGCTATAAACAGGCTAACCGTAAAACCGATACCGCCAAGCAGTGCTACCGAAGCTATCATTGACCAATTGCTCCCTTCTGGCATAGGTGCCCATTCCAGTTTCACCGCCAGCCATGTAAAGCTGAAGATACCGATAAATTTACCTAATACAAGTCCGATTATAATTGACAGACTCACTCCCTCAAAGATTGAGGCAAAAGACAAATCGCCCAAGAATATCCCGGCGTTGGCAAATGCAAACAGCGGCACAATAAGCCAGTTTACTACCGGGTGCAGCGAGTCTTCCATATCTTGAAGCGGCGAAATCACCTTGTCCGATGCGCTCTCAATCTCTTTCAGATACTCCATTTGGTCATGGTCGAGAATTGACTTGCGTGAGAGCGTCTCGTCATCTTCTTGAGCAAAATGGCTGATATTCGTTCGGATTGTCTTGATATACTTCTTCGGCGCGAATATCGGTTTCGCCGGTACGGTAAAGGCTATGAGTACTCCGGCTATCGTGGGGTGTATGCCGGCGTTCAGGAACAGGAACCACACAAACGCTCCAATGCCGAAATAGAAAATCTTGCTCTGAATTTGCATTTTCCCTCCCAGAGCAAGCACGCATAATATCAAGGCTGCCGCAACCAGCATCCATACATTTATATGAGAAGAATAAAAGATTGCAATCACCAAAATGCCACCGATATCATCAACCACAGCCAATGTAGTTAGAAATATCTTCAAAGAAATAGGCACGCGGTGTCCCAACATGGCAAGTACACCCAGTGAGAACGCAATATCAGTGGCCATGGGGATTGCACCTCCGCCTGCCCAGGGCGTCCCGCTCGATAGCAGCCAATAAAGAAGTACCGGCACACCCATACCACCGACGGCTGCCACTATTGGCAGAAGTGCCTGACGGAAGCTCCGCAACTCCCCTACAAGCACCTCTCTCTTTATTTCAAGACCTACCGTGAAAAAGAATATGGCCATCAACGCATCATTGATAAAGGCCATCACACTCATAGGCTCACCGTGGTGGCTGAACAGGTTAAATCCACCTATCTGTAAAGCAATGTCGTGCGTCCACAGGTTGTTGTAGAAGTCCTTACACCCCGGCAGGTTTACAACCAAAAGAGCAAGCGCAGTGGCCACAAGCAATATGTTGCCCCCATGTGCATATTGCCGAAGTGTCTTTTTTATTGTGTAAAGTACATTAGACATAGTATTAAATTATTGAGTAATAACTGATTAAGGAATTATCTTTGGAATTCCAGGCGTTTTATGCCGAGTGCCGTGACGCTTCTTCGACATATCATTCGAGAGCTTTATGCAAAACACTATCACAGAAGATATAGTTGTGATAAGGTTTGTGATAATCAGAGGCCAATTGTTTATCATTAACCCTTGCAACACAAAGAAAACAGAGCCGAAGCCGAGCAATAGGAAAGTCGGCATGGCAATGCCATCCGTATCGCGAGTCCGTATTGTATGCCATGCCTGCGGCAAATAACCGCAAACCATACATATGGCAGCCAAATAACCTACAATATTAATCATCACCGGGCTAACAGCCCCCAAAATAAAACAATGTGTTATCATAGCAAAAGCAGTATGTTTTTTAACCTGTATTATATGTTAAATAATTAATAATTTCGCAGCGTTCAATTCATGGAACCTGCCTTAAATTACTAACATTTTTTTACAATAAACAGTTCATAAGAAACTATTCATCCGATAGCTGAGCAGTTACTATGAGCAGCTCAATGCGACTCATGTATGAAATTGAACGGTTGATGCTATCCCTTACAAACGAGTGCGGGAATGAAGCGGGGTTATTGTTTTTCCATGAGTTCGAGTGCTCGCATCTCTTTTTCGTCTATCTCTTCAATGAGTTGGCGGATGCGCTCTCCGTGTACCTGCAGTTGCTCCGGTGTTAATGTGCCTGACGACATCTCGGCTTCCAGTTTTAACTTTTCTTCTTCCAATTCCGGAAGACGAGCTTGTAGAGCCTCCAGTTCCTTTGTCTCTTTATATGACAGTTTTACCGGGCGTTCGGTAACCTTGGGCTTAACGCCGGAAGTCTGTTGTTTGGCGGTATTCTCGCGTGCGGCTTTCTCTTTGCGTTCGGCTTGAAGGCAATGTCGGTAAGTGGAATAATCACCGGGGAAGTCGCGTATACCGCCGTCGCCTGTCATTACAAACAGGTGTTCGGTAACTCTGTCCAGAAAATAACGGTCATGGCTCACTACGAGCAAACAACCCTTAAACGATGCAATGTATTCCTCTAAAATGGCAAGGGTGGGAATATCCAAATCGTTTGTAGGCTCGTCTAAAATCAGGAAGTTCGGCGAGCGCATCAGCACCGTTGCCAGATATAAACGCCGACGTTCCCCTCCGCTCAGTTTGTATACAAAGTTTTGCTGTGTGGCGGGCGTAAACAGAAATCGAGTGAGGAATTGAGAGGCGGTAAGAGTAGTCTTTTCATCAATGCGTACGGTTTCGGCAATATCCCTCACTGCATCGATTACTTTCATGTTTTGATTAAACTCCATACCCTTTTGGCTGTAATAACCGAAACGCACGGTGATGCCTATATCAAAACTGCCGCTGTCCGGCTGTACCTCTCCCAATAACATTTTTATGAGAGTGGACTTGCCCACGCCGTTGTCGCCGACAATGCCGACTTTGTCATATCTGGCAAAAATATAATTCCAGTCTTGGAGTATCAGCTTGTCTCCCCAACTTTTTGAGATATGTTTTGCCTCGAAAATTTTGGAGCCTATATAGGTGTCTGCTCCGGAAAGTTGTACACTGTTCTCGCGAGGATTGCCCTGTTGGCTTTTCTTTTCAAGTTCATAAAAATTGTCAATGCGATATTTGGCCTTCGAACCGCGAGCCTGCGGTTGGCGGCGCATCCATTCCAATTCCGTGTGGAGAAGATTGCGTACTCTTGCCATTTCGGCATCTATTGCCTCGCGCCTCTCTTGCCGCTTTTCAAGGTAGTAATCGTAATTGCCTTTGTATGTGTAAATCTGTTGGCGGTCTATTTCAACTATTTTGTTGCAAACACGGTCAAGGAAATAGCGGTCGTGAGTCACCATCAACATTGTAGCGCGAGAACGTGTCAGATAGTTCTCAAGCCACTCAATCATGTCAATGTCAAGGTGGTTGGTAGGCTCATCAAGCAATATGAAATCCGGCTCTGAAAGTATCAGGCGGGCTATTGCGGCTCTTTTCACTTCGCCGCCGCTGAGCGAGTGCATCGGTGTCTGAGCCTCTGGCAGGCGCATGGAGGTAATCATGCTAAGTGCTCGCGCCTGCGGATTCTCTTCTTCATGAGCGAAAATTTTCTCCGTCATGAAAGAGAGCAATGTTTGTTCCGGGGAGAAAGAAGATGTCTGGGGCAGGAAGCCGACACGCAACCCGTTTCTGAATATCACCGAGCCGCTGTCGGCCTCCTCATCTCCGTTTATTATGGAAAGCAACGTTGATTTGCCTGTGCCGTTGGGCGCGATAAGCCCTATCTTGTCACCCTCGTAAATACCGAGAGTAACGTCTGCAAAGAGCAGACGGTCGCCGTAGCTTTTGGTCAGGCCTTCTATCTGAACGTAGCTAACCATATTGAGGAATTACAGTTTTGCAATTACTTCGATTTCAACGAGTGCCTGCTTCGGAAGCTCTTTAACGGCGAATGCGCAGCGTGCCGGGAAGGGCTTTGCAAAGTAAGTGGCGTAAACCTCGTTCATGGGCACGAACAGGCTCATGTCCGCCAAGAACACGGTTGTCTTAACCACATTGTCCATAGAGGCACCGGCCTCGGCGAGGATAGCTTTTACATTTTCAAGACTTTGTGTGGTTTGACCTTTGATATCTTCGGGCATTGCACCGGTAGCGGCATTAATGGGGAGCTGGCCTGATACGTACAGGAAACCGCCGGCCTCGATAGCCTGGCTGTAAGGACCGATTGCACCGGGAGCATCGGCTGCGTTGATTTCTTTCTTCATGGTTAATCTTAGTTTTTTGTATTTTGGTACTGCAAAATTAGTAAAAAAAATTTACATTGGCGGAATTTTCATTGTCGTGTCAGAAAAAAAATGTAACTTTGTGCTGATTTGGTCGGAGTATGTCAAATATTGATATATTTCGGCTATATATCCATGAATTTAGTATATACTTGCACTTATGATAAATATTACTTTCCCCGATGGCAATGTAAAGCAGTTTGAAAAGGGCACCACTCCCTTGCAGATTGCCGAAAGCATAAGCCCTCGTTTTGCATCTGATGTATTGGCAAGCAAAATAAACGGTGCTGATTGGGATTTGGTACGCCCTCTTTCCGAAGACGGCTCAATCGAGTTTTTTAAATGGGACAACCCGGAAGGCAAGCATGCTTTCTGGCACTCTTCTGCCCACCTGCTCGCTGAAGCCTTGCAGGAGTTGTACCCCGGAGTGAAGTTCGGTATCGGCCCGGCTATTGAAAACGGGTTCTATTATGATATTGACCCCGGCGAACACAAAATAACAGCCGATGATTTCCCGAAGATTGAAAAGAAAATGCAGGAACTCGTCACGCGCAAAGAGGCTATTGTGCGCAACGACATTACAAAGGCCGATGCTATGAAAATGTTCGGCGACCGAGGCGAGACTTATAAGTGTGAACTTATCTCCGAACTGGAAGACGGCACCATTTCAACCTACACGCAAGGAGGGTTCACCGACCTTTGCCGCGGTCCGCATATCCCCACTACCGCACCTATCAAGGCTGTGAAAATTCTCTCCCTCGCCGGTGCTTATTGGCGCGGCGATGAGAAGCGCAACCAGTTGGTACGCGTGTACGGTATCACATTCCCGAAGAAAAAGATGCTTGATGAGTACCTCGCGTTGCTCGAAGAAGCCAAGAAACGCGACCACCGAAAGCTCGGCAAGGAAATGGAGCTTTTCGCATTCTCTCCCACAGTAGGTCAGGGTCTGCCCCTTTGGCTTCCCAAAGGGGCCGCTTTGCGCGACCGTTTGGAGCAGTTCCTTCGCAAAATTCAGAAAAAATACGGCTACTTGCAGGTAATCACTCCGCATATCGGCAACAAAATGCTCTATGTGACCTCCGGCCATTGGGCTAAATACGGCAAAGACAGTTTCCAACCTATCCGCACTCCGGAAGAGGGTGAGGAATATATGCTCAAACCGATGAACTGCCCTCACCACTGCGAGATTTACAAAGCATTCCCGCGTTCATACCGCGACTTGCCGCTGCGTCTCGCCGAGTTCGGCACCGTCTATCGCTATGAGCAGAGCGGTGAGCTCCACGGCCTGACGCGTGTGCGCGGCTTTACACAAGACGATGCACACATCTTTTGCGCTCCCGAACAAATCAAAGGGGAGTTCCTCAAAGTAATGGATATTATCCTATATATATTTAAGGCTCTCAAGTTCGACAACTTTGAGGCACAGATTTCTCTGCGCGACCCGAAGAACAAAACCAAGTACATAGGCAGCGATGAGAACTGGCACCTCGCCGAGCAAGCTATCATAGAGGCTTGTGAGGAGAAAGGACTCAAAGCTCGTCAGGTGGAAGGAGAGGCAGCATTCTACGGCCCGAAGCTTGACTTCATGGTGAAAGACGCCATCGGTCGCCGCTGGCAGCTCGGCACCATTCAGGTAGACTACAACCTGCCGGAGCGTTTTGGCCTTGAATACACCGGCAAGGATAATGCCAAACACCGCCCGGTGATGATTCACCGCGCACCTTTCGGCTCAATGGAGCGTTTTGTGGCCGTACTCCTCGAGCACACCGCCGGACATCTTCCCTTATGGCTTATCCCGGAACAGTGCGTGATTTTGCCAATCTCCGAGAAATACAACGATTACGCATACGAGGTGGCAAAACAGCTTGATGCAGCAGATGTACGCGCCATAGTTGATGACCGCAACGAGAAAATCGGCAAGAAAATTCGCGACAACGTACTCAAAAAATTCCCTTATTTGCTTATCGTGGGCGAAAAAGAGGCGGAGTCCGGCGAAGTTTCCGTAAGAAAATTCGGCGAAGATGCTACTGTTTCAATGAAAATTGCTAACTTTGCAGCGCAAATCGCCGACGAAGTAGCCGCCATGACCGCTCCTATAGAGGAGAAGTAACGGAAAAGCTTCTGATATATAATAACTTAAAACTCTTTAATGGAGAAGAAACCTCAATTTTTCGGGCCTCGACCCAAGCCGGCCGGCGCACCGCGCCCCAAACCCGGACAGCGCAATGTGCGTGGACAACGCCAACAGGCCAAAGACCAATATGCCACAAACGAGCAAATACGCGCTCGCGAAGTGAGACTTGTGGGCGACAATGTGGAGCAAGGTATTTACCCCCTTCAAAAAGCTCTGCGTATTGCTCGCGATCAGGAACTTGACCTGGTGGAAATTTCACCCACAGCCGAGCCCCCCGTGTGCCGCGTGCTCGACTATCAGAAGTTCCTCTACCAGCAGAAGAAAAAGCAGAAAGAGCAAAAGGCAAAAGCAACTAAGGTGGTAGTCAAAGAAATAAGATTCGGACCGCAAACCGATGACCATGACTATAACTTTAAGCTCAAACATGCACAAGGCTTCCTCAAAGAAGGCTCGAAAGTAAAGGCATACGTCTTCTTCCGCGGAAGGAGTATCCTTTTCAAAGAGCAAGGCGAACTTCTGCTTCTCCGTTTCGCCAACGACCTTGAAGACCTTGGAAAGGTAGAGATGATGCCGGTGCTTGAAGGCAAACGCATGACTATCATGCTAAGCCCCACCAAGCCCAAAGCCGCCAAAAAGGAGACCAAACCCGCCCCCAAACCGGAAGATGCTCCCAAGCAAGAACCCGATACAAACGAAGATTAATTCATAAAAATAATAGAGACCGTAGGCACACTGTGCCGAGGTAATTAACAACAACTAAATTTTTTGATAAAATGCCAAAGGTAAAGACTAATTCCGGCAGCAAGAAGAGATTTGCTTTCACCGGAACAGGAAAAATCAAGAGAAAACACGCTTACCACAGCCACATTCTCACCAAGAAAAGCAAAAAACGCAAACGCGTGCTTGACCACACTGCAATTGTTGAGAAGGCTAATGTGCAGGCCGTTCGCGAGCTTCTCGCCATGAAGTAAATTGTTAAACAATCATTCAACTGACTAACTTACTTCAAGTTTCTTATTTTTCAAACCTTTTTATTAACCGAATGTTGAGCCGCCAAAAGCGCAAAACAACATTGCCGCTCACATTCAAAAAACAAAAAAGAAATGCCAAGATCAGTAAATCACGTAGCATCAAGAGCAAAACGTAAGAAAATCCTGAAACTCACCCGTGGCTATTATGGCAGCCGCAAAAATGTGTGGACAGTAGCCAAAAACACATGGGAGAAAGGTCTCACATACGCATACCGCGACCGCAAGGACAAAAAGCGCAACTTCCGCGCCCTCTGGATTCAGCGTATCAACGCTGCCGCACGACTTGAAGATCTTTCATACTCTAAGCTCATGGGTCTCATTCACAAAGCAGGCATCGAAATCAACCGCAAAGTCCTCGCCGACCTCGCCGTTAACGACCCCGCCGCTTTCAAAGCAATCGTAGACCAAGTAAAGAACGCCTGAAAACAGTCGTCATGAGGGTGTGTCAAAATTCATGGCACGCCCTCTTTTTATAACCTGCTGAAAAACATAAAACAAAGCCTCGACTTTCCCAAGCCGGGGCATTGTCATGTCAAAAAGTTTATGTAAACTCACGAATGTTTTTTGGGTAATTTGGGAGATTTTGAGTTGATTTGAGAATCAGCGTGTTGAGGATTTGCTGATTTCTAACGATTTGGGGAAATTTGACTGTTTTTTCTCATTTAGTACACAATT
>JAMPIK010000001.1:101892-207230 GCA_023662865.1 Prevotella sp.
TCCGGTCACAATGCTCGCATTGCTCCCTGCAAGACAAGCCAAATCAGCTCAAAAACACACCGCCCTGATATTCACATTTTTTATTAAACAAGCTCTAAACACTCATAGCCTTATGTTTGAAAATTTATCCGAAAGATTGGAGCGTTCCTTTAAGATTATTAAAGGAACTAACAGAATAACAGAAATCAACGTATCTGATGCCGTAAAGGATATCAGAAAGGCTCTGCTTGATGCGGACGTGAACTTTAAGGTAGCCAAGCAATTCACCGATATGGTGAAGGAAAAAGCTATCGGCCAGCAGGTAGTTAAAGATCAAGACCCTCGCAAAAAGATGGTGCTTATTGTGCATCAGGAGCTTACCGCCTTTATGGGCAGCAAAGTTGAACCCATAAATCTTTCCGGTAACCCCACGGTAATACTTATGAGTGGTCTGCAAGGCTCCGGCAAGACAACATTCTCCGGCAAACTTGCCAAGCGTCTCGCCTCAAAAGGGAAAAGACCTCTGTTGGTAGCGTGCGACGTATATCGCCCCGCCGCTATCGAGCAGCTCAAGGTGTTGGGCGAAAGCATAAATGTGCCGGTTTACAGTGAGCCGGAAAGCAAGGATCCGGTGCAGATTGCGCAAAATGCCATACAATACGCCAAATCTCACAACTATAACCTTGTAATCGTCGATACCGCCGGCCGTCTGGCTGTTGATGAGCAAATGATGGACGAAATTGAAGCCATCAAAAATGCCATTAAACCTCAGGAGACCCTCTTCGTGGTTGACTCCATGACCGGTCAGGACGCCGTAAATACAGCCAAGACATTCAACGAGCGCCTTGACTTTGATGGTGTAATTCTCACCAAACTTGACGGCGACACTCGCGGTGGTGCCGCACTCTCAATCCGCACCGTGGTTGACAAGCCGATTAAGTTTGTAGGTACAGGAGAGAAACTCGAAGACATACAGGAGTTTAACCCCGAGGGTATGGCCAACCGTATTCTCGGCATGGGCGACATTGTGGAGCTTGCCCAACGTGCGCAGGATATTTATGATGAGAAAGAGGCCAAGAAACTGGAAGAGAAAATCCGAAAAAATAAATTTGACTTCGAGGACTTCATGGCACAGATTCAGAAAATCAAGAAAATGGGTAATCTTAAGGACTTGGCTTCCATGATACCCGGTGTTGGCAAAGCTATAAAAGACATTGATATAGATGACAATGCTTTCAAGGGGATTGAAGCTATCATCAACTCCATGACTCCGTATGAGCGTCAGAATCCGGAAGTGCTGAACACTTCACGCCGCCAACGCATTGCTCGCGGTTCCGGTTCAAAAATCCAGGATGTCAACCGCCTTATCAAGCAGTTTGAAAACACTCGCAAGATGATGCGCCTTGCCACCACCAAAAATCCCTTAAAAATGGCTAAACAAATGCGTCAGGCACAGCAGGCCGCCAAGCGCATGAGATAACGTTAAATCCTAATATTCAAGTAGATATGACACTCATTGACGGCAAACATACCGCCGAAACAATAAAGAAAGAAATAGCCGCTGAAGTGGCTGAAATGACCGCACGCGGCGAGCGCCCACCTCATTTGGCAGCTATCCTCGTAGGCCATGACGGCGGCAGCGAAACGTATGTTGCCAATAAGGTGAAAGCTTGCGAGATGTGCGGATTTAAAAGCTCTTTACTTCGTTTTGATGATACAATAACGGAAGAAGAACTTCTTAACGTAATCCATAAGCTGAACAATGACCCGGAAGTTGACGGCTTCATTATTCAGTTGCCGTTGCCCAAACACATTGATGAGCAAAAGGTGACAGAGGCAGTTGACCCTGCGAAAGATGTAGACGGTTTCCACCCGGTGAATGTGGGCAAATTGAGCATAGGATTGCCGTGTTTCAAAAGCGCAACTCCTTCAGGAATAATTGATTTGCTTGACCGTTATAATATTGATACTCGCGGCAAACACGCCGTTGTTCTCGGCCGCAGCAACATTGTAGGCAAGCCCATTGCTTCTCTGTTGATGCAAAAGGCTCAACCGGGCAATTGCACAGTGACCGTTTGCCACAGTGCCACACCGAATATCGCCGACATATGCCGACAGGCCGACATAATAGTAGCTGCTCTAGGCAGCCCCGAGTTCTTGAAAGAAGATATGGTTAAAGAGGGTGCCGTTGTCATTGATGTAGGCACAACGCGTGTAGCCGACTCCTCACGAAAGAGCGGTTTCCGCCTTTGCGGAGACGTTGACTTTGAGAAGGTTGCGCCCAAATGTTCTTTCATCACTCCCGTACCCGGCGGTGTAGGTCCGATGACGATTTGCTCATTGATGAAGAATACTCTTCAGGCTCGCCGTCAGGCTCATAAATAATGAATTTTTGCTTTAAATGGTTGATATGCACATTGGCTGTGCTACTGTGTTCCTGCTCAAGAGCGGGCAACACAGTAGACACAACTGATGCTGTTGACTCTGCCGCCACATCTGCCTCGGCAATTCTTGAACAGGCACAAGCTGCATTGGTGTTCGCCGGAGATGCCATGCAACATCAAGATCAGCTTGACACTGCAAAAAAGCTTGGCGGCGGCACTTTCGATTATTCCGACTGTTTCACACTGATAGCTCCCACAATTCAAGCTGCCGATTATGCCATAGTTAACCTTGAAGTGCCGCTTGGCGGAGGTAAAGGCGGCTATACCGGATTTCCATGCTTTTCCGCACCGGACTCCTTTGCAGAGGCTCTAAAAGATGCGGGGTTTGATCTCTTTCTGACAGCAAATAATCATACCCTTGACCGTGGCGATGCGGGGTTGAGAAGAACAATTCATGTACTGGACTCGCTTAATGTGGACCATACAGGCACATTTAAAGACACAGTGGAACGCCGGAAGCTTGTACCCTTTATTCGCGAAGTGAACGGAATTAAAATTGCATTTCTTAATTATACCTACGGCACTAACGGCCTGACAGCAAAAGACGGTGCCGAAGTGGCTATGCTCGACAAAAGCCAAATTGCCGAGGAAATAAAAAAAGCACGCGAGGCCGGAGCGGAACTTATTTCCGTTATGCCGCATTGGGGCGATGAATATGTCCTTACTGAAAACGCGGCACAACGCGATATGGCGCAGTTCCTTATAGATGAGGGCGCTGACCTGATTATCGGCTCTCACCCCCACGTCATTCAACCGATGAAGGTAATTCATTCCGATAAACACGACAAAGATGTATTGGTGGTTTACAGCCTCGGTAACTTCATTTCCAATATGAAAACCAACGACACTCGCGGAGGAGCACTGGTTACGGTAACGGTAGAACGCCCCGAAGGAGAGCAGGCTCGCTTTAAAAGTGCGACCTACGACACTTTCTATTCTGCAAAACCGGCGGGAGACGCATTGCCTAATTTCGCAGTAATTCCTTCATGGGAAAGTGCAAAAATCCCTTCCTCTCAAATGGGGTGGTGGAACACATTCAATACTTCGGCACGCCGCATCTTCAACAAGCACAATGTAAATGTACCCACAGCGCATTAATGGAAGGTAAAGCACTCATTATTATAAATCCCAAATCCGGTACGCGTACCAAATTCGGTATTGAGACAGCCATTGAGAATGTTTTCGGCTCTCGGGCAGACATTGTATTTACCGAACGTCCGGGTCATGCCACAGAGCTTGCAGCAGCTGCAACCCGGGAGGGATACGACAGAGTTGTGGCCGTGGGGGGCGACGGCACCGTAAACGAAACGGCCAACGGCTTGTTGCACACCAATATACCTCTGGCAATAATTCCTTTCGGCTCCGGCAACGGACTTGCTCGCGACATAGGTATCCCGATGAAGCGTGACGCCGCTTTGGAGGTAGCCGCTGCCGGAAAGTCGGCCAATGTAGATTGCGGCACAGTCGGCGGCAAAAATTTTTTTTGCACAATGGGGGTTGGGTTTGATGCACTCGTGAGTCAGGAATTTGCACATGCTCAACGACGAGGGCTTCTGGCCTATTCTCGTATTGCCGTCAACAACTTTATGCGCTATAAGCCTCAAAATTACAACATTACGGTAGATGACACGCAGTATGAGTTTAAAGCGTTCATAATAGCCGTATGCAACGCAGCCCAATATGGCAACAACGCATTTATAGCACCACACGCTTCCATGTCAGACGGCAAACTCGATGTGACTGTTGTGGAGCGCGGACATTTGGGCAGTCTCGCCACAGCCGGCGTGCGCCTGTTTACTCACAATCTTGACCGCTCACACATAGTACATTGTCTGCGTGGCAAACACATCTTAATACAACGCGAGTATGAAGGACCCGGCCATATCGACGGTGAAGCCGTTACTCTTCCGGCTGAATTGGATATTTCATGCCAACCCGGTGTGCTGAAAGTTATAGTGCCCGAATAATTTTAACTTTGACCGATTGCTGTCAAAATACATGAAATTAAAGCATATCCAACGCTTATAAATTGCATAATGTTACTTACATATGCACGTTTTATAACAGTACGTACTCTTCAACTCTCACACCGGCCAAAAAAAATATTCCTATTTTGTTGGCCAATAAATAAAAAGTTTGTAATTTTGAGCCAAATTTAGAAGGAAGAGGAAAGTCAGCACTTTCTCTGCTTTACTAAACTGTATAAACTAATAGAAATAACCCATAAATCTCTATTACCTATGAACATTAATGAAATCATGGCCAACCTTGAGGCCAAACACCCCGGAGAAAAAGAATACCTCCAGGCAGTGAAAGAGGTTCTTCTCTCAGTAGAAGAGGTTTACAACCAGCACCCCGAATTCGAAAAAGCCCGTCTTATCGAGCGTATGGTAGAGCCCGACCGCATCTTCACATTCCGTGTGACTTGGGTTGACGACAAAGGCGAGGTTCAGAACAACATAGGTTACCGCGTACAATTCAACAACGCCATCGGCCCATACAAAGGCGGTATCCGTTTCCACGCTTCTGTAAACCTTTCAATCCTCAAATTCCTCGGTTTCGAGCAGACTTTCAAAAACGCCCTCACTACTCTCCCCATGGGTGGTGGTAAAGGTGGTTCCGACTTCTCACCCCGCGGCAAGAGCGATGCTGAAGTAATGCGTTTCTGCCAGGCCTTCATCCTCGAACTCTGGCGCAACCTCGGTCCCGACCGCGACGTTCCCGCAGGTGACATAGGTGTTGGTGGCCGTGAAGTAGGCTATATGTACGGTATGTACAAAAAACTCGCTCGCGAAAACACAGGTACATTCACAGGTAAGGGTCTTAGCTTCGGTGGTTCACGTATCCGTCCCGAGGCTACCGGTTACGGTGCTATCTACTTCGTACAGGACGTTCTCAAAAAGAACTGGAACGAAGAACTCGCCGGCAAGACTATCGCAGTTTCCGGTTTCGGTAACGTAGCTTGGGGTGCTGCCAAGAAAGCAACAGAACTCGGCGGTAAAGTTGTAACTATCTCAGGTCCCGACGGATATATCTACGATCCCGCAGGTCTCAACGAAGAGAAAATCGACTATATGCTTGAGCTCCGTGCTTCCGGCAACGATATCGTAGCTCCCTACGCTGAGAAATTCGCAGGCTCACAGTTCTTCCCCGGCCGCAAACCTTGGGAGCAGAAAGTAGACATCGCTCTTCCCTGCGCTACTCAGAACGAGCTCGGCGGCGAAGATGCTAAAGCTCTTATCGCTAACAACGTACAGCTCTGTGCTGAAGTTTCAAACATGGGTTGCACACCCGAAGCTATCGATGCTTTCATTGCTAACAAGACTATCTACTGCCCCGGTAAGGCTGTTAACGCAGGTGGTGTAGGTGTATCAGGTCTCGAAATGAGCCAGGATGCTGAACACCTCCAGTGGAGCGCAGAAGAAGTAGATGCCAAGCTGCACGAAATGATGAACTCAATCCACGCTGCTTGCGTTGAATACGGTACTCAGGCTGACGGCTACATCAACTACATGAAGGGTGCTAACATCGCCGGCTTCATGAAGGTAGCTGACGCTATGATGGGTCAGGGTATTATCTAATCAGTTGAATACTTCACTACATACAGAGGACACTTTCGAGTGTCCTCTGTTTTATTCTTATAACTTGCCTATTTTACTTTTTGTAGATTTTATAATTCCCTGTCAACATAGGCATAAATTACACCGACTTCAATAAGTAGCTGAGAAAAATTAATGAACAGATTAAACGAAGTTATTTTTGAGCTGATTTCGCTGCAGAACGAAAGAGCATAGCAAGCCAAAGTACACGCCGAAATACAAAAGGTGTGCATAGAACGCCTATTTACCGTACATTACTCAACTTCGCAACAAAATCAAGAAAGCTGAATAATACTATTTAAGCTTGTCAGTAGCTACTGTATAGTCCGGCTCGTTTGTGATTTCGCTTACCAATTCATTGGCTATTACAGTTCCGTCTGTGTCTATAACTACCAGAGAACGTGCATATAAGCCGCGCATCGGGCCATCGGCTATCTTCACACCGTAGGCATCGCCGAAATCAGAGCGGAAACCGGAGGCTGTCTTCACATTTTCAATACCGTTGATAGTGCAGAAGCGAGCTGCTGCAAAGGGTAGGTCCATTGACACACACAGCACTACCGTGTTCGGCATTTTAGATGCTTCAACATTAAATCGGCGTACGGAAGCGGCACACACATCAGTGTCAAGGCTCGGGAAGATGTTAAGAACTACACGTTTTCCGGCGAAATCGCTCAACTTGATATCAGACAAATCTTGTGCTGCAAGAGTAAAATCGGGAGCGAGTTTACCCACTTCCGGCAGTGATCCCACTGTTGACATGGGATTACCCATCAAAGTTATTTTTTCCATATATTATTTTTTAGAATTATTCTGCAAAAGAAACGCAATAGTTCTAATAAATGTTCATTCCATTTCAAAAGAAAGAAATCGGAATGTGAAATTTATGTTAATACGCAAATATAATTTCTTTTCATTCGCCTGAAACACAATTCATTTCAGCTAATCACTGAATTTTATCTTCATTTCTTTGTTATTTTTTAGTAACTTTGTGAAAGTTTTATAAGACGTTTGAAGTTATGGCAAGCAATAATGTATCTGAAAATATTGATACAAGGCTGAAAGAGGGTACTCTATTAGACAATGGTCATTATCGCATTGAGCATGTGTTGGGACAGGGGGGCTTCGGCATCACTTACTTGGCGAAACATACATTGTTAAACAAGGCTGTCGCTGTCAAGGAATTTTTTCCGGCATCTTTGTGCAACCGGGAAAAAGGCTCAAATACAGTGTTGTCCTTTACACAGTCCAACACTAACATTGTGTCAAAGCTAAGGCAGAAATTCTTGAAAGAGGCATCGCATATTGCCGAAATGGACTCGCCTTACATTGTGAGAATTACTGATGTGTTTGAAGAGAACGACACCGCTTACTATGTGATGGATTATATCGACGGATACTCCCTCGCACAATTGGTAAAAGAGAACGGACCTTTACCTGCACCAAAGGCTATTGAATACGTCAGCAAAATAGGGGAGGCGTTGACGTATATCCATTCCAAGAAAATCAATCACTTGGACGTGAAGCCTGCTAACATTATGGTGCGCAGGAGCGATGACAATCCGATATTGGTAGACTTCGGCTTGTCCAAAAGGTATGATTCAGAGGGAAATCAGACTTCGACTACTCCGGTTGGCATAAGCCACGGGTATGCACCAATGGAGCAATACAGTGATGACGGCGTGACCGAGTTCTCTTCTCAAACAGATTTATATTCCTTGGCTGCCACGCTCTATTATCTTCTGTCGGACACTACACCGCCCGCTGCCGGAAAGCTGCTTGAAAACGGTCTGTCGTTTCCCAAGGGATTTCCGAAGGCGCTTGAGGCTCCGATATTGAAAGCAATGTCGCCCAGGCGTAAAGACAGACACGAGAGTGTAGCCGCTTTTGTTGCTCAAATCAGGAATAACAAGACTTCGCCTCGACATAAGTCGCAAGCTAAAGAGCAAACAAAAATTTATGCGGAACACACGGAACTTGCACAAACTCCGCCGAGCGACACGGAATTTAATAATACCGTAATTTCCGAATCTGATGCGGGGGCAAAAAAGAAATCAGGTGCGCGGAACCGGATTATTTCAATAATCGTGTTCCTGTTGTTGGTCGGCGGTGGTGTGTTGGCATATCTGTATTACGACTCCGCGTCTCACAAACAAGAAAGTGAAATAATTTCGGCTAAGGAAACTGTGGAAATAGACGAGAACGACATCTCAGACGAAAACACAATTATTCCCGGCCAAGAAAAATCCATTTACGAAAACTATTGAACATTATGTTACCTAATATTGAATGGGCTGAACAAATGAATTGTGCCGTGACTGTTTGCGATGCACAAGGTATAATTCTTTATATGAACGAAAAGGCGCGAGAAACGTTTATAAAACATGGAGACCTCATAGGCAAAAACCTCTTTAAATGTCACTCTCCGGCGTCTGCCGAAAAAATACGGCATATGCTCGCTTCCGGAGAGAGCAACAGTTACACCATCGATAAGGGGACGATTAAGAAAATGATATATCAGACTCCTTGGCGTAAAGACGGCGTTATTGCCGGAATGGTGGAGATTTCCATGATTATTCCCAAAGAGATGCCCCATTACGTGCGTTTCTGACGTTTCGAACTTATAGTTTATCAAAAATGAAACAAGATTTCCTTTCCGCTTTACGCGTACACAATAACATTGGCGACAATGCTTCGTCTTTGAAAAATCCCGCAAAGCTGCGTGTCCAAATTAAGGAGGCTTCTACGGGAGGTGCTCTCTTTGCAATTGTGGATTCAACGGGCGTACCACAATCTGCAAGTGAATATATTCAAGAGGGTGCTATCGGACCTCTGCTGCGCACTGTCAGCGAGCTTGAGCGTAACAACGGAATGGATTTCTCATGGACCGACTCGGGTGCCGATTTGGTTTATTCAACTCGCGATTATCCCTTTCTCACCTCGTTCCTGCCACAGTGTAAAGACCTGCTTGTAGATGCAGACATGAAGCCGCTTACTCTCAATGATACTCCTCGCCGCGTACTTTTCAAATTGGAAACTGTCGGCAAAGATGAAGAGAATAAGCAAATTGTCGGACAATTTCTTGCAGATAACGAAAAGATAAATTTCTTTCTTAGCGGAAAGCATGCGCTGTGCGGTGATAAAATTTTAACAGTGAACGATATAGGAAGCAGGTTTGCCGATACCGGAGCATTTACCGAACCTTTTGACTTAGACATGGCCGAGAGTTTCCTGAGTATATTCTTCACTTTCTTGTCTGATACAGATGTTGATTTCGCGGGTCGAGCGGTAAGACGCACTGATGAGCCGGTAGATATGACATCAATACTCTTGTTTGAGAAAATTGAAAGCGACAATTCTCTCTGTATGAGAGTGTCGGAACAAGTTGGCAATATCCCCATGGATATATGCGAAAATTTTCTGCTGCATTATTATGTCACTTTGACTGACGTCAAGATATATGTTCGTCCCATTGCCGGTTCTACTATTGAGGACAACGTTAAGTTGGTGTATAACAGCATTGTAAGTTGCATATCCAAACGCGAACAAAAAGGGATATGGACAGAGGGCAATCGTATTGTCATCACTCCCGAAATAGCATCAGCATTCCTCTTTAATTCATTTGCCTCGCTGCTGCCTCGATTTACGGTACTTGGCGCCGAGAAGCTCAAAAAGTACAAAATCGTTGCCGGAATGCCAAAATTCAATTTGAAGCTCGGCTCCGGCATTGACTTCCTTGAGGGTAAAGCTTCGGTTGAAGTTGACGGCGAAAAATTCACGGTCAGCGACTTGTTGGCTCAATACAGTAAACATAGATATGTAAAGCTGAACGATGGCAACCGCGCGGTGATGGATCCCAAATTCATGAAGAGACTCGGCCGCATTTTCCATAAGGCGGACTCCAAGGTCGAGGATGTAAAAATCAGCTTCTTCGACCTGCCGGAGGTGATGCAGCTGCTTGAAGAAACGGGTGAACCAACGAAGGAGCCGCCCGTATACCGAAAATTCTATGAGGGTTTCAATAATCTGAAAAACAAGAAACTGACAGCCCCGAAGCTGAAAGCCAAACTGAGGGATTACCAGACTGACGGTCTTAAGTGGATAAACTATCTGTACGACTCTAACATGGGGGGATGTTTGGCAGACGACATGGGTCTGGGCAAGACGGTACAGACAATAGCCATGCTTACTCGCTGTGTGCCGAAGCAGACGAAGCCTACACTCATTGTAATGCCGCCCTCGCTGCTGTTTAACTGGCAAGAAGAATTCCGAAAATTCGCGCCTCACCTTAATGTAGTGGCATATTATGGTTCGGAGCGCAATCTTGAAAAAGCTCTGCAAGCGCAGGTGATACTTACCAGTTATCCGCTGGTGCGCAACGACATCGAGCAGTTTGTCAATCATGAGTTCAGCTATATTATTTTAGACGAGAGCCAAAATATCAAGAATGTAGATGCGTTGGTTACCAAGGCTGTATGGCTGCTGAAAGGGGAGCACCGGTTGGCAATTTCGGGTACACCGATTGAGAATAACCTCACGGAGCTGTATTCCTTATTCCGGTTCTTGAATCCGGCTATGTTTGGCTCAATTCAAGAGTTCAGCAATATTTATGCCGCGCCTATACAAAAAGAGGGCGATGAAGATGCCGCCAAGGCGCTACGGCTCAAAGTGTTTCCCTTTATTCTGCGCCGTTTGAAGAAAGACGTGCTCTCCGATTTGCCGGAGCGTGTAGAGCAAGTGCTCACCGTGGAGATGAGTGCCAAGCAGGCGGCTTTCTACGAAGAGCGTCGAGCCTATTACGCGCAGGAGGTGGCCACTGCGATGCAAGACGACGGACATGGCCGTGCATCTTTCGAACTGTTGCAAGCTTTGAGCGAATTACGCCAAATAGCCTCTGTGCCGGAAACAAAAACCGATGGCAGAATTGCATCGCCGAAGATTGAACTCCTCATGGAGTATTTGATTAATGCAGTAAAAAACGGACATAAGGTTGTGGCTTTCTATAATTTTCTCGCCGGTATTGAACTGACAGCCGAACACCTTGACCGAGCCGGAATTGAATACGAAACCATGACCGGCGCGACACGCGACAGACAGAAGGTAGTCGAGAATTTCCAAAACAATCCCGATTGCAAAGTGCTGCTTATGACGGTGAAAACGGGTGGCGTAGGATTAAATCTTACCGCCGCCGATACAGTCTTTGTCGTTGAGCCGTGGTGGAATAAGGCGGCTGAAGAGCAGGCCATAAATCGTTTGCACCGCATTGGCCAGAAAAATTCGGTGAACTGCTATTATTTGATTACTGCCGACACTATTGAAGAGAAAATACGCAGCCTGCAAGAGAAAAAGTCAGCTCTGGTTGACGCCGTGATTAGTTCCGACACCGGCTCCAAGAGCCTGACGGCAGAAGACATCTCATTCCTTTTAAGCTGATACGAATATGACAAATAAGACACTTACCTTGAAAGTCCCCATTCGCGAAGTGTACAGAATTAATTACTATAATCTGTGCTATCATGATAAAGAATTCTTCCGGAAACGCCTGAATTTTCTCTCAAAAATGGTGCGCAAAGAGGATTTGGTTATAAAGATTACCGGGGAAAATAAATCTGATGTGGATTTTATGAGCTCTTCTGTTAAAGATTTTAATAAAAACGGAACGAGCGCAATCAAAGAAGACCTTATTCGCTTCTTCATATGTGTGTTTCACTGCAAAGAGAATGTATTTGCCATAGCCGACATGCGTGCTGATGCACAAGCTCTTGAACTGGCACGGACTTTGGTAGACAAAGGTGCTTTACGGTTTGACCGCATTTTTGAAGACAACGATTGGGAAAAACCGGAATTCACCTGGCGTAATGATATGAGTTCGGATACGGCGAAAAGATGGTTTGAGTCTTCGGTCACATCTGTTATATCTTTGATGTGTACCTTAGTCAGCGCACCTGTTGAGAGTAGTCATTCATCCTATTATATAGCACTGAAACATTATGTCGTTGCCTCGCCCATGCTTGTGGAATATGTGTTTGCTCATAAGAGCAAAACAGAGTTAACCTCATTCGTTCCGGAAAGTACCGATGTGGAATTTTCCGGATTGGACTTCCCGACCCATGCCGGTGTATTGGAGCAACTGATAGCCTCGGAAACCATTCCTTTGGGCAAAAGCAAACTCCCTGCCGGGTCGGTAAAGAAATTTCAGGCCACCGTACCTCTGAAAGAATTTACGGCGGCTCCCCCGTCGCGAAGCTATTTGGTGTTGTCAATGGCTGCCCGTGTATTCGGTGACTATACTGACGGCTTTTGCTTGAATATGCCTCATTTGTCAGCACAAGATTTTTTGCGCAGAATGAACACCGAGCTGCTTACAATTGACCGTCCGCAATTAAATCTGTTTTTCGAAAACATCCTTTCATCTGTTCCAAAGTCGCTTGTAGCAGGTTACGGCGATTTGATGTTTGAAATATCCACTTCCCTTCAGCATGCTCTCAAAATAGCGGGAGGCAGATTTGGCAACAAGCCCTTTACAGCCAAGTCGCTTCTTACACAAATCTCGCTCAGTTTGGCAAAGAAGAAATTGTCGTACCTGTTGCCAACCTCCCAGAGAGTGCGCGGTTGCGATATGTGCAATACAGAAGGGAATTTAATCCCGATGTCTGACCTTAAAAGGTTGGTTCACGATAATTACATTTACGGTTTGCTCAAGTGTATGGCAGCGATGGGCTCCGTTAATCTGACCTTCTCGAAAAAGGGTGAGATTGTGGGAATAAGCCTTACCGATTTGGGCAAATGGATACTTGGACTCACAACGGTATATCCGAAATTGGAAGAACCGGAAGCTGAAGGAAGTGTCTTTGAGGTGAACGAGCTTACACGCATCATCTATATAAAGAATCCGAAAAGTCCGCTTGTGGGTATGCTTTCTGATTTTGCCGAGAAACTGACAGCTGAACGATGGGTGTTGACACCCAAATCTTTTCTCAAAGGGTGTAACACCACTTCAATGCTTAATGCCAAGATTGACAGGTATATAAGTTTCATACAGCCTGACGCGGGCGAAGGTATAAAGCAATTCTTCAATTCGCTGAAAGCTAAGTGTGACTTGGTAAAGCAGACTCCCGGCGGCTCAACCTATGTGCTTTACGACATTGACCCCAATGATGCAAATCTTCACGCTCTCTTGCGCACGGACAAGAAGATATGTGAAAACACATTGAGAGTAGAGGGATGCCGATTGTTGATAAAACGCAACTTTCTAAGCACATTCCTTACCCTCTTGCGCAAGGAAGGGTATCTGACGGATATAGAAGTTTAGACGCACACTTTCAATTCCGAATCAAGGAATATTGAGATACCTGTGTGTTTGGACAGAAAGACGCCAACGCGGGTCCACCTTTACACGCGACACGGTGCGAGCCGTGTTGAGTGCAAATTCTTCCGTATCCGGGGTGAAACATGGCTGAAGGTACATCAGCGTGTTTGACCGGCATTGCGGCAGACTGAAATATGGCTCAAGGTCCTGCCCGGTATCCACTACTTTGATTTCATCGGCTCTCTGTATGCGCGGTATTTGCGGAGCATCGGATGCAAGCCCGAATTTGGGTGACATCGTAATCCAATCAAGTTCGTTGGGCACCGGTAACGTGCCATTGGTTTCAATTGCAATTTTCTTTCCGGTGCCTATGTGCAGCGTATGAATAAAATCAGCATCAATCCACAGAGCCGGCTCACCGCCGGTCAGTACAATCCATTCACCGGGATAGGAGTTGATGTAAGCCACAATGTCGGCATCGCTCATGAGTGTGCCTTGCTCATGGTGTGTGTCGCAGAACGGACAACGCAAGTTGCAACCGCTGAAACGCACAAAAATGCAAGGGACTCCGGTGTGAGCACCTTCCCCTTGCAAGGAATAAAATATCTCGTTGAGTCTACGCATCAGCGGAAAATCAGTCAAGTTCAAAGGAAGCGATGTTCCCCTCGCTTTCCTGCACATCGCATCTGTAACAAGAGGGTATTGCATCTACTACCCACCGAGCCAGATTTTCAGCGGTGGGATTACAGTCCATGACATCGTTTAGCACTGCGTGGTCAAGACGCGAAAGTATCTGCTGCTTGATGTGAGTAAAGTCGGCAACCATTCCGTCGGCATTGAGCTCTTTTGCCTTGCAATGCACGGTGAGAATCCAGTTGTGGCCATGCAAAGCGGAGCACTTGCTTTCGTATGATAATGAAAGGCGGTGAGCAGCCGATATTTCAAGGCGTTTGCTTACGTAATACATAGTCTGTAATTCAATTTATGTATTCAGTCATGTCCTCGATACCCGCATCTTTGAGAGCTTGCTTACGCTCAAGGCAGGTACCGCATTTGCCGCAATGCTTCTCCCCGCCTTTGTAGCAAGAATAAGTTTTGCCATAGTCAACGCCAAGGCGCTTGCCATGCACGGCGATGTCTGACTTGCTCAGGTAAGTGTATGGGGATAATAATGTTATACCCGGATAAGTGCCGGTACGCATAGCCTCGCTCATTGCCGAGACAAACTCCGGGCGGCAGTCGGGATAAATGTCGTGGTCACCGCCGTGGTTGGCCATCATTACATATTTGAGCCTGTGAGTTTCTGCCAATCCGGTGGCAATGGCAAGCATAATGCCGTTGCGGAACGGCACCACCGTGCTCTTCATATTATCATTGTGATAGTCGCCTTCCGGTATTGCATCGGCACCCTGCAAGAGCGAAGAGTTAAAGTATTGCCCCATGAAATTCAGGGGGATAACGATATGCTCAACGCCCAGAGTCCGGCAATGTTCGGCTGCGCATTTTATTTCGCGAGCATTGTGGTTTGAGCCGTAGTCAAAGCTGACAGCCAGAGCAATGCGCTGTTTATATTCATATAGCATGGTTGTTGAGTCCATGCCTCCGGATAGAATTAAGATTGTGTCTTTTTTCATAACTTAATAAGATTCAAGTTCGGAAAGTGTACGAGCATCAACGAGGTGCTGATGTTCCGCATCTGCTTTGCAGGCAAAAGGGTGAATACTGATGCCTCCGCGAGGCATAAACCGTCCTTTCACTTCTATATATTTGGGCTGCATGAGTTGCCACAAATCATTCAGAATAATATTCACGCAATCCTCATGGAAATCGCCGTGGTTGCGGAAAGAAAACAGATACAGCTTAAGGCTTTTGCTCTCAACCATACGCTGTCGGGGTATGTACTTGATATAGATATGACCGAAGTCCGGTTGGCCGGTTTTGGGGCAAAGCGTAGTGAATTCCGGGCAATCGAATGTCACGACATATTCCCGTTCCGGGTGCCTGTTCTCAAATGTTTCAAGCAGGGAGGGGTCATAGTCTGAAGGATATTTTGTACCCTGATTGCCCAACAGAGTCACACCTTCCAGTTCTTTTTCTGTTCGCATAAGTAAGAATTTTTAACGCGGGATTTACTTCCGCAATATATGTTTATTTTTGTTTTTTATTAAGTTCTTCGGCAAATTTACCGGGGAATGTCCAATGCTGTGCCGGGCGCATCAAGGCGTAAACTATCAGGGCGGCACCAAGCACAATGAATGGAATTGAGAGTATTTGTCCCATATTGATTGTCATGTCGGACTCCCATGCCTCCTGCGGATTTTTTACAAATTCAATGAGGAAACGAGCACCGAATGTCCAAAGGAAGAATACTCCGGTGAGAAGCCATGGGCGCTGCTCTGCGTTCTTTTTCCAGTACATGAACATAAGCACCCCGAACAGAGTAAAATATGCGAGAGCCTCATACAGTTGAGTGGGGTGTGATGGGTAAGTCAGACCGTCGCGTACAAAGATGAAGCCCCATGGCAAGTCGGTGGGACCACCGTAAATCTCACTGTTGAAAAGGTTTCCCATGCGGATAAGGCCACCCACGAGAGCGATGGGCACCACGATTTTGTCTATTACCCACGAAGGATTTTTCTTGGCTACCACCCATGAGAAGATACACAAGCCGATGAAGTTTGCAATTGCGCCGCCATGACTCGCAAGGCCACCCTCCCAAACTTTAATTATTTCTGAAGGGTGTTGAGTGTAATAGTCCCATTCATAGAAGAATACATGGCCAAGGCGTGCACCGACCACAGTACAGACTACTAGGATAATGAGCAGGGGGCTGAGCCAGCGTTCCGGCGCACCTTCATGCTTGAACATTTTTGCTACTATTGCGTAGCCAACAAGAAATCCTATGGCAAACATCAGTCCGTACCAACGAATTTCCAAAGGCCCGAGGCCAATCATTATAGGGCTTACGTCCCAGTTTATATACGCTAACATAAGTAATGTCTAAGGTTTCTCGTAAGCGGGAATACCTACGAGGCGCACATTATAAATGAGATTGGAATAGGGCTTAATGCCGTTATAAGTCATTGAGCCGTATGCCTGATTGTACGGAATAAGTATGGTACAAGTGTCACCGATGTGCATTTTGGCGATACCCATAATCCAACCGGCTATGTTTTTGTTAAGCACTGACCGATACACACCGGGTGCGGGAGTGACGCGTTTTTTTGAACTGTCAATTACTACCGAGTCGATTGTGCTTACCTCATAGCGCAAATCAACAGTAGATGTTGAAATGGGGGAGAGAGAGCTTTGAGTCTCGGCGCGGTCGTTGTGCCATTTCATCAAGACAAAAGCGTTCGGATCCCACGGAGCAGTGACACGTTCATAAAAGTCATTGCCTTCGGCATCTTTCTCGGCTATTTTTCCGGTGAGCCAATTCTCGTTGAGTTTGCGCCATTCACTGTTGGGATCGGAAGGTTCGTCTTTGTCCAGACTGCATGAAGCAGTCATTGCAAGCAAAGCTCCGATTGATATGTTTAACAATATCTTATTCATCACAAGATGATTACGTATTATTCTTTAAATTAATCGTTGAATACGGCAGGAGCGTACTGCGCACCTGCCTCGGCCTGAAAAGTGGAGCGTTTGTCAAAGCCCAACATTCCGGCAATCATCACATTCGGGAAGCGACCTACTTTTTTATTATACACGGTTACAGCCTCGTTGTAGTTGGTCCTTGCCACTTGTATTCTGTTCTCGGTGCCGGTTAGATTTTCTTGAAATTCAAGATAGTTTTGGTTCGCCTTGAGGTCGGGGTATGCTTCTTTTACGGCATTAACGTAAAGGTTTAAGGCTTTGGTAGCATCATCTTGAACTTTCATATAGTTGGCAAGTGCCTGCGCATCAGTGGGAGCTTCCTTTGGCAAAGCATCGGCAAGCTGTTGCGTAGTATGAGCGTTTGCTCTCGCTTCCGTAACAGCCGTTAAGGTTTCGCCCTCATACTTGGCATATGATTTAACGGTATTCTCAAGGTTGGGAATGAGGTCTTTGCGGCGTTGATACTGGCTTTGCAGGTCGCCCCATTTCTGTTCCACATCTTGTTCGGCGTTGTACATACCGTTATAGCTTGTTGCAATCCAAGCAATCAGAATTACTACAATACCGCCGATTATAATCCAAGGAAGATATTTTTTTTTCATTATTCTTGTGTGTCAAGTTTACGGAGAAGTGAGTTCAGGCTTACTTCCTCTTCGAGAATACGTTCCACTTCGTCTACACTGATACGCTGCTGCTCCATTGAGTCACGGTGACGCAGAGTTACTGTGCCGTCTTCAAGAGTCTGATGGTCTACGGTCACACAGTATGGAGTACCGATAGCATCCTGACGACGATAGCGTTTGCCGATAGAATCCTTTTCATCGTAAGTGCAAGTGAAGTCAAAACGCAGACGATGCTGAATTTCGCGAGCCTTGTCGGGCAGATCGTCTTTTTTCACCAAGGGAAGCACCGCGCATTTTATCGGGGCGAGGGGAGCCGGGAAGTGAAGAACCACACGCGAGTCGCCGCCTTCAAGTTTCTGCTCCTCGTATGAGCTGCAAAGCACAGTCAGGAACATACGATCAACACCTATTGAAGTCTCGATAACGTAAGGCACATAGCTTTCGTTGAGCTCCGGGTCAAAGTATTTTATATTTTTACCGGAGAACTTCTCATGCTGACTAAGGTCAAAGTTGGTACGAGAATGTATACCTTCCACCTCTTTGAAGCCGAACGGCATTTTAAATTCAATGTCGGTAGCCGCATTGGCATAGTGGGCCAATTTCTCATGGTCGTGGAAGCGATATTTTTCATCGCCGAGGCCGAGAGCTTTGTGCCATGCAAGGCGAGTGCGGCGCCAATAGTCAAAGTATTTGAGTTCCTCGCCGGGACGCACAAAGAATTGCATCTCCATCTGCTCGAATTCGCGCATACGGAAGATGAACTGACGAGCGACAATCTCGTTGCGGAAAGCCTTGCCAATCTGCGCTATACCGAAAGGAATGCGCATACGCCCGGTTTTTTGCACATTCAGGTAGTTCACGAAGATACCCTGTGCAGTTTCCGGGCGGAGGTAAACCTCCATTGCGCCATCGGCGGTTGAGCCCATTTCTGTTTTGAACATGAGGTTGAACTGGCGAACATCAGTCCAATTGCGAGTACCGCTGATAGGGTCAACAATTTCGTAGTCAAGGATAATCTGCTTGAGTTCGGCAAGGTCGTTATCATTCATTGCTTTCTCATAGCGGCTGTGCAGATCATCACGTTTGCGAGCATTATCAAGCACACGCGGATTGGTTTGGCGGAACATTGCTTCATCAAAACTTTCACCGAAACGCTTGGCGGCTTTTGCCACTTCTTTATCCATTTTCTCCTCGAATTTGGCAATTGCATCTTCTATCAGCACATCGGCACGGTAACGCTTTTTGGAGTCGCGGTTGTCAATCAACGGGTCGTTGAATGCATCGACATGGCCGGAGGCTTTCCAAATAGTAGGATGCATGAAGATAGCAGAGTCAATGCCTACAATGTTGTCGTGAAGCATTGTCATGGCTTCCCACCAATAACGTTTGATATTGTTTTTCAGTTCAACGCCATTCTGTCCGTAGTCGTAAACCGCTGCCAAACCGTCGTAAATTTCCGAAGATTGAAATACGAAACCGTATTCCTTGGCGTGAGCCACTATCGTTTTAAAAACATCTTCTTGCTTTGCCATATTCTAAATATAAAATGGAATTCATTAATATTGGATTGCGCACAGTTAGCCCATGCAAGTTGCAAAGTTACAAAAAAAATCTCATATTTTGAAATGTATTTATATATCACAGATAATCAAACGATTAAAATTACCACTTTGTTTATTGTAGTTTTTGATGTAAATTTGCGTCTAATCAAGAAAACATCAAAAAGTATGAGATTTATCAGATTAATTTTCGCGAACATATGTGCCTTGGCAGCTTTATGCCCGTTCAATGCAAAAGCACAATTGTTGTGGAAAGTGGAGAAATCCGGAAGCGAACAAGTGTCATACCTGTTGGGTACGCACCACTTTGCCCCGGTTGAAATTCTTGACTCGATACATGGCTTGTACCCGGCTCTCGCACAGGTTGACAAACTGTATGGCGAGATTGATATGGAGAAGATGAGCAATCCGGCCGAGATGATGAAATTCGCCGGGAAGCTTATGGCACCGGCAGACAGCACGTTGACCAAGATACTCACCGTTGAAGAATTGGATACCGTAAAAACTACGTGGAATAAGATGAGCGGTGGGGTGGCGCCCATTGAAACAATGTATGGCATGAAGCCCTCAGTGGTAACTACCGCCTTGATGTCAATGGTTATGATGCAACGCTTTCCCGACAAAGATTTCCAAGCACCGGGCATTGACCAACTGATGCAAAACAAGGCCAAGGAGGCAGGAAAAGAGGTAGCCGGACTTGAAGATATTGAGTTCCAAATAAATTTGCTCTACGGCGACCCCATTTCGGAACAGAAAGAAGCGTTGATGGATGCAGTCCGCAACGGGGGTTACTCTGAAATAGAGGAGATGCTTCGCGTGACAGATGCCTATTTAGCTCGCAATCTTGATTATGTTGGGGAGCTGATGACCGACCCACAGGCGATGACTCCGGAGAAAGCCGACCGACTTGTCTTTAACCGCAATGCCAAATGGGTTGACATTTTAATTTCGGAAATGCAAGACAAATCAATCATGGTAATAGTGGGTGCCGGCCATCTGCCTTCGGATAAAGGACTCATTAACCTCTTGCGAAAAGGAGGTTATACAGTCACCCCGGTGGATTAGCCGTTGCGCAAATTCGCGAGCTGCTCGGCTATCTGCTGCTGTTGAGCTTCAAGTTCTTTTATGCGGTTGGCACGTGTGCGGTCGTAGCATTGAGCCACGCTGTTGCGTATTTTATCGAGTTCTTCGTTAACAGCCTGCATATCAGGAGTTGACATCTCTTGTGTGTTGTCAATCATAGAGTTTGCCTTGCGCAACAGTTCAAGCACATCGCGTATGCTTTTCGGAGTGTTCTCAATCTTTTTCATACGGCGGCGCCATTGCATGATTGACGCATATTGAAGAGCCTCTTCCTTTTCTTTAAATTTCTCGATTACGGCTTGGCTGCGCCCTTTGAGGAAAGCATCTATATATTTGTCAATTGTCTCTTTGCGTGTCATAAATATCTACATTCTTAATTTTAAGCAAAATTACAAAAAATATTCGTGTTGAACAAAACATGAGATTTTTAACATTTATTTAACTTTTAAATGTTAAACCTCCTTTTTAGTTAATTGTCATTGTTTACGTGTGCCTCTCCTTTGAGAGAGAGGAATAACTTTATGAACTACGAATAGAGAGATGAAAAAGATTTTTCTCACCGCCGCCGCTTTGAGCATAGCCGCAGTGTGTTTTGCCAAAGGAACGGTGACCGGTTTTATTAAAAACAAGGCAACAGGCGAGCCGATTGATTTTGCCAATGTGCAACTATATGATGCCAAAACAGGTAAAGCCCTTCCGATAGGGGCTACTGCCGACATTGACGGCAAATTTGTAATTCAAGATGTGCCGGACGGACGATATATGCTGAAAGCTACCAACATAGGAAGTCTGGCTCAGGAGCGCCCCGTCACAGTGAAAGGCGGACAGGTGAATGTAGGCGACATTTCTCTGGCCGATGACACCAAAATGCTTGAAGAGGTTGTAGTCACCGGCCAGGCTTCCACCATGAAGTTTGAATTGGACAAGAAGGTGTTTACAGTGGGCAACGACATCACCACAGCCGGAGCATCTGCAAGTGAGCTGCTTGAGTCAATACCTTCGGTGGAGGTAGATCAAGACGGCGAGGTGTCACTGCGCGGCAACAGCTCAGTGACTGTATGGATTAACGGCAAAGAGAGCGGACTAACCGCCGACAATCGCGCCCAGATACTTGAACAAATCCCCGGCGAGACAATTGAGAAAATTGAGGTGATAACCAATCCATCGGCAAAATTCAGCCCGGAAGGTACTGCCGGTATCATCAATATCGTATTGAAAAAGGATCGGCGCGCCGGCTATTTCGGCAGTGCTGAAATCGGAGCTAATACCCGCGGGGGAGGTAATGCCAGTTTCAATATAAATTATAACGCCGGAAAATTCGACTCATACGCCTCCGTTGGTTTCCGTATGCGTCACAATAAGGGAGGATCTTACTCTCACCGCGATTATGAGAACGGCGAGTATCTGTATTCCGACGGCGAAAGTCGCAACCACGGCAACAACCTGTTCCTCCGCTTGGGTACTACATATCATTTCACGGACAAAGATGACTTGTATGCCAACGCGTTCGGAATGTTGGGCCACCGTTGGGGTAAATCCACCACATTATATAATTCAAACTTACCCGGTCAGTGGCTTCATAATGAGAACCTGTCGCGCAACAGCAACGATATGCGTGGCGGCCATTTGGAGTTGGGATATACCCACCGCTTTTCCGACAATCACACTTTGGACGCCATGGTAGGCTATAACTACTGGGGCGGCCCGATGTGGAACAGCTATTTCCAACATCAGGACTGGGAGGTAGACGGCGAGCAGAAAGCCGAGGAAGTGTACCAAGAGCAAAATTCCGAAATACGCAATAACACCATCGAGGCAAAAATCGATTACACGAATCAGCTTACCAACTGGTTAAAACTGGAAGCCGGATACAACGGTAACTATTCTCACGAAAACTCACCTACAAGCACTTATATAAGAAACGGCGAGGGACTTATGGTGCCGGAAGAAGACTTGTGGAACCGCTTTATCTACAATAATAATGTAACCGCCCTTTATGCAACTCTCGGCGGTAAATACAAAGCGTTCAGCTTCTCCGCCGGACTGCGAGCCGAGATGTGGCAAATTCGGGCAAAGAGTCTTTCCTACGGACAGACATCCGATGAAATCGAGCCATACAAGCGCAACGACTTCTCAATGTTCCCGTCGGCATTCGTGTCTTGGGCATTGCCGCACGACAATGAATTGCAGGTGAACTATACGCGGCGTATTCGCAGACCGTGGGGAGGCCAGCTCAACTCGTTCCGCAACATCTCCGATCCCACCAATATCACATATGGTAATCAGGAGCTTCAACCCTCTTATTCAAATGCTTTCGAGTTGAATTACATCAAGTCCTTCCGCGACCATATCATCTCTCTGTCAGCATATTTACGCACAAGCACGGATAACATAAACCGAATCAGTTACATTGTAGAGGGAATCATGTACACCACAAATGCCAATGCCGGCAATCAGACAGATGCCGGTGCTGAAATTGTGGTTAAAAACAACCTGTTCCGCAACGTGTTAAACCTTACCACTACCGCCAATCTATATAACAACCATGTGAGCGCGTGGAATTTGGATTTCCCGATTGGCAACGGAGTGACGGTGCCGGTAAGCGGCAAAGCGCGCAACTCGTTCGCATGGGATATCCGCTGCATGGCGCAAGTACGCTTGCCGTGGGATATGTCTTTCCAAGCTACCGGGCGTTATAACTCCAAGCGACTCAGTGCGCAGGGAGAACGCGGAGCCGGGTGGAGCGTGGATGCCGGCTTGCGAAAGAGCCTCGGCAACTGGACATTCTCGCTCAACTGCCGCGACATCTTCAATTCTCGCAAAATGCACTCATACACCTATGGTGTGTCGTCCGACGGCATTGCTTACTCACAGGAAGATAAACGCTGGAGAAGCGGTCGACAATTGAACCTCTCCATAAAATATTCGTTCGGCAATATGCGTTCCAAACCGAACAAGAACGCAATGCAGCAGGGCGAAGTGATGGACGGTTCCGGCTATGGAAGCGAAATAATGGAATAACTTTATAAACAAATCAACTATTCAGGCATGGTAGTCCGCCTATGGGCTTCCATGCCGTTGGCGTTAAAATATGAAAACTCTTAAAACACTTATTTTTGCTATAATTTTATCCATAACGGGGGCATTGAGTGCAGCCGCTTTGGAGAATGCACCGAAGCGCGAATTTCGCGGTGCATGGATACAAGTAATCGGACAGTCGCAATGGATGAACAAGACGCCGGAGCAGCAACGCGCCTATTTTACCGAAATCCTTGACAAACTCAATGAGGCAGGGTGTAACGCGCTGATTTTCCAAATACGCCCGACAGCCGATGCTCTTTATGAGTCGGAAATCGAGCCTTGGAGTAAGTGGCTTACCGGGAAAAGGGGAAAAGCCCCCGCAGAGAAATGGGATCCGCTGGCATTTGCAATAAGCGAAGCTCATAAAAGAGGGATGGAGCTGCATGCCTGGTTAAACCCATATCGCGTTACGTCTGACGCAAAAGAGGTGCTGCCGCCGGAGCACCTATATAATCAGCATAAGGAACGCTTCTTCCGCTTTGACAATAAAATCTTTTTTGACCCGGCATATCAGGAAAACAGAGATTACATATCTACCGTAATTGCAGATATTGTGAGCCGTTATGACATAGATGCCATACATCTTGACGACTATTTTTACCCATACCCGGCGGCAAACGGCACACGTTTCGACGGTGACGGCGCGAGTTATGCAAAATTCGGGAAAGGGAAAAATAAGGCAGACTGGCGTCGCGAGAATGTAGACAAACTAATAGAGCAATTGCATCGCACCATAAAAGACATTAAGCCTTGGGTGCAATTCGGCATAAGTCCGTTTGGTATCTGGCGAAATAAAAGTTCAGATCCTCGCGGAAGTGAAAGCGGGGGGTTGCAAAATTATGATGACTTGTATGCCGATGTGATTTTATGGGCAAAGAATGGCTGGATAGACTACCTTGTGCCGCAATTGTATTGGCCACTGGACAAGAAGGTAGCCCCCTCACGCAAACTGGCGAAGTGGTGGAATGACAATGTGCCGGCTAACTGCAAACTGTATATAGGACAGAATACGCAAGGCACCATGGACACACCTACCGCATCGGATTCTAATGAGCTGAGTGCGAAAATCGACTTGTCACGCCGTTTGGACAATGTACATGGCAATGCGTGGTATCACGGTTACTGGGTGGTAAATAATTACAAGGGTGTGAACGACAAATTGGCATCGGAGCATCAACGTACATTGGCATTGCCACCCTTATACACGGACAAGCCGGGCAAACCGGCCAAGGTATACGGATTGCGCACTGAAAAGACAAATGATGGCATGGTGGTGGCTTGGGATTTACCGGAGAATTTCCACGGATATGGGGCAGAGGCAACGCTTAATGAAGCTCGCGAAGATGATGTGGTTAAATTCGTTGTCTATGAGTTCTTCAAAGGAGAATCAATCGACATGAACGACCCGGAGGCAATAATTGCAATCACCCCGATATCTGCGGTGAAACTTGACAGTGCCGAACCCGGCACTACATTTATTGTCACCGCCCTTGACCGCATGGGGCGCGAGTCTGATGCTTCGGCCAAGCTTATAGTGAAATAAATTTTCATAAAAATTGTGAATTGCGGGTCTCATTTTTCGGATTATGAGACCCGTTTCAATTTTTTATTGTAAATTTGTGTTTCGGATTTTCAACAAAAAAATGTATGCAGACACTAATTGGGAAAACATTTATCATAGGCCGTGACCCTCAGCAAGGCGGATTGCTGGTATGTGAGGAGGTCACACAAAAGAAAGCCGCACTTAAGACAAATCAGCCGGTGCCACAATATGTAAGCCGTTGTCTTCCCGACCAAAAGACAGCTCACTGCAAATTGCAAATCAGCGAACAAGGAGGGTTGATTCTAACCAATATGAAGAATCAAAATGAAACTCTCGTAAACGGTAAGAACATTGCAACCAAAAGCATAAACGTTAATGACAAGGTAGAACTCGGTGCCGGCCATTTTCGTATCGACATGAGCAAAATTGTAGCGACAGCCAAAATTATTGTAGGAGCTAATCAAAAACCGGGGCAACCGGTATCGCCGAAAGGGGCTGTTAATATCTCCGGGTTGGAGGCTGTATGGAATCGATTTATTGACGGCAAAAATTCCGTAGGCGACCGCCAGCGACAGGTAAATTTGATTCGCACGGGAAGCGCAATATTCACCATGTGTGCAATGCCTTGTATTGCTATTTTTGAAAATAAGGTAATCGGGTTCAGCCTGACCGGGGTGGGAATTTTGGGTAATCTTATCAGCTTTATCGGCCTGAAATCTGAGAATGCCACAAAAAGAATTCAAGAACTGACCGATGAATTTCAAAACGATTACGTTTGTCCGAAATGCGGAAAATTCTTGGGCAATATGAGTTACAATCTTATGAAAAAGCAGTACTCGATGAAATGCCCGTTCTGCAAAGTTGATTATTGCGAATAGCCCTTGGAAAGCAGATTGTTAAGTCTGTGAGTGAACTCATAGTTTTTTAAATTCCAACGAGGGGCAGCCAGAAGCTCCGGGGGGCATTGCGCCGTGAAGCGTTCGATAGCTATTGATGAGGGGATAATAGAAATCAACTCACAACAGAGCTGAAGATATGTATCAGGGGTGAATGTGGTTATAACGGGGAAATCTACCGTATCGGTTTGATTTTCCCGATTTTGTTTTTCCCACAGTGAATATAGCTTTGTGTCTTTGATTATCTGCAATTGATGAAATTTGATAATGCTGATTGGCCATGTACACACCTCTAGCACGGTCTGTTTCATCTGTTCGGGTGTTTCTCCGGGAAGCCCCATTATAAGATGAATGCCCACCGAAATTCCCTCGGCAGCTGTACGCCTTACGGTTTCCTTTGCACACAGCGAAGTGTGATGTCTGTTTATCAAATCAAGGGTGGAGTCGTGAACAGACTCTACGCCATACTCTACAATCACGGGCATACGAGTCCGATTTATCCGGCTTAACCGGGAGAGCAGTTCCTCGGGCATACAGTCGGGACGTGTGCCTATTACCAGACCGCAAATGTCAGGGCTATTCATGGCATCTTCGTAAGCCTCAATTAAATCTGCAATCGGTGCATGTGTGGAGGTATAAGACTGGAAGTAAGCAAGATACTTCATCTTCGGGTATTTCCGCCGGAAGAACTTCTTGCCTTCTTCTATTTGGGCGGCTATACCTCCGGGGCTATGACAATATGAGGGCGAAAAAGAAGCGTTATTACAATATATGCAGCCGCCGGTGCCTATGGTTCCGTCACGGTTTGGGCAACTGTTGTCGGCGTTTATCGAGAGTTTCTGCACCTTAATGCCGGGGAAGAGCTTAGCCAAAAAGTCGGAATAATCGGTGTACGGCTTCATATATTGCGTAATAGAGAAGAGCGGTGAAGCATCAGAGCATCTAATATTACAAGAGCAGCCATGGATTTAACAACCGGAACAGCTCGCGGCACGACACAAACATCATGTCTGCCCTTGATTTCGAGCAGTGTAGGATTGCCGTGAGAGTCAACAGTTTCAATCGGTTGCATAATGGAAGGAGCCGGTTTGAAAGCTACACGCATTTCAATGATGTTGCCGTTTGATATGCCTCCCTGTATCCCGCCGGAATGATTTTCGACCGTATGTATTTCCGGTTGGCATACAAAATGGTCTACCGACTCGGAGCCCAATGCTCGCGATGCATTAAATCCCTGACCATATTCAAATCCTTTTGCCGCAGGAATGCTCATCATAGCTGCGGCCAATTGAGCGTGCAATTTATCAAAAACCGGTTCACCCAAACCCGCTGGCACACCTGTTATCAAGCATATTACTTCTCCTCCAACGGAGTCTTTATTCTTGCGAACCTCATTCAGCAGAACTGTCATATCTTCTGACACTTCGGCCGATGGACATCTCACTATTGAAGAATAGACCTCGCTATCCGAAGGCATGGAAGAGTAGTCATAAGCAAGCTGCCCGATACGTGATGTAAATGCTATCGTCTTGATACCGAATTTATCAAGTATCTGCTCCGCAACAGCTCCGGCACATACCCTGCAGGCCGTTTCGCGAGCAGAGGAGCGACCGCCCCCCCGATAATCGCGAATTCCATATTTTGCAGAATATGTGAAGTCAGCATGATTAGGGCGATACACATCTTTCAGATTTTCATAATCTTTGGATTTTGCATCGGTATTTGGAATAATGAAGCCTATCGGCGAGCCGAGAGTAGTGCCGTTAAATATTCCGGATAGAATTTGCACCTTGTCGACTTCATTTCTGCGAGAGCCGAGAGCATCGCCTCCGGGTCGGCGTTGGTTGAGAGCGGTTTGTACCTTATCAAGGTCAATCAGGAATCCGGAAGGCACACCATCAAGGATACCGCCGATAGCCGGGCCGTGGCTCTCGCCGAAAGTAGTCAGCTTGAGTATTTGTCCGAAACTGTTCATTTTTCCGGGAGAGTGCTGATATCGGCTACCGTAGCACGAATATAGTCAATCAGTTGCGCCGGGTTTGCACAAAGCTGCAAACCGCGTTGCCCGGCAGAGACGAAGAACTCGTTTAATTGGAGTACATCTTCTTGTATATAAGTAGGGAAAGGCTTCTTCATGCCTAATGGAGAACAGCCGCCGCGGATATATCCGGTGACAGACAGCAAGTCCTTCATGGGAATCATTTCGGCCTTCTTATTGCCGGAGGCCTTTGCCGCTTTCTTTAAATCAACCTCGCGGTTGCCGGGAATTACACAGACAAAATAGCCGGTGTTGGTGCCGTGAAGCACCAACGTTTTATATACACAATTTATGTCTTCGCCGAGTTCTGCGGCTACATGGTCGGCTGCCAGATTGTTCGGATCCACCTTATAGGGTATCAGCCGATAAGGAATCTTTGCCTTGTCAAGTAGCCTTGCAGCGTTTGTCTTTTGTATATTGGCCATAATGTCTGTTTTATTTTGGACGTTATCTGTCCATGGTGATCAGGAGCTCTTCGTTTGTCCGAGTCATCTCCATGCGTTTTTTGATAAACTCCATAGCTTCAAGCGAATTCATATCGCCGAGGTAGTTGCGGAGTATCCACATTCGGTTGAGAATTTCCTGATTGAGCAGGAGGTCATCGCGGCGAGTAGACGAAGAGATAATGTCGACGGCGGGAAATATACGCTTGTTGGAGAGTTTGCGGTCGAGCTGCAATTCCATATTGCCGGTGCCTTTGAATTCTTCAAAAATCACTTCGTCCATTTTTGATGATGTCTCGGTAAGTGCTGTTGCTATGATAGTTAGCGAGCCGCCATTCTCTATATTACGCGCTGCGCCGAAGAAGCGTTTGGGCTTTTGGAGTGCATTGGCGTCTACACCTCCGGAAAGAATCTTGCCGCTTGCCGGCGAAACGGTGTTATATGCACGCGCCAAACGAGTTATGGAGTCAAGCATAATCACTACATCGTGCCCGCTCTCTACCAGGCGCTTTGCTTTTTCAAGCACGATACCCGCAATTTTGACATGGCGTTCTGCCGGCTCATCAAATGTGGAAGCTATCACCTCGGCATTTACCGAACGCGCCATATCTGTAACCTCCTCGGGGCGTTCATCAATAAGGAGCATTATAATGTAAGTCTCCGGGTGATTTTCGGCTATGGCATTAGCTATATCTTTGAGTAAAATTGTCTTACCCGTTTTCGGAGGTGCAACAATCAAAGCACGTTGCCCTTTGCCTATGGGGGCAAACATATCTACAACGCGCGTAGAAATATTGCATGTACGACCGGAGGTGAGGTCGAATTTTTCATCGGGGAAGAGGGGCACAAGGTGCTCGAAAGGAGTGCGGTCGCGGATAAGTTCCGGTGGCAGACCGTTAATCAAATCAATCTTGCACAGCGGAAAATATTTTTCACCTTCGCGCGGCGGACGGATACCGCCTTCTACCACATCGCCGGGCTTCAAGCCATACCGCTTAATTTGAGACTTGTCTACAAGCACATCGTCCGGAGATGCCAAATAATTATAGTCTGACGAGCGAAGGAAACCGTGACCTTCGGGAGTAATCTCCAAGACACCGGACGCGGTGAGAATTCCTTCAAAGTCAAAAATGGTTTCTTGGAAACGCTGCTGCTTTTGAAGTTGACGTTGTGACTGCTTGTTCTTCTTGTTTTGTTTGGATTGGATTTGTTGCAGCTGTTGATTGGCCTTTTTGCCCGGTTCGGCAATCAGAATGGGTGCAACGGCAGCCGCTTTTTCAGCTTCTTCACGTTCTTTTTGAGAACGCGGTACAAATTTCTTTCCACCGGCTTTCGGGAAGAATGATCCCAACGAGGGTGTTTGATGCGGCTGATTTTGAGTACTGTTTGCGTCCTGAGTTTCTGTCTTTTCCTGACTCGTGTTGTCGGGTTCGGGAGCACTTGTTGCCGGTTCTGCATTTTCGCCTTCATTGGAATTAACGGCTTCCACTACCACCGGTAGGTTCGGCGTATTATTTACCTCAGTCTGTTCTTCTTGAAAAAGACTCGGTTCAGGCTGTTTTGCTTTGGGTTTACGTCCACGCTTTTTGGGTGTCGGAGCTTCTTTCTCTTCGGGAGTTTCAACAATTTCAGCTTTTGGTTCCGCCTGAATTTCCTGTTCGGGTTGAACTTCTGCCTTACGCGGACGTCCGCGACGCTTGGTCGGCTTGGCTTCTGATTCCGAAGAGATAGTCACACTCTCTTCGGGAGAGAGTTGTGTCGGTTCCTCTTTCTTTTTCTTGTCAGTTTTCTTGGCACGCGTTTTGCGCTCACGAGCCGGTTTGGCAGCGAGTTTCTCCGCTTCTGCTTTGGCAAAGTCCTTAGCTTGATTTTCAATAATATGATAAGCCATGTCTTGAGTAGAAGCGCCGTCAACCTTCTTCATGCCCATTTCAGTGGCTATTTGTCGCAGCCGGGACTCGTCCATGGCTGTTAGTTCATCAAAATTATACATATATTAGAAATTAGACCGAGAGGTCTTTTTGATTAAACAAGCTCTAAACAAACACATAAATTTCGGGTTAGGTTAAGACATAATGCAAAATGCCTGAATTGTGTTGAAATAAAGTTCAAGGATTATTCTTTATTACAAATCAGACAAGCGAAATGTTCACAACTGTTAATCTGACTGCTTATCTGATTGTATAGAGGAGAGCAAGCTGCTACCCGGTAGCGAAATGTGTTTCTCGTTGAATTATGGTGCAAATTTAAAACAAATTTCTGAAACAGCCAAAATTCACCCGCAAACAGCACCAAAAATTGTAGCGAAATGAAATTTATTTTCACTATGCTATCAGTTTTCCGGGATTAGATTTGGATAAAACGGGGTGTGAGGCGTTCTTTTTGATGGAATTTGGTAGCTGATTTTAGTTTGATTATCTTTTTGATTAGCAATTGGTTAGTATTTTTGTGACGAAAAAATTTGCGCAATAGAAAATAATAAGCTAATTTTGAAACATAAATCAATAACTAAATATCATGGCAATTCATTTTACTGACGAGAGTGCTCGCGAAGCAATTGAGTCCGGCAAGCCGGTAGTAATAGATTTTTGGGCCGAATGGTGTGGTCCGTGTCTTAAACTTGGACCCTCTGTTGAGGAACTTGCCGAGAAATATGAGGGAAAAGCTATCGTAGGCAAAATCAATGTTGACGAGAACGATGAAATTTCTACAGAATTCCGCGTGCGCAATATTCCTACTGTAATTTTCCTCAAAGAAGGCAAACTCGTTGACCGTACAGTAGGTTTCGTTTCTTTCGCTGAGTTGGAAACCAAACTTCAAGCTTTGTTGTAATCCTTACAAAAGCAGAACAAAGAAGGTTGCTATAAACCTTTATAATCAAAGCATTTAAAAGCACATTAGGAGAGTCTTTCAGGCTCTCCCTAACTATTTCCACCTATATTCAAATCGCAATCGAGTAGGAGGTAAACACTAATCATAGGGTGTTTATCTCCTACTTTCGTATTTACTTGTCCTCTCACACCACCGTACAAGCGGTTCCGCATACGGCGGTTCCTCAACCTTTCGGCAAGGCCGAAGCCTTGTAATAACAACCTATCCACACATAGCCAGCGCGGTATAGTGCATCATCGAACATTGCCCTTGATGCTATCCAACTATGTGCTATGTGCCAGTAACCTTGGCTTGTGTTGCACCATTCATAGGCTTTTTGCTTCGATATGCCGCATTTATTTAGGTTCTTCACGCGCGCCCTTGGACGCTTCCATGCTTTCCATATACACATGCGGATACGGTGGCGCAGCCATTGGTCTACCTCCTTGACCTTATTAGTCCATCGTCTGCATAGCGCACAAACGGATGTCCGCGCTTTTAAAGTTCATTGTCAAGTTCGTTGAGCAGTATGTTGGCAAGCAACGGACTGAGCGATCCGCCTTGGGGCGTTCCCTCCCATGTTGCCTCATACTTGCCATTTACCATGACTCCCGCATTGAGGTATTTGTGAATGAGGGAGATGACTGCATCGTCCTTTATTGTCCGTTGCAGTATCTCTATCAGCTTTGCGTGGTTGACGGTGTCAAAGAAGCGTTCAAGGTCTATGTCCACCGCATAGTGGTAGCCTTGGCTTATTATCTCCTTTGCTTTTTACTTGCTTGTATGCGGCATTGAGCTTGCTTGGCGACAAAATTTGCTCCAACAAAGGGTATGCTTGTTTAGGTTGTTCCGTTGTGAGATATCCGTCCACTACGCGCATGAAAGTCTGCGCCTCCTCATAGCCTTGGGCTTCCGGCCTATTCTTTTGAGGACGGCTATCGTTCTGCGCCGATATTTTCTGCATTCTTCCTTTCTTTTGATGGTGTTTGACAATATTCACTTCGGCCGGGTTCAGTCCTTCCCTTGCGCTGTCCTCGCAAGGTACTATAACCTCTGCTGACTTCTCACGGCAAGTTTTACTCCGCAGTCTTGAGTAATTGGGTCGCAACTTCGTCCGTGATACCTCCCCGATTAAGAGCATAATCTTTCACACTTATATCTGCTTGATTTACGCCACTCGTTCCGAATAGCTATTGGGCTTTGACTTCTTTAGCAGTCTTACCCACGAGCAAACGCCTTGGTATCAAATTTCTGTACGTCAGGCCAGTGCCTTGCCGCCGACTTCCTTTACATCCAATGTCGCCATTGGCAGTTTGTCTTTGGCTGTACGCTTGCCGCTATTAGGCCGCGTTAGGGACTTCCACCCAATAGATTATGCCCATGTCGGCCGAACTAAAAAGATGTCTCATCTTCACAGGTGAGACATCTTCGGGTAATTATATATATGTGAGTATTAATCTGCGGGAGCGAGTTTCACTGTGAAGTGACGAAGCAGGGGTGCTTCCCATACAATCTTCAGACCCTTCTTGATTTCGTGACGACGGTCGTAAACGTTCTTGATTGCAGCTGCAATCACGTCCATGTGGTTGTTGGTGTATACACGGCGCGGAATGCAGAGGCGGAGGAAGTCAAGACCACCGAAACGGTTTTCGCGAGTCACGGGATCACGGTCGGCCAAAATGTAACCGATTTCGCAACCACGGATACCGGCTTCGCGATACAGCTCTACGGTAAGCATCTGTGCGGGGAATTCCTCTTTGGGTACTTCTGAGAGAATCTTGTCTGCATCCAAGAAGATTGCATGACCGCCTACGGGACGCTGATAGGGGATACCGTATTCGTCAAGCTTATTGGCGAGATACTGAACTTGTTTGATACGAGTTTCGAGCATATCAAATTCAGTATTTTCGTTCAGACCTACCGCGAGAGCGTCCATGTCGCGGCCGTTCATACCGCCGTAAGTTACGAAGCCTTCGAAGCAGATGCAGAAGCCTTTTGCACCTTCATACCACTCTTCGTGGCGAGTTGCGATAAAGCCACCCATGTTTACGAGACCGTCTTTCTTTGATGACATTGTCATACCGTCGGCCAAATCAAACATTTCGCGAGTGATTTCTTTGATTGACTTGTCAGCGTAACCCTCTTCGCGAGTCTTTATGAAGTAAGCATTTTCTGCGAAACGAGCGGAGTCGAATACGAGGGGCTTTTTGTATTTCTCACACAATACGCTCACTTCGCGGAGGTTCTGCATGCTTACAGGCTGACCGCCGGCGGTGTTGTTAGTGATGGTTACGATAACGAAAGGCACTTTGTCGCCTTGCTCTTTGAGCACCTTTTCAAGTTTGTTGATGTCAACATTGCCTTTGAAGGGGTGTTCAAGCTGAGTGTCTTTTGCTTCATCGATTGTGCAGTCTACAGCAAATGCTTTGCGGCTTTCGATGTGACCCTTTGTAGTATCGAAATGTGAGTTGCCGGGGATAATATCGCCTTCGTGTACGAGGTATGAGAAGAGCACGTTTTCTGCGGCACGACCCTGGTGAGTAGGCAGTACATACTTGAAACCGGTAAGTTTGGTGATAGTTTCTTTGAGGTTAAAGAAAGAACGAGCACCGGCATAGCTTTCATCACCCATCATCATAGCAGCCCACTGACGGTCGCTCATAGCACCTGTACCGGAGTCTGTGATGCAGTCGATATATACTTGTTCACTGCGGAGCATAAATACGTTGTAATCACACTCTTTGAGCCATTGTTCACGCTCTTCGCGTGTGCTTTTGCGTATAGGCTCTACCATCTTGATTTTCCAAGATTCTGCGAAAGGTAATTCCATAAATGCTTTATATTAGTTTTTTGGTATGTTTTCTAAATTTTCCACAAAGTTAATACTTTTTTTTAGATTTTAAGCGGTATGACGATGATTTTTTTTTAATTCGTTTATGGTGGATTGTGATTTATTTATAAGTATGCAACAATTTTAAATTTAGATTGTTAATATAGTAGAAATTAAAACAAAGTAATAAAAACAAGAAATCATGAACATTGAATTAATCGGCACATGGGCCGGCGAAGTGTATAAAGCACTCGAAACTTCCGAGACTCGCGTTCTGGGTCTGAAACAACTTAAAAAAGCCACTAAACTGAAAAAAGATGAACTTATGGCAGCTTTCGGTTGGCTGGGACGCGAAGGCAAAATTGTTATAACCAACAATGATGAGGAAATTGTAGTGACATTGGTATAACCCCCATTGTCACTTCCGAATAAACGGGAAGAATCGTTCTCCGCTGAATGGTTCTTCCTGTTTATTTTTTTCAAGAATGGTTGGCTGTGCCAAAATTTATTAGTAATTTCGCGCCAAATCACAATTCATAATACATATTTAATATATGGCAACTCCGGAATTTCATTATCAGAAACCTTTCCCGTTGGGCCCGGACACTACAAAGTATCGTCTGCTCACAAAGGAAGGTGTGAAAGTAGAAAATTGGAACGGTCACGAAATGCTCGTTGTTGACCCCGAAGCGATTACACTTTTGGCAAATGCGGCCACTCACGACAATGCTTTCCTGCTGCGTCGCGAACACAACGAGATGGTTGCGAAAATTCTCGGCGACCCGCAGGCCTCGGACAACGATAAATTCGTTGCGCTCACAATGTTGCGTAATGCCGATGTTGCATCAAAGGGCGTACTTCCTTTCTGTCAGGATACCGGCACCGCTATCTGCGCCGCTTATAAAGGACAGCAGGTGTGGACCGGCTGCGATGATGCTGAAAAAATTTCTCTCGGTGTCTATAAAACTTATACAGAAAACAATCTGCGCTACTCTCAAAATGCACCCCTCTCAATGTATGAGGAGGTTAACACCGGCTGCAATCTGCCCGCTCAGATTGACATTCATGCCACAGAGGGTATGGAATACAAATTCCTGTTTGTGGCAAAAGGCGGAGGTTCAGCCAACAAGACATACCTCTACCAAGAAACAAAGGCAATCCTCAACCCCAAGACTCTCGTACCTTTCCTTATCGAGAAGATGAAGAGTCTCGGCACAGCTGCTTGTCCTCCCTATCACATTGCATTCGTAATCGGCGGTACCAGTGCCGAGAAGAATTTGGAAGTGGTGAAGAAAGCCTCTGTGAAATATTACGATGCACTCCCCACTACCGGCAACGAATACGGCCGCGCCTTCCGAGATGTGGAACTTGAAAAGCAACTCTGGGAAGCAGCATGCGAGCTTGGCCTCGGCGCACAGTTCGGCGGTAAATATTTTGCTCACGACATTCGTGTAATCCGCTTGCCGCGTCATGGTGCGTCTTGCCCCGTAGGTATGGGTGTGAGCTGCTCCGCAGACCGCAACATCAAAGCTAAAATCACACGCGAAGGTTTGTTCCTTGAAGAACTTGACACCAATCCTTCCGAACTCATTCCGGAAGAACTTCGTCAGCAAGGCGAGGGGAATGTTGTAAAAATCGACTTGAACCGCCCCATGGCTGAAATCCTTGCCGAGCTTGACAAATACCCGGTGTCTACACGTCTTTCACTTAAAGGCACAATTATCGTGGGCCGCGACATAGCACACGCCAAAATCAAAGAACGCCTTGACGCCGGCGAACCGATGCCTCAATACCTCAAAGACCACCCCATCTATTATGCCGGCCCGGCCAAGAAACCGGAAAATATGCCTTCCGGCTCTTTCGGCCCCACCACAGCAGGACGTATGGACCCGTATGTAGATCAATTCCAGGCGGCCGGTGGCTCAATGGTGATGATCGCCAAGGGCAACCGCTCACAGCAAGTGACCGATGCCTGCAAAAAGCACGGAGGTTTCTATTTGGGTTCAATCGGCGGTCCCGCTGCTATTCTTGCTCAAAACAGCATAAAGAGCGTGGAGCTGCTTGAATATCCCGAACTCGGCATGGAAGCCATTTGGAAAATCGAGGTTGAAGACTTCCCGGCATTTATCCTCGTCGACAATAAGGGCAACGACTTCTTCAAGCAAATAAAACCCGGTTGCCAAGCCTGCAAACTGTAATCAGCCAAACATACTAAAAGCGGAGGGCTTCTCAACCTTCCGCTTTTAATGTGTTTTCCATAATATCCTATTCGAACTAACCTAACATCATGAAACGATTTATGTCTTTTTTTGTCTTTATAACATCTCCTCATTCTAAAAAGTTCATCGCATTAAAAAATTTTTCACGAAATTTTTATTTTGATTAAACCATCGGTGGAAAATAAGGTCAAATAATCAGAAAAACAGATTAACGATGAAAGAAGAAGACAAGTTGAAAAATAAATATGGTACGCAGACGGGGTTTAGTGTGCCTGACGGTTACTTCGACACTGTCTTTGCCAAGATAGACTCTGATCTGCCGGAATATCCAAAAGCACAGACTGTTAAATCGCTGAGCCGTTGGCAGCGCGTTAAGCCTTATGTGTATCTCGCTGCCATGTTTGGCGGCATTTGGTGCACCATGAAGATGGTAAACATGATGAGCAACTCGCAGACCGAACCGGTGTCGTTGGAAAATCCGCCGGCACAGATAGCACAAGCCATGGAATCTCCCGAAGTACTCGCACAGGTATACAGCGAGCCCTCCGTAATGGTGATTGACGACTTTGAAAGTACGGAAATTGACGATATTGCAGCTGAATCGGAGCAAACCGCCGATAATCAGCAACAAACAGATGAAACGGTTGACGAAATAAACGCCACCGCCGGCGATGAATATTTCATTAATGTAGATGATATTGATTTGAACCAACTGCAAGCTGCTCTTTACAGCGAAGACTCCGACGATGACGAATATTATTACATTTAGAATTGAAAGTATGGTACGATATATATTCTTATTCCTGACTTTGATTATATGCTACTCGCAAGCTATGGCCGAACCCAAAGAGCCTACTGCCGAAAAAATTAAAGAATTGCAGGAGTTTAAAATCAAATATCTGATTCAAGAAATGGATTTGCCGGCTGAAAAGCAGGCGGAATTTACCAAGCTGTACTCGCAATATGACAAAGACCGGTCAGCTCTGTTTCACGAAATTTTTCAGCGCGTCAAGAAGATGCGCAACAATCAAAATCCGACAGACACGGAATATATGATTGCAGCAGAAAATATGGCTACCGCCAAGGCTCGTGAAGGAGACTTGGAGCAAAAATATTTTAACAAGCTGAAAACAATATTGTCGCCCAAACAGTTATATTTACTGAAGCGTGCCGAGCAAAAATTTGACCGCAAACTTGGCGAAATGCGTGGCAAAGGCAGCCGACACAAAAAATAGTACGTTGAAAACGATTTAGATTAAATTTTCATTCTGAAGTCCGACAGACAAGTTTCTTCTTGGCAGCCGGACTTTCTCATTTCATATAACTATGTCTGCACGAAATTTAAATTTGATAATCACTTTGGTGCTGTCAATCTTTTCGGTAACAGCTGTTTTTGCAACTCCTGTAAAGAAAATAAGTAAGAATAAAGCAGAGCAAACTGAAAAGGCAAATACAGTTGAACACCCGGACTTTGCTTTTCCCGAGACCGTAATAAACAACGCTGAAGTAGCCTTACGGCAAGCCGATGCCGCCGGCGATGAAACACGCGTTATTCAATGTGCCATACAGTTGGTAATCGCCAACAACGACATTTCGAATGACCGAATGCCGCAAATGGCCGCATTGTTCGACTCACTGGCCGAAAAATCTACACCGGTAGCATCGGCTATTCTGTATTCTCTTGAGGCTGAACTGTATTCACAAGTATATCAAGAAAGAAATTGGACATATTCCAACCGTGAATTACCACTTGACACATATCCGTCAAATCCGCAAGATTGGAGCAAGCAACTTTTTGCAAAAAGGGTACTTGAATTAGTCAACAAATCGTTGCAAAATTCCGATCTCTTAAACAACACTGCTTCCGAGTCTTATAAAACACTGTTAGCAGGATACAATGATTTCTCTGCTCCTTATTATCCCACGATTTACAGTATATTGGCTAATCGCAGTATCGATTATCTTGATTTATTCGGTGATAGTGTAAACACTATTCCGTTCGGAAACAAGACTCAAAAACAGATACCCGGACAAATGTGTTCTATGCGTGCATTTGAGATTGCCAATCAGTGGTATGAGTATTCACGCATTTCAGGCAATGTGGCGCAAATAGCCGTTGCCCTGAATACACTGATAACTAACACCAAGGGTAAAACAAATGAAATGATGTACCGCGAATATTCAGATGCATATACCCGATATTCCGAATCACCATATTCCGCTTATTTGCTTTTAAGCGCAATTAATGTATCAGATAAGGACAACAATATGTCAGTTCGGAAGGAACTACTATCTCTATGTGAAACCTACATTGAGAAGTTTCCCGACTCTCCCATGAAGAATAATGTGATTATGATTCGAGACCATCTACTCAGCGGATCAAGCACAATGTCTGTCACAAACTTGTACTCCCCTGAACAAGAAGTGGTCTTCAAAGTCAAGAATATGAATGTGCCTGAGACTCTTTACGCAAATATCTTCAAGTTGCCTTACGGCAAAGATCCCTATGAGCTGTACAGAAAGGGAGAAGGCAAATTGACGGCATCAAAAGAATTACACTTTTCAACTGATTGTCAGCGCGATTCAATTGAAGTGAATTTCGGAAAGCTCCCGGTAGGGCTATATGCAGTCACTTTAAGAGACAAATCCGAAATTGATGATTGGAAGAGAAAGAATGAGAGAATCATAGTGTTCCGCGTGTCAAATTTAAATTTCAACATATTGCGAGACGAGGCTGTAAACCAATGCGATTTACAACTCGTGAATACGCTTAACGGCCTCCCACAGGCCGGTGTCAATGTACAATTCACTAATAAGGAGAAAAAGAAAACACTTAAACAAACGGTAGTAACTAACGAATATGGTATAGCTACCTTGCCAAAAAAATTTCATAATTATCAAATTTCAGAATTTTCAGCCAAAGTGGGTGATGATTATGTTCAAGATTGGGTATCATGGGGACCGAGATCGCCACAAAGAGAACAAGAATTGCAGGGGATTGTTATGACCGATCTCGCCATATTTCATCCCGGCGATACATGTAAGTTTGCAGTTGTGCTATACACGGTAGACAACGAAACGTTGAAGCAGACACCTGCGGCAAATGAACGTTTTGATGCAATCCTTCGAAATGCATCATATGAAAGATGTGACACTTTAAGTTTAGTCACAGACAAAAACGGTAGAGCAGTAGGGCAGTTCAACCTTCCAAAAGGGGGAATGAACGGAGACTTTCGGATATTGATTATATCAAACAATAGATTTGCGGGTTCAAGTAATTTCAAAGTTGAGGAATACAAGCAACCCACTTTCTTTGTGGAAATTGACAAACCGGGCAGCATAGTGCCGCCGCAACAACTTAGTATATCCGGTAAGGTAATGACTTACAGCGGAATGCCGGTAAGCGATGCTGATGTAAAGCTGACTATCAAGTCTGACCGCTTATATTGGAAGTCCGGCATTACTTCCGGTTCATATACGGCAGATATAAAAACAGATGATAACGGTAAATTCCACATAGATTTGGAAACCGTAGGACTGCACAACACTGAATTTGAAAACCAACGTTACGAAGTGTCGGCCACAGCCACATCGGATGCCGGAGAAAGTCAGATGTCTGAAAATACCACGTTCTTTATTGGTAATAAGTCGATTATCAGATATACCGGTTCAACAACAATCAATGCAACCCGGCCGGATATTACTTTTAAATATGAAATACTCGGTTCAAATGAAGAAACCTCGCCTATTGAATTTGAAGTAAAAAACGCAGCAGGTGAAACCGTTTTAACCGAGAGCAGCTCATCTCCGATGTTTAAGGTAAAAGCTGATGAACTTCCATCAGGCAATTATACATTGACAGCACAAATCGGAGAATCATCAAATACTAAGAACTTAACCATATTTAGAGATAATGACAAAACCCCGGCAAAGAAGTCTGCACTTTGGATACCCATTACCGAAATAACAGCAAAGAAAGGCGCGGCGTGTGTTAACATTCCGGTAGGGTCATCATATAACAATTATATATATTACACAGTTGCCAACGAACACGGAATACAGAAGCAGGGCTTATTGTTCCCGCAGGGGACGATGCAAATGCTTGAAGTTGCAGCTTCGGTAGAGCGTTCAAGCCGAGTATGGGTTAATTTTTCAACTATGGATTCTTGCGAATACTACACTGAGTCGGTCACCGTAATTCCCGCTGCTTTTGATGAAAATATCAAAGTGGAGAAGGTAACTTTCCGAGATAAAATAAATGCCGGCGGCAAGGAGCGTTGGACCTTCCGCTATACCTTGGCAGACGATACCCTCCCCATGCTCCCGGTAATTGCCACCATGAGCGACAAATCTCTCAATGCAATCACCCCCTTCAGATGGATTGAGCCCGGTCTCCCTGTTCGTTATAGTCCCATTTCCATTTATACTTGTGAGAGAAGGACTTACGACAATTTGTATTATTATTATTCACCGGGTAAGTTGCTGCATACCGAAACCTTGTATCCGGTTAATATCAGTACCTATGGCAGGGAACTTTCTTTTGTTCATAGAATATATGGGCAAAGAGGAACATTCGTTGGTGATCAACTTATTGGTGCATATATGGAATCAACGGCAGAAACAATGAATGCACCGACAGCGGGAACACCTGATTCGGACAAGATTTTCATGTCGGTTGAACCACAACCTCTATATTCAAGACAGTCTAAAAAGGCTCAATTAAATGCAGTTAAGACTGAAGATATGACTGCCGAATCATTTGACGACGGTGCAGTGTCTGCCGGTAATGAGGCAAAACCTTTGTATCGACTCTCGGAAATGCCTCTGGCCTGGTTTAAGCCGAACCTTAGTACCAATGAGCAGGGTATTCTTGAGCTGAGTTTTGATGCTCCGGATTTCAATACTACATGGCAGCTGCAGATGTTGGCTTATAACTCCGATATGCTTTCAAATCTTCTGACAGAGGATATAATAGCTTCCAAACCGGTAATGGTAAGCACCAATACACCGCGCTTCTTGCGTACCGGCGACCGCATTGTACTCGCTGCCACAATATATAATAACTCTGACAAACCGGCGGAGGTAGACGGTAAAATGGAAATATTCAATCCGTTGAATAACAGCGTGATTACCTCAAAGGAATTTAAAGCGGAGAATGTCCCGGCAAATGGTTCGCGAGTTATCGCCATTGAGTTTACTGTTCCCTCCGACTTGGAGTTCATCGGATTTAAGACACTCGGCACTGTGCCCGGAGCCTCCGATGGAGAACAGAGCCTGATTTCCATTCAACCGTCAAGTTCGCCGGTTCTCGAATCATATCCGTTCTATCTTGCTTCGGATTCAAATACCTTTACACTGAAATTGCCGCATTTTAACAAAGATGCACAAATATCATTGCAATACTGCGACAACCCCGTTTGGGAATGTGTCACTGTATTACCGGATATGAGTTTTGATTCAGATGCAAGCATATTGAGCCATGCTAACCAACTGTATGGCAACTCAATAGCCGCCGGACTTATCAAGCAGTATCCGAAACTTGGCAATGCAATCAAGCAATGGAGTGAAGATGGAGACTCCACTCTCGTTTCAAATCTTCAGAAGAATCAAGATTTGAAGACAGTTGCTTTGGCCAATACTCCATGGGTGAATAATGCACAGGCTGAAACCTTGCGCAAAGCCAGACTGATTAATCTGCTTGATGCTGATAAATGCCAAAACAATATTGATGAAGCGTTGAAAAGACTTCAGAAAGAGCAGACTTCGCAAGGGGGCTGGGCATGGTGTTCCGGCATGGAGTCTTCAATGTTTATCACCGGGCAAGTATTGTGGCGCATTGCCATGCTTAAACAGATGGGTTTCATTGACATGAGCGCCGTTCAGCAGTCGGTTGACAAAGCCCTCTCTTATTGCGAGCGCGAACTTTATAAGGACTATGTACGCGCACATAATACCTTCTCCACCGCTCAGATGCTGAACTATTTGTATATACGTTCGTTCTTCCCGGAAAGCCGGATGTCTGCCGACTTCAAACAGTTAAAGACTAAGGCATTGAAAGAGATTGAAAACAATTGGAAAGAATTTGACATATATAATAAGGCTACGGCGGCCACACTTTTATGGAGAGAAAAAGAAAGTGTGAATGCACGAACAATTCTTGAATCATTAAATCAATTCGCATCGAAAAGCGCGGAGCGCGGAATGTGGTTTGACAATCTGAGAAGCGGTGTGTTCTCCCACAGCAAGCTTGTAACCACCGCCCAAGTGCTTGAGGCGTTTAACGAAATTTCACCCGCATCTCCCTCTGTTGATCTTATTCGCCAATGGCTCATAATAGAGAGGCAGGCACAAGACTGGGGCGAAGATGCACAGTTGGCCGAAGTAATTTACACAATTCTCACTTCCGACACTAATTGGACAGACTCAAATGAAGGAGCACGAATTTATTTGAACGATAGAGATATTACCCCAAGTTCAACAGATAAGTTTACCGGCGCATTTACATTGCCGCTCAAAGCAACCGAGGCCGACAGAGCTGCTTTGAGAGTTGAGAAATCCGGAAATCACCGTTCATGGGGCGGCGTTATTGCAAAATATATTGCCCCGATTGCAGATATAAAGGAGTTCTCTGAAAGCGATGTGACGATAAGCAAGCGCATCTTGATAGTTGAGGAGAATGAAAACGGCACAAGCGTCCGGCCGATTAGAAACGAAACTGTAAAACGCGGACAAAAAATTCGCGTGCAGCTTACTGTAACGTCAGCTCGCGACATAGACTATGCCGTAATTACAGACGAAAGAGGCGGCTTTATGTCTCCGGTAGAGCAATTGTCAAAATATATGTGGAAAGACGCAATCGGTTATTACAGAGAGATTAAGAATGCCGCCACCAACTTCTTTATACCGCGTTTGCCCAAAGGGAACTTCCTTATTGAATACGATTGCTTTGCCTCGCAAGAGGGTGAGTTTTCCACCGGCATAGCCACACTGCAATCACTGTACGCACCTGCCTTGTCAGCCCATTCAGCCGGAGAGTTGACCCGGATAAAGAAATAGTTTTGTTTGAAATAAGATAATCGGCTTCTGTTTGAAGAAAAATTTGTAAATTTGTGTCTTCAAACAGAAGCCTTAATTATGAGTGTAAAACAAAAAATAGTTAGGTGTGTCGCCTCTTTAAAAGAGAATTGGCTCAATGCACTGACTGATGTGTATGTTCGCACTCCGGGCTTGATGCTGCTGTTGGTGACTATGCAATTTTGCGTACCGGCAATCAAGTATGTGTTTTTGCGCTCACCGGAAATCTCTGAAAGCTCGTTTGCCGCAAGCTGCATTTTATCGGCAAACTCAATTGTGCTTGCATGGACAGCACTCACCATTTACAACCTACTCAAGAAGATTAACAATGCGATTGGCAAAATCTGGCTTATACTCACTCTGCTTATTTTCTTCTTTAACTGGCTTGTAGACTTTGCGTTGCTTACCATATACAACCAAGAGTTCAGCTCTGATATAGCCGGTGCATTGGTGGTAACCGATTTTGATGAAAGTTCCAATTTCTTGTCTTCATATCTGAACCTTGAATTGCTGGCGATTATGTCGGCATATTTTGCACTGTTCGCCGTTATGTATTTTATGGGGGACATAGCAATGGGCAAATACTTGAAACGACTCATAACAAAGCGGTTGATGTGGCGATATATTCTGTTGTCTTTCACGGCACTTTGTTGGATTTACTGTTTGGCATACCCGAAATCTCAATTGACGGACACCGGTTTGCCGGGTAAGATAAGCACTTTTGCCGGAGTAGACCTCGGGCATCCTATTGTGCCACAACACCCCAAGCTCATATTTAACACCGATGACGCTCCCTCAAATATAGTTTTGATAATAGGAGAATCGCACAGCAGTTCTCACTCATCATTGTACGGTTATTATAAACCTACCGAGCCGCGACTTGCAGAATTGGCCAATGATTCTCTATTGTATGTTTTTGCATCGGCTACTTCTCCGGCTTTGCATACTATGGAAAGTTTGCAGCAAATGATTGGCACATATGCCGGTGAACCGGAGAGAAAATGGTATGATTGCGTTACTTTTCTGGAAGTTGCAAACATAGCCGGTTATAAAACTCTTTGGCTCTCCAATCAGGCTGCCATCGGATTTCATGACAATCCCATTTCAGAGATGGCCAAGTTTTGTGACATTCAAGAATTTACCGACACCGGTATGCGTATAAGCTCGGAGTATGATGAAGACCTGCTGCCGCTCATAAAGAAGCATATGAACGACAAGCAAAAGGCTCTTACAATTTTGCATTTGCAAGGAAGCCATGTAGATTACGCCCACCGCTCGCCGGAGGCTTTCAAACATTTTAAGCCGCGAGACTATAATTTACCCTCAGAGAGACAAAGGAAGGTAATTGCGGAATATGATAACAGCCTGTTGTATAATGACTATGTTGTAGATAAAATCATCAATGAATATTCTGACAAAGATGCAATCGTTATTTATCTGTCAGACCACGGGCAGGATTTGTTCCAATCAACAACAAACTTTTTCGGACATGGAAAGACCGACGATAAGATGAGCATGAAGGTTGCATCGGAAGTGCCCTTTTTAGTTTATTTGAGTCCCGAATTTAAAGCCAAACACAAAGAGATTACGGCACGTATTGCCGGAGCCACATCGCGCCACGTTTTGCTTACTGATTTGATATATACCCTGATGGACGTGATGAGCGTATCATTTGAAACCAATCAAGATGTCAACTCACGGTCGTTCTTCCGCCCGATAAATAAATAGTCACCGGCTCGTCATCTTCCCTGGATATATTCCTATTAATCAATGATATAAAGAATAGACGCACACCGTCTCAATAGGGGAGTGGTGTGCGTCTTTAAAGTTATCGTGACCTATTATTTATGCTTGTGCACGGTCTTCGTTGAGAATACGAATCATCTCAATGGCACTGCGGGGAATGCGTGTGCCGGGGCCGAAGATTGCGCAAACGCCGGCCTTGTAGAGGAAGTCGTAGTCCTGAGCGGGGATTACACCGCCGGCAGTTACGAGGATGTCGGGACGACCAAGCTTCTCAAGCTCTGCAATCACTTGCGGAATAAGAGTCTTGTGTCCGGCAGCCAGAGAGCTGACACCGAGGATGTGAACATCGTTTTCCACAGCCTGACGAGCTGCTTCGGCCGGGGTTTGGAACAAGGGACCCATATCCACATCGAAACCGCAGTCGGCATAACCGGTAGCTACTACCTTGGCACCGCGGTCGTGACCGTCCTGTCCCATTTTGGCAATCATAATACGGGGCTGACGACCCTCTCTTTTGGCAAAGTCTGCCACCATGCGACGAGCCTCGTCAAATTCGGGATCGCCTTTTTCTTCACTGCTGTACACGCCTGATATAGTTTTGATTACTGCTTTGTAGCGACCTACAACTGCTTCGCAAGCATCGGAGATTTCACCCAAAGAAGCACGCAGACCGGCTGCCTTAACCGCGAGGTCGAGGAGGTTACCCTTAGAGGGATCTTTCACACATTCCGTGATAGCTTCAAGTGCTTTCTTCACAGCTGCTTCATCACGGTTTGCGCGGAGCTGCTGCAGACGTTCCACTTGCTCTTTACGAACTTCGGTATTATCGATTTCAAGAATATCGATGGGGTCTTCATGGTCAAGACGATACTCGTTTACGCCGACAATAGCTTGCTTGCCGGAGTCGATGCGAGCCTGAGTACGAGCGGCTGCTTCTTCAATTTTGAGTTTGGGCAGACCGGTTTCGATAGCTTTTGCCATGCCGCCGAGTTTCTCGATTTCCTGAATGTGAGCCCATGCCTTTTCAGCAATCTCGTTGGTGAGAGCTTCAACATAGTATGAACCGGCCCAGGGGTCAACTTGCTTTGTAACGTAAGTCTCTTCCTGAATATAAATCTGAGTGTTACGAGCGATACGTGCAGAGAAGTCAGTCGGGAGAGCGATAGCCTCGTCAAGAGCGTTGGTGTGAAGAGACTGAGTGTGACCGAGTACGGCACCCATAGCCTCAACGCAAGTACGGCCAACGTTGTTGAAGGGGTCTTGCTCGGTGAGTGACCAACCGGAAGTTTGGCTGTGTGTACGAAGAGCCAGAGATTTGGGGTTCTTCGGGTTGAACTGCTTTACGATGCGAGCCCAGAGCATACGTGCGGCACGCATTTTTGCAATCTCCATGAAGTAGTTCATTGAAATACCCCAGAAGAATGACAAACGCGGAGCGAATTTGTCAATGTCCATACCTGCGTTTACACCGGCGCGGAGGTATTCAAGACCGTCAGCGAGAGTGTAAGCCAACTCAATGTCGGCAGTAGCACCGGCTTCCTGCATATGATAGCCGGAGATTGAGATTGAGTTGAACTTGGGCATGTTCTGGCTTGTGTACTCGAAGATGTCGGCGATAATCTTCATTGAGAATGCCGGCGGATAGATGTAAGTATTACGCACCATGAACTCTTTGAGGATGTCGTTCTGGATTGTACCTGCCATCTCATCAAGTTTCACGCCTTGTTCAAGACCGGCGTTGATGTAGAATGCCAAGACGGGAAGTACGGCACCGTTCATTGTCATGGATACTGACATCTTGCCCAAAGGTATACCGTCGAAGAGTACTTTCATGTCTTCAAGAGAGCAGATGCTCACACCGGCTTTACCTACATCACCAACCACACGTTCATGGTCAGCGTCATAACCGCGGTGAGTGGGAAGGTCGAATGCCACTGAAAGACCTTTCTGACCGGAAGCAAGGTTACGGCGATAAAAAGCATTGGATTCAGCGGCAGTTGAGAAGCCGGCATATTGGCGGATAGTCCATGGGCGCATGGGATACATGGCACTGTACGGACCGCGAAGGAACGGGGGGAGACCTGCGGCATAGTTGAGGTGTTCCAAACCCTCAAGATCCTGTGCTGTGTAGACAGGTTTTACTGGTATAAGCTCGGCGGTGATCCATTCCTCAGCAGGCATGGCGGGAGCCTGAGCGCAGCCACATGCTGCTTTATAATCTATATTTTTGAAATTAGGTGTCATCTCTGGTCTTACTTAAGAAGTTTTGCGTTAAATCCTTGAAGAGTTTCAAGCACATTCACACGAACATGGATAAAGTTCTCGATACCGACAGCTTTTAGATCTTCCATGCAAGCGGGAGCACCGGCCACTACAAACTCGGCGCGACCATTCAGATATTTGAATGCTTCGGATGCGAGTTCGGCATATTCATCATCGCTGGAGCAAAGCACTACTACTTCTGCACCCTTTTCGAGGGCTGCATCCACACCGGCCTGAACGGTTTCAAATCCGAGGTTGTCGATAATCTCATATCCGGCGCAGCCGAAGAAGTTGGAGCTGAATTGAGCACGTGCAAGGCGCATTGCAAGATTGCCGATAGTGAGCATGAATACTTTCGGACGCTTGCCACTGTGCTCTGTTTGCAGGCGGAGAGCCTCAAACTGGCTGGCGGCGCGATCCATGTTGAGAGCCTCAACGGTGCCTTCTTCTTTGCAACCGCAGCCACAACCGCAGCCACATTCTTTCTTAATCTTATCGGCGGCAAACTCGTTGAAGTTGGGATACTGGTTGGTACCAAGGAGTATCTCTTTACGACGAGCTACATCTGTGTGGCGCTTAACGCCGCTTTCGTTCACGGCCTTCTGAATATTGCCTTTTGCGAGTTCCTCGTAGAAGCCACCGTTGTCAATAACTTCGTTGAAAAGCTTCCAAGCCACATCGGCAATTGAAGCGGTGAGGGTCTCAATATAGTAAGAACCGCCGGCGGGGTCAACCACTTTATTAAGATGAGACTCTTCGCGGAGCATAATCTGCTGGTTGCGCGCGATACGCTCTGAGAACTCATCGGGTTTCTGATACTGGAGGTCGAAGGGCAGAGTCTCGATTGAGTCAACACCGGCAAGAGCGGCACTCATTGTCTCTGTCATGGAGCGAAGCAGGTTTACGTGTGCATCATAGATAGTCTGGTTAAACTGTGAAGTGACAGCGTGAACCTTCATCTTTGAGCAGCAGCAATTTTCCGCTTTGGGTTCGTAAGCCTTGACTATCTCAGCCCAGAGCATACGGCCGGCACGGAATTTTGCAATCTCCATGAAGTAGTTTGAGGAGATGTTCATGTTGAACTTAATGCGCTTTGCGATTGCATCGGCTTCAAGACCCTTGTCGGTGAGAGCAGTGAGATACTGTGCTCCCCAAGCCAGAGCATAACCGAGTTCTTGTGTTATATAGGCACCGGCGTTACCGAGTATATAAGAGTCTACGCTCAAGCAGCGAAGATGGGGTACATCGTTCACAACATCAAGCAGTTCCTTAGCAGTCTCGCAGAAGCAAGTTGTGGGAACAACACCTTTTTTGAGCATGGGGCGGAACGGGTTGTAGCTTACAGAGCCGCGGAAATCATTCTCAAGACCTTTGGCTTTGAGATAGTCAACAAGTACTTTAGCTACAGCCACTGAGTTTGATGGGCAGCAATTAAAGTTGACTTCAACTTTCTTGAGGTCAATGTCTTTGAGGAGCTCTTCAATAGCCTTTGCGTCTAACTTGTCGCAAACGCAAAAACCGAGAGAGTCAACGCCGCGGTCGAGGGCATGGCGAGCAGCCGCATTGAGTTCGGCAGCTGTTTCACCTTCAATTATGTCCTGACGAATGAGCCAGTCATTGTTGGTGCGAGTACCGCGAACATAAGGGAATTGACCGGGCATTGTACCCAAGTGAGAGAGTTTCTCCAGGTCTTCGGCGCGGTAGAAAGGCATTACATTGAAGCCCTCGTTAGTGCGCCATACCAACTTCTTGTTGAAGTCGGCGCCTTTAAGGTCGGCATTGATTTTCGCCATCCACTCTTCAGTGGAAATGGGCGGAAACATGTCAAACAATTTTTCTTTTTTCTCTGCCATAACTAAATAGCTAAAAATGAAATATTTATATGTGTTGAATTGTCAACATTAGGTAATAAGTTCAAGCTGAGCCGGAAAAGTGGAAAGTCTGAATTGAACCCGTATCTAAAATTAGACAAAAAGTATAAACACAACATTTGTGAGCCATAAGACATATATCTATGGCCTGCAAACAGCGTTGATTTACACTTTCTTTGAATTAGATAACATATTGTCAGACTGTACCACCATTATCGGCGGCCTAATTCAGCCACAAAAGTACAATAATTTTTTTATACATGAAAATATTTAAAGAAATTTTTCCGTAAATATAATTTTAACCTGAATTTGATTTGCACGCACAGCGAAAATTTTGTACATTTGCATTCCAAAAAATTGTTTTCGCAATGCCCGATTTCGTTCATCTTCACGTTCACTCTCAATATAGTCTGCTTGACGGTCAAGCATCGGTAAGTGGAATAGTAGACAAAGCTATTTCATTAGGTATGAAAGGGATAGCCCTTACCGACCATGGCAATATGTTCGGTATTAAGGAGTTCTTTAACTATGTAAACAAGAAAAACAAAGGTAAGGAAGACTCCGAGAAGTTCAAGCCGATACTCGGCTGTGAGATGTATGTTGCCAAGAACGATTTGCACGACCGCGGCGACAAGTCGGACAAAGGCTATCACCTTATTGTTCTGGCCAAAAATCTTAAAGGTTATCATAATCTTGTGAAGCTTGTGAGTAAAGCGTGGACTGAAGGTGAATACTATAAACCGCGAACCGACCACAAAGAGTTGGAGGCTCACAGCGAGGGGCTTATAATATGCTCAGCTTGTCTTGGAGGAGAGGTGCCGCAACAGTTTATGAATGAGTCGCCTCAAAAGGCCGAAGAAACAATTCTCTGGTACAAGAAAGTGTTTGGTGATGATTACTACCTTGAGCTCCAACGGCATAAGACAGATAAGCCGGACGGGAACCGTCGCACATTTGAGGAGCAGGAGTCAGTCAACCCGTTTCTTATCGAGATGGCTCGCAAACACGGTATCAAACTGATAGCCACCAACGACTCTCATTTTGTAAATGAAGAAGATGCCGAAGCGCATGACCGCCTGATTTGCATAAGCATGGGCAAGAAATTCAACGACCCAACCCGTATGCATTACACCAAGCAGGAGTGGATAAAATCGCAGGAAGAAATGGCGCTTATTTTCCCGGATATACCTGAGGCATTGTCCAATACGAACGAAATTCTTGACAAAGTGGAATTTTATTCTATTGACCATGCGCCGATTATGCCCAACTTTGAAATACCTCAAGACTTCGGCACCGAAGAGGAATACCGGCAAAAATTCAGCGAGCAAGATTTGTTTGACGAATTTACGCGAGATGAGAACAACAATATTGTTCTCTCACAGGAAGATGCAGAGGCAAAAATAAAGAAGTTGGGAGGCTATGACAAGCTATATCGCATAAAGTTGGAAGCCGATTATCTCAAGAAACTCACAATGGAAGGTGCCAAAGTGAGATACGGTGACCCTCTTGAAAAAGAAGTTGAAGACCGACTCCGGTTTGAATTGCATATAATGAAAACCATGGGCTTTCCCGGCTACTTCCTTATAGTGCAGGACTTTATCAATGCTTCTCGCAATAATTTAGGAGTGAGTATAGGCCCGGGACGTGGTTCGGCAGCCGGTTCGGCAGCGGCTTACTGCCTGGGAATTACTCAAATTGACCCAATCAAGTACGACCTTCTGTTTGAGCGTTTCCTTAATCCGGACCGTATCTCTTTGCCCGATATTGATGTGGATTTCGATGATGACGGCAGGTACAAAGCTCTTGAATACGTAACTCAAAAATATGGAGCTGAGAAAGTAGCTCATATTATTACGTATGGCACAATGGCCACTAAAATGGCAATCAAAGATGTTGCCAAAATTCTGGAGCTGCCCCTATCAGAGTCCAACCGTTTGGCAAAACTGGTGCCTGACCGTATGCCCGAAGGAAAGGTGAATTTCAAAAATTGCCTTAAATTTATAAAAGAATTTGAGGCGGAGACCCATAATCCCAATCCGGCAGTACGCGAAACCATGAAGTATGCGCAGCAGTTGGAAGGGAATGTGCGTAATACCGGCGTACACGCCTGCGGTGTGATTATCGGTCGCGATGACATTACCGATTGGGTACCTGTCTCTACGGCAAAAGACACCGATGGAGCCAAACTGCTCGTAACTCAATATGAGGGCTCCGTAATTGAAGATACCGGTATGATTAAGATGGACTTCCTGGGCCTTAAAACCCTGTCCATCATTATGGAAGCGGTAGAGAATATCAAGAACTCGCGCGGGATTGACATTGATATGGAGAAAATTCCGCTTGATGATGAGAAGACCTATAAGCTATATTGCGAGGGTCGCACTACCGGAACTTTCCAATTCGAGTCTGCCGGCATGCAAAAGTATCTCCGCGAACTTCAACCTTCCAAATTTGAGGATCTCATTGCCATGAATGCTCTGTACCGCCCGGGGCCGATGGACTATATTCCGCAATTCATTGCCCGCAAACAAGGCAGGGAGCCCATTGTGTACGACATAGACATAATGGAGAAGTATCTGCATGACACTTACGGTATTACCGTTTATCAAGAGCAGGTCATGCTTTTGTCTCGCCTGTTGGCTAACTTCACTCGCGGTGAGAGCGACGTGTTGCGCAAAGCTATGGGTAAGAAGCTCATTGATAAAATGGCAGCACTGAAAGTGAAGTTCATGGACGGCGGTCAAGCCAATGGTCATAAACCCGAAGTGCTTGAGAAAATATGGGCTGACTGGGAGAAATTTGCCTCATATGCCTTTAATAAAAGCCATGCCACATGTTACTCCTGGGTTGCGTATCAGACAGCATATCTCAAAGCAAATTATCCGGCGGAATATATGGCCGGTGTCCTGTCGCGCAACCTTACCAACATCGCCAAGTTGAGTATTTTTATGGACGAATGTAAGGCAATGGGAATTCCGGTAAAAGGACCCGACATCAACGAGTCTGTAAATAAATTCGGTGTTACCAAGCAGGGGGAGATACGTTTCGGACTCGGCGCTGTAAAAGGAGTGGGAGGCGGTGCGGTTACCGCAATTTTACAAGAAAGAAACGCCAACGGACCGTATAAGGATATTTTTGACCTTGTAGAGAGAGTCAACCTTTCGGCTTGTAACCGCGCAGCTATCGAGAGCCTTGCATTTGCCGGAGCTTTTGACTGTTTCCCCGATGTGAATCGTGAAATGTTTGCATCAGAACCCGGTAGTTCAGAACCCGGCTTTGCCGAGACTCTTGTGCGTTACGGACAGCGTTATCAGGCAGACAAGAATTCGGCACAGGCGTCGCTGTTCGATGAATTCGAGACATTGGAAACCGAACACCCCGCGTACCCGAAATATGAACAATGGGCACCGATAAAACTTCTTGATGAGGAAAAAAGACTTGTCGGAATGTATCTGTCGGCTCACCCTCTGGATTCATTCTATATGGATCTTGAATACGGGTGTAACACCAAATGCGCGAATTTCAAGGAAGCGGAAGTTCCGGGTCGACATATCACTATGGGCGGACTGGTTACCGGTATGCAGGAGAGGTTTAGCAAAAAAGGGACTCCGTGGGGTATTCTGTCAATTGAAGACTTCAGCGGCAAAGCGGAAATCAGACTGTTTGGCAAAGCATTCCTTGAATACAAGCATTTCGGAGTGGCCGGTACATCAATATTCATTGATGCGGAATTTCAGCCCGGCAGATATAACCCGGAGCAGCTTGATTTCAATATACGTAATATCTCCTTGTTGTCTGAAATACAGGGTAATTCCATTAAGGGTATCTGTCTGCGCCTGAACCCTGCAGACTTCAATGCGGAATTGATGAACACCATTCAATCATTCCTGTGTACTTCCGGCAACAACAGTGAGGGCAAAGAACTTATGTTTGATGTGTTTGATACCGAGACAAAACAACATTTCGCAATAAAATGCAATCGGCATATCAAAGTAAACAGGCAGCTTATAGACTCACTTAGCGATGCGGATATAGACTACACCGTGCTAAGTAGATGAAAGCCAAGCAGAGAGCCGCGGGTGCGACTCTCTGCTTAGCTTTGACTCTTTTGTATTTTATTTTTTTAGGGTCTTTTTGGCAGTTGATTTTTTCGCCGTTTTCTTTTCCTTTACCGGTGTATTGTTGGAGTCATCGGCGGCAAGGATATTATTTCGCAATTGCTTTACTTCGCGATTGAGTATTTCTATTTCTTGAGCTTGATTACGTATGGTAAGCAGCAAAGAATTGAGTTCTTCGTTTTCAATTTCCAAAGGATACTGGTCTTCTACGCGAACAATAAAGTCGGCCAACACATTCATATAGTTGGTGAAAGCGGCATACGGACTTTCGTATGGGCTGAAAGAGGCGTGAGCCGTGCCATCGGCCAAGTTCTTTGTACTCATATAGTAGAAATGATCTGAACTTTGCAGATATTCCCAATCCTGCTTGAGGCGTTTGTCTGTACACATATTTACACGCTCGGCGATTGAATACAGTTTTTCAAGTGCCTCATTTTGAAGTAAATTACCTTTCCATGCGGAGATATCGCGCGCCTCATCAGCCCAAGACATCGGATAGGGAACAGAGAGTTCCCCAACGGGTTTTAGTTTGGTAACCGCCTCAGTGGGAGTCATAAACGAAATTCGTCTTTCGGCAGCAAAGCGAGGCAATGCTCTCATAAAGTCGAATATACCGGACTCACGGCGCTGAAATTCACCGAATGTTTCCATAGAGAGAAACAGATTGACAATCTGGCAATCTTCCGGAAGAGCGGCAATCCAGTCCATATATTTGTCGGCTGTGAGCGGATATTCCGGCCAATCCGTGTTGGAGAAATTGCGGGAGATATCGTCTGAGAGTTTATCGTTCTTCAACAGCAGTTTCAGCTTGGGAGCAGAGGCGGATCGATAAAGGAAGTTGGGACTCTTCCACCCTAAAATGTGCTTGGCGCCTTCTGTGATGGCTCCTTTAAAACCCATGGAAGCCATTATGCACGCAATGTCATCGTCATAAATCAGCTCAGTGTTGCGAATTACTTTCGGTACTTGGCCAAACAGTGTGTGTATCAACTTGTCGTGAGTCTTTACCTGACGGATAAATTCTTCCGTATCTTCCAAACTTGCCAAAGAGTGAGCATACGTTTCAGACAGAAATTCAACACAGCCGGTATCAGCGAGTTTCTTGAGCAGGTCGATAAACTCCGGCACATATTGCTGTAATTGTTCAATTGCAGTGCCGGTAATTGATATGGCACATTTAAATCTGCCCTCGCTTTGGCTAATCATGTCAAGCAGGGTCTGTGCCATAGGCATGTAACTGTTGTTTGCTATACGAGTAATGATATCATCGTTGGCGAAATCATCATAATAGTAATGATCGCGGCCAATATCAAAAAAGCGATAGCGTTTCAAACGAAACGGCTGATGTATCTGGAAATAAAAACAAATTGATTTCATATCTTTGGATGGGTGTTATTGTATTATTGATTTGTAGATGTCAATCACTTTTTGGCCGGCTTTCTCCCATGTGATGCCTTTCATCTCTTCAATACCTTCATCTTTAAGAGATTTATACATAGCCGGATATGAGATTATGGCATGAATTGCATCGGCCATGGCATCAATATCCCAGTAGTCGGTTTTGATTACATTTGAAAGAATTTCAGCGCAACCGCTCTGTTTGGATATGATAGAGGGTACTCCCATCTGCATTGCTTCAAGAGGGGATATGCCGAAAGGCTCGGAGACTGACGGCATTATATACACATCAGAAGCCTTAAGCATTTCATAGACTTGACGTCCCCGTAAGAAGCCGGTAAAATGGAAGCGGTCTGCAATGCCACGTTTTGCCACAAGATCAATCATATCGTCCATCATGTCGCCGCTGCCGGCCATCACAAAACGCACATTGTGATTTTTCTTCAATACCTTGGCTGCGGCTTCCACAAAATATTCCGGACCCTTTTGCATCGTAATTCGTCCGAGAAATGTGACAACCTTTTCTTTGCTTTCCGGTTTGGGGATTGAAAGCAAATCATCAGCAAGGGGTACAACTGCATTGTGTACTGTCGTGACTTTCGCCGGATCAATGCCATACTTTTCTATTACAGTGCGGCGTGTGAGGTTCGATACCGTTATGATATGGTCTGCCATTTGCATACCGTCTTTTTCTATTGCAAAGACAGTGGGGTTAACATTGCCGCGAGAACGGTCAAAATCTGTAGCGTGTACATGTATTACCAAGGGTTTGCCCGTGACTCTCTTTGCGTGAATTCCGGCCGGATATGTGAGCCAGTCGTGCGAATGTATTATATCACATTCTATGGTACGAGCTATCACACCGGCTACTATTGAGTAATTGTTAATCTCCTCCAAGAGGTTATCCGGGTATCTGCCTGAAAATTCAATACATCCGAGGTCGTTTAGTTTCATATAGTTGAAGTCTGCATAGATGTGATTCCGGAGCGCAAAATACAAATCCGGATTCATCACGTTGCCGATACGGCTTTCTACATATTCGCGGCTAACATCGCGCCAGGCCACCGGGGTGTCGTTGCAGCCTATAATATTTGCGAACGACTTGTCTTCATCTCCCATAGGTCGGGGTATGACAAAGGTAATGTCCATGTCACCGCAATTGTGCATACCGCGACTCAGGCCGTAGCTGGCTGTTCCGAGACCGCCCAAGATATGGGGAGGAAACTCCCATCCAAACATCAGTGCTTTCATACGTGAGTTTCTTCTTGTTGTTTAATCAAGCGTTTAACGTGTTTTAGTGTACGCAATATTTCTCCGACATTCTTTGCAGTGGACACCGCGCCGCGACCCTTATACGGTGGATTGGCGTCATACATCTCTGAGAGAGAACCTATGCAGCCTTCAGACATTTCATCTTCAAACCCAATCATCATTCTCTCAATGAAACCGAGACCGCTATAGCCGAAGACTCTAAGGTAGGCATCGGCATAAAAGCCGAAAAGCCAAGGTCTGGCCGGTCCGCGGTGTACGGCATATTCGCGTTCCAAGGGACCTCCCACATAATTCGGGGTGTATCCTTCACTTTTCGGGGAGAGGGTACGCAAGCCTTTGGGGGTGAGAAGCTCGCGTGTCACAAAGTCAAGCACCTTACGGCGTTGCCGGCGATCTAACGGACTATAATCCAAACCTATGGCAATAGCCATATTGGGACGAACCTGCAAGTCGGCATAATTGCCGTCTACATAATCGTACAGATACCCGAACTCGTTGAAGAATGTCTCCACAAAAGATTCACCACATTTAGTTTTGATTGCTTCAAGACGCGGTTTGTTTAATATTCCCGTATCATCATCGGCATACATATCCAACAAGAACGACAATGCGTTATACCATAAGGCATTGAACTCTACAATATAGCCGCTGCGAGGGATAATGGGTTTGCCGTTGATGCTTGCGGAAAGCCAAGTCACCGGGATATTCCGGCCATCGCTGAAAACCAAGCCGTTATCGTCAAGGCGTAAATTAGGCACTTTGTGGTTTATTATCGCCTCAATAAGATTTTTGACATCAAGGCCATATTTTTCTTTACATGCACTAACGCCCTGTGTGTGCTTAAATTGCATTATGGCCCATATTGTCCAAAGCGGGATATCGGGGAGATCTATCTCTTTTATAGTCGAGTCTTTTATACCCTCGTTTATATATTTATAGAGGGCTTTTAGAAAGGTGGAAAGAATTATATGGTAATCTTCTTTATGGTCGATTGCCAAAGTACACCCCGGCAGGGCAATAAGCTCATCACGACTGCGCACATTATACCACGGATAACCGGCCATTATATATGTGCTGCTTTTCTTCTTGAGATAAAACTGTACGGCGGCATTTTTCAGACAATTATAGAAGCTTGTACGGCAAGTGCGAGTCTTCACTTCCTCGTCAAAGGTAGTTTCAAAGTCGTTCGGGTCACATTCAAATGTGGAAGCAGAAAAGATTACACTTTCCCCCTTGCTGACAGGCAATTCAAAATAGCCGGGAGAATACAGGTCTTCTTTGTAGGGGAGACCTCTGTCGCGGTCTTTGTAATACTCAATGCCCTTGTACCAATAGGGGTCGTCTACCCATTTGGCGTCTTTGTTAAATTCCATGAATAGAGAGGGATATCCCGGATACAGGCAGCAGCTCATTCCCCCTTTGCATACATGCATGGTGGGGTCAAGCGCCGTGTTTTCCATACACAAGTCGTTGGCATTCCGGAACGCCGGGAACGGACGGAAACGCAATGTTGTGGGAGAATGTGCGTCTTTCAGAGTATACTTTATCAGTATGCGGTTTTCATGAGAGATGAATACTTTTTCCTTCGTCAGAATTACGCCGCCAACCCGGAATGTTAGCGTAGGCACGCTCTCGCAATTGAACTCGCGTATATATTTGTGACCGCCAGGATTAAACACGCCGTCACCGTATTGATGCAGTCCAAGGTTGAAGGGTGCACCGTGTTGTATCACCGTCTCGTCAAGCGAAGAGAGCAACACATGAGCCTTGTCGTCCATATCCGGAATCGGGATAACAAGCAACCCATGCTGTTTGCGTGTGTTGCAACCTACTATTGAGGTACAGTGGTAAGCACCGCTTTTGTTGGTACGCAGCATTTCTTTCGGCAGACTTTGATCAAGATTAATCATCAGGCTTTTGTCAAACTTCAGATAGCTCATATTCTTTGGTATTAACTTTGGTATTAAGTTAGGGACATGAGAGAGGTTTTCGTCAGCTCGAACAGACTAACTATATTATTAACACACAAGGAGGCGACTTTGTTAACGAAAAACCGTAATTTTTTTCAATTTTCCGCATATTTTAATAAAAAATGGACACTCACATTGAAGGAGTGTCCATTTCATATTGAAGTTGGTACTGTTATTTGGCCGGATTGCGTTCAAGTGTCGGAGTGTAGAATGTTTTTACATCGTTCCAATGATAGTACGGATAAGAGTCTGTCTGAATCGGAATGGATGTTTCGCGCTCATTGAGCATGAATTTCACCAATACATCTTCCGGATTTTTTTTATTGCGATAGAAGATTAATTGAATATTGCCGGCCATGGGGGCAATTTTCCAATCGGAGAATGCGCGGTAGAATTTATCCGGATTGCTCTCTGCAATATTGCAGTCTTTAAGTTGGAGGATTGCCGCCAAGGGTATCAGATTGCCATCGTGGGCAAACCGGAGGTCTGCAGCCGGTACATTGCCGGACAAGGCTGCGTCTGCACTCTCTATTATGTTTGCCAATTGAGGTATGGCATTGTCAATCACTTTGGTACCATTAAGCGAGAAGGCACCGTCGTTCACATAAAATATAAAATTAAAAACTTGCCAAAGGTCGAACAGCTCATCGGGGGTGAAAATATCGTAGAAAGTTCCGGGTGTCTCTACATTCTGCATATCGGATGCAATCCAATAAAATCCCCACATCAACTCGTGAGGGTTGATATTCATTTTTACATATTCCGGATTGCTGAACAATCTGTTTATCAAACGTTCGGGATTTGTGTGTTTATCCTTGAAATTTTCGTATGCCACTTTCCATTTGCCGCCGTTGGTATATGTGCCGTGGTCTGCAGTATGATAATTGAGATAGCGCACATATCGGTCTGATGACTCACGGTCTATTTGGAGCTTTGGGTTCTGCTCTTTCAAAGCTTCGCAAAATGCAGCCATTGACAAAATGCACCTCGGCACCAAAGTGGAGCGAGCCGTGAGTTTGGCGTTATTGTTTTTAAAAATCTGTGGGTATGACTTGGCCATACGATTGGCTATCCCTTTGTGCTGACGAACACCAAGAGGAGAGAGGTCTCCGCTTCTGCCCTCAGTCTCTGTCATGAGGGTATTCAGACGGTTCAGCACATCTTTACCCAAAGGCGTAAGTGCATCGGCATCTGCGGCATTTTGCATTACACGAGCCACCCATGCCACATCATTGTCTGAAATCAAGTAGCGAGATCCATGTCTTCCGAAATGGCTTACATAAAACGGTTCATAGCCTTTGGGAGCAGGTGTCTGTTCAGTTTCGCTAACCGGATATGCATAATATACCCCTCCGGTGCGGTTAAGATCTTGAAGTACCTCCTCTTTGGTAGTCTGAGCCGACATGACTAAAGGGAAAGCCATTATCGCCGACAGGCATATGAGTTTAATCTTGAATTTCATACTTATATACTTATTTAGTTACAAATCAGCACGATAAAATTCTTGTAGATACACTCGGGCTATGAAGTCCCAATTATCTTTTACTAAATTGGTGCTTTGCTCTTCCTGCTGATTGGCAACATCAAGACCCACTGATTCGGGGAAACGAGCATCCGGCAACCACCCATTGTTACAGATATGTAACAGCATATCGGAAGGACATACGGCGCGCTGGCTCAACAAAGTGAAGGCGAATTTCTCCGCGTATTCTTTTTCATACAAGGGATTTTCGGGGTGTTTTATGCACTTTGCAATGTCCTTTGCTAACATTAACCCCTTGTCGATTGTAACCATTAGCACGAAGTCAGAGTGCCCCTTGAACTGCGGCAGATGATCTTCATCCTTTTCCCAACCCATACCGTTGATAAAGAAATCGTTAAGCTTATCATAGGTCTTGACAAAACGCATTGTCATACCGTTGTTTGCCTTAACAAACGCAGTATAGTAGGGGTGTTCTTTTTGCACCGGAGCTGCCTGTTGTTTAGTGGTCGGCAATTTACCGTCAAGCACGAGGCTCATCCATTCCCGCAAATACAATGCTAACGGGCCGGTGGGCATGGAAGTCATTACTTCTTGCTGCAATTCTTCAATGCGTTGTGCAGCTATCTGTTGGGAGGGTGAACTGTGCTGTATCTCGACTATTTGAGAGTATATCTGTGAATAGGAGAGTTGGAAAGGCGGAAAGAGCAGCCAGTTTCTCCAAAACAGCCATTGCCCCAGGTCGTATAGTTTTTCAGTATCTTCGGGGTTGTGAAATTCGCAATCCATCAGCGATTTATAATTTTCAGGAGAAGGTATTTCATCATACTCGTCTTCCAAAATATGATAAAGCGCATTGGCAAGTTTCAACAAGCGTGTATCCGATGGAGACAAAAACCTGAATTGCATGGAGTTGAAGGCAAGATAGTACCAGACTACAAACTCAACGTCTGCGAGATTGAGTTCGTATAAAATATATTCTTCATTGTCCTTGTGGAAAGGCACATAATTGCCATATCTCTGTTTGCATTGGTCTATAAATGAGCGCCATAGGCCGGCATCAGAAATAATATCCTGATAATATCCGACTATGCCAATACAAACTACCTTCTTCAAATCGTCCGGAGCTTCTTGAAATAAGGCGTTATCTTCCCAATGCCGATACAACTTGTTGGCCAATGCAAGATATGCTTTGTCAGATGACTGCTCCACCTCACCATTAGGTTGATACACAAGGAATTGTCGTAAGTTAATTTTATCCATAATCACTCTTTGCTTATGATATAGTCTCCTAATTCTTTTGAAAAATGCACTCTTTCTGATTGATAGAGCGATTCGAGTTTATTGCTTTTAATTGCCGTTTCCGGGGTAAAGTCATAAATGCAGCCTTCGCGAGAAAAAAGCCAAATACGTGAGGCCATACGCAGTGAAAGAGCCACGTCATGGCAAGTAAGCAATACGGCTTTTCTCTTTTCCTTAGCTATCGAACAAAGCATATCCATAATTTCAAGACGCGCTGCCGGATCAAGAAACGAGAATGGTTCATCAAGAAACATAACAGGTGTGTCTTGAGCTAAAGCTCTGGCAATCATAGCTTTTTGGCGTTCTCCATCGCTTAGCTCCGCGATGTATGAACCGGCTTTGTAAGTAATGCCGGTGTCGCGCATTGCCGTACGGCAATGCTCCTTATCAGCACCTTTGAGCATATCGAACACTCCGGTATAGGGCTGTCGGCCGAGTTCTACAAACTCTTGCACGGTGAGACCTCCTGTCAACCCCGATGATGTACTTACAACCGAAATATATTTTGCAAGCTCTTTGCGCGGAATGTTTCTCAACTTCTTATCCAAAATATATACTTCGCCGACTATGGGTTTTAATTCTCCACACAAAGTGCGCATTAGGGTTGACTTTCCAATTCCGTTACCGCCTACAAGAGATACCACATTTCCTTCAAGCAGCGATAAATCAAGCTTCTCCGCCAGAGGGGAGGAGTAGCCGATACTTAATGATTCGGTTTGGAGATACGTCAGAGCCATCAGTTGAAATAGTAAAGTTTTTTACGCATGAGTATTACATACAAAATCACGGGAATTCCGATTAACGGTGTGACAGCACTAAGCGGCAATATGCCAATGGAGGAGGGCATCACACTAAGTAAAGCACAGAGAAGCCCGACAGTCGCACCGCTCAGAATCGTAGCAGGCATCAGGATATTGTGATTTGAGGTTCCCCATGCCACTCTTGCAATGTGTGGAACTGCAAGACCTATAAAACCTACCGGGCCGCAATACGCTGTGGCAATGGACGTTAGCAGACCGGAATACAGCAATATGAGGGTGCGTGTTTGTCGGGGATTATAGCCTAACGAAGCGGCATAGTTGTCACCGCTGAGTAAAGCATTAAGCGGCTTACATAAGAATATACTGCCGACACAAAGGGCAAACGTCAATAATCCGAACAGAGGCAAGTCACGGATGGTCACTCCCATAAATGAGCCCATACCCCACACTGCAAACCCTTTTACTTCTTGTGCGGGCGCAAAGAAATTCAGCCATGATATTAAGGCGGACGCAAGATAGCTAATCATTATTCCGGCAATGAGAAGCATGGTTGCACTTTTTACGGCAGATGAGAGCGAAATCAAGATAAAGATAATTACGGAAGCACCGAGTAGAGCACCTGCCATTGCAGTAAAGTGCGTACCTAAACCAACAGAGGATAAAAAGCCTTCTGCTGTTCCCATAATAATCAGAGCTACACCCAAAGAGGCTCCGGTGCTCACGCCCAATATGGAAGGGCCGGCCAAAGGATTACTGAATGTTGTCTGGAGCATCAATCCGGAGAGCGAAAGCGACATTCCGCAGAACACGGCTGTTAATGCCATGGGCAAGCGCGACTCCATGATTATGGTTTCATAAACGGGATTGCCCGTATTGCCGCCAAATAGTGTACTTATTATTTGCGATGCCGGAATATCTACTGCGCCGGTGAGCAAACAAGCCATAAATAAAAATATAGCCAAGACTGCTGTAAGTATGTAAGATAGCTTCCGACGCATAAAGACTTACTTCATAGCTTGCTTGTAATAATGAGGCTTTAAGCCCGGAATCAGCGACGGGTGGAATATGCTGATATAGTCTTTCAAAATAAGCTCCGGGTGGAAGGGAGTCTCGTCAAAATAGGGCATTGCCTTGGTGTTAACGCTCCAAACCCCTCCGGTTTGAGCCGGCTTAAACAGCATATAACGTGAATCTTGAGTTTCCAAACTTTTCAGCGACAGGTCTTCATCAAAAGTTTTAAGAAGCCAAATATCAGATTTGGAGCCTCTTTCAAAAACCGTTTCAAATCCTTGTTGCAAGCTTCCCGCTGAATTATCATCGCTCCATATATACGAGCCGCCGGCATCCTCAATTAACTTTGCAGCGTAACTGCCTCCGCCGGGTATAAACCAAGTACCATCGTACATGGTTTCTGTCATTACCAAAGGACGTTGCGCTACGTTTGCAGCCTTTTTCTTCAAATAATTGTATTCCTTACTTACAGAGTTGAAGATTGAATCGGCCTTTTCCTTTTTGCCGGCAATCAGGCCTAACAGCTTAATCCATTCAGCACGACCGAGCGGTTCTTCTTCCGTGCTTTCGCGCATATAGATTATCGGCACGCCCAACTTTTCCAATTTGCTGACATCTACTCCGTTAAAATGGCTGACAATTATCATGTCCGGCTTAGATGCAATAATCAATTCAGCAAGCGGTTCCTGTTGAGTGCCGACATTTATCACCTCGCTTTCATTCAAACGGTTAAGCAAATCCTTGTCCGTGAGATATGACACATCGCCTGCTGCTTTAATTATTTGTTGAGAGTCCAATTGCTTAAGTACTGAAGAATAGACACTTGAAAAAAGCAAAATACTCTGTCGCTTTGACGGCGGAAATATATTGGCACCGGGAATGTCGGGAAGATCGGAAGCATTGTCGGAGTCCGGAAAGATGTAAACTCCCAAATTTTGAGAAGAGTCAGTCGGCGAGATTACTTCCGCCACCCAGCAGTCACCGCTCCGATAAATATCCAATCCCATAGCGGCAGCGGCATTGTCATCGGTATTTTCCTGACGTTTGCCTGCATCATGTCCGCAACTCGCAAGGAAAGTAAATACTAAAATGACAAGCCATTGAAGTGCGATGCAAGACAAATTTTTCATTTTAACAAATTAATCAGCTCGGACTGTGTGCAAACCTTTTGTTCGCCGGTAGTCATATTCTTGAGCGTAATTGTGTGGTCTGTTAATTCTGATTCTCCTATGATGGCAACATATGGAATTTTTTCGTTGTTGGCGTAAGTCATCTGCTTCTTCATTTTTGAAGCATCGGGATAAATGGTAGCCGGTATATTGTTGTTGCGCAAATCTTTAAGTACTTGCATTGCACGCGATGCCTCATCTTCCCCGAAGTTCACAAACATCACTTTTACACTGCCGGAAAGATCATCAGGGTAGAGATTGAGAGTATTAAGCACATCATAAATACGATCGGCACCAAAACTGATACCGACACCTGAAAGGCCCGGCATTCCAAACACTCCGGTAAGATTGTCATAACGACCGCCTCCGGTTATGGAACCGATTTCAACATCAAGAGCTTTTACCTCGATTATAGTTCCGGTGTAATAGTTTAACCCGCGAGCGAGAGAAAAGTCAAGGTCAATAGCTGCATTATGACCGAGTTTTTGAAATTCTTTGACGATGAATTCGAGTTCTTTAATGCCAAGAGAACCGTCTTCGTTGTCTTTGAGCATGGCTGCCATGGTCTGCATCTTTTGTGCATTATCTCCGGAGAGAGAAAGCACAGGGCGCAGGAGCTCGATTTGAGCCTGAGTCAGGCCCTTTTCCGCAAGCTCCGCATTGACATTCTCCAATCCGATTTTATCAATCTTGTCAATGGCGACAGTAATGTCAATCAGCTTATCCGGGCAACCTAATATTTCGGCAATTCCGCTAAGAACCTTTCTGTTGTTTACCTTTATTGCAACCTTTACTTTAAGGTCTGAGAACACAGCGTCTATAAGCTGCAGCAGGTCTACCTCATTCAACAATGAATCAGACCCCACTATATCTGCATCACACTGATAGAACTCTCTGTACCTTCCTTTCTGCGGGCGATCGGCACGCCACACCGGCTGTATCTGAAATCTTCTGAATGGCATTTGGAGGTCAGCTCTGTGTTGAACCACATAACGCGCGAAGGGTACTGTCAAGTCATAACGCAATCCCTTCTCGCATAACAGATTGGTGAGTTTAGGCAAGTTGCGCTGACATAGCTGCTCATCAGTAGTTGCTTTCAAGAAATCGCCAGAATTGAGGATTTTGAAAAGCAACTTGTCGCCCTCTTCGCCATATTTACCCATCAAAGTAGACAGGTTTTCCATAGCCGGGGTCTCAATGCGGTGAAAGCCAAACTGCCTGAATCGCCGGGTTATGGTTGCAAATATATAGTCTCTACGAGCCATCTCGACAGGCGAGAAGTCTCTTGTTCCTTTGGGAATACTTGGTTTCTGAGCCATAATAAAAAATTTTTACAAAATTAAACAAAAAATGCGACTGTTCAAAATTGAACAGTCACATTTACTTGTAATTTTTATAGATGCAATTCATCAGAATTTGAAGTGGCGAGGTCTGCCATTAAGGCTATATCAAGTTCGGTGATACCGGTATTCATCAGATACTCCTTGTCTTCATTATACAACTTTCGGAATTCTTTCGCGCCTCCGGACAAGGTTCTTACACAAGCTTTGTACCTGCTTAATGCTGCCGCGTTGTTTCCCTTGGCAAAGAGTGCGTGTCCGCAATTCAGCATATCCGTGGCCGAAATATCTGACAGCACTTCGTACTGCTTAATGCTTTTGTCGTAATTTCCGAGCAAAAATTCGCACCATGCTATCGGTCGCAATATCTTCTTATTTTCCGGTTTCAGGTATCGTATCTTATAGAAAGACTTTAAGGCGGCCTCTGCATCGCCGTTCAGCATGAGGGTAGTGGCGAGCAGCATTTCAAGAGAAAGATTGTCGGGCTTGCGTTCAAGTGCGCGACGAGTATACTCTGCCGATTCGGCATAACGCTTCATGGCTCTTAGCAGAGTAGCCATGCGTTTAAGCAGCCAATCCGACTCCGAATTAAGAAGTTCAGCTTTCTTGTAGACCTCAAGAGCTTGAGCGTCCTTACCCAACAATTGCAGACAGTAACCTTGTTTTTGCAGTACATCTTCCGGAGTGTCGGAACTTAGAGAGAGTACATTCTCAAACGAGTCATATGCCTGCTGCCAATAACCGTATTTGAAATAGAACTCGGCAATATTTCGCTGCAATTCAACATCGGAATGCAGCGGAGTGTAAGGTGCAATATCGGGTATTTCAAATATTTGAGAGAAAGGATCTGAATCATCGTCATTCTTCAGCTTGAAGAAGCGGTATAAATCTTTAAGATACAATACGATTTCGGTTGCCGTATTTGCGGCGGACGGCAGCATGGAAGAGTCAACTTCCTGATTTATGGCATCCATTTGAGCAGAAAGTTGCGAACTCATCATTTTGAATTGTTCGGGCGGCATCTTACTCAAAGCCAGCACCATAGAATATTTGTCAGATGCACAGAAATATTGACCGACTGTTAAGAATTTAAGCAATTGCATCGGCACTACGCCGCGGATATTCCGCAATTCGGAATGATTAATATCAAAGGGCAATAGCCAATTTGACAGTTTGCGGAAGAACGGGAATCCCTTCATTTGCGCAAAAGCAGACATGAAGATATCCGCGCCGTCCATTTGCATTTCGGTGAGCTCTTTCAACTTGTCTGTCACCCCGGATTTTTTGAGTATATCCTCCCAATCGGGATTTTCTTCAATGTCATAAATGTCGCCTTTACCACCCATACGTTTCAGCGACTTTTCAATGTCCGGCTTCATACGCATCAGTTCCGGAATAATTTCATCCTTAACTCGTTTGTTTACGCGGTCTGTGTCTATAGTGCGCAACATTCCCGGCACAAATTTACGAACAGCCTGACTGAGTTTCTCGTCTTCTCCCAATGAAGAAGCTATTGCCAATATGCTTTGATCCTCCTTAATCCTGTCCGGATATTTGGCTAAAATCAGCAATGCGCCTACCAAAGCCCGCGCCTGCAATCTGTTGTCATTACTTCCCATACAGACAAGCAAAAGGAGTTTGAACTTTCGATAGTCGTAATATTTTAAAGAAGAAAGCAGCAGAGCCGCAAGCACCAAGGCCTTGCTTTGGAAAGCTGATTTGGAGTCGAATTCAAGCAGGAAGAAATTAAGGGTTCGATATTCCGCTTCGGTTAAAAACAGTTCTGTCCAAACATTTTCAAACAAGTGAGCTGCTGCCTCTTCAAGCTTGATATTAATTTCTGCGTTTGTCTCATTTGCTTCTGCCAGCATATCAAGTTGCTCCGCGAATTTTTCCGTTTCATTCAGTGAGTTAAGAATATTATTTTCGGGGTGCAGACTCAAAATGCGCATTGTAGAAAAGAAAGAACCTTGCGCTTCTTTCTTAATACGCCTCACATCAATAGCATCGGCAGCTCGCCGTAAGTCTTCGCGCATCTTGCTTACTACATCGGAACGCGAGGGGTCCTCAATATTCCTGTTGGAATGAGCGAAGTATTCAAGCATATATCGATAACTGTTGCCGGTTTGAGACACGATGTCTCGCGCCCCGTTAGCTTTAACATAAGTCAGGGCATCAAGTATACGATTATCTGCGAGAAGACGGTCAACTATTTTATGAGCATTATTATTTTCCATTGGAAACTATTTCAGATTTACAAGTGTAATACAAATATCGCGCCAAAAAAGTTGAAATTGCGATATTTTATGTGATTATTTTTGAGTAATTTTGTGCCATAAAAATTTCACGTATATGGTAATACAGAGATGGCAGTCGGTTCTGCTGCTTATCGCCGTGGTAATGACGGCGTTGTTTTCATTCTGTGAGTTGGCTCAAATTCAGGGAGCTACACAGACGGTAAGTGTATATTCGTATGGTATAACCTCCATTACGGAAAATGTGGGCATGGTTGGCACAATTTACGTCACCGTGGTGATGATGCTCGCTTGTGTGTTGAGTTTTATCAACATATTTTTATTCAAAAACACACGTCTTCAAAAACGAGTATGCCTCTTGTGTATGGTGCTTGTTATAGCCGGGGTGTGCAGCGACTATCTTGCAGTCAGCGCATTTGAATTGCCGGGCGCCACCGGGATTGACTATAACAGCCTTGCGTTTATTACCCCGGCCGTTGCATTGCTTGCCCTGATAGGGGCATTCCGTTGCATACGCGCCGATGAGCGCAAACTCGCTGATTCCAACCGCCTTATTTAGACACACCCTTAGCCCCGTTCTTTAAACAACGGGAACATAACAAGAAGTACAATCCAATCAGGAATGTCATAACAATCAGACTGTATGCAATGCGTCCACTGCTCGTTTCCATTTGGATATACCCTATGGATATGGCAAGTTGGAGCATTGCATATCCATTGACAATCCTGAGCTGACTGTACTTTAACTCATTATTGAGCCGTTGGTACAAATGTTTGTGATGCGGTTTGAAAATAGTTTCTCCCTTATAGATTCGAAGCAACACAGTTAAAAGAGTGTCAACACCGTATACGCCGACTAAGACTATGCTTGTAAGCCTATGTGTCTCAATAATATAATATATCAATAGAGTTGCCACAATAAAGCCCATGCTGATTGAACCGACATCGCCGGCAAAAACTATCGCTTTTCTTCTGTAATTGAACAATGCAAAGACTGTAACGGCGATGACAGCCATGACAATCATTGAGGCCGGAACGAAGTTTACCTGACAGATATCAATATACAAGAATGTGCCAAGCACCGAAAGCGAATATACGGCTGTAATTCCGTTTATGCCGTCCATGAAATTGTACGCATTCACAAATCCCACTGTGCATACCATAAATATTGGCCATATTATCGGGTGCAAATCAAAAATACCGCATTGCAGTCCGAGAAAGGCTACGGCAACAAACTGAACAATGAGCCTGAACCAAACTGTAAGCTGAACCAAATCATCGGCAAAACTGCACGCCGCTACCAAAGTTAAACCTATAATGAAATTGGTACCCGACCCGGTTGACGTGCAATTCAACGAAGTCAAGTACCAAATAAGCATGGCTATATAAAATATAATACCTCCACCGATTACGACCGCGGGATACCCGTTGCGGTTAGCACACCGGATGTATTTGCGTGCAAGAAGTATATATCCGATTTCGGCAGAGAGCAGGAATATTGAGGTAAAGATAAAGAATATAATAACAGACACCGGAGTTATTAGTTTTCCAATGAGTTGAGATACCACCGGTATAAACGGTTTATACCTTCATCTATTTCGATTGTATGTTGCCATCCCAGAGAGTGAAGTTTGCTTACATCGCAGAGCTTGCGCATTGTGCCGTCCGGTTTGCTGCTGTCCCAAGTTATCAAGCCTGTAAAATCAATGGTATTTTTAATCATATCGGCCAGGCTTTTTATGGAAAGCTCTTTGCCGGTACCGATATTAATATGGCAGTTTCTGATTTCTTTCTCCTCTCCGTGTAAATCAGAGAAGTTAACTCGCTCCATTATATATACGGAAGCATCGGCCATATCTTCACTCCAAAGGAATTCACGTAAGGGAGTGCCGGTACCCCAAAGTTTAAGTTCTTCGGACAGAATACCGTATTTCTCGAGAATTTGCTTTATTTCGGTTAGTGACTTTGTTCCGTCAACACCTTCTATGGGGCGGACATTCAGGTCTTTACGCAATGCGGCTTCATCGCCTAATGTAAGCATTTTTGCGAGGTGCATTTTGCGAATCATTGCCGGCAGTACATGGCTTGTTTCAAGATTGAAATTGTCTGCCGGGCCGTAAAGATTCGTCGGCATGACGGCAATATAATTTGTGCCATGCTGCAAGTTGAAGCTCTCACACATTTTGAGTCCGGCAATTTTGGCAATTGCATAAGGCTCGTTGGTATATTCCAAGGCGGAAGTAAGCAGAGCATTTTCAGGAATGGGTTGAGGCGCTTCTTTGGGATAAATGCAAGTTGAGCCGAGGAAGAGCAGCTTTTTTACATCGTGTGCGAAAGCTTGGCCAATGACATTCTGTTGTATTTCAAGATTTTGCCATATAAAGTCTGCACGATATTTGCTGTTTGCCATAATTCCGCCCACATGGGCCGCTGCGAGAACAACATATTCTGGCTTTTCTTCGTCAAAGAATCGCTTTACTGCGGCTTGGTCGAGCAAATCAAGTTCGGCATGAGTACGCCCGATTACATTGGTATACCCCTTAGCTTTGAGATTGTTATAAATAGCCGAACCTACCAGACCGCGGTGTCCGGCAACATATATTTTCGAGTCTTTATTCATTTCATTACTTCCTTAAGATCATTGTCAACCATAAGTTTAACCAAGGTCTCGAAAGATGTTTTGGAGGGATTCCAACCCAAAACTTGCTTTGCTTTTGCCGGATTTCCCAAAAGAGTTTCCACCTCGGCCGGGCGGAAGAATTTCGGATCTACTTCTACAAGTACCCTGCCGGATTCGTCTATACCCTTTTCGTTAATGCCTTCACCTTCCCAATGCAGCGGGAGTCCGGCATGGCGGAATGCCAAATCGGCAAATTCGCGCACTGTGTGTTGTTCTCCCGTTGCAATCACATAGTCATCTGGGGTGGGTTGCTGCATTATCAGCCACATACATTCCACATAATCACGTGCATAGCCCCAATCACGCAAGGCATTCATATTGCCCAGATACAATTTGTCTTGCAACCCGGCTTTGATACGCGCCGCCGCAAGTGTGATTTTTCGTGTCACGAAGTTTTCGCCTCGCCGCTCACTTTCATGGTTAAAGAGAATACCATTACAGGTATACATACCGTAACTATCGCGGTAATTGCGAGTTATCCAATAACCATAGACCTTTGCGCAGGCATACGGGCTTTGAGGATTGAAAGGGGTAAGCTCGTTTTGCGGCACTTCTCGCACCTTTCCATACAATTCGCTGGTACTGGCTTGGTATATGCGAGTGCGTTTCTCCATGCCCAAGATGCGTACGGCTTCAAGCAGACGGAGTGTGCCTACCGCGTCAACATCGGCAGTATATTCCGGCACTTCAAAACTTACTTTCACATGGCTTTGAGCGGCAAGGTTATAAATCTCCGTGGGGCGAACCTGACCAATTATTCGTATGAGAGACGATGAGTCTGTCATATCGCCGTAGTGCAAGTTTATTAGGCGTTTACGGTGCATATCGCGAACCCATTCATCAAGATATAAATGTTCTATGCGGCCGGTGTTGAAAGAGCTTGAACGGCGCAGTATGCCATGTACTTCATATCCCTTTTCAAGTAAAAACTCTGCAAGGAATGAGCCGTCTTGCCCTGTAATTCCGGTGATGAGTGCTATCTTTTCTGTCATTTTGTTATGAGGGAGTCTTTATGTTAAAACGTGTAAAAGTTCACTAATATTGTTTATCCAAATTTGCGGATTGTTATTTGTATCCGATGTTGAAGATTGCGAATGTATGTTTTCGCCGGCGTCTCTAACCCCGATGGTAAGCCAACCGAGTTTGTCGGGCATAGTGAAATCCTTTGCCGGATTATCGCCCACATAAATAAATTTGCGGGCATTGGGGTATTTCCTGACCAGGGTCTGCCAAGGGTATATTGATGTTTTATCGCTGCCATACTCTTCTGAAATCAGGATATTGTCCGGAGGAAAAAAATGTTCGATACCCAATGCGGAGAGTTTTAAGCGTTGAGTGCGGGAACGTCCATCTGTAATTAAAGCCATTCTCACACCTGCACGGCGGAATGTTTCCAATATTCTCATTACCCCGGATTGGAGCGTAATCTTTGGTGTATGATATCTATATGTATCCACACACTTTGAAATAAAAGGTTCTGTCTCGGAATTTATTTGGGAGGCAAGCCAATCAAAAGCATTGTTGCCGGAATGATAACATTCCAACATTTTTTTGAATAAAAAATCAGCGGAAACAGGTTCTTTTAAATAAGATAAAGACATCTTGGCCACCGCTTTGTATCCGGATTTTACAAACTCTATTTCCGAAAATAAAGTATCGTCCAAATCAAAAGCGATGAGCAATCCCGTATATCCTAACTCCATATTCATAATTGCAAAATTACACAAAAATGTTTAATTGTTAAAATCGATGGTAACAGAACTGTCACAACATTAAGAAGCCTCCTTTCAAGAAATGAACGAGAGGCTTCTTATAAGTATTTTGCTCGACCTATAAAGAAATCATTAATCTGTAAGATCTGCCGGGAGAAGTGGCATTGCACCTTTACGTGTGCAGACGTATGCCGAGGTCTGCACGGCAGTTGAATGAGCCTTGGCAACCGATTTGCCTTTCAGTATGCTTGAAATAAAAGCTGCGGTGAAAGAGTCGCCGGCGCCTACCGTATCGGCAACTTCCACTTTTGGGGTAGGTTGGAACGACACTTTCCCGGATGTAAATACATAGCTGCCGTTAATCCCACAAGTGAGGATAAGTATTTTCAGATTGTACTTTTCAAGAAGTATCCGACATTTGTCTTGCAGGTCAATACCGGGGTAGCCGAACATACGGCTTACTATAACAAGCTCCTCATCATTAATTTTGAGGACGTTGCAACGCTTCATCGAATTGCAGATAATATCCTTGTCATAAAAATCTTGACGAAGGTTTACATCAAAAACCACGAGAGAATCCTCAGTTTGAGGCATTGTGTCAAGGAAGCGGTTGATGGTTTCACGCGACACCACATTGCGCTGAGCAAGAGAACCGAAACAGATAGCTTTCGTTTTCTTCGCAAGTTCCTTGAGTTCGTCTGTAAAGGGAATATTATCCCACGCCACATTTTCCTTTATATTGTATTGCGGCATCCCGGCCGGGTCTATCTCCACTTGAACCGTCCCGGTAGGATAAGGCACTTCTGCAATCAGTTGGTTAAGACCTTTTGAGGTAAAGTTCTCAATAATCTCCTTACCTAAAGCATCTGCACCTATTGCACTTACAACGCAGCTTGGAAGTCCGAATTGCGAAACATGATAAGCAAAATTGGCAGGTGCTCCGCCAATCTTTTTGCCTTCCGGAAGAATGTCCCATAAAGCTTCTCCCATGCCAACGACTATTCCTTTCATTACATATTTAATTTATTGTTGTTTTTATTTTCATCGTATAAAACAATAGGTAAACGACACCTATTGTCATCACGGCAACTGAACCAACCTGACCGATTGAATCAGCGGCAACCCCCATGGCAAGAGGGAACACGGTGCCTCCGAAAAGACCCATTATCATTAAGCCGGATACTTCATTTTTCTCACCGGGCGTAAATATAAGAGCTTGCGAGAATACTACCGAGAAGATATTGGAATTACCAAAACCTATTAAAGCAATGCCCACATAGAGAGGCATAAGCGCGGAGCTAACAAACAGTATCGCCATGCCGGCAAGCATCATAATAACACTGATTGCAAAAAATATTTTCGGCGACATCAATCGGAGAATGAATGCTCCGAGAAAGCAACCGATTGTACGGAAGATGAAATAAATGCCGGTTGCAAATCCCGCCTCTACCAAAGGGAGGCCGACACGTTCCATTATTATTTTCGGGGCGGCGGTGTTTGTACCCACATCAATACCGACATGGCACATTATGCCAAGGAAGCACAAAAGAATAAACGGACGGCCGAGCAATTTTATACATTCAGTAAATCCGGAAGCCTTGTCGGGAGTCTCCTCCTTAATATGTGTAGCAGCGAGAAGGACTATTGACAGGAAGCTGACTGCCGTGTAAATAACAAACAGTACTCTCCACCCGAGACCGAATCCCGGGAAAAGTGTCATAGCTCCCCATGCGGCAATAATCGGTGCGAGAAAAGAGGCAATCGCTTTGACAAATTGTCCGAAAGTAAGCGTCGATGCCAATTTGTCACCGGCTATTAAGTTGGTAACCAGTGGGTTCAGTGATGTCTGCATTATTGCATTGCCTATGCCGAGCAGAGAGAATGATATTAGCATCACAAAGTAGCTGTCTGCAAAAATCGGAATAATGAGTGATACGGCAGTAACAATAAGGCTAATCAGGACAGTTTTCTTCCGGCCGATTTTGTTCATCAACATTCCGGTTGGAACAGAGAAAATCAGAAACCAAAAGAATACAAGCGAAGGAAAAAGATTAGCTTGTGAGTCCGTCAGATTTAAATCCTTTTGAACGTAGTTAGATGCTGTTCCCACCAAGTCTACAAATCCCATAGCAAAGAAACACAGCATTACAGGAATCATTTGCAGCAAGAACGATTTGCGATGCGTAACAAGCGATTGTGTCATAGCCTTAAAAATATGATTGAATTTATCAAGTAATTAACAAATCACAACGATTGATAAAACTTATACAAATTTGCTCATATTTTTGTTTACTTTTTTTGCAGTAATTCATCGGAAGCTACCCGATAATTTAATGCTTATGCTTTAGGCCCCATATCATAAAATTTCAGGGCCTTAATTTGAAATCTGCGTCTGCGTGCCTGCGGATAAAGAATTGCCAAAGCCAAAGAGCGCATGAATAAATAGCTCAAAAAGGATATCCATAATATCGTATTTGCGACATAAGGAGAATGTTCGGCAGGCATAAAAATATTGAATGTAAAGAAAGTTATCGAACCAACGGCTGTGGCTGCAAACATAAGGCGAGTAGCAGTTAAACCTATATACAAGCCGTCATATATAAAGGCCGCAACACTTACTGCAGGAAGCAGCACAAGCATAATTTTAAACTGTTCTATGCCGGCAAGTACATCTGTCTCCGGTGTGATAAATCTGCATATGGGTGCTTGACATATTGCATATATTAATGTAAACAATACAGTCATACCGAGTGCCCAAAATGCGAGTGTCCACTCTGTTTTGCGCAACATAATAAGACTCCCGCTACCCACACATTTACCGGCAAGTGCTTCGGCAGAGAATGCAAAGCCGTCCATAAAATAAGAGAAGAATATGAAGAATTGCAACATCACCGCATTCACAGCTATTGTCAATGAATTGATTGACGCTCCATATGCTGTCATACCCAACGATACGGCCATTATGCAAAGCGAACGCAAAAATATATCTGAATTGACTTTGAAAAATTTGCCTTTCCCTTTGAATGTAAATATCTTATTTAACGAAATAAACGGTAATTTCCCTCCATTAAATTTACGAACAAGTATCAAAGCGAACACCAAGCCGAACCAGTTTGCAAGGCATGTGCCCATTGCCGTACCGGCAAAGCCGAGTTTAAAGACAAATACAAAGATTACACTTGCGGCAATATTAATTAAATTGGTAGTTATCGCAATAATCATAGGGTAAAAACTTGATTGCATACCCAAAAACCAGCCGCTTACCGACATTGTGCCGAGTATAGCCGGTGTACTCCATATTATAATGCCGAAATACAAGGAGGCAAGATGAGCTATTTGAGGCTCGGCTGAAACTATTTTGAGAATAATCCAAGCCAAAGGTATTTGCAAAATAATCATTATTGTACCGATAAACGAAGCAAGTACCAATGAGTTTGAAAACATCTCCGATATTGCAACTTTATTGCCGGAGCCGTAAGCTTGGGCCGTCATTCCGGAGGTTCCCGCTCTAAAAAAACTGAAAGGCCAAAGCAATACGTTTACCATAATGGTGCCCACAGCTATTGCAGCCAAGAAGGCTTCCGAACCCAAATGCCCGGCTATTGTAGTGTCGGAAAGGCCCAATAAAGGCACGGTAATATTACTTACTATTGCGGGTAAAGCAATCTTGAATATTTGTCTGTTTATATTCATTCTGCAAAAATACTCAAAAATTCCGAATTTATTTCGTAAATTTGCAACATGATTAAGTTTGTCAATGCAAAAATCAATCTCGGACTGAACGTAATACGCCGCCGTCCTGACGGTTACCACGATTTATCCACTGTATTCTATCCGGTTGGAAAAAACTCCGGAATAAATGGAGACGCAGGCTCCTTGGCTGATGTGATTGAGATTGTGCCTTCTGAAAAGGATACTTTAACCGTTTTCGGGCAAGAACTCAATTGCCCCATAACAGACAATCTTGTGTGGAAAGCGTTATTGCTTTTCAGAAGTATTTACCCGGATTTGCAGCCGGTAAATATCTTCATGGAGAAAAATATTCCTTCACAAGCCGGTATGGGAGGAGGTTCGGCAGATGCGGCTTTCACTCTGATGATGTTAAACGAGCTTTGCGGCTGCCCGTTTGATGAGAGTCAAATGAAACAAGCGGCGTTACGATTAGGTGCCGATTGCCCGTTTTTTATGATCAACAATCCATGCATCGCTTCCGGGGTGGGAGAAATTCTCACACCGGTTGCACTAAATCTCTCCGGCTATAACCTTGTAGTACTCAAACCGGACGAAGGAATAAGTACTGCACAAGCATTCAAATATGTAACTCTCGAGGAGCAATGTGTTGATATAGAACTTCTTCTGAATAGTCCGATAAAGCAATGGAAGGATTTTCTGAACAACGACTTTGAAAAATCGGCTTTCAAGATATTCCCCGATATGCAACGGATTAAAGAATATCTGTATGAACAAGGAGCGGAATATGCAAGTATGAGCGGCAGCGGCAGTGCTTTTTACGGTCTTTTTAAAGATTATGAAACTGCATATCAGGCATATTTAAACGCGAAAACTCCTTTCCGTGCTTTTGAGCAACTGTGACGGCTATGTGAGGTGATTTGTCAGAGTCATATTTAATTTGTAATTTTGCAACAGTAATATAACCTTTTATCCACAACAATGAAAAAATTATTCGGTGGCTGTCTTGCCACTCTTGCAATTATGTCTGCATCAGATGTCGGTGCTCGCACCAATCCTTTTTTGGAACAATGGAATACACCCCGTGCTTCCGTTCCTTTTGACAAAATTATTATTTCCGACTATGAAGAGGCTATAAAAGCCGGTATTGCGCAACAAAATCAGGAAGTGGCTGCAATATGCAACCAACGTTCCACTCCTACATTCGAGAATACAATAAAGGCCTATGAGCGCAGCGGCTCTATACTTTACAATGTTGTCCTCACTCTGACAAACCTTGAAGGAGCTCTCGGCACAGACGAAATTCAAAAGGTTGTGAGCGAGACGACTCCTTTATTGAGCGAACATACCACTAACTTGATGCTCAACGAGGCTCTGTGGAATCGCATCAAGTTTGTATATGAAAACATGGATAAGGATACTTCCCTTACTCCCGAAGATCGCCGTCTGACAGAAGAAGTGTACAAAGATTTTGCAGAGAACGGTGCCAATCTTGAAGGTGAAGCACGTGAGAAGTACCGCCGTCTCTCTACTGAATTGAGCAACCTGACAGTGAAATTCGGCCAAAACCTTACCAATGATATGAAGAACCCCGAGCGAGCACTCTGGCTCACCACAGATCAGCTTTCAGGTCTGCCCGAAAGTGCAATCGCTGCAGCGCGTGCCGAAGCGGCGGAAGCTCTCAAGGCTGCCGGCAAACCCGATGACGGCTCTCAATATCTGTTCACTGTTTTCTTCCCTTCTTACAGCCCCCTTATCAAATATTTGGACAACAGAGAGTTGCGCGAAAAAATGTACTACTTGTACAATACACGCAACTATGGTGGAGAATTCGATAACACACAGCTCCTCAAGGACATCGCAAATGTACGTATGGAGATAGCTCAACTGTTCGGCTATTCCAACTATGCCGACTATGTTCTGAACCGCCGCATGGCAAAAAATGCCAAGAATGTACGCAAATTGCTTGATGACTTGTGCAATGCCTACAAGGTACCGATGGAGAACGAAATCAAGGAAATCACCGAGTTTGCACAGCAAACCGAAGGTTCGGACTTCAAGCTCGAACCTTGGGACTACTCTTACTGGAGCGACAAACTCAAAAACGCCAAATACAGCTTCAATGATGAGGACATGAAGCCTTACTTTGAAGTAAACAATGTAATCAAGGGCGTTTTCGGTCTTGCTCATGATTTGTATGGCTATAACTTCAAAGAAAACAAGGATATAGTCGGTTACCACCCCGATGTTACAGCCTACGATGTGACAGACTCGAAGGGTGGCCTCATCGGTGTGTTGTACACTGATTTCTTCTATCGCCCCGGCAAAGCTCCCGGTGCATGGATGACTGAGTATCGCGGTGAGTACATTGACGATAACGGCGAACGTGTAATTCCCCTCATCTCAATAGTAATGAACTTCACCAAGCCCAACGGCAACGAACCGACACTTATGACACCATACGAGGTTGAGACTTTCCTGCACGAATTCGGCCATGCAATACACGGCCTTTCAGGACAAGCCAAGTATCAAAGCCAAGGTGGCACAAACGTGTATCGCGACTTCGTGGAGCTCTTCTCTCAATTTAATGAGAACTATCTCACTCAGAAGAAATTCCTTGACACATTTGCCGTTCATTATAAAACAGGCAAGAAGATGCCTAAGTCCCTGATTGACAAATTTATCAAGGCAAGCCAATACGGAGCCGCTTACTCCTGCATGCGTCAGCTCTCATTCGGCAATCTTGATATGGCATACCACAGTATAACAGAGCCTCTCCGTGCGAGTCAGGATATTGAAGAGTTTGAGGCGGATGCCATTGAGCCGGTTAAGGTATTCGACTCTCCCAAAGGCACATTGCTCAGCCCCGCATTCGGCCACATCTTCTCCGGCGGATATGCTTCAGGATACTACGGCTACAAATGGGCCGAGGAATTGGATGCCGATGCTTTTGCCGCTTTCCTCGAAGCCGGAAATATCTACGACAAGAAAACAGCAGCCAAATTCCTCAAAATGCTTCAAGCCGGTAATACGGTAGACCCCGAAGTATTGTATGAAGAATTCCGCGGACGTCCGGCTACTGTTGACGCCATGCTCGTGCGCGACGGTATAAAGAAATAATAATACTCCGGCTTATCCCACACGCCTTGCCGTGTGGGATAAGTGTATATATAGGATAGGTCCATATGAAGCAACTTTTATTTAATGCCCTCATTGTTAACGAGGGAAGAAAATTTACCGGCTATGTAGCCATTGACGAATCAGGTATAATCCGGAGTGTGGGCGAAGGAAACCCGTCTCAGTCCCTCATTAACGAATATGCCGACAGTACTCTTGACTTAGCCGGCAATGTCCTAATCCCCGGAGTAATTGACTCGCATGTACATTTCCGTGAGCCGGGAGTAGAACATAAAGCTACTATCTATACTGAAAGCCGAGCCGCCGTGGCCGGTGGTGTAACCTCCTATATGGAAATGCCGAACACATCTCCGGCTACAACTACACTCGAAGCCCTTGAGGATAAATTCGCGCGCGCTACTGCCGATTCAATGGCAAATTACAGTTTCTATATCGGTGCGACACATGATAATCTCAATGTGTTGAAAGCTGCCGATTACACTCGCATACCGGGCATAAAATTATTTATGGGGTCTTCTACCGGTGGTATGTTGGTCAACTCGGAAGACGCACTTTCAGAAATATTCAAACTCCCGGTTCTGATAGCCGCACATTGCGAAGATGAAGAAACTATCTCTGCCAACACACAAGCAGTGAAAGAATTGTATGGAGACACAGACCCGGGAATTAGGTGGCATCCTGAAATCCGAAGCGTGCTCGCTTGCTGCAAAAGTACGGCAAAGGCAATACAATTGGCTAAAAAATATAATACTCGCCTTCATATTCTGCATCTAAGTACCGAACAAGAAACAAGAATGCTTGCCCAAGCACCTGAAAATATCACCGGTGAGGTATGCGTTGCACATCTCATTTTTGATGATCGGGACTATGTTCGCCTCGGCACTAAAATAAAATGCAATCCGGCGGTGAAGAGTGTACAACACAAGTGGGAATTGGCCGCTGCTTTAAATGAGGGTATAATTTCTACAATCAGCACTGACCATGCGCCCCATACCCTCTCTGAAAAAAATCAGCCTCTGTTCAAGGCACCTTCCGGTATACCCATGATACAATTCTCTCTTCCAAATATGATTGAATCGGCAGACTACCTCCACTTGTCATTAGAAACTATTGTTGAGAAAATGTGTCATAATCAGGCCGATATCTTCGGAATTGAAAATCGAGGTTATATCAGAGAGGGTTATTGGGCAGACCTTGTACAACTGAACTTGCTAGAAAATACTCATGTTGATGAAGATACAATATTAAGCAAATGCAAATGGAGTCCACTTGATGCATACAATATTCGTTCCCGGGTTAAACGCACATGGGTGAACGGAAGTATTGTTTATGACGACACTATAGGTATTATCGAGGAAAATAAAAATGCCGCTCCTCTTAGGTTTAGTTGCGAAAAAAGAAATTGTAGAAAATTGAATGACGTGTAATCCCATTTTCGCGTTCAGACTCACGGCGGAGAATTTCGGCATCATGGCCGGCATCTCCGCCTTTTTTTCGGCTGTTTTTCATCAGATACTCAGACCCGCAATGAAGACATACCAATATCCCCACGATAATCAAGAGTATCAGCAATACGATTACGGTATCGGAAAACGTAGATGTAAAACTGCATATAATCATACAGATAAAACACCCGGGCAGATAAAAGGTTCACTCCCGAAGCAATGCCGCTACTATCACGGCATTGTTGCGCACATGGTCATGCGAAGAATATAGCAAAGTAATTACCGGCTTGTCTTTCAATTGCTCTTTAAATTCAGCAAACGCCGGATTTCCCTCCAATTCTTCTCTGTAGCGAGTTTGAAATTGCGGCCAATTTAATGCCGGGTCGGTGTGAAACCATTCACGCAATGGGGTAGAGGGAGCTATATTTTTTTTCCATAAATCATAATGGAAGGTTTGATGACTCAAACCTCGTGGCCATAGCTTGTCAATATACACACGATAGCCGTCGGAGGCTGATTCCAAATCGTATGCGCGTTTGATGTTTATTGTCTGTGACATAGTAGAATTCTGATTTATATGACTCTTAAATAACAAATCGGGAAGTAATAAAGTTGAATTGAACCAATTAAACAAACAATTGTTATAAAGTCAAAAAGAATTCTAAATTTAACACATCAATACTTGTAGACTATGAAAAAGCATTTATTACTTTTGTGTTTGCTCGTGCTCTCCATACCTGCCTTTGCTCAAAAGGTAAATAAAAGTGAGCTGAAAGCACTTCAGGCTTTCTTGAGCCAACCTGCAGTAGAGGCTTCTACCAACGCTGCTGCCCTGAAAATCACAGACCTAAATAATCCAGGCAGTTGGGAAGGTGTAAAAATTGAAAACGGACAAATAGCGGAAATCAACTGGGGAGGTAAGAAGCTTGCCGGTGCGCTTGACGTTTCCGGGTTCTCCAATCTGCAAAAGCTGAACATCTCCCACAATCGAATTACTTCGCTGAAAGTGGCAAACAATCCTTCATTGATTTACTTGAACGCCGGTCGCAACCGGTTGACATCAGTTGATGTTTCCACATGTCCGCAACTTCAGGATCTGAGATTGTATAGAAACTCACTCTCTACAATTGACATTTCGGGCACACCCCTGTTGAGCAAGCTCAATGTGTCCGGAAACGCCATGGCCGAGCTCAATGTAAGCAATTCTCAAAATCTGCAAACGTTGGCAGTAAGCAACAACAATCTGGAAGTCCTTATTCTGGACAACTGTCCGAAACTGAAAAATCTTTACGCGGCATTCAATCGTCTTGAAGATATCACCTTGGCCGGCCTTGTCAGTCTTGAAAATATAAATCTGGACAGCAACAGATTTAAAAATATGTATATTCAAGATTTGCCAACACTGTTCACTATTATGGTGTCAAGCAACAATATGCAAGGACTTGCATTCAGTAACTGCCCCAATCTCAATGATGTAGATGCCTCCTATAATGATTTGTCAACATTTTCCGTAGAGAATTGTCCGAATCTTGGATTTGTGGATTTGCAATGGAATGACCTTACTTTCGTAAATCTGAGCAATCAATATTATTTGCAACGATTGAATGTGGCCAACAATCAGCTGCTTACACTTGATGTATCGTTCGACTCAATGCTCCGCTACATTAATGTATCCAACAACTATAACCTCACAGACCTGCGCACTGTCGGCTGCACTGACCTGCATATGCTGCGCGGTGTAGTGGACGATGAAACAGACATCTGACATACAGAGCATAATACAAAAGATGACAAGTCACTCCGGCTTGTCATCTTTTGTATTATATACTATCTGTCTCAATTTCGGTATAATGGAGTCTTGAAGCTCACTATCAGAAATATTCGGGGTTGTCATTATGCGAAGTTCTACCGAAGACAAATCAGCAGCGTAAGGTGGCTGTATATATTCCAAATCATTGTGAATAATGAGGCCTTGACGCTCATAAAATTTCACACGGCGCATAGTAATTTCATCAATCGGTGGTTCCACTTCAAGTAAAAGACTTTGGCGTCCGGCATCCAATAATTGCCGAACAAGCTCTGCGCCTAATCCGTGTCCGCGTAATTCCGGTATGGTTGCCAAATGTTCGAGATAACGAAGAGTGGGAGAGAGCTGCCAATAAATTGCAAATGCAGTGAGTTGATTTTCAGAAGAGCATTTTGTCAAAATTTTCATTGACGGATTCTGTTTCATAAATTCCTGAACATCAGCTTCCGTCTGCCATGGGCGGCGTTCATCTTCCGGAAAGGCATTCGTATAAAGTTCTATTAAATTCATCAGTGAAGTTTGTAGGTTACAGTCTCGACAGTGTTAAGCAATTCTGCATCCTCAGGCAGATGAGCCAATCCCCGTTGTGCGAAAGCCAGTGCCGGCTGCAGGTAAGCAGTGCGAATTTCCTTCTGCCGGCGCCGAGCTTCTTTCGTCCTTTCCTTTACTGAATCCAACAATGATATTCCGTATTGGGCAAGATATTTTGATGCGGACTTAAGCGTTGCCGGATCGGCTGTCGAGTCTGAAGCGGCATAGATATATAAGTCAGCGGCCTCCTTTTCTTTCCCTTTCATAGTACCGTATACCCCGGCTTTCATGGTATACAGCATAAGCATATCGGGATTACGCACTAATGCAGTGTCTATGGCCGCCAGTGCGAATTCCTGTTTTTCTTCATAAATCTTTCCGGCCACATATTTTTGTATGAAAAGCGGGGTAGTCTTTACTCCATATAGGTTCAAACCTTTCTCTGCTGCATCGGTGATTAATAAAGAGAGTGAATCTTTGAGAGAAGCATCATCTTTAATCAGATTTGAAAAACACGAAATTTGATTAAGAAAAAGCTCTTTCTTCTTATATCCATGTTTCTCTGCCTCTTTGAAAGCTTCAACAGCCCTCTTATACTTATGACTCTTATAGGCCATGACTCCCGCGTAAAAATAGGCGGTGGAGCGTATGGAGTCGTTTATAATATTGCTTGGACTATAAAAAGTTTGTTCCGGGAAAGATGCAAAACAGGTAAATGCTTTATAGGCTTTCGGGAAATACAGCTTCTTATTCATATATGCGATACCGGCATTATAAAGAAAAGATGAATTTTCGTTAAGCCATGCGGATAATTCCGGGCTGTATTTTACTTCTACATTTCCCTTTTTATTTATCGTGGAATCAAGAGCCATACAGTGCATGGCATATGAGTAGGCATCAATCAAAGCATCAGCCATTGCCGATTTGTCTACTGTCGGGTCTTTCCGATTTATAGACAAGAGCTTATAGTAATGTTTGAAAGCTTCTCTTTCAATCTTGAAACCTATATAATAAGCGTGTGCATCGGGTGAATAAACTGAATCTGAAATCACATCTTTGAAGAGAGAGCGTGCATCTGAGATTTTGGCAAAATTGCCGACAAGCTTATCGGCTTGCTTCAGTTTCTTTTGAGGGGAAGGAGCGGACGCACTCAGCATGAATGAGGCAAACGTCACACACGAAATCAGTATATACAGAGCAGTCTTCCTCATAAGAGCTTGTTTAATAAAAAATGTGAATGTCAGGGCGGTGTATTTTTGAGCTGATTTGGCTTGTCTTGCAGGGAGCAATGCGAGCATTGTGACCGGAAAGACGAGTCAAAGTAGCCAAAAAGACGCCGTGATTTAACATTATTACATAATTTATAAATTATCTTTTTTACTTCATTGAGAGTCTTGTTTCCCAAAATTACCGTTATGTCTCGCGGCTACACCTCAGCTTTGAGCCTTTGTTCCAGTAACATAGTCCGCTATGTTACTTCACCTGAAGCCTCAAACCTGAGGCACATCTGCAACCCTGACGTTATATTTTTTATTAAACAAGCTCTTAGATTTTGAAGCCCTCCCATAAGCATGAAACTATGGGAGGGCGAGTTATATGGTTACTATTTTGTTTTAGAGCTTGTTGGCGTTTTCTATATTATAGTCGATGTCGTCAATAATGTAGTCAACTTTTTGAGCGTTTGCACCGGGAGCTGTTTTGGCTTTTTCAGCAATTTTTTTTGCTGAATTAAAGATGTCGAGAATTTGCTGTTTTGCTTCCGGAGTTACCTTTGTCACACTGCCGAGAATGGCTTTGCCTACTGAATTGAGATCTTCGGCCGCAGTCTGAAGATAATCATACTTGTCAGTGAGTTCAGCCATTTTTACAAATGCGGGTACTGATGCCAGATAGTCGTGCTGTGCATTTGCTATGATGCCGCGCAGACGATAAATGTTTGCATTTGTGGGGTCTGCTTGTTCTGCCTTTGCAAGCTCTGCCAGCGCCTCATCAAAACGATTTTGGTCAAAGTAGTACTGCAAGAAGTTGTTGAACAGGAAGTCCTGATTGTAACCGAAAGTCTGTACACCCTTTTGAGCTATTTCGTGAATTTGTTTGTCGTATTCGGCCTTGTTTTCCGGTTTTTGTGCTGACAAATTCTGACGTGCACCGATAGCGTAAACGTAAGCATCTACTTGCGGTATATTTGCTGCAATTGCGGCGTCATATGCTACTGCGGCAGCTTCAAAATCAGTACCATAGGCTGAATTTCCGGCATTAAAGAAGTCAATAGCGCAAATTGTGTCAGGCACCATGCCGGTAGCTGCGCAGCCCTGACCGCTCATCATAAAAGCGGCATAAGCTTCCGGGTATTTCTTTCCTCCGTTAAAAAGAGCCACAGCTGCATTCTGGAAGTCGCCGGACATGGCGCGTTTCAGCATGCCTTCCTGGAGTTTCTTGGAATATTTGGGCTTCTCTGTTCCTTCTTCAGCCTGCATCACCTGATTGTATAAATCGTAAGCCTGCATAAGAGCTTCAGCACCTTCGGGAGTGGGGTTGGCTTTCACTTTGTCATACTCCTTTTCCAGTTTCTTGCCTTGCTCATAGAGAGCCTTGACATCTTGCTGCTGAGCCTGTACTGTAAAGAAGGCCGCTACAGCCAGCGCGAGTGCAAAAAATTTCTTCATGATTTTATGTATTTAGATTTTTAATGCTTGGATGATACATGTACCTATATTGAAGATACATCTATAAAGAATAACACATTTTCTCTGCATTTAGTTTTCTTATATGAGTGCGAAATGTGATTTGGGTTTAATTTTGAACGTTATTTTGTTCTTCTTGGTTATTGTCTTCCTCGGTTGCTTCGGCGGCATCGTTGCTTTCCGACTCTTCATTTTTAGGTTCGGAATCAACTTTGCAGACGGAAGCAATGGCGTCTCCACGCTTCTTGAGGTCAATGAGTTTCACTCCTTGTGTGGCACGTCCTTGCACCGGAACATTATCAAGCGCGAGACGTATTGTAATACCGCTCTTGTTGATGATTACCAAATCATTTTCGTCAGTTACACTTTTGATTGCAACAAGATAACCGGTTTTGTCAGTAAGAGAAAGAGTCTTTACACCCTTTCCTCCGCGAGATGTGATGCGATAGTCGTCCAAAGGAGAGCGTTTACCATAACCATTTGATGAGACTACCATTACGGTTTTGTCAGTGTTTTGCGGCATTGTAATCATACCTATCACTTCATCGTCCGGTCCGGCTAAGGTCATACCCTTAACGCCGGTGGACATACGGCCCATTTCGCGCACCTGACTTTCGTGGAATCTGATTGCACGACCCATCTTGTCGGCCAGGATTACTTGTGAATTTCCATCGGTAAGGCAAACGTCAATCACGCGGTCGTCTTCGCGGATAATGATTGCATTCACACCTACTTTACGCGGATTGGCATATGCGCGTAACGGAGTCTTCTTGATGACACCGTTTTTGGTGCAGAAAATCAGATTGTGGGAAGCTGTGTACTCTTCATTATCAAGGTGCTCTATGCGAATGAAAGCGTTTACTGCATCATCGCTGTCTATATTGAGCATATTCTGAATTGCTCTTCCTTTTGAATTCTTAGCACCTTCGGGTATTTCATATACCTTGAGCCAAAAGCAACGACCCTTTTGGGTAAAGAAGAGCATATAATTATGGTTTGTGGCCGGGTATATATGTTCGATAAAGTCAGAATCTCTTGTATCGCTGCCCTTGGCACCCACACCGCCGCGGTTTTGAGCGCGGAATTCGGCAAGCGGTGTGCGTTTGATATATCCGAGATGAGAGATAGTGATAATCATCGGGTCATCAGCTACAAAATCTTCATCTGTTAATTCGCCGCTAAAGGGCTTGATTGAGGTGCGGCGTTCATCGCCGTACTTATCGCGAATTTCAATCAGCTCATCTTTAATCACAGAGCGGCATACTTCATCATTGTTAAGGATTTCGTTCAAGCGCTCAATGGTGGCCATAAGTTCGGCATACTCATCGCGCAACTTGTCCATTTCCAAGCCGGTGAGCTGTCGCAAACGCATTTCGACAATAGCACGCGTCTGAACCTCATCAAGTTCAAAACGTTCGCCAAGGCGTTGCCGAGCCTCATCTGTTGTAGCCGAAGAGCGGATTATATGTATCACCTCATCAATATTGTCGCAAGCTATCATCAAGCCCTTGACAATGTGCGCTCTTTCCTCTGCCTTGCGGAGTTCGTATTTTGTGCGGCGTATTACCACTTCGTGCCGATGATTCACAAATGCCTCGAGCAATTCTTTCAGATTGAGAGTCTTGGGTCTGCCATTTACCAAAGCTACATTATTCACGGAAAATGAAGTTTGTAGCTGTGTCATCTTATAGAGTTTGTTTAAGACAACGGCTGCATTGGCATCGCGCTTAATGTCTATTGTAATGTCAATCTTGCCTCGGGCGGAAGTATCGGTGATATCTGCAATGCCGTCAATTTTCTTTTCGATAACCATCTCGGCAATGCTCTTCACAAGGTCTTTCTTGATTACGCCGTACGGTATTTCCGAAATTACAATTTTGTCGTGGTCTCCGTCTGATTCTATTTCAGCTTTTGCGCGGATAATCACGCGTCCGCGTCCCGTCTCAAACGCATCTTTTACTCCTTGCAGGCCATAAATTTCGCCGCCGGTAGGGAAGTCGGGTGCTTTGATGTATTGCATTAAGTCCTCAACCGTCATTTCACGATTGTCCACCAACGCAATGGCACCGTTAAGACACTCTGTCAGGTTGTGAGGCGGCATATTTGTAGCCATACCTACGGCAATACCGCTTGCACCGTTTACCAATAAGTTGGGAATGCGGGTAGGCAACACCGAAGGTTCGGTGAGTGTGTTATCGAAATTAGGCTCAAAGTCAACGGTATCAGCGTCCAAATCGCGCAGCATCTCTTCGCCCATACGTTCAAGTTTTACTTCAGTGTAACGCATGGCAGCCGGTGAGTCACCGTCTATTGACCCCATATTGCCCTGACCGAAGACAAGCGGATATCTCAAAGACCATTCTTGCGCCATTCTCACCATTGTTAGGTAAATGGAAGAGTCGCCGTGCGGGTGATACTTACCCATAACTTCACCTACAATACGGGCACTTTTCTTTGTTTCTCCTGAAAAATGGTTTCCCAAAGCGTCCATGCCGAAAAGCACGCGACGATGTACGGGCTTGAAGCCGTCTCGCACATCGGGAAGCGCACGGGAAACAATTACTGACATTGAATAGTCAATGTAACTTTTCTTCATCTCCGCGTCAATATTGACGGGGATTATTCTGTCTTCTTGTTGCATCGTAATTTACTATAAGTACAGGTATAAGCGAGAGAGCGTTCTGCGCCGGGAGAGGTGCGCTAATTCAAGCACAAAGTTACAAAAAAATTAGGAGTCGGGCAAATATTTTCTCTTATCTCAATGTTATCTCAATGTGAACGTGTCTGCATCTTCCCATGCCGGGAATTTGGTGCGGAATTTGGCGAGGCGTTCATAGTCCAGAACCGAGTATATAAGAGACGTATTCGAATCATTGATGCCGATATCCTTGCCCTTGAAATCTATCACCGCCGTTGAGCCGTTGTATTCAAAACCATGGGTGTCAGTGCCTTTGCAATCAACGCCCAACACATATGCGAGATTTTCTATTGCCCGGGCTTTAAGCAGTGCTTCCCATGCTCCCACTCTTGTTGTAGGCCAGTTGGCTATCGCAATCAGCGCATCGTATTCGCATTGGCTGTTTCTGCACCACACTGGGAAACGAATATCGTAGCATACAATCATTGCTAAATTCCAGCCTCTGTAACGCACTTTCAACCTTTCAGTGCCGGGAGAAAAGATCTTATTCTCGCCTGCCATGGAGAAAAGATGTCTTTTATCAGCAAATGTTTCCTCTCCATTCGGTTCAATGAAGAATGCTCTGTTATAGAGCAAGCCTCCGGTATCGGCGATAAAAGAGCCGGCTATGGCAAATCCGTACTTTGCAGAGAGGGCTTTTATGGTGTCGATAGTCTTTCCGGTGTTTCTCTCCGACATGGCACGTACTGTTTCCTTATCAGTGCCGGAGGGGAAACCGGTGGAGAAGGTCTCGGGGAGAATGAGCAAATCCGTTTGCGGATGCACCTTCTCGCAGATATCTATCAAAGTATCTATGTTAGCGGCCTTATCCCCCCATGTAATCTGCTGGGGGAATAAGGCTACATTTAAGGGTTTGGCTGTCATTGTCAGGCGTTGAGAAGTTTTTTGTTTTGTTCCTTGATTTCAGCCGGCACAGCCGCGTTGAATATCTTGACAGCGGCCTCTATGGCCTCATTGAATTCTTTTTGCGTCTTGGCATATACGGTATTGAAAAATGCACGACGAGCCTTTGAATAACCGCCTGCGGGGAATGCCTTATGCCCTTTGTCGAATTTCACATTTGTTTTGACTATGGCAGTCTCGCTTGCCGTGAGGACTGTGATTACCGCTTTGTGGATTTCTTCTTCATTTACTCCGGGTACAAATGCCAGCACGTCCATCATATACGAACATACCGAATTTGCCACCTCAGAGACATACTTCTTAAATTCTCTTTTGTTTGCCATATTCTTATTAGTGTTTACTTTGTTTAATTATCAAAATTTTTATTAGCCACAGATCTGTTGCGTCCAGCATCAATACGCAGAAGTATAAACAGAAGAATGGTAAAGCCCCATAAAGCAGATCCGCCGTAACTGAAAAAGGGGAGTGGTATGCCGATTACCGGGCATAGCCCTATAACCATTCCGATATTTATACATAGGTGAAAAATCAGATAAGACGCCACACAATACGCATATACCCGGCCGAAAATGTTCGGCTGCCGCTCGGCTATGTGTATTATTCTCAGAATGAGAGCAAGAAAAAGAAGTAATACCGCTGTTGCGCCGATAAAGCCTTCTTCCTCACCTATGGTACAGAATATAAAATCCGTATGCTGCTCGGGTACATACTTGAGTTTTGTCTGTGTTCCGGAAAGGAAGCCTTTCCCTTGCAGACCGCCGGATCCGATAGCGATTATACTTTGATTGACATTGTATCCGGCTCCTTTTATATTGTCTTCTATTCCCAATGCCACTTTTATACGCATCTGTTGGTGGTCTCCAAGCACATTGGTAAACACATAGTTTACAGAAAACATGAACATTATGGAAAGCAGTACGAAGCCAATGGATACCATATACTTTGACACTCTGTGGGAGAACATTTCCAGAAGTACATATACCAATGCCACTCCTATTGCTGAAAGGAAGTATATAAGTCCGGAAATTTCAACTCCATAGTATTGCAGCAGCCAAAATATTAATCCAGATGCCAAGAACCAGCCGGCCACTATCATAGCCGCCTTTTTGTTTTTGCAGTAAAAGCAAAGCATCGTCACGAAAATCACAATTACGGCTACAAATACCACGAATTGCCCCAACGGCACATTCCAAATCAGCGGCTCCGTATATTTTACCGTAATAACAAACCATGCAATCGCACAGAGAATGGAGAGTAAAACCATTCCGCTCATACCCTCTCTGTATAATACGAAAACAAGCGATATATACACCAATGCACTTCCGGTTTCGTTCTGCATGAGTATCAGTGAAATGGGAAGAAAAATTATAATAAGAGCACGGAAGTAATTGCTGATTTTCGCATTCAGGCTGAAGTTGTAGCTACTGAAGAGTTTTGCCAATGCCAAAGCGGTGGCGAACTTTCCGAACTCGGCCGGCTGAAGACTGACGGGGCCAAACACAAGCCATGAGCGTGATCCCTTAATGTCGGGCGCCACTATTATCGTGACTATCAACAATAAAATTACGGCGGCATATATGGCATATGCGTATGTTTCGTAAACTTTATTGTCTATATTGAGAATGACTACACCCAACACCAACGACAATCCGATCCATGTGACTTGCTTGCCGCTGAACTCGCTAAAATCGAAAAGAGAAGCATTGTCAAAATCATAGCTTGCAGCATAAATACTCACTACACCGGCTGCCACAAGCAGCAGATACAGGAGCAGTGTCAGCCAATCAAGATTATGTATTACCGACCCTTTGTTCAGTCTATCGGGTTTTTCCATTTTTTTATATTCTCTATATCAGACTCGTTGTCAACATTTTTTCTTCGATATGCTTGCGAGCTTCGGATATATGACCGTTCAAATATTTTTCAATCATGAGTGATCCGATAGGCACACCAAAGGTGGCACCGAACCCTCCGTTTTCAATATATACGGCTACGGCTATTTTGGGATTATGGTATGGGGCAAAACCCATAAAGGCTGAATGGTCTTGGCCATGCGGGTTTTGCGCCGTGCCGGTTTTGCCACATACTTCAATACCGGGTAAGTTTGCCCCTTTACAGGTACCGCCAAGCACTGCCATACGCATACCCTCTGCCACAACTTCATACCATTGTTTGTTGATGTGCGGTTCATGCTTGGTGCGGTATTGCTCGGGGATTACCGTGTCTTGTATTTCTTTCACTACATGGGGCGTATAGAAGTAACCTCTGTTGGCAATGGTTGCTGCAAGATTGGCAATCTGAATGGGAGTGGCAAGAATTTCTCCTTGTCCGATTGACACGGAGATAATCGTATTTGCACTCCACCGACCTTTGTATGCATCGGAATAATATTCGGCGTTGGGAATAAAACCGCGGCTCTCCGAGGGTAAATCTACCCCGAGTTTATAGCCATAGCCCATCTCCACCAAATAATCTTTCCATTTCGTGAGTTGGTCACCTGCCTTTGAGCCGGGCTTGTCAATCATATATTTAAAGCCCCAGCAAAAGAAGGCGTTACAAGAAGTCTGCAGCGCCGGTTTGACAGTAATCGGAGAGGCATGTGCATGGCAGCCTACTGTCAAACCGTTATGGTATCCGCGAGAACAAGGAAACGGAGTGCCGGTAGTAATGACACCCTCTTGAAGTAAAATCATTGCTTGTGTGGGCTTGAATGTGGATCCCGGGGGATAAGCCGCCTGCAAGGCGCGGTCAAACAAGGGTTTGCGGGGATCTTTTGTCAACTCGGCATAGTTCTTGCCTCGCTCTTTGCCCAAAAGCAATGCGGGGTCGTACGAAGGTCCGGTGACGAGGGCAAGTATCTCTCCCGTGGCCGGCTCGATACATACAATGGCACCGTTTTTGCCTTGAAGCAGCTTTTCGCCGTACTCCTGGAGATCCATATCAAGAGCCAACGTAAGATTGCGACCGGACTGTGGAGATACGTCATACTTACCGTCTTCGTATTTCCCCTTCACACGACCCAGGGCATCTTTCATCATTATCTCTTCGCCTTTGGAGCCTCGCAGGTACATTTCGTAACTTTTCTCAACCCCGAGGTCACCGGTGTAGTCGCCCCTTCTGTAATAGCTGTCGTTCTCCAAGTCGGCAGCAGACACTTCGCGTATATTCCCCAACACATTGGCAGCGGCATTGCGCTGATATTGGCGTATGGTACGCTTCTGGATGTAAAACCCCGGGAAAAGATACAGTTTCTCTTGCAGTCTGCCGTAATCTTCTTGCGAGAGGTGAGACACGAGTTTCTGCGCCGTATAGTCCGAGTATCCGGGATTTTTATGAGAGTCCTTCATTTCAGCCCATTTTTCTTTTAGCTGGTCGGGAGTGATATTCAAGGCCTTGCACATGGCGAGTGTGTCAAACTCTTCCACATCTTTGGGTATGAGCATGAGGTCGTATGCCGGCTGATTGTACACAACCAGCTCGCCGTTACGGTCATATATTACACCGCGTGCCGGGTAGAGCGTACGTTTCATAAACGCATTGCTCTCTGCGTTGATTTTGTACTCATTGTCTCCAAGTTGCAGATTATAGAGCCGGTGGATATACAACCCTACAATCATTACTATAAAAGCAATGATTACATATTTTCGTTTTTCAAGTTTAAAATCTTTGGCCATTTCTTATTCAGAAAGACGGGAGAGAGGAATTTTCATGTATGTGAACGACCGCTCGTCAGCGCATCAATACCCAAAATGAGAAGAAACGATAGTAACGAACTTGCCCCGATAATCAACAGTGTACGCACTACGCCCGTAAATGTGAAATATTCAAGCCCTATGGCTGACAGGCAATATATGGGCGTAAGCAGTAACAGATACTTGAAAAAGGTCCAAAATCCTAAAGTGGATATTGAGGGGGCAACTCCCTGAAGTGCTTCATCGTTGCCTGTAAATAAGTGAAATATCGGTTTTCTCAATACTGCAAGTATGCAGCAGCTTATCGTGTTAACCCCAGGAGTATCTGAAAACATGTCAACTATAATGCCTAAAACGAAAGCAATTGTCAATACACCTTTCACAGACATTGACATGGGCAAGCGCAAGAAAGGATAAAAGAACACTATGGGAGCAGCCAGGCCGAACAGCATTATATGATTGAAGATCAGCACTTGCGCAAACACAAGACTGATTATCAGCAAAGTATATGTAAAAACATTTAATCCCATATTTTGATTAATAAAACCTACAACTCTTCTGTGGCATCGAATTGCATCAGCGAGTCGATTTCATTCTTATAGTTGTCTTTTATTATCCTTACTGAATTTAATTCTTTAAAGTTTGTGGCAAGATGCACCTTAAGTGTAAAGAAATTATCATCGTTGGTGCGGATTTGAGACATTACCACACCAACGGGAATTCCTTCCGGAAATGTTGTGGAATAACCGCTTGTTACGATAGTGTCGCCGATATGGTAAACGATGTGTCGGGGTAACTCACCCACATAAGCAATGTCGGGATTGCCTTCCTGCCACTCAAGCGAACCCACCGTATTAGTGTTTTTAACCTTTACGGAGAAATGCTGGGTCATATTGAGCAACGAGATAACTCTTGAAGCATTTGGCCCGACGGAGCCGACGATACCGGCTACCCCGGTATGAGATACAACTCCCATACCCGGGGCTATGCCATCGTTGAACCCTTTGTTTATCGTAAAGTAGTTTTTCGGCTTTGTAACACTGTTGTTTATGACCGAAGCAATCACATACTCGAATCTCTTGGAGGCAGTGTAAACCACATCAGTAGAATCGGGAGGCAACAGTGTGCGCAAATGGTCCAACTCGTTTTGCAAATTGAGCAGTTCATTCTCCAATGAAGCATTCCTTGCTTGCAGACTTTCGTTTATACTTCTGAGATTAAAATATCCGCTGACAGAAGTTGAAGTTTCGTAAACAGAGCTGGACACAGCATTTGCCGAAGTCATATATGTACTTTGTTGATACGCATTGCCGTTAAAGAGCAATACGCATCCAATAGCAATATACACGACAAAGAGCATTGCCGTGCTGTATCGAGCTAAAAAGTACAAAAGAGACTTCACTTGCCTGCATTCAGAGCTTACTGCAAGCTCTTATTCATATTTCGTTATTAAGTATTCTTCTGAAGGAAGGAAAAGCGATGAATGTTCTTGAGGGCAACCCCGGTGCCGCGGGCTACTGCCAACAGCGGATCTTCAGCTATGTGGAACTGAATGCCGAAACGATCTGTAAAACGCTTGTCCAGACCGCGCAGCAGAGCGCCGCCGCCTGTCAGATATATGCCGTTTTCCACGATATCGGTGTACAGCTCCGGCTGAGTATTCTCCAAGGCATCGAGCACTGCCGCTTCCATTTTGGAAATAGTCTTGTCAATGCAATGGGCTATTTCCTGATATGAGACACTCACCTCCAAGGGGAGGGCGGTAATCTTATTAGGGCCGCGTACTATAAAGTCTTCGGGCGGATTTTCAAGCTCGGTGAGGGCTGAGCCTACATTAATCTTAATTCTTTCAGCCATGCTTTCGCCTACTTTAAGATTATGCACACGGCTCATATGATCCTGAATGTCAGCAGTCAGCTCATTGCCGGCAATACGTATGCTCTTATTGGAGGCGATACCGCCGAGTGAGATTACGGCAATCTCTGTTGTGCCGCCGCCTATATCTACAATCATATTGCCTTGAGGAGCCTCCACATCCAGACCTATGCCGAGAGCAGCCGCCATAGGCTCGGGGATAAGATAAACTTCCCGGCCTCCGGCTTGTTCGCTGGAGTCTTTTACCGCGCGTATTTCCACCTCAGTTGAACCGGATGGTATGCATACCACCATTCGCAACGAAGGTGCAAACCAATGGCGCTTGTTGCCCACTTGCTTGACAAGCCCGCGTATCATCTGTTCGGCAGCGGTATAGTCAGCAATCACACCGTCACGCAGAGGGCGTATGGTGCGTATGCCGGGGCGCTCTTTCCCTTCCATCTGGTGTGCCGGTTCGCCTACTGCAATTACCTTGTCCAATTTTGTATCGACAGCCACAACCGATGGCTGGTTTACTACAATTTTATCATTGTGGATAATAACGGAATTGGCTGTACCCAAGTCCATTGCTATCTCTTGTGTGAACGAAAAAAATCCCATTTTTCAGCTTTTGTATTACTTATGTGTAAATAACGTAACCTTGGCAGGTTTTAGTGTTTGAAATGGCGAATACCTGTCATGGCCATGGCCATTTCGTGAGCATTGCAATAGTCTACCGAGTCTTGGTCGCGTACCGAGCCACCGGGATGAACCACTGCCGTGATGCCGACTTCGTGTGCAATCTCAACGCAATCGGCAAACGGGAAGAAGGCATCGGATGCCATTACAGCTCCCTGCAAATCAAATCCGAAAGCCCGAGCCTTGGCAATTGCCTGTTTGAGTGAATCCACACGAGATGTTTGGCCAATGCCGCTTGCGCAGAGCTGACCGTCCTTGGCAAGCACAATTGCGTTACTCTTTGAGTGTTTTACCACTTTTAACGCAAATTCCATATCAGTAAGCTCTTGCTCCGTGGGTTTACGGTCGGTGACGGTCTTGAAATCAGATGGTGTTTCAATTGCAGTATCAGCCTGCTGTGCAAGAACGCCGTTCAGTGCCGAACGATACCTCACACTCGGAAGAGTGTGATTTTTCTCTTTGAGGATAATACGGTTCTTTTTTGATTTGAGAATTTCAAGAGCCTTTTCGCTATAATCGGGAGCTATGATTACCTCAAGGAAAATTTTGTTGATTTTGTCGGCAGTAGCTTCATCTATCGCGCTGTTGGCAATGAGTACACCGCCGAAAGCCGACACCGGGTCGCAGGCAAGAGCCGCATCCCATGCTTCTTCTATTGTGCCTCGCGAGGCTATTCCGCAGGCATTGTTATGCTTTAAGATGGCGAATGTAGGGGTTGTGAAGTCTGCCATAAGGTATACAGCAGCATCTATGTCCAGAAGATTGTTGTATGAGATTTCTTTGCCATGCAACTTGTCGAACATGGCATCAAAGTCACCGTAATAGCAAGCTTGTTGATGAGGATTTTCACCATAACGAAGCGAGCGAGAACCGTCTTTGCACAAACGCAAAGCACTGCGAGAGTCGGCATCAAACCAATTGAAAATGGCAGAGTCATACGCGCTTGAGACTGCGAAAGCCTCGCGGGCGAAGAACATACGCTGCTCGCGAGAGGTAGTTGCTCCTTGTGTTTCCAAGATATGTTGCAACGGTTCGTATTGTGCTTTTGAAGCTACGATTACAACATCGTCAAAATTCTTTGCGGCACCGCGTATTAACGATATTCCGCCTATATCAATTTTTTCAATAATCTCTTGTTCAGCAGAGCCGGAAGCCACAGTCTGTTCAAAGGGGTAGAGGTCTACAATCACAAGGTCGATTTCCGGAATATCGTATTGAGACATTTGCAGACGGTCGCCGTCGTTGCTGCGACGAGCCAATATACCGCCGAACACTTTCGGGTGCAACGTTTTGACACGGCCTCCCAATATTGAGGGATAACCGGTGAGGTCTTCCACTGCCTTGCATGGAATACCCAAACTTTCAATAAATGATTTTGTACCTCCGGTGGAAATTAGTTTAACACCGTTCTCATGCAGTAACTTTATAATGCAGTCCAGCCCGTCTTTGTGAAACACAGACACAAGTGCCGACTTGATTTTCTTCTCTTCTGCCATTCTTATAGTTTTAAAAAGAATTGTTTAGATTATGTTCACTCAATAATATCAGCCTATGAGAGGGCTTATCCCGATGAGTAAGTGTCTGTTCAATTTAAATTTAAATTAAACTTTATGTGGCTGCGCTCAAAATAAATTTGATTTCATTGTTCCGGCGACTTTTTTGCATAAAGTCTAATTTAAATTGAACAGCCACTTAGAACTGAAAAACACTTCCTTTTTCGAGAATGCAAAATTAACAAAAAAAACTGACATGACAATTAAATAAGACTCACTTCCGCTAAAAATATTATTTTTATCTGCAACTCAATAAAACTTTAATCATTGATGTGTTGTTTTTCAGATAAAATATCATTGACCTTAAGTGGCTGTTCAATTTAAATTGAACTTTATGCCGAGCGTAGACCGATTGCCTGAAAGGAAATTTGGCAAAATATGCCAAAAAGTCGCCGAACAATGAAATCAAATTTATTTTGAGCGCAGCCACATAAAGTTTAATTTAAATTGGATAGACACTTAACTATGAAAAAGACGATAACACGCGAGGCCGCCCTTGCATATCATGAGTTCCCGTTTCCGGGTAAAATTGAAATAATGCCGTCAAAACCATATTCCACTCAGCGAGATTTGAGCCTTGCTTATTCTCCTGGTGTGGCCTATCCTTGCGAGGCTATTAAGGAAAATCCGGACAATGCATGGCTATATACCGGGAAAGGCGATTTGGTAGCTGTGATTTCCAACGGCACGGCTGTACTCGGACTCGGAAATATCGGCGCTTTGGCCTCCAAACCGGTAATGGAGGGGAAGGCTTTCCTGTTTAAAATTTTTGCCGGACTTAATTCCATAGACATTGAACTGGACACGCATAATGTAGATGAATTTGTAAACATCGTAAAGGCAATGTCTCCCTCATTCGGAGGAATTAATTTGGAGGACATCAAAGCTCCGGAATGTTTTGAGATTGAAAAGCGCCTGAAAGGAATTTGCGACATCCCCATAATGCACGATGACCAGCATGGCACTGCAATAGTAACAGCTGCCGGTATGCTCAACGCTTTGGAATTACAAGGCAAAAAAATTGAAAACGTGCAAATGGTGGTAAACGGTGCCGGGTCAGCGGCTGTTGCCTGCACGGAAATGCTTATCAGCCTGGGCATGAAGCGGAATAACATTGTGATGTGCGACTCGAAAGGTGTCATCACAAATAGCCGACAAGGACTCACTTCCGTTAAGGCCCGGTTTGCCACAGACAGACACATCAGCACATTGGCCGAAGCGATGACAGGTGCTGATATATTCCTCGGCCTGTCGGTAAAAGACACTGTAACACAAGACATGGTACGCTCCATGGCATCACGCCCCATAGTATTTGCTCTTGCCAATCCGGATCCGGAGATTGCTTACGATGAAGCTGTTGCATCGAGAGATGATTTGATTTTCGCAACCGGCAGAAGTGATTATCCGAATCAGATAAACAACGTGTTATGCTTCCCTTATCTCTTCAGAGGAGCACTCGACACTCACTCAAAGGCAATCAATGAGGAGATGAAACATGCCGCCGTATATGCCATTGCTGCTCTTGCGCATGAGCCGGTGCCGGAAGAGGTATGCAAAGCATATCATTGTAAAACCATACCTGAATTCGGCCCGGAATATATTTTGCCTACGGCTTTTGACCCGCGTCTGCTTCCGGAAGTGGCGGCGGCTGTGGCTCAAGCGGCAATGGACAGTAAAGCCGCACGGCATAATATCGCGGACATGAAAGCATATAAACAATTCCTGCAAGAAATGATTAAGGAGGAAAACCGTGAATTTAAGGCTATTGAACACACCCTCAAAGGAAAAGATGCCGCACAATTAAGTTTAAAGCAATAAACTGACGGAGATGTCTGTCTCGCAAAATTTGTATAAAAGGAGTGCGCTGACTTGCAAAAATACAAAAAAGATAGTAATTTTGCAAGAAGTAATTGACACCCCGAATTATACAGATACCATGCCCTTACTCAAAGACAACAAGAAGTATTGCTTTGCGATGGAGATGACTGTCCGTGACTATGAACTTGACTCACAGCAGATAGTCAACAATGCGAATTATCTCCATTATATGGAACACACCCGACACACTTTCTGCATGGAAGCCGGAATGTCGTTCGGAGAATTACATCGTATGGGCATCGACCCGGTAGTGCGAAAAATTGAAATTGAATATAAAAGCTCACTTCGAGTAGGAGACCGGTTTATTTCCTGTTTGAAAGTAGAGCGGAAAGGCCCGCGATTTGTCTTTAAACAAGATATAATTTTTCCAAATGGTGAATATGCCGCGCAAGCCACGATTACCATTGTCTCATTGAAGAACGGGAAGCTCTCTCGCGGTGATGAATTGGCGTCATTGTTTTCTCCATATTTCAAATAAATGGGGCAATTTTCCGATACGGACTTGAAGGAGCGGATTGCACTCTCGTTCATGAAGTGCATGACGGCTGAACTCGCATCTAAAATCGTGGAGACTTTTGATTCTCTCCATGATTTTTTTGAATTGAAGAAGGCTGATCTTACAGGTTTGCCGCTCACTGCCGGGATACGAGAATTGCTTGAATCAAGACACAATGCTCTTACTGCGGCGGAGGCTGAACTGGCCTTTGTCAAACGGCACAATATTAAAATACTTTCATGTATTGACGAAGAAGCATATCCGACAAGGCTGTATAACAGTCCGGGGGCTCCGGTAAACCTGTTCGTGTTGGGAAATGCAAACCTTGATGAACGCAGAATATTGGCTGTTGTCGGCACGCGTAAAGCTACTGCCTATGGCCTTACCTATACTTCAAAGATTATAGAAGAACTTCATGATATTGTAGGCAACACAACAATTGTCAGCGGATTGGCTTATGGTATTGACAAGGCGGCACACGAAGCTGCCCTGCGTCTGAATATGCCAACCGTGGCGGTTGTTGCTCATGGATTGGGGATGATTTATCCGGCAATGCATCGCATGCTTGCCACCGAAATATTAAAAGCCGGGGGAGCAATTATATCAGAATACCCTCACGAAACCAAGCCATTCAGAGGGCGATTTCTTGAGCGAAACAGAATTGTAGCCGGGATGTCGGATGCCGTGTTCGTTGCCGAAAGTCCGGTAAAAGGAGGTGCACTCAACACGGCGGCTCATGCACGTCAGTTCAGCAGAGAAGTATTCGCTCTTCCCGGAAGAGTCACCGACAAGGTTTCGGAGGGTTGCAATAAACTTATAAGCAGACAATTGGCTCTGTTAGCCACTTCCGGTAAGGATATTGCTTATGCCTTAGGCTGGGACTTGATTAAAGAACAAGACAAAAACGAGCAACAGCCCTCACTGTTTGACTCTTACACCGGCAGCATTAAAGCTGTTTATGACTTTCTTAAAACCAAACTTGAACCCTGTACTCTCGACAATATTGTTGCCTCAACTTCCCTGTCGGCCAAAGAAGCTATGGCAGCTCTCGGTGAAATAGACCTTGACGGGCTGTTGATACGCCACCCCGGTACTCGCTTCTCCTTATTATAGGAATGATGTCTAAACTTTTATGTCGGAATCAGTGTTATGAGGATATAATTTAGATTTTCTTATGACACCGACTATATCTACTTCAACACAGAAAAACATAGATACTCATGTTCATTTTTACTCCAAGCGATATTTGCTCACCTCACAAAATGAACTTGAATTCAAACCGGTAACACCGGAGGTCATGCCTTTGATTTGGCGTTACCTGATTCACGAAAACGGCCGTACTTGCGACTTCTCTTACGGCGGTCTCCTTATTTGGACTCCACTGTTTGAGTATGAATACGCAATCTTCCGCGATACGCTTTTTATTAAAGGAAAACTTGAAGGAGACATGAGTAAACCAGCATTCTCGCTGCCGTTAGGTTCTTTATCGGTAGGGGAGTGCCATGACATTCTCAAACGATGGTGCGAAAGAAACAATCAAACCTTACGCTTTTCCGCAATACCGGAATATGCCCTTGCGGATTTCAAAAATCTCAACCCGACTTCCATAAAGGAACTTCCGAATTGGGCGGATTATCTATATGATATTACCCCCATGGCTACTCTTTCCGGTAAAAAAATGGCCAAAAAAAGAAATCATGTCAATAAGTTTGAATCCACATTTCCGAACCATGAATTCCGCATATTGACCAAAGAATTGATACCCGAAGTTTTGAGTTTACTTGAAAAGATTTCGTCCGAAGCCGATGACCAATCCGATATGGCAAAGTCTGAACGCCAACTTTGCAACAAAACATTGGAAATGATGCAAACGTATAATCTGCCGATGTCGGGAGGAGTGCTTTACGCCGAGGGGAGGCCTGTAGCTTTTACGGTAGGAGATTTAAAGCATGACACATTATACATACATATAGAGAAAGCATTGCGGAGTGTGCCCGGTGCCTATGAGGCTATTAATAAATACTTTGCAGAGGCGATGTTTGAATACTGCCCCTCGCTCAAATATATAAATCGTGAAGACGATGCCGGCAGTCCTGGGCTCAAATATGCAAAGGAATCATATCACCCTATAGAATTACTCAAGAAGTTTGACATCATATTTTAGCCGACAGTGAGCGAAAAATTTGGCTCTTAACATAAATATTGGTAAATTTGCAGTGCATTTATATAGAACACGCCTGTAACCTATGAGCGAGGCATTAGTTATAATTCCGACATATAATGAGATTGAAAATATCTCAAAAATAATTGACGCCGTAATCGGCCTTTATGAACCTTTCGATATTCTTGTGATAGACGACGGGTCTCCCGATGGCACTGCGCAAGCCGTAATGCAAAAGATGCAGGAATATCCGGGGAGAATATTTCTTGAACAAAGGCAAGGAAAGCAAGGTCTCGGCACAGCCTATATCCACGGATTTAAATGGGCGCTTGCTCGTGACTATCAGTTCGTTACTGAAATGGACGCCGATTTCTCTCATAATCCGGAAGATTTACCCAAACTCCTGAACGCATTAAAAACACAAAAGGCTGACGTAGCTATCGGTTCACGTTACATCACGGGCGTTAATGTGGTAAACTGGCCCATGGGCAGAGTGCTGATGTCTTTCTACGCTTCCATGTATGTGCGAATTGTAACTCGCATGAAAGTACGCGACACTACCGCCGGTTTCGTGTGTTGGCGTAGAAGGGTGCTCGAAGCTCTTGATTTGGATAATATTGAATTCAAAGGATACGCATTTCAAATTGAGATGAAATTCAAATCCTTTAAGCGCGGATTTAAAATAGTCGAGGTTCCGATTATATTTGTAAACCGAGTGTTGGGTACTTCCAAGATGAACGGCAGTATTTTCGGAGAAGCGGTATTCGGCGTGATCAAATTGCGAATGAAGTCGTTATTCAAAAAATATCCCCAAGCAGAGCCATTAGTTTAACCGACATTAAATCATGACAGTCTTATCAATTCTACTTCAAAATATTGCTTTGTTACCCGCAGAAGAACAGCCGGACTCCGATACTGCAATTGATGCCGGGCAGACTGTTAAACAGGTAGAGAATTTTATAAGTTCGGAAACAATAGACGAGATTGTAAAGAGTCTGATAAACTTCGGATTTAAACTTGCCATCGCAATTCTTGTATTCATTGTCGGCAAATTTGTAATCAAAAGTCTTCACAATTGGATACGCAAATTAATGACACGCAGAAACACCGATGCATCGCTTGCATCTTTCGTACTGTCATTAATCAAAATCACTTTATACTTCATATTGATAATTACCGTAATCGGAATTATCGGCATAGAAACAAGCTCTTTCCTCGCACTTTTCGCGTCTGCCGGTGTAGCTGTTGGTTTGGCTCTTAGCGGCACTATGCAAAATTTTGCCGGCGGTGTATTGATTTTACTGTTGAAACCTTACAAAGTGGGCGATTTCATTGAAGCGCAAGGATTTTCCGGCACGGTAAAAGAAATACAAATTTTCAATACTATAATAAATACCCCCGACAATAAGGCTATCATCATTCCTAACGGCGGCCTTTCCACTTCGTCAATTAACAACTATTCTCTTGAAAATCAACGCAGAATTGATTGGAATATAGGTATAGCTTACGGTACTGACATAGACCATGCCCGAAAAATTATACTTGATATTTTATCAAAAGAAACAGCATTGAAAAGCCAACCGAATCCGGTGGTATATGTGAGCGAATTGGCAGACAGCTCGGTAATACTGAGTGTGAGAGCATGGGTTCCCACTGCGCAATATTGGGAGATTTTCTTCAAATACAATGAATTGTTTTATAAGACATTGCCAAAAGAGGGAATAGAATTCCCGTTCCCACAGGTAGATGTCCATATTCAAAATTCCTGATTATGCCGACCAAACATTAAGAGCTTGCTTATTAACAATGGAAAAAGAAAAACTTATCATATATCAGGTTTTGCCACGTTTGTTCACCAACATGAATAAAATGTGTCAACCCTTTGGTACTCTCGCGCAAAACGGCTCCGGAAAGATGAACGATATTTCCGACAAGGTGCTTCGCTCAATAAAAAATTTGGGAGTGAATTGCGTGTGGTACACCGGCATAATTGAACATTCCACCAAGGAGGAGTTTCCGGGAATACCCGCTGATAATCCCCATATCGTAAAAGGGCAGGCCGGTTCCCCTTATGCTATAAAAGATTATTACGATGTCGCACCGGAATTGGCGGAAAACATTCCTAACCGAATGAACGAATTCCAAGCTCTGGTAAAGCGCACTCATAAGGCCGGCATGAAAGTCATTATTGATTTCGTGCCTAACCACACAGCTCGTATATATCACTCCGATGTAGCACCTTATGGTGTAAAAGATTTCGGAGTGGACGACGACACTACAAAATTCTTCTCCTCCGACAACAACTATTATTATCTCACCAATCAAAAATTTCAACCCCGGTTTGATATAGGTGATTACGATGAATTCCCGGCCAAAGCTACCGGCAACGATGCGTACACCGCATTCCCCGGCGAATATGACTGGTATGAGACCGTAAAACTCAACTATGGATATGACCCCGGCAACGGATTTCAAGCCTCCGACCCGGCTCCTGACACATGGATTAAAATGCTCTCAATCCTCAGATTTTGGGCTTCGAAAGGTATTGACGGCTTTCGTTGCGATATGGTCTTTATGGTGCCGCTCGTTTTTTGGAATTGGGCCCTACCTCAACTTAAAAAGGATTATCCCCACCTTATATTCATAGGTGAAATTTACAATGTGGGGCTATATCGTCCGTTTCTGGATTATTGCGGCTTTGATTATCTCTATGATAAAGTAAATCTATATGATACCCTTGTCGGCATTGAGACCCAATCACTTAGCGCCGCCCGACTTACAGACTGCTGGCAAACGGTAGACGGGATTGCGCCAAAAATGCTGAACTTCCTCGAGAACCATGATGAGGTCCGATTCGGCTCTGTCGCCTATGCCGGTAATCCCTCCAAGGTATTGCCGTCATTAGTTGTAAGCTCAATGATTAACACCGGGCCGTTTATGGTTTATTTCGGTCAGGAAATAGGGGAGTGCGCCCTTGATAATGAGGGATTTGCCGGCAACAATAATCGAACTACCATATTTGATTTCTGGAGCTACGACACACTGCGCCGTTGGTACGACAACGGCAGATGCACCGTGTCGAAACTTACACAAAAAGAAAAATGGCTTCGAGGGCTATATACCAAAATTCTTCATCTCTGCAATCAAGAGAAAGCAATAAGAGAAGGCTCGTTCTTCGACCTCATGTACGTTAATCTTAACAACGATGCATTTTCTCCTCACACTAATTTTGCATTCCTGCGTCATTTTGAAGATGAAACACTGCTGATTGCGGTTAATTTCGCTGACACATCATGCACAATTAAAATTAATATCCCGGACGCCGCATTCGAAATGCTCGACTTGCCGCAAGGTGCAGCTGATAGCATTGACTTGCTTACTGATAATCATAAAAATATTACCCTGCAAAGAGGCGTTCCCATACCATGCACAATAACCGGGAAAGGCGCGGTAATATGGAAAATAAAACATTCAGAATTCGCTGAACTCAATAAAATAGACGGTGAATTTTGAACACACAATTAATATTATTAACTTTGCAGTGTCAAAGCATAAATCAGAGTCTAATAACTTCATATATCTCAACACAAAATGAGCACTAATCTACATCCAATCAAGGTGTTTGCAGGGACTAAATCCCACTACCTCGGCGAATCAATCTGTAAAGAACTGGGTATCGAACTCGGAAAAATGAAAACCGAATACTTCGCCGACGGCGAGTTTGAAGTAGGCTTTGAAGAGTCTATTCGCGGTGCAGAAGTATTCCTCGTACAGTCTACTTTCCCCACAGCAGATAACCTTATGGAACTGCTGCTCATGGTTGACGCAGCCAAACGTGCCTCCGCAAATACAATCGTAGCTGTAATACCTTACTTCGGTTGGGCTCGTCAGGATCGCAAAGACAAACCAAGAGTGTCAATTGCAGCAAAACTCGTGGCCGACTTGCTCACTACCGCCGGCATAGACCGTGTAATAACCATGGATTTGCATGCCGACCAGATTCAAGGCTTCTTCGATGTACCCGTTGACCACCTGTATGCATCTTCAATCTTCATACCGTACATCCAAAGCCTTCACCTTAAAGATATGGTAATCGCTTCACCTGATGTAGGCGGTGCAAAACGCGCAAACTCTTACGCAAAATACTTCGACGTACCTTTGGTATTGTGCCACAAACAACGCGCAAAAGCCAACGTGGTAGACAAAATGACCGTAATCGGAGACGTAAAAGACAAAAACGTAATCCTCGTTGACGATATAGTAGACACAGCCGGCACCATTACAAAAGCTGCCGACTTGCTTATGAGCCAGGGAGCTACAAGTGTACGCGCATTATGCTCACACGCCGTAATGAGCGACCCGGCCACAGAACGTGTCAATGCTTCCGGCCTCACCGAAATCATCTTCACAAACTCCATACCATATAATCGTCCCGAGTCCAAAGCAACCGTTTTGCCCGTAGCCAAACTCTTCGCCGACACCATACGTCGCATTCATAACAACGAGAGCATATCCTCACAATACCTCTTCAAGTAAGAACAAGTTTGCAGCCAAAAGTAAATTCAAAATACCAC